>JAYYQI010000039.1:0-37583 GCA_036128475.1 Verrucomicrobiota bacterium
GAAAAAATTACTATTCTTTACACTACCCTTCATGGCTCTTGGTTTGTTTGCCGGAGAATATCCAGATATCAGCGTCAAGGAATTGCAGTCCGCGATTAAAAAAGGCAAGGTGGCGGTGATCGATGTGAATGGAGCCAAATCTTTCGCTCGTGGACATATTCCTACTGCGATTGATTTCTCCTCCAGCGGAAAAGAGTTGGCCAAACTTCTTCCCAAGGATAAAAGTACACTCGTTGTATCTTATTGCGGAGGTCCAGGATGCCGAGCTTACAAGAGAGGCGCTGATGCAGCCGCTAAGCTTGGATATAAGAATGTTAAGCATTTGTCCGCAGGAATTTCCGGATGGAAGAAAGCCGGTGCTGAAGTGGCAAAGAAATAACTCCTAGAGTTTTCGACTTTATAAAAAGGGCATCCGAAGGGATGCCCTTTTTTGTTTAATAGGCTTCGAGAGTTGTTTCGAGAATTTGGTGAATGGATCTTTTCTCTTCCAGAGATAAGTAAGCAAATTTTTCATCTTTGGTTTTGGAATCCGTCATAAGGATGGATTTCAATTTATGGAGAAGTCGATTTTGGAAAACTTTAGGTAAGCCCGAAAAGGCTTGGCTCTGGATCATGAAGCTGCAACGCAGGGAAAAGATTCGTTTGTCTAGGTCAAGTTTTCTCAACGGGAATTTCGTATTCATAAAAGCTTTGGCGAAAGGGGAATGGGGAGATAAGGATTCGGGTAATTCGGGTTCATCGAGAAAGAGGATATAATTAACTAAATCTTGTTCCAGAATATCGAAGATGGGGGGATAGTCAGTTGAGGCTTTCTCATTTTCTCTCCAAAGATATGAAACCTTGGCACATCGGTTAACGAATCCGACTTGATGCTGGAGAACAATGTGCGCGAGTGCATCACTGTTTTGGGTGGGAAATTTCGACCAGTCGAATGATTGGTTCACGGATAGGGGGTATTTATCGATTTCTCCGAATTTCATAACCCCTAAAGCATTAGCCCAGGAAGAATGAAAGGGTTTTGCATTGGTTATAAACCAACCTCCGAAACGTTTGGCATACGGCATGGAATGTCCGTTGTAAAATCCATCCATCGAGTCGAGGGAGCCTCCGCCTGATCCGGGAACTACGGAGCGAAGGAGTAGACCGGGAGCACCTCCAATATCTGGAGATGCGTGGCAACGCATACATTTTCCGGATCGAATGACTTCAATTTTTGATTGGTTGGTGGAGGGGAAGGGGAGTAGGTAAGGAATGGCTCCAAGTTCGGGGTCGATACCAATAATTTCGAGCATTCCACCGGGTATGTAGCCAACATAGACATCGTTGGAAAAATAGATGGCCCTTGGATTGCGAGGTGAAATTTTGCTTAGTTGTAAACTCGTGGTGGAAAATACCAATATCTGGGATTCCACAGGTATATTTAATCTTCTTAGAAGAATGGAAAGGAATTGTTTCTCGCTTAATTTAGGAAGGGTGGACAGGTCTTTTTGGATAGTTGATATCCGAGAGGTAAAGGGATCGCGAGGGGATGTGTTTTCGTATTGGTGAATAGTGTCCCGGAAGGACTCGACCAGAATATCCTCTGGTTCAGTTGCTTGAACTATGGGGAATGAAAAAAGAAACAAAAAGAAGAGGCATGGAAATAGAGCTTTATGTCCTGCATTGAATGGAAGGTATGAAAATGGAGACGCTCTTTGAAAAGCCGGTGTCATAAAAAATTGATTTGTATTCGAGAATATGGAGTAACTAAATCAATCCAATACCTAAAGTGTTTGGTTTTTGATTCTTTGATGAATGCAATAAAAAACCCGCTTCCTTGCGAAAACGGGTTTTTGTATTTTTTGAATGAGTCAGTTTATCCGATTTTAATGCTTTTGGGCGCTACTTGCTTAACGCTTGGAATAATTACCTTCAATACGCCTTCCTCAAGTTTTGCCGTAGCTTTTTCCGTTAAGAGATGCTCGGGAAGCGAGACTTCCAGATTCAAGTCGTTTGCCTGGAATAAACCATCCGCTTCCTTTCCCTTGGTTTTTTTGCCAGACAATTTAAGTTGGTTACCCTCAAGGGATAGAGATAAGTCTGATTTTTTCCACCCGGGGAGTAGAAACTCAATCCTAGTTTGCGTTCCTTCATCCTTGTAGCGAACCGGACCATAGTGAGTGGATCCAATTGTTTCAGATGGATGTATTTCATTAGTAAAGGGTCCGCCTCGCGTAAGCAGTGAAAACAAGGAATCGAAAGCATTTCCGAACGGACTGACCTCATATTTTTCGTTTAATTTCATATTATTTCCTTTGTTATGGGTTATTTAGGACCTGTATTTTGCACATCTTATACCAAATTAATAGTATTGATAGTCAATGCTTTATGAAATATAAAGGCCGTGTTGTTTGGCAGGATGGCACACTTTTATTCATAGCGGTGATCGGGTAGGGACAAAATGACCCCATTGAGTTATTCTTTATTTTAAGTTTTGTAAAAGTATGAACTTGGGTATGGGTTTGACTCATGAGTTAGGAGAGCAGAAGATTGCATGATGAAATATTTCCTTGGATCTAAAGCAAATTTTGACGAAGGTATCTGTATCACTTCATTTTGTGCTAGAGGAGTCTTATCCGTAGGTTTTTTTCTTTTGCTTTTCGGTTTGGCTGGTTGTGGAGAAGTGGAGAATCAATTAGGAGATAATCAATCGTTGAATCTGGAAGATAAACCTGATGAGAAGTTGGATGCAAATAGTTCTCAGGTTACTCAACCTTCCCTGGCTATGGAATTAATAAGGATCTCGATGAGTGATGGCGGGCAAGTATTTTTACAAGGTTCTCAAATTGAAGATGGAACTGATGAAAACATGACTAGGTTAGCTGATCGTTTGACTACCTTGATTTCTCAGAGGAATGCCTTGATTGATAACAAGGGAATGTCCATCAAGGATGCTGCTCTGCGCGTATCCGTTTCTTTAACTGGAAATCGATCAGGTGAAGTTCGTTTTACTTATGGGAAAGTCCTTAATGTATGCAAAGATGCAGGTATGGCACTTGTCACTTTGGATGATGCAGGGGCTTTGTTGGCCCAGAAGGAATATGCGGAGACTTTTAAGGAGCAGTAAGGGCATGACTTTCTCGTCTCGCTTGACGAGTAGCAAAATTAGAGTTTAGGATCATTTTAAGTTACAGTTTCCAATAAAGCCCATTCTTTCTTTCCTATGATTGCCAGACTACTCTTCGCCCAGTTTCTTGTGTTTTTTTTGTTTTCCTGTGGAGATAGCAAGGAGCCCGTAGAGATTGAGAAAGAGGATGAGGATTCCAGTGCAAACTCACTTTCGCTTACGGGACCTGATGCCCCAAGACTACCTGGGGATCCACAAACAAAAGGAGATTGGGCAGGTTCAAAGTTTGCATACCAGCGGCAATTTCGTGAGCTCTTTGAAAATGTAGAGGTTTTACGGGAAATTCCTCCTGGAGCCGGTCCTGAATATGAAATAAAACGGGACGAAAATGATTCCGGCTTGGTTCCTGTAAGCAAGGGTCGTTTACGATATGCTCAAGATGGCATGCCTTTTGATGGGAAAATCTATCGGCATTATTTATCCGGAGAACTAGAGTTCTATGCGAGATATGAAGATGGATTTAGAAGAGGCAGAGCTTACTGGTGGAATAAGGAGGGAAATCTGACTAAGGTTTCTCAGGGATGGGGGTATGATTATGAGGAAGTCGAATTTGAGGAGCATCAAGATAATCCCCATTCTCAACTAGATCCTGAGCTGCGAAGACTTTCGCCTTCAGCTGGTGATTCTTCACTCTTTTCGGGAACGATTGCGGAATGGGAGAAATGGCGCACAATCAATAGCGATAAACAAACCCTTGATTTATCAACGGGAGAATTCTTGAATGGATCGGTGCGGATTTTTGATGAAGACGGATATCTACAAAGCCGTAGGAGTTATAAGGAAGGTAGATTGGACGGGGAATTTGCGAACTATCACCGGAACGGTGTTCAGGCCCAATCGATTGTCTATGAGAATGGAGTAAAAAATGGAGCCGAAACCTGGTGGGGAGAGAATGGGTTCAAGAGTCACGAGACTCATTATCTTATGGGAAATTTACATGGGAAGACTTATTCGTGGAATGAAAAAGGGCATTTGATTTCCGAAGTCGAGTATGCAGATGGAAAACCTTTGTACCCGGTTAAGGAATTCTCCAGAGAAGGAGTCGAGCAATAGAAGAAATTTAATGCCCAAAGATTCCGCACCAATACTGGTTTAGGAATCTTTTTGTGAAGCTTGGCCTTCGAGTTTTTCCCGAATTGATTTTCTTACTTTCTCACCGATAAGATCGAGTATCGATACAATCAAAAGCATGCATAGCAAAACCATCGAGAATTTGTTCCAGCTATCTGCAGATTCTGCATAGAGCTTCAGGTGTAATCCAATTCCTCCCGCACCCACATAACCAATTATACTGGCAGATCTCACATTGTATTCGAGCATCCATAAGCAATGGCTCCAGATGATCGGTCGTAGGTTGGGCCAGAGACCATATTGAAAAGCTTGGATTCTACCTGCACCTAGGTTTAGAAGGGCTTCCTGTCCTTTAAGATCGGCGGATTCGAAAGCTTCGCTAAAAAACTTGGCTAGGTATCCGGTACTGTAAAAGCTGAGGGCGATCACTCCGGCAAGAGAATTGGATCCCACAAGTACCACGGCGAGGATTGCCCAGAGTAAGCTGGGGATCGTACGAATTACGTTGAGCAACATCCGAGTGGGCATGACGATCCAAAGAGGCGAAATTGTGCGTGCGGCCCCAAAAGATAAAACGATGGAAATGATTGTGGCAAATCCAGTGGACAAAGCTGCAATTTGAATGGTTTCCCAAATCCCTCCAACAGTTTGATTCAAAATCGACCAGTCCGGAGGGAAGAATTGACCAGCAAAACGCTTAATATTCCCCCAGTAATCAAGATCCCGCCCCGATCCTTCGAGTGCCGGAAGTGAACTAAAGGTAAGGATGATGAAAAGAAAGAAAGTGATTCCTTGAAGATCAAATCGACTATGCCAGGCAATCTGTGGGTTCTCGGTCTTCAAGGTGTATTTCTTTCTTGGGCAATGAGGCTCCATTTCTCAGGTTCCTCCTCATTAAGCTGCAGTACTTGGTTGTCGTGATCTTCAACTTGGTCCAGGTCGTGAAGGGAGCAGACAACACATCCGTTTTGATGACCTTGGCGATCCTTGATTAGTTGCAAAGTTTGCTCTGCCCAATCTTGATCAAGACTGGCAACGGGTTCATCAGCCAGCAAAATGGAGGGGTGTGCGATGAGGCTTCTTACGATCGCAAGTCTTTGTCGCTCTCCCCTGGAAAGTGTGGATGTCCATTGCTTACTTTTTCCACTAAGTCCCAAGGTATGCATAAGCTTGTTGGCTTCCTCTAATTCATACTTTGGAAAGCCAAACAAAGTGGATAGGAATGAGTGTCGGCCAAGGCTTCCGCTAAGGGCATTTTTTAAGGCACTCGCTCCATCAGCAAGTTGAAGATCCTGGAAAATCATGCCAATTGGAAGGGTTGTGGGCGAATTTACGCGGACGCTGCCTTCTTCAGGTTTTCTTATTCCAGCAAGAGTTTTGAGTAAGGTGCTTTTGCCGCTGCCGGAATTGCCTACTAATGCGAAGAATTCACCGGCTCCGATGGCGAAATTCAATTTTCTTACCAACCAGCGGTTTTCCACCCGAAGGCCCAAATCCTCGACTTCGATTAATGGAGATTCTGGGGAATCCTTCAAGGGTTTTGGCGATTGAGGAAGCCCAAGATCGCTTTATGGTTTGAGGGTCTTTTGTGCTTCGATTGCGGCACGAGTGACTGCCAGATGTTTTGTTTCGTCGACCACAATTAGCTCGCCATTAAATATCCTGTCCCTGAGTTCAGGATTGTCCTGATTCATTTCCAGTAGAGCCTCTTGTAAAAGTTTACGATCCGGTTTAGAAACAGTCGAACGAATACAGAGTGTATGAGCGGGAACAGGTCCCTGTTCCTGAACTACCTTGAGTTGTGCCTTTTGTGCATCTGTCAGGTATTTATTGTCGCCCTTGAAGACATAATCACTCACTGCGGCTGCCTCGACTTCCCCGCTTAAAACTTTCTCAACGGCTGAAACATATCCGGTTCCATAGATCGTTTGGGAAAAATAATCCGTCAGAGCAATGTTTGGTCCAACTAATCCTTTCTTGCATAAGTCCCATGTGGGGATCAGGTAACCCGATGTACTTGAACGACTTGCGAAGGCAACGGGTTTATCTTTAAGGTCGGTGATAGAGGCGTAGTTCTTTTCTTTTTTGCAAAGCCAAACGCTTTGATAATGCGGTTGGCCATTTTTGAGGTGAACAAGCAGAATACCAGCTGTGTCTTGAGCAAGATTACGGGCGGCATCAGTGGAACTGAGGTATCCTAGGTCGAGAGTGCCGTTTCGAAAGGACTCGACCACAACACTTGAATCTGTCGGGATGATTACTTCGACTTTTCGTTCAAGTTTTCCGGAAAGATATTCTTCCAGATCCGCTTTTTCTGCCAACATGCTTGCGGGGTTCTTATTGGCTTTGAGTGCAATAACGACTTTCTGCAGACTAAGTTGGTCAGGCACGGAAGTGGGTGGTGCTACGACTTCACTTTCTCCACAACCACCCAAAATAAAGAGAGTCATGAGTACGAGCATGCGTGGAAAAGGTGTTTTCGAAAAAATGGATGTAAAGTACATAATTAAGGCTTATTGATACTCAGTCTCAATAAGGGAATTATGCGGTTAGGTCAATGAGCGAATAAATTCCTAAAGAGAGCTATCTCTCAAGATAAAAGGGAGTGAATTTTTTCAAGAGTGAAGGAAGTGGGTGATCCTTGTTTATCCATCCATTTCTTGGATGCATCTTGCATTTGATCCCTGCTTTTTTGATTTTGAATCAGAGCAATGATTTTCTTAATGATCTCGCTTTGGTCTGCACACCTTAGAGCGCATCCATGTTCAAACATGTCGGCACAGGTTTCTCGAAAATTTTGATAATTTGGTCCAACTACAAGAGGGATGCTAAGGGCGATTGGTTCGATAGGATTTTGCCCTCCTTGATTCGGTGGAAGAGTTTTTCCGAGAAAAGCCAAATCTGCAACTTGTAGGAGCTCGGTCATTTCTCCTGTAGTGTCGGCAAGATAAACCACATTATCCGGAGGAGCTTTTTTTGATTTTGTGCGCATTTGATAGGGTAGTGGGGAAGATTCAAGGACTTTACTTATTTCCATTCTCCGCTCCGCATGTCTTGGAATGAGCAATAATCTAAGATCCAGATTCTCGAGTCGTAATCTTTGAGTAAGGCTAATCAGCATTTTTTCTTCTTCCTGCCATGTGGATACCCCTGCCAGTATGATTGATTCTTCATCAAATCCGAATTCTGAACGAAGCTCGTTCTTTTCGTGAATTTGCAAAATTCCAAAATCACTTGCATCGATTTTTAGATTCCCGGAGATGCTTAGGTTTTCACTTGCGACACCTATGTCCTGCCACCGGCTTCTTTGTCTTTCGGAAGGACAAATCACTTTTAGATTTTGGGGAATCAGTACTGGCCAGAAGAATGGGACAGATTTTAATCTGGAATACGATCGATCCGATAACCTCGCATTAACGACCATCAGTGGAATATTCCTTTTTGAAGCCTGCCTGAAATGTTCCGGCCAAAGTTCGCTGTCTACAAGGATGGCTAAATCAGGATTAATTTTCTTCCATGCTCTTCCACTGAAGGGGAACCAGTCCAACGGGAATGGACCATGAGCAAGGATCCGTTCTCCAAATCTCTCATTTCCTAGTTCGAGGCCGGTGCTTGTAGTGCCACTAAGAACGATTTCATGTTGTGCTCCTTCGAGTATTTCCTCGAGTAACTTTCCGATGGAAGACAATTCACCAACGCTTACGGCTTGAATCCAGATTCTCTTAATATTCGGTTTTTTGGGAGGTAAGGCAGGCCAAAGCCCCAAGCGATACCAAATCTTTTTTTGATATCCCCCTCTCTTGAGCATTCGGCGAAAATAGTAGGGGAAGGATAAGATCGAAAATATTGGAAATAGAATTCGATACAGGATTATCACAATGATATTTTTTTGGGTGTTTGCTTTACCGTTGCCAAGGGGCGTTAGGTTGGAAATGATTCATTTTTTTTCATTTATGGAGACTCTGGATCGAATCGCGAAACTTTTCTTTGAATGCCGGGAAAAAAGACAGGCTGCATTCGTTAGCTATGTATGTGCTTGCGATCCCGACTTCGATCATTCCCTTGAAGTCTGTAAATCTCTGATCGAAAATGGCACTGATATACTCGAGCTGGGAGTTCCTTTTTCAGATCCCTTGGCTGATGGACTCACCAACCAATTGGCGGCTCAACGAGCACTGGAAGCCGGTTGCGACCAAAAGGACGTATTTCGCTTGGTTCGGGAAATTCGTAAATTTTCTGAAATCCCCATCGTCTTCTACACCTATTACAATTTAATTTTTTCTCAGGGGATAGATCAATATGTTGCTCTTGCCAAGGAAGCTGGAGTCGATGGATTTCTGACTCTGGATCTACCTCCAGAGGAGGCGGATGAATTGGTCGAAGCTTCTCGTCAAATGGATATGAGAAATATTTTTATTATCGCTCCAACTACCCCGGAAAGCAGGATTCCGAAGATTGTATCCTCTGCCAGTGGTTTCTTGTATTATGTATCCAGGGAAGGTGTGACTGGAGAACGAAGCGATTTGGCGAGCGATTTGGGGGAGCGCGTAAGTACGATTCGTCGATACACTGATTTACCATTGGTGGTTGGTTTTGGGATTTCGAGTGCTGAGCATGTTCGAGAGGTTGCTGAACATGCAGATGGCGTGGTAGTGGGAAGTGCTCTAGTCAATTGTATTTCCTCTAATTTAGAGGAGCCTGCACAGATTTCAGCGGTGATTGGTGACAATGTAATGGATTTGCGAGAGGGGTTGGTCCCAAAGTAAGTAGGAGGAATTTTCCTGACATGAGCGATTCATCCGGTGAACTCTTTTTTTTGGCCGGAGTCACTGCATCGGGGAAAACCGAACTTGCGATTACTTGGGCTCAAGAAAATGATGCGGAAATTTTGTCCTGTGATTCCGTTGCTTTTTACAAGGGTATGGACATTGGTTCCTCCAAGCCCAGTTTGGACGATCGACAGAAGGTGTGCCATTATGGCTTGGATTTATCTCCCGTAAACGAATGTTTCGATATTTCCCGTTTCGTAGAATATGCACGGGATGTGGTTTCTCAGATTCATGCTAGTGGGAAAAAACTTTTAGTGGTGGGTGGAAGTGGTTTTTATCTACATTCCTTTTTTGAACCCGTCATTGATGATGTTTCCGTAAAGCCGGAAATTCGGATTGAAGTGGAAGCACTTAGGTTGCAAGGAATCGATCAAATGATGGATCGTTTGCGTCTTCTTAATCCTGATGGACTGGGTAACTTGGACTTGTTCAACCCAATGAGGGTTGCCAAAGCCTTGGAAAGATGTATGAGCTCGGGTAAAAGCTTACTTGAATTGAATCGTGAGTTTTCTTCCCTGCCCAAACCCTATGCGGAGGTGAGAAAGAGGGTGCTCTGGTTGGATAGAGAGAAGGACATTATGGAAGATCGAATTATGCTTCGTACTCTTCAAATGATTGAAATGGGTTTTTTGGAGGAAGTGAATTCCTTAATCCAAGGAGGCATTGAAGAAAATCCAACTGCTCGAAAAGCGGTGGGCTACAGGGAGGTGATCGCTCATTTGAAAGGCGAAATCGATAAGGACGAAATGATCAAGCAGATCAATCTGTCGACTACTCGATTAGCTGCTAAGCAAAGAAAATGGTTTCGTAACCATCTTCCGGAGGGTTCTCGATTGCTTTTAACCGATGAAAAACCTGTTTCAAGTGTTCGAATGAATTGGATTTCCGATTCTTGACCCATAGGCAAACCTTTGGCTAACTTATTGTAAGTCCCTAAATTATCCCATTGAAAAAATAAATGAAACCCTTGCAAAGGATTGCAATCGTAGGAAATGCCACCAAGGAAGGTGCTGCTGAAATAACCAACCAGCTTGCCCAATTGGCACGGACGGAAGGGTTGGAGGTTGCTCAAACGATGGAATTCCCTCCTCCAGATGGATTGCTTGAAGGGGTGGATGCTTGTTTTGTGGTTGGTGGGGATGGTACCTTGCTTAACTTAATGAAGGAAGCGGTTCGTTATGATGTTCCTGTTGCGGGGGTTCGGCATGGACAGTTAGGCTTTCTGGCTACTTTTTCCCCGGAAGAATTGGAGAAGAAAATGCCGTCAATTTTTCAGGGTAATTATCTTGTGAAAAGGAGAAGTATGCTTGCCTTTAATCAAGCGGATGATTCTCCTCTGAACGCACTCAATGATTTGGTTATCAAAAGTGGAGCGAACGGTCGCTTGTCCAGATTTTCGGTTAGTGCAGGTGGAGAACGGGTGGCGGATTATGCTTGTGATGGTATTGTATTTTCCACGCCCACTGGTTCAACCGCTTACAACTTGGCGGCAGGTGGTCCGATTGTACATCCGGATGCGGATGTAATGCTGATGACTCCTATTTCAGCTCATACCCTGACAAGTCGAAGTGTGGTTTTTCCAGCTGGTGTATCCCTGTCCGTAAGCCCGGTGAGTGGTTGCGAGGAACCGATGGTTTTTGCTGATGGTCAGCCCGCATTGGAGAAAGGCATTGATTTTCCTGTACAAGTATCGGTTGCCGATATGTCCTTTCCCTTATTGGAGGAAGGAGACCATTCACATTTTCGCGTATTGCGAAATAAGCTCAAATGGGGATGAGTGTGTAAATGACAGGCTGAATTATCATGCTTTCCTCAGGTACGCGCATTGGTCCAAATCGAGTCAGCCGGTGGTTGAGCGATGGTTCTTGCGGACAAAGTTATGAATGTGAGCTTACTGAGGGTGACGAGAAGGGAGAAACTCGCTATGTCAAATTGTTGCCGCGGGAAATCTCGGAGAGGAAGGGATTTGGAGATTATTTTCATCAGGAGTGTCAGGCTCTTCAGCAATTGGAAGGAGCGGGAATTTGGCCTATTTTAAATTTTGGGGTAATGAAATGGAAACATTGGATTTCCTACAGTCTTTTTGAGGGGGTTGAGTTTCAAGTTGAATCATCTGGAGAGGAAGAGTCCGGTAACACGGAATCAGTAAAATTGCGTACACTCTCGGATTGGATCGAGTATAATCCGGCGGCAATTAGGCAAGAAGTCGTTCTTCAAATTATGATTGAACTTCATAGGGGCTTACACAGAGCTCACTTGGCAGGTTTCCTTCATGGCAACCTAAAGCCAAGTAATATTCTGGTTAAGCCTAATGGGGATGCTTGGATTACCGAGTTTGGCTTGATGCGCATAAGTAGCTTTTCAAGAAAAATTGCAGAATTAGATGGAGAAGCGGAAGTTATTTCAATGACCTTGGAAGCACAGGAATCTTTAGCTGAAGGGGACAGGTTCAAACCTGCGGAGAATATTCCGGAGGAAGCAAATGAGGAAGATAAAGACATTTTTGCCTTGGGCACGATAGTCCGATGGATCGTTGAAAAAGTAGGAAATGAATCAGGGAACTGGGATGAATGGTTGGTGTGGGCGGAGCAAGCATGTTCCTTGCGAGAATTTCGATCGGTGGCTCATTCCATGGAAGCGATGCCTGGGGTGGGGGATATCAGTGAATATGGCATTGTTTCTCCTTCCCGACTGGAAGATTCGAAAATAGATCCGGAAGAGATCCGAATCAAAAGAGAAAGGGAGTGGGCTTTATCCGAGAAACGGAGTTCCTTGCAGTTTCGGCGCAATATGACAGCGTTTGCGGGGCTGATTTCCCTAACTGTCTTCTTGATTAGCTCAATCTATCTGTTCTTTTTTCCTTCCCCTTGGACTGAATATAAAATGGATGGGGTATTGGATAGCTACCAGTTGGGGGCAGGTCTCTGGGGTGGGCAGGCGTGGGGGATTGTGCCGGCTGCCTACGATGACGATGGTGGAGGCGGTCAGGATGTTGTGGGTTCCTGGGAAAAACAGGATGGTCTTTTCAAGCTGAATTTTCGAAAGTTTAAGAAACCAGATGATGAGAAAAGTGACAAGAAGTTGTGGCAATTTATTGGACAAGGAAAGACCTCATCGGAGGATTATCACAACTGGACGGATTTTATATCCTATGACCGAAGTCGGGATGTCCTTCTTCTCACTCGTAGAGTTGATAAGACAGGAACTTTTCTTCCGGGTAGAGAAGGAGAATCTCCTCCACGTTTATATCCCAAGCAAAGATTTTCTCGTGGAGAGAAGCTCGAATCTGCCGAATTAACCTTTTTGCGAGTAAATAAATCCGGATCGATTTGGGCTCTTTTTTTCTGCGTCGGTTTCCTTCTTGCGGCATTTATTTATCATCGGGCTCTTGGGAGGCTTCTTGAGGAAGCGGGTGGAAATGATTGAATTTTTACCAAATGAACTCAATATTGGATCGCAAGATGCATCATCTGGTCTACAAGCTTATATTTTTATCGATTTCCCTTTTATTCTTTTCTTCCTGCGGAAATGACCAGCCGGTTGGAGCATTCAAGGGTAAGATTCAAGACTGGGTTCATGAAGTTTTTCAAGCACAAGTAATAACCGGGGGTGCTCCCTGGGACCTGTCTTTGACCCTCAAGCAAGTTAACGGTGAAAACATATCCGAATTGCGATTCGCTGATCCTAATGGGGAAGAGGTGATGAGAACGGGAACATGGATCGTCGGCGATGGCGAACGGGAGATAGAATTTGACGACGGGAAGCAACCGTCCACCTATTTTCTGATTAAGAGAGGACTGCGTTACGCTTTTCAAACGGAAGGGGGCTTGAGTAACGACGATGGTTCTCCCATTCTGATGATGCGTAATGAAGGGCTTTCCAGAAAAACTTCCTATCCTATAAACATCATTTTTTCAGATGATGGGAAAGTGCGTGTTTTGGGTAGTGCAGGAGTCGCATATTCCGGGGAATCTTTTTGGCAAGGAGGTTATTGGGTTTTGAGCGTTCGCATGAACGAGATCGATAATCAGGGGAACCAGGAAAAGGATGAAGAGAACTACAAGTATTTTTTGCGTTGGTCTGAGAAGTATCCAGGTGAATTAGAATTGGAAAAGATGATCATTCTCCGTCCATTTAACAAAAAAGATGGAAGCAAGCGACAGAGCTGGATGAGTTCTCTTCAATTTAAGGATAAACCTAGACTTAAACCATCGAGCTCAACAAAGAACTGATTTTCTTTCAGATAAGTCGATGTTTGACTTCATCTACCCACTGAACATGATTGTACCCTTTTTTCATTACGATTTGTCATGATTACCGCTCTGCAAAACTTCATCTCCAAGAAGGGGAAATTTGTCTTCATTCTCCTTCTGGTAGTCGTCATCATTTCCTTTGTGCTTTATTTGTCGCAAGGAACCTCCATTTTTGACTTTTTCCCTGACCCCAATAGGCAAAAAAAGGAATTCTATGGTGTCGACTTGAATGACCCTGATCAAAACCGCCAGCTCTCTGCCACTAACCGGGTAGCTTCTCGGTTTGGAGCCATTATAGAGCCGTCTGCCGAAGCCATGGAGAAAGCAGATCGTCAGTATGTCGAAAATATGCAATCTCAGATTCAAGCAGCATTTCGAGCCGGTCGTGAAAACATAGACCAAGAGGCATTGCAAAGATTATTTGGATATATGCAATCCTGGCCCAACTTTCCAAAATCTTTGAAGATTCGAGAAATTGCTCGTTCAGGTTTTGCGGATTATGAGTTTTCTCAGTCCTCAATTCGGGCAAAAATTATTATGGATCATTTGGCAGATCGCTGGAATTTGCTTCCCCTGTATCTTAATGATCCTCGGATCAACGATTATTTTTTGGATTACGTAAAGCGGATGGACCCTTCCCTAGGAAGTGAGGAGAATCGAACAAGAGCCTTAAGCTTTGTTGGCCAGAGAAATGGTTTTTCCGGTAGAAGTGTGGAAAGTATTCTCTTTTCTCATTTCCGGGCCAATGAAGTCGATCGTATATTCAGTGCCGGTGCTTTTGCCCTTGAAGAAGAAGCCAAACTCGACCTCGTTGCATCTTCCTTCGCATGGGATGCGGATCTTGTTTCGCTGGAGGCAGTTGATTTAAATCTTACAGATCCTGAGATTTACAGTGTTTCATTTAAGGAGAACCCCAAAGTGGGGGATGAAGTTTCCATCTCTTACGGTGGTAATATAAAGACAATAATCTTTACGGATGTGCCACAGGACAAAAACGGAACCAACCTTTTTTGCCAAGTGGGAGATTCTCTGGGTGATACCATAAATGGTTTTCTTGAAACCGTCGAATCAGCCTCTTTCGGTTTCAATGCTAACCAAGGTGAACAGGGTACGATTTTGATTACTCCAAATCGTCAGACTTTACCTAGGGTACGACCTCAATTAACAAGTCCTTCAAGTGCTATTCAAGTGGCAAATCTGATCGAGGAAGATTTGATCGCTTTTCATGAATCAAGAAAAGATGATGATCTTTTCGCCAACCCGGCCAAAACCTTTGCGACTGCCGTTACCTTCTCACCAAAATTATTTCTCACCACTCCACCCGAACCGGATGAGGCTAGAATGCGTTCCTATTTTGAACGAAATCGCTTGTCTTTTGATCCTCCCGCTCCTGCACCCAGTGACGGCAATCAATCGGAAACTGAGAAAGGAGCCCGTGGACCAGTTGGGGCAGTTGATGCCAATGAGTCATTGGATTTGGTTTCCTCGTCACCACTTTCCGTCGATTCGAATGAATCAAATGAATCTTCCGAAATTCTCGTAACTTTCGAACAAGTAAAAGATCAAGTCCGCAGTCGAATTATCGAAGGGGATCGGATCGACGCAGAGAGAGATGCAGAGGATCTAGCCAAGGAAAAGGCTTTAGAGTTTCTCGATGACATTAATCAACTGGGGGATCGTTTGCGAAACAAGTATGATACCTACCAGAAGAGAAGAAATTCAACTGAACTGGCTAAACTTCTCGAAGACAAGAATATCAGTCTTTCCAAGGTTTCTTTTTCAGATAAGGATCTAACCTTGCAGGGGAGAATTTTGGGCTTAGAGACTCGGGAAAGTGAGAGAAGAGCGAATCGCGAACCCCTTTCCGAGGTGCAAGCACTGAACGAAAAACTTTTCTTTACTCGCTCTATTCGTAAGTCAAGGAATGGCTTTGTTGTGTTCATACTGGACCAAAAAACGAAGAAGTCATCTGGTACTTATGCAAGTGCATCCTTTGCGGATCTCTACAGGGAGTATGCTGATGACCAAAAAGCGGATTCTTTTGCTGATGCTTCCGATCAATATTTTGCTGGGCTCTCTGATGGTAATGCCACAGATAACTTAAAGGTGACCGAAATTTCTATCTCCAGAAAGGGAGCTCAAAGTGTTCGTTCCTCATATGATTCCCGATCCAGAAAATTATCTGCTGAACTGGGAGACCTGCAAGGCGAAAGAGAAGAGATCTCCTCCTTGGAACGTGATTCGAATGCGACCGATGTCGACTTGGCGAGAAAGAAAGTACTTGATGAGCAAATCGATGGGTTGAGAGATGTCCAGGCAGAATTGAATAAAGAAAGAAGTTTGGCGGTTAGATTAGCCGAGGCTTGTTCGGAACTCGAAGCGGATAGCGTATGGAGCGAGCTTGAGAGAACTACGGAACAAGCGGTTTTTGTCCGCTTGCGGAAAGTTTATTCATTGGTTGATTTGAATCCATCTTCAGAGGAATTGAATCAGCGCGGTTCAGATCTTGAACTTGCCAAGGCAGAGAGGGCACGCGATCAATTATTGAAGTCCATGGGGGATCGTGAGTTGGCGAAACAGGACTAGTCCTCTAGGTTTTTTCGCCAAGCCAAAAAGAATTCCCTATTTCCATCCGTTCCTCTTGGGGATGCCTCCTGTTGGGCAATCAATGAGGATGAGCTTAGATGGGACAGGGAAAATTCAATTATTTCGGACAATGTTCTGTTTTGTATTTCGGGATCCTTAATCACGCCACGTCCGCGGTCCGCTTCTTCCTTAAGACATTCGAACTGGGGTTTAACTAGGGCAATAAGGGTTCCTCCGCAACGAACGAACTCCCAAGCTTTATGTAAAACCTTGGTAAGCGAGATGAATGATAAATCCATGACCACAAGAGAGAATGGACTTCCTTTTATGTTTTCCGGTTCTAGGTTTCGAAGATTTGTTTTCTCCAGATTGCATACTCTTGAATCCGTTCTGAGTTTGTAGTGAAGTTGTCCGTGTCCAACGTCCACGCATGTTGCTTGGGATGCACCCGATTGAAGAAGATAATCGGTAAACCCCCCAGTAGATGCCCCTAGATCAAGAATTGGTTCCGCTGGTATCTCAATTTTCGAGTCTTCGATGAAGTTTTTCATTTTTAAGCCACCTCTGCCAACATAAGGCATCGCTTGTTGAAGGAAAATTTCTGTATCCATTGATATGGTCTTGCCGGGTTTATCAAAAATCTCCGTTCCCACTCGAACCTTTCCGGCCATGATCATTGCTTTTGCTTGATTTCGACTTGAGCAATGACCTTTCCTTACAAGCAATTCATCTAGACGTAATTTTTCGGACCCTTTCATAAAAGAATAGGGCTGAATATGCCTATCACGGATAGTTGTCGCAACCTTGGATTAAGAAAGATTCCACTAAAGAAAATAAGAAAATTTAAAAAATACTTGACCTTGGTGGGTAGAAATGGCAAGAAGTGGGTAGAAATGGTAATAATTGGATAGAATGGCTAGCGAAAGTGTCGGAAGAAGGTACAACATTTTTTGTGGGGGAGTTTACTCATTCCTTGGATTCCAAGGGGCGGGTTACCATTCCTTCAAAATGGCGAATACCGGGAGGAGACAATACTTACCTGGCTCTTCCGAATCCAGGGGGGTACGTTACGGTTTATCCGCCGAAGATGGTAGCTCGGTTAGAGGAAAAGATTGCCGCTGCGAGTTTGAGCGACACGCGGGCGCAGGCTTTACTCATGGAGTTGTTTTCGAAGGCTCATTCTTTTGGTTGCGACAAGCAGGGGAGGATCAATTTAAACGACAAGCTCATTGCTCATGCTCAAATCGATGGGAAAGCGGTTCTGGTGGGAAATTTTTCCGCTTTCGCGATTTGGTCGGAGAAGAGATACAAATCCAGGCAGGATGCAGATGAGAGAAATATATTTGATGCGATGAGGGAGTTGGGGTTGTGATGCTTACACGTGGTTTATGGGTAGCTATTAGGGAGGCTGCCCTGCGAAGGGGATCTCGTTTTTGGCATTGCTCTCCTCTCCCTCACGTTTCAGTCGGCGCGGGTAAGTGGTGGAAATTGGGGGAAATAGATGTATTGTGGAGCGGTTGAATTTGTCTGCTCTCCTACGGCGGTGAGGCACGTTCCGGTACTCTTTGAGGAGTGTATGCAATACTTATCTCCTGAAAAGGGGGGTTATTTCGCTGATTTGACTTTTGGTGGCGGTGGTCACAGTGAGGGAATATTAAAAGCTAATCCCGTTAATAATCTACTAGCGATGGATTGTGACCCCGATGCGACTGATCGGGCCCGGGGTGTTCAGAAAAATTATGGTGAGCGTTTTCTTTTTCGTGATTCGAACTTTACTGATTTAGACAAGTTTTCGCAGGAGGGTGAGTTTGATGGAGTTTTGATGGATCTAGGTATCTCTTCTTTTCAGTTAATGGAAGCGAGGAAAGGATTTTCGTTTCGGTTAGATGCTCCAATGGATATGAGGATGGATAGCCGAATCGGTCAGAGCGCCGCTGATTATCTGGAAACGGCATCCAGGGAAAGTTTGGTTCGAGCGGTAAGGGAGTACGGTGAAGAACGTCGTTGGAATCGTGTGGTCAATGCGATTATCGAGGCTCGCGGAACAGGTAAGTTGCAAAGGACATTGAGTGCGGCTGAGTTGGTTAGTGATGCAGTTGGTGGGCATCGCTCTCGCCAGAGAATTCATCCTGCTACAAAAACTTTTCAGGGGATAAGAATCGCCATTAATGGTGAGCTTGAGTCACTTGCGGTTACATTGCCCAAGGCATTTAGATCACTGAAAATCGGAGGTGTTTTACTGGTGATTTCATTTCATTCACTTGAGGATAGGATTGTTAAGAGATTTATGAGGAAAATGTCCGGCCGGCCCACGGATCGTAATGATTCTTCGTTTGTTCAGGATCGGGTTAGTCTGGCTGAAATGATTCAGGCTAAGGCAATTTTCCCCACAAAGAGTGAAGTGGATGAAAATCCAAGGAGTCGTTCGGCAAGACTTAGGGTTTTACGAAAGCTTGCAAATCAAGAGCTATGATTAGGCGACGAATGTTTTTAATTCTTCTTTTGGTTTCCTTTTTTGGGGCAGGATCAATTAGTATTGTTTGGCTCCGAATGGATATTTCGAGAGTCGCAAAGAAATGTGGTCAGTTGGAAACTGCTCGCGAAGTGGTCTCAAGAGAGCTTTATGAGCTGAGAGGGCAAAAATCTAGAGCTTTGAGGCCGTCTACCTTAGCGGCTATGGTTTCTGGGCGCTTGGAGATGCCAAGACCTGAAAATACTTTCCATATTTCAGAGCTAGATATGAAAAGAAAACAGAATATGACTACAGGTCGAAGTAGTTATAGAGGAAATAGACCGGATAACCTATTCGTTGGAACCCGGTAGGATGAAAAGCGTATTTGTTTCTTCTTTTAGGTTTTATTTAGTTCTTTTTCTTGTCTGCTTCGCCTTTTGTTCATTGGGGGTAAGACTTGTCCATTTACAAGTCTTTAAAGCAGATGAATATTCGGTTATTGCAAATTCTGCTAGGGGAAACTTTGTCACTCTCAAGGCTAGAAGAGGGGATATTGTCGATCGTAAAGGAAATCTTCTTGCTACGACTCGATCAGTCGTCGAAGTAGGCATGGATCCGCATTCCGTCCGTTTGGAAGATAGAATTAAGTTTAAAGAGTTGGGTCGATTGCTAAATGTACCACTCGAAGTTTTGAATGTAGCTGCAAATAAATTAACAAGGCGAATAGGTGAGGGAATCTCCGAGGTAAGGAAAGTTAGATGGGTGAAACTAAAGGAAGAGGTTGATGAAGGAACTTATGCCAAGATACAAGCTTTAGAGATAAAAGGAGTTTATGGTAATTTTAAGCATTCCAGACTTTATCCTAATCGCACGCTAGCTTCTCATCTAGTTGGGTATGTGAACAAAGAAGGTATGTCCACAATGGGAGTTGAGCGATTTGCGGAGTATTATCTGAAAGGACAGGATGGTTGGATGGAAAGTGAGAAAGATGGAAGGAGAAGAGAGATGCCTCAATATCGCTCGATGCTTGTTGAACCTAAAGATGGTTTAAATGTTGAATTGAGCATTGATCGAATAATTCAGGGAATTGTAGAAGAAGAATTGAGAACGATCGTGGAAACTTACGATCCATTAAGTGCAAGTATTATTGTGAGTGATCCATTGTCAGGCTATGTGTTGGCTCTGGGGAATGCCCCGGATTTTGATTTGAATTTATTTAATCGTGTTGATTTAGATACGCAGAGAAATCGTGCTCTTTCAGATTTGTATGAACCTGGGTCCACATTTAAAATTGTTCCTGTTTGCGGAGCTCTAAATGATTCTTTAATTGATGCAGAGGATATTGTGGATTGTTCTGAATCCAGATATAAAGTTGGAAGTAAATCGCTTAGGTTGCCCAGCGATCATAACCCACTCGGGAAAATTAGCGTTTCAGAAGTAGTTCGTAAATCCAGTAATCGAGGTGCTGCTCAATTAGGAATAAAATTAGGTGCATCTAGGTTGTATGATTATTGTAAAGCATTTGGTTTTGGGCAAAAAAGCGAATTTGGGATTGGTGGTGAGAGAAAAGGCATACTTCACCATCCAAAGCGATGGGATGGATTGACCATAACGAGATTACCTATGGGGCATGCAGTAAGTGTTACCCCTATCCAGATTCATCAGGCAATGTCGGTAGTAGCAAACGATGGAATTTTAATGCGCCCGCAATTTATTAACCGAGTTTTTGACAATGAAGGAAAGACCGTTGTTAACTTTTCTTCAAAGTCCGTTAGAAGAGTTGTGTCAAAATCTGTAGCAAGAAAAGTTAGCGAAATGTTGATTGATGTAGTTTCGGATGAAGGTACGGCAAGAAAAGCGAAAATTGATGGATTCGCAGTGGCGGGAAAAACTGGTACGACTCAAAAAATCATAGAGGGAAGATACTCAAACAGACATCATGTAGCTTCTTTTGTTGGATATTTTCCGGCTGAATCTCCCAAAATAGCAATAACCGTAGTTGTTGATGAGCCTAAAATGAAAAAAGGTGCTCTTGGATATGGTGGAAGCGTGGCCGCTCCATCTTTTAGAAGAGTAGGGGAAAAGATTATTGCATATTTGGGGCTCGAACCGCCTGTGCCTAAAGAATTCGCAACTCGATTTGGTGGAGGTAATAGGGCGTTGTAAAGTTTAGAATTATGAAAAAGGCGGAAAATAAGGTGGGGATGGAACTCATTAGAAAACGAATGAATACGGAGCGAAGTTTGGATGATTTTATTCCAATTGGTGGTGACATAGTTGGGGGTGATCGTGACTTAAGAGTTCGTGGTTTGGTTTCAGATAGCCGGAGGGTTACACCTGGGTGTGCATTTTTTGCAATGCCTGGTATTAGAACAGATGGGGCTGAGCATGTTGAGGAAGCGGTCGAACGAGGGGCCAGGGTAATTATTACGGAGAGAACTGAAATAGATATACCTTCAAAAGTTGCAAGGATTACAGTTGATGATGCTCGAAAATCCATGGCCAATTTCGCCAAGAGATATAATGGTTCACCGGATGATGCGTTACGAGTTGTTGGTGTAACCGGTACAAACGGTAAAACAACGGTTACGACATTAACAAGGCATTTACTCGAAGAACCCGGTAAACCGGTTGGCTTGATTGGTACAGTAAGGTATCATTTAGGCGACAGGGAGGTGCCGTCATTTAGAACCACCCCTGAATCTACTGATTTGTATGCTTTGCTTAGATCAATGTTGGTAGCAGGTTGTTCTGAGGCTGTGATGGAAGTGAGTTCCCACGGTATTCATCAGTCCAGAGTGTCCGGGTTGAATCTTGAAGTAGCTACTTTCCTTAATCTATCACGTGATCATTTAGATTACCATGATGGTATGGAGGATTATTTTCGTGAAAAAAGAAAGATTTTTAATGGCGAAAATGGAGTATTGCCACGAGTTGCAATCGTTAATGGTGATTGTCCGTTTGGGAGAAGGATTATAGAGACAATACCACCCCAAGTGACTGTTTTGTCTTTTGGATTTGAGGAGCATAATGATTTCCGTGCATGTGATCTGACTTTGACGGAGACCGGTTCTGAATTTGTACTGGTAAGTCCTGCCGGGAACCATGTGGTCACAAGCCCAATGCTGGGTAAGTATAATGTAATGAACCTCTTGGCTTCCTTAGCAATTGTTCACTCAATGGGAAGACCAGTAGCTGATTCGATTCGAAAAGTCGTTTCTTTCGAAGGTGTGGACGGAAGAATGGAACCTATAGAAAGTGGTCAGAAATACAAGGTCGTTGTAGATTATGCACACACGCCTGATGCATTAAGAAATGCTCTGGGAATGCTGAAAGACTATACAAAGGGAAAATTGCACGTGGTTTTTGGATGTGGGGGAGACCGTGACAGAGGAAAACGCTTGGAGATGACTCGTGTTGCATGTGCGGGAGCGGATCGCGTATGGGCGACTGCCGATAATCCACGGACAGAAAGTTTATCCGATATATTTAGGGATATGAAAAAAGGTATTTCCAATACTGCAAAAGTTTCCTTTGTGCAAGATAGGAGACGAGCTATAAGCCTTGCTCTGGATGAAGCTAAGCCGGGTGATTGTGTTCTTATTGCTGGAAAAGGTCATGAAGAATTTCAAGAAATTCAATACACCGCCATACCGTTTGATGATCGTGTAGTTGCCGATGAACTACTTACTGCGAAAGCCCTGGTCTGAAGTGTGACTCAATTTGATCCAGAGAAAATTGCCACCTGGGCTAACGGGAAATGGAGTACACCACCCCATGTTCCGATCAATGGTTTTTCCATTGACACACGAACTATTTCAAAGGGTGAACTATTCGTAGCTGTAGAGGATAAGAGAGATGGACATGAATTTGGAGATCTTGCACTTTCAAAAGGTGCTTCCGGTATGATTGCTAGGAAATTTTCCGATGGGTTAAATTTACCACAATTATTGGTAGAAGATACTTTAAAGGCTTTGCATGGGATAGCTAGAGGTTATCGAATGGATTTTGAGTGTCCAGTGGTGGGGATAACCGGAAGTTGTGGGAAAACATCAACGAAGGAAATCCTTAAGGTGATTCTTGGTGAGGAAAAAACTCATTCAACCTTTGGTAATTTGAATAACCATTTGGGCGTACCTCTGACAATATTGAGTCAGGATAGTTCAGTACATGAATTTTCCGTTATCGAAGCTGGAATTAATCAAAGAGATGAAATGGCTACATTAGCCAAAATGATTGAGCCTGAATATGTGATTGTAACATCGATTGGTAATTCTCATCTGGAAGGTTTGGGGACGGTCGAAGGAGTGGCATCTGAAAAAGCCCTTTTATTCGAGATTCCAGAATATCCGAAGAGGGTGTTCTTTGGAGAGGATTGTTTAAAGTTTGAGAATTTCTCAAATTGGATGAATCAGGGAAAACCATGTACGGTTCTTAGGAAAGGGAAACCAGAAAAACAAGTTTCGGCAAACGAGGCATATTTTAATTTTTGGACTGAAACAAATAAGGTAGGGGATTGGATAACGCTTGAGCTTTGGCGTTACCAATCCCCACCTTTTTCAATTTCCATACAATCCATGTCCGATGGTATGCTTGGTAATTTATCTCTGGCTATATTACTCGCATTGGAATTTGGAACCACTCAGGACGAAATTTTGGAACGCCTACCCCAATATCGCCCTTCGGCCTTGCGAGGAAGAAGACTCCAAGGCCGGGGGCGAACATATTTAATTGACTGCTACAATGCTAATCCTATCTCAATGCTGGATTCCCTAAATTACTTTAAACGCGAATTCGCGGATCAGCCTCGACTTCTTGTACTTGGGGGAATGGAAGAGTTGGGTTCTGATGAAGAAAGATTTCATAGAGAAATTGGTGAGGCTCAAAAGTTGAGTGTTGATGATCGCGTTGTTTTGGTCGGGTCCAAAGCGAGTTGGATGGCAGATGGCTTCTTGAATTCAGGGGCACGTTTGGAGCAATTGATCCCAGTACGGGAAATTGAAGATGCTAGAGCAGTAATTGAAGATTTTGAAGGTGCTGTGTTTTTTAAGGGAAGTAGGAAAAATCGGCTAGAAGAGTTAATTCCAACTTGGGCTGTGGAACCGGCGGAAGTGGAGGACTTAGTTGCATCATGTTGAGTTATCTTCAGTTCAGCGAAGATTTATTTGGTCCGTTAAGGTTATTTCAGTTTATATCCGTCCGTTCAATTATGGCCGGAATTACTGCGCTATTCATAGGTTTTTGGGCAGGACCTCGTGTCATTCGCTTTCTGCAAAACTTAGGAGCAAGGCAAGCATTTCGTGAAAAGGAAGAAGTTGGTGAATTGGCGGATCTTCATGAAAATAAAGCAAAAACGCCCACAATGGGAGGTCTTCTGATCTTCGTGTCAGTATCCATTTCCGTTCTCTTTTGGGCAGAGCCGAACATTTATGTAATTACTGCTTTAGTTACATATCTTATACTTACTTGCGTTGGTTTTGCAGATGATTTTCTTAAGGTATCAAAGAAGAACAGCAAGGGACTTCCGGGACGTTACAAATTAATTGGTCAATTTGTGACTGCTGGGTTGGCACTTTTAATTTTATTAGGACCTTTAAGCACTACCTTAACTGGTTTCGATTCAAACGCGGTGCATAGCAATTTGGAAATGAGAGAAATTTGGTTTCCTTTTTACAGCTATGATTCTCCGGAAGATGTTATTAAGCTTCCTGTTATAGCAGTTTTTATCCTTTTCTTGGTTACTATGACGGGTTCAAGTAATGCAATTAATCTAACGGACGGATTAGATGGCTTGGCAATTGGATGTACAGTAACTGTGGCTTTGACCTATGCGGTAATGGCATATGCCTCAGGAAATTTTCTTATTTCTGAATACCTAAAAATTAGCTGGGTGCCGGGCACGGGCGAGTTGACCGTTGTTTGTACCGCTCTTCTTGGAGGAAGTTTGGCTTTTTTATGGTTTAATGCCCATCCTGCGGAAATGTTTATGGGGGATACCGGCTCTTTGGCAATAGGTGGATTAGTTGGGGTCATTGCACTAATGATTCATCAACCTTTTACTTTAATTATTGTTGGAGGTATTTTTGTAATGGAAGCAGGGTCAGTTATCCTGCAAGTCGCCTCATTTAAAACCAGAGGGAAGAGAATTTTTCGAATGTCACCGATTCATCATCATTTTGAACTAAAGGGATGGAAGGAAACAAAAGTGGTAATTCGGTTTTGGATTTTATCATTAATTTTTGCTATAATGGGCTTGGCTACCCTAAAATTAAGATGAGTATTTTAACGGACACTTTACGGGGTAAGCCTATTGCGATTTTGGGGAATGGAGTGACAGGAAAAGGAGTTGCAAAATTACTGGATAGCCTAAATTCGAATTATCGAATATTCGACCAAAAAGGAAATTCTTTTGAAAAAGCAAACCCCCATTCTTTCTCGCTGGTGGTTTACAGTCCGGGTTTTACAAATTCTCACCCCTGGTTAAATTTGGCTCGAAGCGCTGGAATACCTATCTTGTCTGAATTAGATTTCGCTTCCCAGTTTACTAGTTCCCCAATCGTTGCGGTCACAGGAACCAATGGTAAATCCAGTATGGTTACTCTTCTTTGTCACTTATGGAAGAAAGTGGGACGTAAATCCATTGCTGCTGGAAATATTGGAGTTTCTCTTAGTGAAGTAATTGCCGAAGGTCTCGATGACGATTCTACAATCTTTCTTGAAGTTAGTTCCTTTCAGTCGGGAACAATGAGAAAATTAAATCCCGAATTTTCTTTCTGGGTGAATTTTGCCGAGGATCATCTGGATGTTCATGACTCAAAAGAGGATTATTTTGTGGCGAAAAAGAATTTACTTACCCGTACTCGAAAAAAGATATGGGTTGGGTCCAGCGTACTAGAGGCCGCATTGGATTTTAGGATCGAATTGCCTGGAGATGTCAAAGTAGTCAGTCCACTTAAAGTCGTTGATTCACCTTATGATTCAAAGCATTTTCTTTCCTCATATCCACAGTTGGAAAATTTGGCTCTTGTAATTGAATTTGCTAAATTGCATGGATTTGACAGGACAGAAGTACTCGAAGCCTTCCGAGATTATTCAAGTTTGGATCATCGGTTACAAGAAGTTTTGACTGTTGACCATGCAACATATTGGAACGACTCCAAGGCGACCAATTTTTTATCTGTATTAGCTGCATGTAAGACACTGGATGGAAATATAATATGGATTGGTGGTGGAAAATCAAAAGGTTTGGATTTACAAGATTTTTCGAATCATATTTCAAAATATGTGGATCAGGCATTTTTATTTGGAGAAGTGGCTGAAGAATTGTCGGTTGCATTGAAAAGGAAAGGTTTACGTCATTCAATCTGCTCGACTATCACCGAAGCAGTCAAAAAGTCGCATGAATCAACAAATCTGCCTGCAAATGTACTTTTTAGTCCTGGATTTGCCAGTTTTGATACTCACTCGAATTATGCATCGAGGGGAAAATCATTCTTCGAATCCGTTTTCGATTTGAAGAATGCTCCGAGGAGGAGTACGGAAGAAAGCTTAACCTGACCCTATTCTAGCAAGGAAAGAAATCATGAAACTATCAAAAATATTCGGAATCGTACTTTCACTACATGTGGGGGTGATACTCTTGGTTATGTTCCAACCCGGTTGCCAAACGGGTGGATCCAAGAAGAAACCCGTTGAACCAACTAATGATAATTTATCGGTTAATGACGAATTCAACCAGGGTAGTGATTCAAGTGAACCCGAAGATAAAGTTACAGGGACAGCTCCATTTGTTGAGCCTACTCGACCCTCTCCAGGCGAACTAATCGTTCCCTCGCAAGAAGGAATTGTTCCAAGCGTACCGAGCCCAGTGGTTGAAAACGCTGTACCAACTTCGGGACTTGTTCCAACGAATGTTTCGATCTATAAGATACAAAGAGGCGATAGTCTTTGGGGTATTGCTCGTAAGAATGGAATAAGTCTATCTGTCCTTCTTGCTTCAAATCCAAACCTAAGTAAGTCTTCGAAATTATCTATCGGGCAAGAGATTATGCTTCCGGTAGGTCAATCAACCTCCATTCCAGATGTTGCTCCAGTGGAGACTCAACAAATACCGAGTGGTTCAACTTATGTCGTGGAAAAGGGGGATAGCATGACTGGTATCGCCCGAAAGAACGGTGTTAAATTGGTAGACCTGCTCGAGTTGAACTCTCTTAACATGAGCTCAATCATACGACCTGGTCAAAGATTAGCTATTCCTCAAGGCGGAACGACGTCTGTGTCTTCTCAACCCATTGTCGACAAGCCTGTGATTGTTCCTTCCGGAGCAACCATGCATGTGGTTAAAAAAGGTGAAAACCTAACCAGAATCTCATCGCTTTATGGAGTTTCTATCAAGCAGATCATGGAGTGGAATGGAATGGAAGATGCAGGGAAAATTCAGGTTGGCCAATCACTCATAGTATCCGGTGCTTCCAGTGATGCCTCGGAAGTAACTCCGGTTGCCCCGGAAACGGATCCAATTTTGCCTGAGTCCCCAGCAGACGAATCAGAAAATTCAAGCATTCAAGATTTCTTTAATGGCACCGTTCAGGAGCGTCCAATTATAGACGCACCCAATAACCAATAAGCATCCCTGCTCTTAGCTGATTAAACGAAGGTGGAAGTCGCAACTGGAATAAATGCTGATAATGGACGAAATGGTCATCTGGTATCAGTCTATATTGTAGCCGTTGCAATAAGCCTTACGACATTAGGTCTGGTCATGCTCTTTAGTGCCGGAGCGGTGCGGGGAGCAGAACAGTTATTGATAAAGCAAATTATTTGGCTCGGGTTGTCACTATTCGTCGGTATCTATGCTGCAATCATTAATCTTGAATGGTTACAGAGGAGAGCTTGGTGGATTTTCGGATTTAGCGTTCTTGCTCTAATGCTGACACTACTCCACGGTGTTGGTGTTAAGGTAAACGGAGCCCAGCGTTGGATTGGTTTGGGGTCCCTTCGTATTCAGCCATCTGAATTTGCTAAACTTGGTTTGATTCTTTCCCTTGCTTCCTATTTTGCTGGTAATCAAAGAAAAGTAACGACCTTCTGGCATGGATTTTTAATCCCTTCTGTCATCATTGGGATGATTTGCGGATTAATTATTCTTCAGCCTGATTTTGGAACCTGTTTTCTATGCGGTGCAGTGGCTGCCACGATGATGTTCCAAGCTGGAACGTCCTTGAAATGGTTAATGCCCATTTCTGGAATGGCCGTGACTGCCTTTTCTATATTGGTGTATTTTGACCCCGTACGTATAAGACGCGTTACCTCCTTTCTCGATGTCGAGGCTAATGCAGGTGACAGTGCCTATCAATTATGGCAAGGCATGCTGGCTTTTGGCGTGGGAGGAACAAATGGAGTCGGTCTTGGATTGGGTAGACAGCAAATGCATTTCTTGCCGGAAGCTCATACGGATTTTATTTTTCCGGTAATCGGAGAAGAATTGGGTCTTATCTTTACGCTTGGAATCGTTATTTGTTTTCTCTTTCTATTTGTATTAGTTTACTGGCGTTTGAGATTATCTCCCAGACTCTTTGAATATCTCCTTGCTCTTGGAGCGATCCTATTTGTTTCCCTACAGGCAATCATCAATATGGGAGTAGTTACTGGCTCAATGCCCACGAAAGGGATGTCTTTGCCCTTCATTAGCTATGGTGGCTCAAACCTTATGGTTACCTTTATATTCTTGGGTCTTATTATTAATGTCTTTCGTAGCTGGGATAATCCCCATCGATTACAACCAAGGGAAATTTGAAGAATATCGTAATAGCTTGTGGTGGCACTGGTGGTCACTTAACTCCCGGTATAGCGTTGGCTCAAGCTCTTGAGGAAAAAGGACATAAGGTATGGCTTTTCATTAGTCAGAAATCGGTTGATTCTCGACTTGCCAAAAAGTATGGTACTCTCAATTTCAAACCCATGCCAGGGGCACCCTTGGAAAGATCTCCTCTCGGGCTACTTCGTTTCATCAAGGGTTTTCTTCTCTCGTTTCTTTTGGCTCGTCGCTTCTACAAGAAAGTTTCTGCCAATGCTCTGATTGCCTTTGGAGGCTTCTCTTCTTTTGGTCCGAGTGTGGCTGCCAAAACAAGCGGAATCCCCATTTTTATTCATGAGGCTAACCGGGCGGTTGGACGAGCGATTCGATTGCTTGCTAGGATTGCTCATCGGGTTTATCTACCAATTGGTATTTCGATCGATAGCGTATCTCCACGAAAATTGAGAAACATAGGCTATCCATTAAGAAATGACTTTCGTAGGATTCCGCGTGAACGGGCTCGAATGAGATTGGGAATCCCTATTGGAGATCGCCTTTTGGTTATTCTTGGCGGAAGTCAGGGAGCGGTGGCTCTCAATCAATGGGTTAAGCAAAACTTGGATGGTTTATCTAACGAAGGAATTTCCGTCTACTGTATCACCGGGATGAAAAACGATAGTTCAGGTGTTATGCAACTTGAAGGAGCGGGCGGAAAACGAATAACCAGTCGATTTGTATCCTTTACGGATGAGATGAATGTTGTCCTTTCCGCAGCAGATTTGGTGGTTTCACGGGCAGGAGCCGGAGCCATTGCCGAAATCGTACGCTGTCGAGTTCCTGCAATATTGGTTCCTTATCCCTATGCGGCTGATAATCATCAATTACTCAATGCCAGTTTTATCGAGGGTAAGGGATCTGGTATGGTATGCATCGAAAAACAAATGAAGGATTCCATGTTCGAGGAAGTAAAAGAAGTGATGTACAATGAAGAATTTCGAGCCATTATTCGTAGGAATCTATTTGCCTTAGACCAAGGGGACATTGCCGTAGAACTGGCGTCGGATATTTGTTCTTCAATTGACAGAAGGAATCAACCGGAATTCGAACCCAATCGTGAGTTGGGTATCGCAGGATGAAGAATACCGGGAATGTATTTTTGCTCGGAGCGAGTGGTATGGGAATGGCACCTCTGGCTATTTATTTACAAGGATCTGGATTATCTGTCGAAGCCTACGACGACCATTTTTGCGAACCTTTGAGGAAAATGATGCAGGATGCAGGTATTCAAGTTTTGCACGAGCCTAATCCAATTGAAACTCCCGATTACATAATCCGATCAAGTGCTATTGGAGAAGAACACGAATTGGTTCGTCCATGGATTTCGAAGGAAATTCCGGTTGTTCGTAGGGGCGATTTCCTTAGTAACCTTCTTAAGGACAAGAAAGTCATTGCAGTCGTTGGGAGTCATGGGAAGACCACCACTACCGGTATGCTTGTATGGTCCTTGAAAAAACTGGGCTTTGATTTTTCTTATTTAGTGGGAGGTCGTTTTACTCGGGATCAATTTAAACCAGGTGAATGGAGTTCATCCCACTGGGTAGTTGTGGAAGTGGATGAAAGTGATGGATCCATAGAAGGCTTCGATCCCGAGATCACGGTTGCACTTAATGGAGACTGGGATCATGTCGATCAATATTCTGATCCGGATGCTTTCATGCAAACATTGGGAGACTTGTTCGAACGCACCCGCGAATGCATAATCATCCCAAATGAAGCTAAATTTATTTCACTACTTGATTCCCTCAAATCCGAAGCTGAACCTACTCTGATCAAACCCCTGTCCAACCCCGGGCTCTTCATGCAGTTTAGTGAGAGAGCAGTAAAGGCAACCATTCAATCTTTGGGTCTTGGTTCCGACTCTCTGGATTTTCGTCAGTTTCCTGGTATGGAACGTAGGAATTCACTCTTATGGGAAAATGAAAATACACTCGTATTGGAAGACTACGCTCATCATCCCACCGAGATTGAGGCACTGCTTAGTTGGAGACAGGAATTAATTTCAGATGCTAAACTACGGGTTGTTTTTCAGCCTCACCGATATACTCGTACAAAAGCACTTGCACGGGAATTTGCCGACGAGTTGTCCACCGCGGATGATCTCTATCTCGTACCCACTTACTCAGCCTTTGAGAAATTTTCTAATGAAGGGGCCGTAGAATCCATTATCGGACATCTTCCACCTAGGCATCGGGACCAAACCAAGGTCTATGGTAATTTTCCTGATCTGCGCTCCGAACTTTTTTCCACAAAAAATCAAGGGGATACAAAAGAGCAAATTCTCTTTGTAGGAGCTGGAAATATTGATAAATGGGCACATGCATTTGCCTCTACCTGTAAACATCCAGAGGATAAGTATCTTGGTTTTGCTGACTATTTATCTTCGCGAATATCCTCCGATTGTCTCTTGTTGCCCGAGGAAGGTCTTGCATCCAAAACAACCATGCAAGTCGGAGGGAAAGCCCGCTGGTATGCTGAACCCGCTAATGTGGAAGATCTGCGCAACCTTGTTAATGCCACAAATTTATTCGAGATCCAACGAGTCATGCTCGGTCGTGGATCGAACCTTATTATTCCGGATGATGGATTTGCTGGTCTGGTAATTCGTCTTAAAGGATCATTCTGGTCCGAAATTTCATTTCGTTCAGACGAAGGTATGGTTGTGGGTGCAGGTGCTCGTCTCAAGGAGATATGTCGCTTGGCCTGTAAGCATCAACTTCAAGGATTTGAATTCCTGGAAGGTATTCCAGGAACGCTTGGTGGTGCCTTGCGGATGAATGCCGGCGCTATGGGTTGGGAAACCTTTGATCTTGTGGAGTGGGTTACTTTTCTGATGCCTGATGGACAAATTCGTAAGATATCCAGGTCGGATATGGAAGTCGCTTACCGCTTTTGTAAGGAAGCGAGCGAAGGTATCGCCCTACGGGCAAAACTCAATGCGGATGGGAAAGCGGATCATCAGGTAATCCGCGAAGCAATTGATAAACTTTCGCAAAAGCGCCGAAAATCTCAACCACGCGAAGCCAGTTCGGGATGTGTATTTCGGAACCCGGGGGAACTGCCTGCAGGTAAGCTTATTGAAGAAGCCGGATTAAAGGGGGAGAGGGAAGGTCACGCTGTAGTTTCTGACATTCACGCGAATTTTATCGTGAATGAAGGTGGAGCATCTGCGGAGGACGTAATTGCTTTGGTGAAAAAGATGAGGAATCGGGTAAAGGAATCTAATGGTGTGGTTCTTGAACCGGAAATTGGATTAATGGGAAAAGATTGGCATGAATTTCTGTCATAGCGAAAAGCAGACCGACTTCCCCCGGGTCACGGTTTTGTCCGGAGGAATTGGTTCGGAAAGAGAAGTCTCTCTTGCCTCTGGTCAAGCATTGGCAGATGCCCTTGATGGTAATTTTTCCGTCGACTTGGTTGATTTGCGGAAAGCAGAGGTTCCCGCCGAATTAAATCCAATGGAAACGGTGGTTTTTCCTATCGTGCATGGTACTTTTGGAGAAGACGGAACCCTTCAAGGATTATTGGAATCTGCTGGGTTTGCCTATGCCGGAAGCGATTGCTTGGCCAGTCGGTTGTGCATGAACAAAAGGGATGCCAAACAAAAAGTGTCGGAAACCCAAGTACTCGTTGCCCCGGCCATTTATTTTCAGGATCCAACCGAAGTCACCGTGGAGGACATTCTCTACTCTATTGGACCGGACATGATCCTGAAACCTACCGATCAAGGGAGTAGCGTTGCCCTCTATGTGCTTCATGGAGAAGAAGAACTCGCTGAAGTTTTATCTGACTTGGATTCCGGGAATTGGATGATCGAAAAAAGAATCTTTGGTCGGGAAGTCACCGTTGGCGTACTTAATGGAGATGCCATGGGAGTTGTCGAAGTCATCCCTCAGGGAGGAGTTTATGATTACGAACGCAAATACTCAGCTGGTTCCACGGAGTATCGCTTTCCTGCAGTTATCCCCGTTGAATTGGAGAGCCAGTTAAAGGATAATGCCCAATCCGTATTTCAAACCTGTGGATGCCGGGATTTTGCCCGCGTGGATTTTATGATCTGCGAGGATGGACATCCATACTTTCTGGAAGTTAACACCCTCCCAGGTATGACCTCCACCAGCCTTTTGCCAAAGAGCGCATCCTGTTCCGGTTACGATTTTGAGAATTTGGCCAAACAATTGATTCAACCTGCCCTGGATCGTTTTCTCCAGAGTGCATCAACCCCTCAGCGAATATGAGCACCCCGAAGAGCAAGAAAAAGGAGATCGCCAAGAACTGGAAGAACTTGGCCCCCAAATCCTCCTCCCGAAACCCCGCTTCCAAAGCTGCCTTTCGAAAAAGAGCCAATACCTTTATGAGGATCTTTGTTTTGATTCTGCTACTTGCTGGTGTTGGAGTAGGTATTTGGTGGTTCGAAGAAAAAATAAATTCTTCCGATTATCCACTCGAACTTACCGGTCCAGGTGTTCCCGTATCCAAAACGATTTTTCGGAGCGATGGCGTGCTGACATCCAATTGGTTTTCAAATTGGTTTGGTCCTCTTCGAGGACGTTCGCTTATGCAAATTGATATTCATCAATTACGAACCGACTTGGAGGACGAGCCCCAAATTGCCTCCGCTCGAGTCACTCGAAAATTTCCCTCCACCTTGGAGATTTCAATTCGCGAAATGCATCCCATTCTGGTGCTTCGTATGAGATCAGAAGGAGGGGATGTCCAGGATTGGTTGGTATCGGATAATGGTACTCTCTATCAAGGCACAGGATATGCACGAACAGCCTTAGCCTCCTTACCCTCCTTATCAGTAAATCCCAATTCAATTGTTCCAAGGAAAGACGGAAATGGATTCCTTAAGATTGCCGGTATTCCTGAGGTTGCCCCTCTTTTGGAACTTGCCCGAAGTGAATATCCAGCCATCTATCGAAACTGGCAAGTGGTCTCTTTTGAAAGACCTCATGAGGACGATCCTGGAGCCCACATCCTTGTCAATTCACGCAAAGTACGCTCCATTCGTTTTTCACCAAAGGATTTTTCCAGTCAAATGACACGCTTACATTATCTTTTGACTGAACCCGATTTTCGTAGAAAGCCCATCGTTGAATCAATCGATCTTTCACATGGTCGATCGGTATATGCGAAACTCTAGTCCTCGAGAAGCGGAAAGGAAAAAAGAAAATGAAAAGAATAATTGGTGCGGTAGAAATAGGAACTTCCAAAGCAAAAGCCTTGGTCGGAGAAGTCGGGGAAAATGGAAACTTGAGTATCGTGGGTATGGCGTCTCGTCCCAACGATGGTATGCGCAAAGGAGAGATTGTAGATTTTAGAAAAGCGGCCGCCGCCGTTCATGCCGCCCTCGAAGAAGCCGAGAGGATGTCGGGTACCACCGTTGACTCCGTCTACCTCGCTCAGACTGGTTCTCATTTAAAAGGACAAATGCTTCGAGGATCCTCCTCCATTGCCGCCTCCGATAACCGTGTGGTACTGGATGATTTAAAGCGGGCCTCCGCTGAGGCCAAGCTACGCCAACCCGCCCAAGGCCGCACCTATGTCCATCATGTCCGTACACCTATCATTCTTGACGACAAAATCGTGGAAGACCCAGTTGGTATGATTGGTAAGAAAATTGATCTCGGATACTGGGCCATTGATGGAGACGACCAAGCCATTCGTTCCTCCCTTCACGTTATTTCCAACTATAGTCTGGAAGTGGATGATCTCATTCTTTCTTCTATCGCCTCCGGCACCATGGTAGCCGGACCCGATTTGCGGCGGGCAGGAACACTGGTCATTGATATGGGAGCCGGCGTCACGGATCTTGTCCTATATCGCCAAGGCTTTGTTGCCTTTACTGGAGTTGTGCCTGTTGGTGGAGATCACGTCACCGGAGATCTCAGTATGGGCCTCCGCGTACATGAACCCTATGCGGAGAAATTAAAAATCGAACACGGCCGGGCCATTCCCAGCGAAATCGAAGAGGACGATGACCTCTGGGTTATTGGCAATAAGACCATTGGCGATCGAGCCATTCCCCGAAAAGCCATTTCCGAAATCATACACGTACGCATAGTCGAACTCTTTGAAATTATTCGCAAGGAAATCGAACCACTTCTTGACGAGAATGAACTTCGAGGTGGAATTCTTCTCACTGGTGGAGGTGCTCAATTACCCGGTATTGAACAAGTGGGAGCGAAAGTACTTGGCTTACCGGTTAAGAAAGCCAGTTTCCCCACTGGTATTTCGCCCGAACTCGCTCAACCCGAAAACGCCACCGTACTCGGATTGCTTCATTATGGCCTACAGGATCATGGACTTCCCGGACAGGCCAAACAAGAAGGCCAAGCCGGCTTCTTTGGCAAGCTCGCAGGTTTTGTTGGTATCGGAGGCTAGATCCTCCAGCAAATTACAATTTTTAGAAAACAAATTCACTCAAAGAAAAACGTCATGACGCAGGAAAACTTTCTTGAACAACAACCCCAATCCTTCCTAGGTACAGATTCCGAACCCAAAGGCATCCGAGTTAAAGTCATTGGCATCGGTGGTGCGGGAATCTCCCTTGTTGATGGCCTTACGCTCGACAACTTTCAGGGACTCGAACAACTTGCCCTCGACGTCGATTCTCGAGCCATAAACGACGCCATTGCTCAGGATAAACTTCTGATTGGACGTAGGCTTACTCGAGGCATGGGTACTGGTGGAGAATTTTCGCTCGCACGCAAAGCCGCGGAAGAAGAAAGCGATCTGATACGAACCAAGCTGGAGGGCGTGGATGTCGTCTTTATTCTGGCTGGACTCGGAGGTGGTACTGGAGGTGGCATGGCTCCCACGCTCGCTAAACTGGCCCGGGAAGCGGGTGCCCTGGTCTTTGCTTTCTGTCCATTACCCTTTAGTTGGGAAAAAAGCAGACATGCCCTTGCCGAGCAATGTCTTGCGGATTTGCGTAAATTTGCCAACGCCGTTGTCCCCTTGCCCAATGACTCTCTACTCCAAATTGGTGGTCCTGATGCCACTGCCTTGGAATGCTTTGCGGAAGCTGGACGAAACGTCAGCAAGGGAATCTCTGCCATTTGCACTTTAATTTTCGAAAAAGGCATGGTCGACGTCGATTTTGTAACACTCAAAAAAGCCTTCTACCGACGAGCCGGACGTACACTTTTTGGCTACGGGGAAGGGGAGGGCGAGGATGGATTGCGCAAAGCTCTACGCGAACTCCTTTTATGCCCCATGCTCCATTTGCCCGATGTCTCCAAAGCCGCGGATGCCCTGCTCATCTTTGTGAACGGTGGTACCAGTATGGGAATGTCATCTCTTCAACAAGTTGCTCTTGAAATCCGGGAAGAATTCAAGGCCGGTGAACATGTTGTATTTGGTGCTCACGTTGATGAGAATATGGGAGACCGCGTACAACTCATCGTACTTGGCGCCACCGATCTGGAAGCCGGCGCCAAAGCTGACGTTGCCCCAGTAGCCGAACAAGTCGTACTTGCCACCCCCAAGTCAAAAGTTGCCCATCAATCCAAACTTAGCGAATCCAAGCCCAAAGCAACTCCACAAAAACCGGCTCGGACCAAAACCAAACGGGGCAAAAAAGCGGAATCCGTCGACCAAAACACCTTCGACTTCATGGAAGAAAAGAACCAAAGGGGAATTTTTGACGACTTACCATCACGCAACCTGTACGAAGGAGAAGATTTGGATGTTCCCGCTTATCTGCGGCGCGGGGTAAAAATCGCCGTCTAATTATCTTTCGCCCGAGTACGATTTACTCGAAATGGAAACCCTCTTTAGGGTAACCCTATCCCATACTCGCTTTCTTTTGAGCGGATCGAAAGATCTTATTTCTCGGCTTGTATAATTCCAAAATTATACGATTAAACGATAAAATCCACCATTGTGGGTATTTTTTATCGCTTTTTTGCTAATTGTTAGGACATAATTCCCTCATCCCTTGAAACCAAGTAGTCCATTCCATGCAATAACAACCCGAAGGGTTGGAATTAAGCGTGGCTTCGTTTTTACAAGAATATTCCTTTTGTTTTCCATTTTTGGTGTGCTTTGCAAGTCATTTGGTACAAAGGTCATAGCTCCTGATGCCGCAATCATGGACCGCTTCGGCTCCTCCGTTTCCCAGTCGGGCAATATTCTTGCGGTGGGGGCTAACGAGGCTGACCCAGGGGGTATTGCAGATGCGGGGGCCGTCTATCTATACCAAATAGAGACCAATGGCTCCGCTACCTATCTCACCAAAGTCACAGCTCCTGATGCCGCCGCTAACGATCAGTTTGGATTCTCCGTTTCTCAGTCCGACAATATTCTTGCCGTCGGGGCTCGCTATGCAGATCTTGGAGGGATTTCTGGTGCCGGAGCCGCTTATCTATACCAAATAGAGACCAATGGCTCCGCTACCTATCTCACCAAAGTCACAGCCCCTGATGGCCCTGACTCCGATTTATTTGGCTTCTCCGTTTCCCAGTCGGGAAATATTCTCGCCGTTGGTGCTAGTTATGCAGATCCTGCAGGAGTTTCTGGTGCCGGAGCTGCTTATCTTTACAGACTTGAAGCCAATGGTACGACTTCTTTTTTATCCAAAGTTACTGCTCCAGATATGTCCACTAATGATCAGTTTGGTCATTCCGTTTCCCAATCGGGTAATATCCTCGCCGTTGGTGCTCATCTTGCAGACCCAAGTGGTAATGTTGATGCTGGTGCATCTTATCTCTATCGACTAGAGACCAATGGCTCGGTGACCTTCCTAAGCAAGGTGACCGCTCCTGATTCCACCTCGAACGATCAGTTTGGGCAATCCGTTTCCCAATCTGGAAATATTCTCGCCGTAGGAGCTTTCCGCGCAGATCCGAGCGGTAGCATGCAACTAGGAGCCACTTACATCTATAGACTTGAAGCTAATGGGTCCGCTTCTTTCTTAACGAAAATTACAGCTCACAACATGGCAGCATTCGATCAGTTTGGAAATTCGGTTTCTTTATATGGTAATATTCTTGCAGTAGGGGCACGATATTCAGATCCCGAGGCCAATACAGACGCAGGTGCAACATACCTATATAGTCTTGAGGCGAATGGTTCGGCGACTTTCCTGTCCACGCTAACTGCCCCAGATAAAAATCCAAATGACCATTTCGGATACTCCGTTTCTCAATCGGGTAATATTCTTGCCGTCGGGTCTTACTTCGCTGATCCGGGGGGTATATCCAATGCCGGTGCTGTGTATACTTTTGACATTTCCGATTATATTCCCAACCGAGCTCCTACCGACTTAAATTCCACCGCATCGCTGACCATAATGGAGAACCAACCGATCGGCACCGTCGTAGGTGATTTCAATACCACCGATCCGGACGGGGATGAAATTACTTAC
>JAYYQI010000040.1:0-37273 GCA_036128475.1 Verrucomicrobiota bacterium
CTTCGGTTATTTTGGATCGTTTTTGGGTGCAACTGATTCGTGGGATAATCAAGTTGAATATAAGAGAGGTGTGGTTGTTTCTCATGAAGCTAAATTCTATCTTGCCAAGGAGGTCGTACCCACTGGAATTGAAATTTCAAATACTAATTATTGGCTTGATTTGGAACGAGACGACCCGACAACACCTCCATCTGAAAATCCCAGTGAAGGCAACCAAAGTATGGATAATCCACCAGTTGAAATCCCCCAAACTAATGCCTTGGTAACTTTCTCTTATGGATTTAGAAATGTCGAAGACTATAATTCCGAAAACTACTTAATCGAAGAGGAAAACATTAAGAAATTCATAGATGGGAACAACCCCCTTCTTTCCTATTGGGGACCTGCGACCAATGATTCTAACTCTTACTTAACCTTTCGTTTCGATTTTAATGGTTCGGTTAAGACTGCAAATCTTAAGCTCAAACTAAGTAGCTACAACTACTCATCGAATTCTAATTTAACCGGAAGTGGACAAGCATCAGTCTGGGTTTCTAATGATGCCTCTGTATGGACTCGCATTGTCGAAAACCCAACACCATCCGAAGAAGCTTCCGAAATCGTTTTCGATCAAAGTATTCCAAGTGAGGCCTTGAATACAGACCTCTTGTTTATCAAAGTCGAGATGCAATCGTCTTCCGCTCCCCTTGATTCATATTCTTCCGTTCAATTCGCTCCTGCCTCATTAAACAGCCAGGATTTCGCCTTCTACCTAGATGTCAGTTATGATCCACAGGATGACGATCCAAGCAAAATTAACTACGACAAAGGATTGAGCGATGGGATCCAATTTGTACTTAATAACTTAAGTACTTATGGCCTTTATTCCGAATCTCAGTTGCAAACTTCGATTCAGTCTACATCCGATGAGCAAACCAGGATCATCATCGATAATCCCTCAGCTTATGGCTTAATTTCCCTGAGCGACTTTAATCAAACAATGGAAAACAAAATCAAGGAAGATTCCTTCCAGCTTGGATTCGCAATGCTTACCGAATTAGTCAAAAACGAGAACACTTCCCCATCGGTTCAGGGTAGAGCTCTTGAAAATGGTTTTATTTGGACAGGAGACGGGAAAGATTCTTTACATACACCGCTTGCCATCGGTTGGTTCTTTCTCGAAGAAATTGGTTGGCTTTGGACAAATCCTTCAACATACCCTTATGTCTACCGCTTTGGTCAAAATGACCAAACCAGTTCGTGGCTTTATTTTAAAGAAGGAAGCACACCACCCCGGTATTATGATTTTGGCACTAGGGAATGGTTTGAAATCAATGAATAGGTTTATCAAATCTTCCATTACAAGCCACACGAATTGCCTTGCTCATATCAACATATCATGATATGTTGATATGATTGAATAACAAACAAAACATTCGTCACCTTTTTGCAGAAGGAAAACCTCTATTCTCCTTGGAATTCTTTCCGCCCAAGGACGAAGCTGGGGGAAAGCGTTTAATCGAAACCGCAGAAACCCTAAGTACTTTCGAGCCGGATTTTGTTTCCATAACCTACGGTGCCGGCGGAGGAACCCGCAAAACCACAATGGAATATGCCAAACTTCTTAAAGAGAATTTTGGCTTCGAAGTTATGCCTCACTTGACTTGTGTCGGGCACACAAAAAATGAGATTCTTGAAATCTTGGAAGATTTTGCAGATGCCGGATTTTCCAATATTATGGCTCTTCGTGGTGATCCTCCTAAAGGAGAGAAAATTTTTAAACCTATATGTGGAGGTTTTGCTTATGCATATGAACTTGTTTCTTTGATCAAAGAACATTTTCCACACTTTGGTATAGGTGTTGGTGGCTATCCAGAAAAACACCCTGAAGCGAACAGCATGGAAATCGATTTAACCAACCTCAAAACTAAAGTTGACGCTGGTGCTGATTTCATAACAACACAACTATTTTTTGACAACCAAGCCTACCATAATTTCGTAGACCAATCTCGATCAATGAACATCTCCATTCCGATCCTCCCCGGATTACTACCCGTTTTATCTTTTGAACAAGTCCAAAGATTTTGTAAGATGTGCGAGGCTAATTTGCCAAAAAAACTTGAAGAACTTCTCGAAAATTCAGCAAAAGAGAACCAAGCTGAAGTCGGTGCTAACTGGGCACTTGAACAAATCAAAGGCTTGCTCAATGCAGGTTCTCCCGGCTTTCATCTGTATGCCCTCAATAAATCTGATAGCACCCTGAGGATTCTTAATGGTTTAAGAAAAGCCTAAAGGCTTATTCGCCTTCAGTGATATCAGCTTCGTTTTTCAGTCTGTCGAGAAATTCGTCGAACACCTTATCTTTTTTTCGCTCAGTTAAATAGTTGATAATTTTTTCCGACACCTCATCAAATGGTGTCACTTCTGGAGCCTTCTTTTGATGAAGTAAAATCAAATGCCAACCAAATTGAGTCTTTACCGGTTGACTCAGCTCGCCCTCCGCAAGAGAGAAGGCTACTTTCTCAAATTCGGGCACCATCCTTCCTTTTCCGAAATACCCCAAGTTACCATCGTTATTCTTGTCATCCGAATCGCTACGAACCAATTCCATAAAATCAGCTCCTCCATTTAACTTTTCTCGAAGAAGTAATATTTCTTCCTTGGCCGTCTTATATTCTGACTCATTTTCCGCTTTTTTAAGAATATGGGAGGCACTCACAGTTTCTTCAGTACGAAAAAGCTCCGGTCGTTCATCATAATACTTTTTTGCTTCCTCTTCAGTCACTGGTTCGCATGTTGATTCTTCCTCAAGCAAGCGATTAAACTGTAGTTGATTTGTAATTTCATTCCGCAAATCATCCTGACTGCGAATGACTGGATTATTCGACTTTACGAATGCTTTCTTCCCTCCATTTTCCCGCATCCATTTCTTCATGCCACGACTCAATTCGGTAGGGTTTATCTCGTAATTCCTACGCTTACTTTCTTGAGCCATTAAAGCTTGGTCTATCATCCTATCCTTTGCTAAATCCAATGCCGCCAAGCGAATTACCTCCTGTGGCTTACCTGGCATTCCTTTTGCAACATCCTGAAACAATGCCTGTGCTTGCCTCTCAATAGCCCAATCAGGAATACGAAAGTCATTTACTTTTATTGACATCCTTATCTCCTATCTTCCCTTGGTTTTTCGGGCAAGCCGTAAGAGAATCAATGAATCTCAATTAAGTCTCAATAAGATTGACCCGGCCGATATCTCGTGAGAGATTCCGAATTAAATGTCAACGGGTTCACAAACAAACGAGAGCTTGGATAGTTTTTGCGATTTTCTTGGTAGCAAAGGCTTAAGAATGACTGATCAGAGGCGGGGAGTGTTTGAAGCGTTATTTAAACAAAGTGGACATTTTACCGCTGAGCAGCTTTTGAAAGATGCACAGACATTAGACGAATCTGTTTCGAGAGCTACCGTATATCGATGCCTTCCCCTGCTGGTGGAAAGTGGAGTAATTCGTAAAATTGATGTTGGGCAAGACAATAAGTTCTATGCCATGAACGGAGTCTCAGAAACATTTAAGGCTCAAGTAATTTGCAGCGATTGTGAAAGTATATTCGATATAGACGCTCCATTTATGGAATGGTACGGAAAAAACGTTTCAGAAAAATTGGGACTTGTGGTTAAGGATCAACGACTGCAAGTGCAAGCGGAATGCCCAAGATTTAGAGAAGTAGGATCTTGCTCTCAATCAACGAAATAATTTCTCCATGGAACTCACCTCTCCCCCTCCTTTAAAAGTTTTTCGAAAGATTGATTCCGACCAATCTCTAACTTCAGAACAAAAGGAAATAGTAGATCTAAAGAAACGCAAAAATGCGGTTTTGCTTTGTCACAATTATCAAATTGATGAAATCCAACAAGTCGCAGATTATGTTGGGGATTCCTTGGGTTTAGCCCGTAAAGCGGCCGAAACAAAGGCTGAAATCATAGTTTTTTGCGGAGTTCATTTCATGGCTGAAACCGCCAAGATTCTCAATCCAAATAAGAAGGTCCTTCTTCCAGACTTAGAAGCTGGTTGTTCTTTATCTGACTCCTGCCCAGCTGAGAGGCTTGCAGAATACAAAAAGGCAAATCCGGAATTATATGTAGTGGCTTACGTTAATTGCTCCGCTGCGGTAAAGGCATTGAGTGATGTCATCTGTACAAGCGGGAACGCAGTAAAAATCGTCGAGCAAGTTCCTTCTGATCGAGAAATCTTATTTGTCCCGGATCAGAACCTTGGCCAATGGGTCATCAATCAAACTGGTCGTAAAATGCGGTTATGGCCAGGAAGTTGTTATGCTCATGTACTTTTCACCAAGGAATCCATTGAGCGTTGCCGGTTGGAATATCCAAACGCTCCCGTGGTGGCACACCCGGAATGTATTGAATCCGTAAGGGATTTGTCAGATGAAGTCTGCAGTACTGAAAAAATGGTTTCTTATTGCCAAAACCACTCATCCAAAGAATTTATTATTCTAACTGAGTCTGGAATGATGCATAGACTTACTCGCGAACTCCCAGAAAAAACTTTTATTGCGGGCCCTACTGGTCATTGTGCATGCAACGACTGTCGATTCATGAAAATGAATACCTTATCAAAACTTTTGCATTGCTTGAAAGCAGAGTCCCCCCAAATAGAAATGGACGACAGCTTGATATCACAGGCCAAACTACCCATCGAGAGAATGCTCCTATGGAGTTAACATTGTTTTTAGCTTTTCTTCATCCAGAATATTTCAACCAGATGAAATTTTTCAGTCAGTAAGCAACGCACATAGAGAATAAAGTCTTTTCGGTTTTGTTTTGGCAGCCTCAATCATGTCAAGGGGCTCCGGGTAAGAGACAAGAAAATTATTTTCGTCTATCAGATTAAAAAAATAGTGGGTTGTCCTTTCCGGTAATTCTGCATGCAACCGATTACCCTGCACAAAGGCTTTGCATAGATACCACTCCTCTCCCTTTTCACCGCCATTCAATGTGTAAACAATTTGCCCCCTTTCAACTTTTGCACCCTGCTCCTTAAACTCAAGCCATACCCGACTCCCTGCTCGACCGTTTCGCAAAGGTATACACACTTCCTTTTTGTGCAAAAGATCACCCTTGAAATGTGGATTCAGATATGGATAAGACGCATTCATATCATCAAGTACCCGGAGCATCCTTTGGCTCATCTCCTTAACTTTATCAGGCATCTCCCTTGCCAAATTTTTTGCCTCTTCAATATCAACTCTTTGGGGATTTTCAGGATTTCCTGCATACAAACGATAAAGTTCATACGGGGGTCTCCCGGGCATCCAATTTTTGATCAACTTCCACCCATCCACACGAATTGTTGATTGCTGGGCAACGCCATGTGGGAAATGCCAAACCATGGAATTTCTTGGCTTTCCATTCTTGTTCTTAACTAGATCGGGATTTCTTGGATGCTTATGCAAAAGTTGGGAAAGATCGGAGCCGTCGAGGTTTTGATCCTTTGGCTTTTTCGTTCCCGTCCAACTGAGAATGGTCGGATAGAAGTCCAACCCGTTCACCATGACATGGCTCTCTTGTCCGGGACGGACCGTTGGCCCAGTAATAATGAGAGGCACCCGCACCCCACCCTCCTTGGCATTTATCTTACCTCTGTCCAAGGGGAAATTGTCGGTGATAATCTCACCAGGCACCCGCTCCATCCCTCCGTTGTCCGAGGTAAAGATAATATAAGTATTACCAATCAACGAATGACCGGGACGACGGGGGTCAGGAGTCTTTTCCAAATAGGAGATGATTTGCCCAACATAATGGTCAAGCATCTCGACCATGGCGCAGTAGTATGGATTTTTCTGCCCTTGCAGAGGCCAACCCGTTGGGTCAGTCGGATACTCGACCCCCAGCTTCTTGCAATACTTTTCGAGCAAAGTCTTGCTGCGAGAATGAATCGGTGTGTGTACCAACCAGGCGGCATAGTATAAAAAGAAAGGCTCTGCTTTATTTTGTTGCATAAACTCAATGGCATCCCAGGTCATCTGATCTTTAGGAAAACCTGCTGCATCCAGACGATAAGGATCATTTTTCGCATTGGTAGCGAAGCCAGTCAAGCGATGCGGTTTCATTGCCCTACTCTCACCGAGATCATGCCGGGAGAAATCAAACCCCTGATCCTCTGGTTGTGGAAATGCATTGTGATCAATAGCCATGTGCCATTTCCCAGAATGCCCAGTTTTATATCCATTGCTTTTCAAAGCCTCTGCAATGGTAACTTCGGAAAGTTTCATTCTCCCGCTGTACCATGGGTCCATTAAAGGGTGGGCTGTTTTGTTATAGGGAGTGGGCGGATTTCCTCCCAACACATGAGTTTTCTGCAAAACTGCGGGATGTCGACCACTCATGATTGCTATCCGTGTCGGGGCACATGTGGGAGCCGGTGAATATCCTTGCTTGAACAGTACTCCCCTCTTGGCAAGGGCATCGATATTTGGTGTCTCCATCGGCGAAGGCTCATCAATGTCGTAACAGCCCACATCCTGCCAGCCCAGATCATCCGTCAGAATAATAACCACATTGGGACGCTCGGAATTTTGTGCCCGCAAATTAAGAAGCAAAGAGAAGAATAGAGCAAAATAAAGGAAGGTATATTTCATGGAGATGGATAATTTCTAAGCCGTTTAATCGTTCTTGTCATCCAGAACCTATCAGAAATAATAGTTATTTATGAAAAAGCTATTTTTTTGTTTTTTTGCAGGTTTTTTCTCCTGCTTTGCCAAACAACCCAACATCATCCTGATTTTGACGGATGATCAGGGCTATGGGGATGTTCAGGCTAATGGGCATCCTTACCTCAAAACTCCAAATATGAACTAGCTAAGGTCGGAGGGTGTTAGTTTCAATAATTTCTATGTCTGTCCTTCATGCTCTCCAACCCGGGCTGCTTCTACTTACAGGAATCCATGAATTTAGGAATTGCGTCACTCATACAATTGTACCACGGCAACAGTTACATAAGGAAGCGATCATCTTTCCGGAGATCCTTAAGTCTGCGGGTTACACTTCAGCATTCATAGTGAAATGGCATCTTGGAAATAATCCAGGCCCAGAGCAAAGAGGATTCGAATGGTGCTCAAACAATCAAGCTGGTCCACTAAAGCATTTTGACGCCACTTTTATTAGAAATCGTAAGCGAATTCAGACAAAAGGCTTTCGTGAGGATATATTTTTTGATGAATCAATGACTTTTATTCAAGAGGTAAAGGACAAACCTTTCTTTTGCTACTTGGCTACTTATTCTCCCCATACTCCATTGGATGCTCCCGAAGAATTCATTAAACATTTCGTGAGGCTGGTCTCAACGACAGACCGTAATCTTTATTAAATAAATTTGAAATCACGATTGGCGAATCGTGAATTTTCAGATACGAGAAAAATATGAACGAAGTAACGATAAAAGGAGAAGTCAAATTCGTGGATGAGGTAAGAGAATATGGAAACAACGGTTTCCGAAAGCATCAAGTGGTGGTAGAAACTGGTGATGGAAGATGGGATAACCCCGTACCAGTGGAATTTACCAAAGACAGCATTGAACTTAGCCAGAATTTGAAAGTAGGCGATCAAGTAACCATTGAAGCCCGAATTAATGGCAGGGAGTGGACGGGGAAAGATGGAATCACTAAATGGTTCACTTCCGTCAATGGCTACAAAGTGGATACGGATAAGAAAGACTCGAATAACATCGAACCAGACAGTTCATCATTTGATACTTACGATGAATATGCCGAAGAGAACGAAGATGAAGTTTTCTAATCCTTTACTCCACAGAGACTAAAATACTATTTCCCGTAAAACGAAAAGTATTCACACAAACATATAAACCAAACCTTCAACAGAAATTCCATGCTTAAAAAATCAAAAAGATTTTTTCTTAGGCATGTAATAGGACTAAGGCCAGCCCTGTTGATCATTTGCCTTTTGCATTTGTGTGTGGCCCGAAGCCGAGGAGAAAAAAAAGCTAGCTTAAAATATCGAGAATGGATCGAAGATAACGATCGAGTGGAAGTGCGTTCATGGTATGGGCAAGCAGGACTGGAACTAAAGTCCGAGTGGAACCTCGACATTCTGGCGACCATTGATGCATGGTCCGGAGCGACTCCAAATGGTACGAATCCAAATAATGCCTTGGGAATGAATTGGCTTACAGAAGTACCGGAAGAAATAAGAAAGGCAGGCTTATTCACCATTGGAAAAAGTAATCGTGAACGACTTTATGAATTCGAGTATGGCATAAGTGACGAACCCGATTACCTGTCTAGAAGTTATGCACTTCGATACGGGCTAAAACTTGCAGAAGAAACCTTTGTTATCAATGCAGGGCTTTCCCTCCAGGATGATGAAGTGCTCGATACATGGACCGCAGAATTCAAAGATAAGCAAACTTGGACTGCTTCACTTGGGTTTGATAGAATTCTCAATCAAAGCACTTCTCTATCAACGAATTTTTCCGTTTCCAGACCGAAAGGATATTTAAATGACTCCTATAAGCACATCATAGCTTTGGATGAATCTCTCCCATCATTCCCTGTATACTTTCCGGTTCCCGAGAATCGGCCAGACGAAAGGACTCTTTTTACTTTTTTAATAGGTGCCTCCAAATACCTCCAGCCTATTGAAACGGGACTTCATGGAAGTTATAGACTCTTTCTGGACGATCATGACTTAGAGGGACACACTATTGAAATGAATGCTAATCGAAAGTTTGGGGACAAATGGATGCTAACTCCATCCCTTCGTTTATATTCGCAAAAAGAGACCAATTTTTACACAACTGAATATTTGCAGTTCACCCCAGCACTACTACTCCCAAGCGGCGGACAAAGCCCTTATTATTCTGCCGATCATCGACTATCCTCTTTTGATTCTTTTTCATGGGGAATGAAAACCACTTTTTTTGCGAGGGAATTAATCCGTTTCGACTTTGCCTTCGACCGATATGAGTCAAAAGGAACCGACAGCATAACCAGTCAATTGGTCTATCCTGATGCTAATGTTTTTACCTTTGGTTTTACGTGGGAATTGTAAAATCCAAATCCACCCGGAAATACTCCCAACTTTGGAAAGGAAATACTTTTGTTTTCACCTTCAATGCATTTGGTACAAACTGCCGCTTGCATATTTGCAGCAAAAACAAGAATCTAGCTCAGTCCTCTGCAATGCAAGTCCTCCATTGGATAGAGGATTTTGAAAATAGGTACTCCATCTATATTCCCGGTAATTGGATCTCCGAAGTTAATGAACATGCAGGGGAAAAAGAAGTTGAACTCAAATCCAGAGATATTGAAATCCTCAATGCTGCACAACTTGCTTTTTATTTGAGTGAGGGCCACTTGGATGCGTCCTTCTTTCCTCTTTCAAAACTTTGGCGTTTGGCGATTTCGAAAGGAGAAGTTCCTTCCGATAAACAGGTAAAGGAAATGCAAGCACTCGTTAATTGGAATAAAGTTGAAATTACAAATGATTCAATTTTTCTTCCGACAAAAGGAATGGGACTAGATTTTGGCGGTTTCGGAAAAGAGTATGCAATTGATCAAACAGGAAAAATTCTCATGGAAGCAGGTATTACCCAGTTCCTGATAGACTATGGTGGGGATATTCTCGCCCATGGATTTACTGAAAACGAAACCCCATGGACAATTGGTATCGAAAAATGGGATGGAAGTGGGGAAAAAGCTTCGGTTATCTATCTTAAAGACAGAGCCATTGCCAGCTCTGGCAGTTACCGGCGATTCTTTGAGTTGGGCGGAAAAAGATTCAGCCATATCATAGATGGACAAACTGGCTTCCCAACTCTACATGACAATCTTTCAGCATCGGTTTTAAATTCTTCCTGCCTCAAAGCTGGAATTTTAGCGACCTGTGTGGTTATCGAAGGCTCGAAGAACGGATTAAGACGAATTGATCGCACATGGGATACTGATTGCTTCATTCAAGGACTTGATTTGCATCTTCAAACCGATAACTTTTATCATATACCTTTTAATGAAAACTAAGTTCTGCTTATCCATATGCTTACTGACATTGAGTCTTGGCTGCAAGCCATCAGTCACTGTTAGTCGTCTAGATAGGCATATTCTTGCTGACTCCACAATGAGGCCTGATTTTGACACAGTAACCTATAAAATGAACGAACATGCATTTTTTTCGAGGGAAGCATCGCGAGGTGGAGGAAATGCAGGCGGAGGAGGTTGCGGATGCAATTAAAAAAAATCATTACCCTTCGAGTAACCTTTTGCTTTTTCCTGATAAGTCAATTTCGGACACAGGCATCTCTATCTATCCGCTATGTACTAACTGCTCTCTGCCCTAAAGTACATCTTGCAAAATCCATTAACTGCATAATCCCTGCAACTGCCGCAACTACTGTTTGCCACGCCTTGTCAGGAGCTACGACCTATGTATCTTCAAGCCAATCGAACAAAGTAACGATTAAAACAGGTGAAGAGTTAGATTTCGCTTTTACTGTTAATGGGAAATCCCCAACCGAAATCATTGTAGAAAATTTACCAGAGGGGATCACTTTAACTGTTTCAGATTCGGTCAGAGTAGGTCAATTGTCCGGAACTGTTGCCGACCCGGGCAGCCATAACATTTCCATTAAAGCATACAACAAGTACTACAATGCATATACCCCCACATTCGAATTGGACCTGACTGTCAGTGAATCAGAAAATTCAGATGATTTATATTCATTTCCTTTTATTGATTCAGAACTGACCGATCTTTCCCACGGTTGGAAAAAATCAACTTGGTTTGGATTCTTCTTCAAGTCCAACAGCAACTGGTGTTACCATTACTTACATGAATGGATTTTCCCTGTGAACATTGAAGGAGATTCTGGCTTTTGGTTCTGGAAAGAAGATTTGGGTTGGATCTATGCAAACCCTAGTGCTCATCCTTATTATTACCGAAAATCAACCTCAAGTTGGATTTTGCTTCGCTAAGTCAAGTTTGTGAAATCCTCGATTGTACTTTTTTGCACTGAATTTTGTTCTTAGGAACTAAGCCTCGGATAGACCACATCAATCTTATCAGGAAAGGGATTTCCCAGATGTGAAATGACATAATTATCTATGGTCCGCATAAGGTGATAAGTTACCTCCGTTCCCTTTGGTGCGAAAAGCGTACCATTTGACAAACGTAAGTCTTCTTCCAAGACCATACCTTCTTTCAATTCATCTGAAGATACGCGCAGTTTTTCCATTTCATCATGGTTGTTCTGTATAATCTCACGAAGTGCGGATGTATGCTCCAGGTCATAGAGGTTGGATTCTTCCAACTCACCAATAATCTTTCCCTGCGGAATCCCTTCGCTTCTCATTCTTTCAAAATCCATTGCCATCCGAATAATTGCAACAGACAGAATAATATTATGCTCATCTTCAGATACAGGAGTCAATTCAGCTTCTTTTTCTCCTAGGAGTTGAACAATTTTTGCCACTTTTGACATCCTTGGAATTTTCAACAAAAGATCATTAATGAACGCCGGAAAACCAGCGATAATCATTTCAACTTCTGGAGAAATTTTTTCTTGCTTGTAAATTTTCTCTAACTCGCTGTCAGGCAGAGTCAAGTAGCCTAGATAAGAAAAGATCGTAGCCATTTCCATACGCCATGAATCTTTTACATCCAGAATATCTGCAAGTTTAACGACAATTTTGCGAACTCGATGAGCTCGCCCAAAAAACAATGGCTTTGAAGCTGAAAATAAAGAAATCAATGCCCCGACTGATCCGTATAATGTTCCTTCCAGGAGTTCTTTTTCGGCCCTGACTAATCGATACTGCTTGAGTGCTTGTTCAATATTTTCAATCAATTTATCCGAAGAACAAGGCTTTCCGAGCAAACGAAAAATACCACCTGAACTAACAGTTCTGGAAACTTCTTCGAAATTAGCCTGACCTGTGAGAAGCATAGTTACCACATCCTCATCAAGCTTTCTTACTTCAGCCAAAAATTCTGCTCCATTCATTGATGGCATAGCAAAGTCCGAAACAATCACAGCAAATGGTCCATGTTCCTCACAAGCCTTCAACGCAGATTCTCCAGAATCAGCAGTTGTGATGTCATACTTTCTACCAATTGTCAGTTTGAAACCTTCGAGAATCGAGGATTCATCATCAACGAACAATATCTTGCTAGTTAACGGCTTACGCATAATCAGAAATAGTGGTTACTCTAAACTCAACTGTCAACAAGCCACTTATTAATAAAAGTGAGTCCTTTTCTATAATGCATCATACTTATCCGAAATTCCTTTGGATTTTTCCACTGGGTACTTATTTGCATTTTTTTTGATCTTATTTTTAACAATCTCAGAAACATCAAAACCATGCCTACCAGCCAGCATAATTGCATAGGCAAATACATCGGCCAACTCTTCCTTTAGTTTTTCAGGGTCAACATTTTCGTTTTCAGTTTCTCTCTTCCATAGAAAAAGCTCATTTAACTCGGCTGCTTCAATTGAAAGAGCCAGGGCCAGATTTTTGGAATCATGAAATTTTCCCCAATCTCTCTCGTCCCTAAATTCTTCCAGTAAATTTAAAAGTTCTTTTAATTCACTCACTTGAAACCTTTTGTAATTTTGGTTGATTTTTTGATGGTTTAGGATCAGTCCATTCGGGCATCTCACTCACTGCAAAAGAAAAGTAGAGCCCACGCCACAAACATTGGCAATAAGCATAACCTAGATATGCAAATGCAATTGCACCAATAATAGCGACCAATACGCCAACAATTGCGGAAGCAAGCCCCAGCATATAAAAAAACAACCAATGAACGATCCAGAAAACACAAATAAGTCCGTAGTTCACTGGTATACTTCCAAGGAAAAAACCATCCTCAAGATTATATTCTAATTCGCAAACTCCACAGAATTTATTCCGTGTAAAAATATTCTTTAAAATCTTCCCCACACCACATCGGGGGCATCTATTTTGACAGGTTCGCGTAAAATAGATAATTTTCATTCCATAGAAATGGAAACCCTTGAACTCGCCTCAATTGCCTTTTCTTTAGCATGTTCGATCGATTCTCCCCTCGCCAGGGCAACACCCATTCTCCTATGACCTTTGACTTCCGGCTTACCAAATAGACGTATTTGTACATCCACCTGAGCAAGAGCCTGATTGAGATTCCCAAAACTGATCTCCTGCGAATTTCCTTCCGCAATGATTACACTGGAAGCTGCCGGTCCAAATTGCCGGATCGATGGAATAGGCAGGCCGAGTATGGCACGTACATGCAGGGCAAACTGGGAAAGATCCTGAGAGATCATGGTAACCATTCCTGTATCGTGTGGACGAGGAGACACTTCACTAAACAATACTTCATCACCTCGAATAAAAAGCTCCACTCCAAAAACCCCATATCCACCCAGTGCCCTGGTAATGGTTTCTGCATATTTTTGGGCCTCTTTCTTTGCCGCATCATTCATTGGCTGGGGCTGCCAAGACTGGCGATAATCCCCGTCAACTTGAACATGCCCAATGGGATCACAAAATGAAGTTCCGCCCACATGACGAACAGTTAGCTGAGTGATCTCATAATCAAATTCCACAAAGCCTTCCACAATCACTTTACCCCGCCCTGCTCTGCCTCCGGCTTGTGCATATTCCCAGGCTGGCATGATATCCTCTTCATTTTTAATCGTACTCTGGCCCTTACCGGAAGAGCTCATAATCGGTTTTACCACGCAGGGAATGCCAATCTCTAAAACCGCCTGCTTAAACTCTTCCTCGGTCTCCGCGAATTGATAGGGTGATGTTTTTAATCCTAATTCTTCGGCCGCAAGGCGACGGATACCTTCCCTATTCATTGTAAGTTGAGTGGCTCGTGCAGTAGGGATAATCGTGATCTCTCCCGCCGCTTCCAATTCCGCCAGCACATCGGTGGCAATAGCCTCCACTTCCGGCACCACCAGATCCGGCTTTTCCTGCTGAATGATTTTCCGCAAAGAAGCTCCATCGAGCATCGAAACAACATGTGCACGATCCGCCACCTGCATGGCCGGTGCATTGGCATATGCATCCAAAGCAATAACTTCAACGCCGTATCTTTGAAGTTCGATCACTACTTCCTTACCCAGTTCTCCAGATCCACAAAGTAATACCATTGTAGCTGATTTCGTAAACGGCGTGCCGATAGTTCTATCCATGATTGCTATAATTCCTCAGTAAATTTTCAGTTTTTGAATGCGTGAGTTTTCATGCTTTGTATTCCTGAATAATCAGCAAGGAAATAAATATTGTTGTAATACTCCTTTGGACTTTACAGCTGTCAAGCAATCAAGTTTCATCCTCATTTCTTACCCATTCGAGCTAAGTTTCACTTATCATGCAATCTTTTCGAATCCTCTATTTCATACTTTCATGCACATATCTTTTCTTTGGGCAAAATTATGCACAGGACTATGCAACTAAAGGATACATCACCTTTGACACCAAACCGCTGGGCAGTATCGAAAAACCTCTTGTCCTCAGGACTTTCGTGCCCACAGCAGGCGTGTCACAAGAGAAGGTATTAGCCAATCACAGTCAAGGCTTCAATTCACCCAAATATAGTGCCGGGAATGGAAAAGAATCGACCAAGGAATATCAACCTATTGATGGTATTCCCGCCGCCGTAGCCGTAAACCTTGGCAAAACCTTCTCCTATGCTTGGGATACCACGGAATGCCGTTTGCTCTTTGCATGGACGGATGGATTTCTAGACATGAAAAATTACTGGGGCACTCGGGAGTCGGGAAGAAGAAAAGGTTTTGGATATGTGCCCAAGTTATACGGGTTTGTTTTTTACAAGGCACAGGGATTCCATCCTCTACTAATTAATGGACAATCAATCGCTGAATTTGGAGTGCCTAAGTATGTTGGATATTCCCTAGGAAAAGATCGCTTGCCCACATATGATTACAAAGCTGGCAAACATTCAATATCCGTAAAAGTGAACCCCGGTCCAGCCACTCAAACTCTCCGGCTCGATTTTATATCGCCCTCAAAGGAAGACATGGACTTCAAATCTCCAAACACGCAGATTCAACAAATCCATAAAAGCCCCGGTAATTTGAGTGTGGTTATACGACCAAATGCAGGAGTACGCCTATCATCCGATGAACCAAAAGTCGTCATAAAAGAACCAACTCTTGAAATTGGTGAACATTTATACACCTCGCTTGGATGTATCGCCTGCCATTCCCTAGATGGGGGTAAAAACCATGGCCCAACCCTTAAAGGCTCGTTCGGAGCAAAACGGGAATTTTTAGAGGCCGAGCCTCTGATTGTGAATGATGCGTACCTGAGGGAGTCCATCGAAAAGCCAATGGTCAAGACCGTCAAAGGATACCTTGCCGGCATGATGCCTCCCTACCAATTACAAGAGGCCGAGTATGACTCCCTGATTATGTTTATTAAATCTGTCCGCTAACCTTTCCTCCTTTTTAATAATATGAAATCATTTTCCCTCCTTCTTCTCGGCTTTTATTCCATAGCCAATGCTTCCACATCGAGTTATCAAATTGAAAACATAGCTTTCCCGGACGACATGCCTCCGGAAATTGGCGGACTTGCATTTGATAAGAATGGTAATCTCTATGCCTGCCTTAGACGGGGTGATGTATTGGTAACCAAGCCAGGGAAGGATCCAAGCTCCACCAAGTGGAATGTATTTGCCACCGGTCTCCACAACCCAATGGGAATGGAATTGATTAAACCCGGTCACATCGTCGTTACCCAGATGGCCGAATTTACTGAAATTATTGATACCGACCAGGATGGAGTGGCCGATCGCTACAACAACCTAGCCAGTGATTTTGGTATCAGTGGAAATTATCATGAGACCAATGCCATCTGCACCGATGGTGCAGGCGGTTTTTACATCGCCTTGGGCACGGCATCGCACAATGGTCCCACTTTCTTTACACCAAGGGGCGAATACTCCAAGGAGGGCCGGCGCGGCAGAAATTTTTCATCCAATGACTTGCGCGGATGGGTTGTTCGTTATCACAAAGACGGAAAGCTCACCCCGTTTGCTAGCGGTTTCCGCATGCACAATGGCATCACCCGTTCTCCTGACGGCGAAATTTGGTGTGGAGATAATCAAGGGGACTGGCGTGGCGGGTCTCCGATCTATCATGTGAAGTCAGGATCTTTCAACGGACATCCTTCTAGCCTCGTGTGGGATCCAGACCTCGATGGTTTTGGCTCCCCTCTCTTTCTTCCGAGAAAAATGCTTGATGACCTACATAACCAGCCTGCGGTACAGCTCCATCGTACAACCATGAATTCCTGCGGTGAACCTTTCATTATCGTGAGCAAAAAATTCGGCCCCTTTCACGGACAAATGCTTATGCCTGATGAGAATGGTCGTAGAATCACCCGGATCATGCTCGAAAAAGTAGACGGAGCATGGCAGGGAGCATCCACCCTATTTCTTAATACCAAAGAATTACGTGCCGGTGGTGTACGGATCGTGATGGATGATTCCCAAAAAACGATCTACTACGCATCCACCGCTCGCGGTTGGCAAAGACCGGACGAAGGTTTGCAAAGGATCACCTACAATGGGAAAACTCCCTTTCAGGTCAAAGAATGCAAACTTACCACCAAGGGATTTAAGTTATGGTTTACGCTTCCGCTCGCCGAGCCTAAAAAACTAAAGGATCAAATCAGCGTACAAAGTTTCCGTTATGAATACGGATACCGCTACGGGTCTTCCGATAAGGATAAAAAAGATCATAAGGTACAAAACCTTACTGGCGAAGGTCCTTATGAAATAGTGGTCGATCAACTCGAGCCAAGCAGGATTTACGAAATAAAATTCGATGAAAAATTACATGCCAAAAATGGGCAGTCAATGGCCGACCTAAATGCCCCGGCTAAAATCCATTACACACTAAACCGGCTCAAACGCCCCGAGACCAAACATCCTGCAACCCTGTCTCAAAAAGATGACAAAATTGATGTGAGCATTGGGGGTAAATTCTTTGCCACCTATAATTTCAATAAACTTGCCCAGCCAATTATTTGGCCGGTTCAGGGCCCCGGAAATATTCGTATGCTTCGCGACTACCCCATGAAAAAAGACACTCCCGGCGAGGCCAATGATCACCCACATCATAGAGCTTTTTTCATTGGTCATCAGGGGATGAACGGAGCAAATTTCTGGCATAACCAGTTCAAAAATTCCGGCACAGTTGAACATCTTAAAGTGATCGAAACCAGATCCGGAGAAGACCGTGCCCTCATCAAAACCTTAAATTCATGGAAGGACAATGAGGGGAAAATTATCGGGGCTGATACCCGCACGCTTACATTCAGTGGCGACGACCAAGCCCATATCCTTGATCTGGAAATTAACCTTCATGCCACCAATCAGGATTTAGTCTTCGAAGAATTTAAGGATGGATTCGTAGGCATCCGTACACATCCAGACCTACGGCTTAATCCCAGTCCCAAGCACGGGGTCAAAGAAGTTTTTGGAAAAGCTCGTAATAGTGAGGGAACTGAAGGGAAAGCAATCTGGGGAAAACGAGCGGATTGGGTACATTACCATGGAACAATTGAAGATAAACCGGCAGGTATTGCTTTCATGAGTCATCCATCGAATATTACTCGCAAAGGTGAAAAACCATGGTGGCATGCCCGGGACTATGGGCTAATTTCTGCCAACCCGTTTGCCCCTGAGAAAATTGGAGGTGACGGAGAGTATCGGCTTCCCCGCGGGCAAAGTCTAAAACTTCGTTACCGATTCATTTTTCATGCCGGTCTGGCAAAAGACGCAAAAATTGGCCAACGCTTTACGGAGTATGCCAAAGACCCGGGTCATCCCACATCCCTCATGCCTCCACATCCCGGATATCCGGAGGATTACCTTTCCCAAAAGAAAAAGTAATTTATAAATACCATTTATTATGAAATTCGCTCTCTGTAATGAAGTCCTTCAACATCTTTCCATCGAGGATGGATTTTCCAAAATTGCCGAGATTGGATATCAAGGGGTCGAGATTGCCCCGTTCACGCTGAAAGAAAATCCTCTCGAGGTGAATGAAGAAGATGCTGAAAGATGTATCAAGGCAGCCGAGTCTGCTGGTATTGAAATTATCGGACTCCATTGGTTGATGGCCAAGACAGAGGGTTTGCACCTGACTCATCCAGATGAAGGCATGCGTAATGCCGCGTGTGAATACTTAAAGAAATTGACCTCCCTTACCGCTCAAATGGGAGGTACAATCATGGTACTGGGTAGCCCGCAGCAAAGAAACTTGGAGCCAGGCACGCCCTATGATGTGGCTTTCGAAAGAGCCGTAAGCGTCATTCGGGAAGTATGTGAACTCGCTGGCGAACTTGGAGTAATTCTTGCGGTGGAACCACTTTCTCCTGTGGAAACCAGTTTCTTGAGTTCCTGCCAGGAAGTACGGCGTTTAATTTCTGCCGTCAACCGTCCTGCCTGCCGACTGCACCTTGACATTAAGGCAATGACCCATGAAACCGCAGGTCCAGTCGCCACGATTTATGAACATCGTTGGGATGTTGAACACTTCCACGGAAATGATGTCAACTTAAGAGGGCCCGGTCAGGGACCTACCGATATTAAACCAATCGCCGATGCCCTTCGAGCGATTGATTATAAGGGCTGGATATCTGTTGAACCATTCGACTACCATCCATCTCCCGAGGACTGTGCCCGTATAAGTTTAGAGAACTTACAAAAGGCGTTTGCCAGCTAAGCCCCTTAGTTCCTAAGTTCCTTACTTAGGAAGAAGATTGATTTTCAGGGCCCGGTTTCGGGGGATTTCGGTTTTCTTCTCTAAGGAAGCGTAATGCAAGGATATTCCCTGTAATGGGTACATGTAAGAATAGGTGCGACTGTACTCAAGTTTCATATCTTTAACAAAAGGAGTCACAACGATTCGCATAGGATCGTAAGGGGTCCCTTTGGCTTCAAATGATTTCAAATTACTCAAAGCTCCACGTTTTACATTTTTCATTAATTCCACCCAACTATCGCCAAAAGGCAGCTTTACTGTTTTTCCCTCCACGGGTTGTGCATAGAAAGCTCCATCTCCAATGACATTTTTGATTTTATTCATCGCCATATCCTTGACCTTTGGAACAGTACCCTTGAAGGACATCCCGACATAATGACTGGTAGGCCATTCTTCACCACTGGGATCCTTAATCTTAGACCAAAACTCCAATCCCTTTCGCGTCATGCGAATATTGTACTCAAAGGTTCCCTCGTTGGTAAATTTGCCAATCAGCTTAATTTCGTCTCTTTCAGTGGAAGGTTCGGGGGAAAGATCAAAACTCTTAATTCCCCGACTCCTCGCCCTTGGTCGCTCAGGATTTGTCCTATCAGTATACCTCGCTGCAAAACCAACAGACATCCGAAGGATACCCAATGGTCCCGCAGTTACGCCATTCTCTACTGCTGCCTGCTTTACAAAAATATGTAAACCAGTACCCGTGGCAGGTACTCCTACGGCATAACCATTGTCTTCAAATACGGTGTTGTATCCCTTGTATTTACCACTTCCATAGTATGGGAGCCGATTTCCTTTTGCTGGAATGATTCTGGGCTTTGCATTATCCATCTCCACTCTTTTTCTTCTCAGGGCTTCTAGCTTTGCGACGGATTCACTATCAAACGAAGTCCATTCCAACTTAAATGGCGAACTGGATCTTTTAGCCATAAGAAGGGAAACCATGCGATCGTCGGCTTCTATGAATTGTGCCTTTAAAACCTGCCCTTCCAAATTTTTTAGCTCATGCTCAATTTCGAGATCAGCTTCGGTTACTGCAGGTACCTTTAGCGCTTTGCGCTTCTTGGCAAGGGAGGCTGCTTGTTTATTTTCTTTTTCCAGTAAAGCTTGAAGATTTTTAGCAAGAGTCACCGAATTTTCGTTCAGTGAATCAAGAGGAATAAGAACCTCGCGAGATCCACGATTCATGGAAATTTTCAACTCTGCTTCCAAGAGCTCCATAAATAGACCACTGGCAACTTGACCAGACTTGTTCTGCCATGGATATTCCTTCTCTAGATTGAGTTCACCTGACGCATCCAAAGAAGGAGCTGCTGTAGGTGCTTGGTTATTTCCTACACTATCTTTTTGCATTTTTTTTGCCAAATTTCGAGAGGCCTCGCTGAACATGGATAACGGCAAAGTTGTAGTTTTTCCATTCCACTCAAGAGTCAAAGAGGTTTCGTCAGCTTTGATAAACTTTGCTTGGATTGTCCTGCCCGCCGAATCCGTCCAATCTTTTAAAACGCTCTTTTCTTCACGATCCGGTTGAGTACGAGCTAGAAGACGAGCAAGTGCCTTGGTCTCGGCATCTAAAGAATTAAAAGGCAGATCAAACTGCTTTCCATTCCATTCAATAGTTACTGTATCATCCCCCGCTTTAATAAACTTGGCCTCAAGCGTCCTTCCATCAACATCCGTAAATGGATGAAGACCATTGGGGTCTAAGGCTTGTAGGAAATGGGAGGAAAAGAATAATAGTAAAGCAATGCACCTCATAATTTGCAAAAAATGAAAATCTTTTATCTCAAGATTGAGCGATATTAGACAACCAAAAACATTGCATTAAAGAAGATTCGAAATGAAGACATTAAATCTGTATACAATTTTCTCAAAGAGAGCATATTGATCAAGGTTGAGTCCCATGTAAAAGAAGGGTATGAATATAAATTCACTTAAAACTCATGAAACTTCAAGAATTCAAAGAAAAACTCATCAACCTCGATCAACTTACCTTTGTTTTGCCTAATGGGTCTTATGTCCCTCCACACTTTCATTTAACGGAAATAGGCGAAAATTCTAAAAGGTTCGTTGATTGTGGAGGAACCATTCGAGAAGAAAAAACAGCAAATTTTCAACTTTGGAGTGCGGACGACTTTGATCATCGTCTCGAAGTCAGTAAAGTCCTGAGCATTATAGATATGGCCCAAGATCAATTGAACTTGGGAAATCTAGATATAGAAGTTGAGTATCAATCGGAAACCATTGGTAAATATCAATTAGATTTTGATGGGAAACGCTTCTTACTTATTGCCACCCAAACCGATTGTTTGGCCAAAGAAAAATGTGGTATCCCCGAAGCTCAGCCAGTAAATCTGGTTCCAGTTCAAAGCAGTTCAGGATGCTCTCCTGATAGCGGTTGTTGCTAAATCATTCTTGGTACCGGGCCGGGGACTCGAACCCCGAACCAATTGATTAAGAGTCAACTGCTCTACCAATTGAGCTAGCCCGGCATCAAGTAAAGGTTGTAAAAGTAAGCGTTTTCACACTAGGGTCAAGGCGAATGACCTTCCTATGCTCAGCATTTTTGATCATTGCCGCTTGGGTTTGTGCAAAATCTCCTCAGCCGACAATTTCTACCTTTTCGATCGTGGCAAGAGATACAAAGACCGGAGAATTAGGCGTAGCCGTACAATCCAAATTTGTTGCAGTCGGGTCAGTCGTACCCTATGCCAGAGCAGGCATTGGAGCCATTGCCAGTCAGGCTTGGGGCAACCCGCGATATGGTCCCATAGGTCTCGAATTACTAGCATCAGGAAAATCTACCGATCAAGTGGTGAAATGGCTAACCTCCGCCGACCCCAATCAGAACTATCGACAAATCGCGGTTTTAGGATTGGATGGAAATGCAAGCATTTTCACGGGTAAAAGATGTAATGATTGGGCGGGAGGAAAAACAGGTCCTGAATATGCTGTGCAAGGAAATATCCTAAAAGGCCCAGAAGTCATTGATGCCATGGGGAAAGCATTTGAAGAAAGTAAGGGTACCCTCAGCGAAAGATTGATTTCAGCACTTTGGGCGGGTCAAATAGCAGGAGGAGATAAACGGGGCAAACAATCTAGTGCCCTCCTTGTCGTTCGTGAGGGATGGGGCTATGGCGGTCTGACTGATCGTTTTCGCGATCTTAGGGTGGATGATCATCCATCCCCCATTCAGGAACTGGAAAGAATTTACTACATACATCGCAAGATTTTCCCACGCCCGGATGAGTAATTGGGCTCAAATAATGGTCATAATCAAAAATCGAAAACCATTGGATATTCTCTCCAAATTGGATATGCAAAAATGTCCTAATGATTAAATTTAGCATAATTTTATGAAAGCCGTCGTACTTTTTTCCGGTGGTCTTGATTCCACCGTGCTCGCCACCCAAATGAAAGAAGAAGCAAGGGAGACCCGTCTGCTTTCGATTGATTATGGCCAGAGGCATGCAAAAGAACTTCTTCACAGCCAAAAAGTTGCCGATCATTTGGGACTCGGGCATGAAATCCTGCAACTGCCCCAACTTGGACAAATACTTAGTGGGTCCTCGCTCACGGACAAATCCATGACTTTACCCGAAGGACATTATGCCGAAGAGTCCATGAAATCAACAGTCGTACCCAATCGTAATATGATCCTGCTTGCATTGGCTGGAGGCCATGCCCTGTCACTCGGTTTCGATACCATTGCCTATGCAGCCCATGCCGGGGATCACACCATTTACCCTGATTGCCGCCCTGAATTTGCCGATGCCATGGACAAAGCATTGGGGCTAGCCGACTGGAAGGACCTTAATCTTCACCGCCCATATGTTGAAATGACTAAGTCCGATCTCGTTACACTGGGCAATAAATTGGACGCTCCGCTTCATTTAACATGGTCCTGTTACGCGGGAGGGGAAAATCATTGCGGAAAATGCGGAACCTGTGTGGAGCGAAAAGAAGCATTTGAACTCGCCAAGATTCCCGACCCAACCAAATATGAGGAATAGCACAAAAACCTCATGATCACCTGTACCAAAACATACCGGGATATCCCCCTTTCGCACAGACAGCCCTTACATAGCGGCAGGTGCTCCCGTCTCCACGGGCACAGTTGGGCGATCACCCTGACTTTTGAAGCCGAGGAATTGGATGAAAATGGATTTGTGATTGATTTTGGTGACCTTCATTTCCTCCGTGACTGGATCGATGAGCACCTGGATCATGCGACTGCCTTAAAAGAAAATGATCCCTTGCGTACTGAGTGCGAAAAACTTGAGAAACAGGGTCTCCTAAAAGTACTTTGGGTGAAGAGTGCCTCCTGTGAAGGGATTGCCCAATTTCTATATCATACCTTCCAAGCTATGATTGAGAAGAAAACCAATGGCCGAGTCCGCATTCAGACTTTACACCTGGAAGAAGATTCAAAAAATTCGGCCACCTACACTCCCGAGAGCTGATGCAGGAAGGTTATCCCGTATATGAACGCTTCCACTCTTGGCAGGGAGAAGGTACGCATTCAGGAAAATCAGCATTCTTTATCCGTCTTCATGGTTGCCCGGTGCATTGCCCGTGGTGTGACTCCGCAGGCACCTGGCACCCGGATCACAAACCTGAATCCGTTGAAAGAATGAATCCGGATGACCTCGCAGATGAAGCATTCATGGCATGCCCAGAAATTGTGGTGATCACGGGTGGCGAGCCTGCAATTCATAACCTCCAAGGACTTGCCTACCAGTTAAAAAGTAGAAATCTCCCAGTGCATCTCGAGACCTGCGGTGCATACCATGTGAATGGAGAGATTGATTGGATAACAGTAAGCCCAAAATGGGCGATGCCGCCGATTGAGGAAACTCTCGAACGGGCAGATGAATATAAAATCATTATTGAGGATGAGAGCAGTATCGAGAAATGGAGTGAGGCTCTTTCGCTCAAAAACGAAGATATCCCGGTTTGGTTACACCCTGAATGGTCCAAGAGTCAGGATCCGCTTATACTCAACTCCATCACCTCATGGGTCAAGAATCACGGTGCTCCTTTCCGTGCAGGTTTCCAGACCCATAAACTGTATTTTGCGGATGAATCAGACGACCGTAGTCTGCCCGAGGCCAGTCTCAGTCATTTGCCCCAGTAAGTTTTGGATGATAATTAATAAGAAATGTGCGGTAGATATACTTGGAAAGCCACCAACGGCGGAAAATTCAAAAAACTGGTTAAAGCAACTGATATAGTCAACGAACCAAGCTATAATCGGGCTCCTGGCCAGACCCACCCTTCCATTTCCATAGAATCCGGCTCCGCACAATGGACCAATATGATATGGGGCAACCCAAGATCCGATTCTTTACCAAGCGAATTTTTCCCGATTAATGCCCGTTCGGAAACCGTTCATGAGAAGACCATTTTCAAAGAATCTTTCCTTCATCACAGGTGTCTAATTCCGGCGGATGGTTGGTTTGAATGGCAGATAATTGAAGACCAGAAATACCCGCATCATATTTCATCTGAGAAGAATGAGACTTTTGCCTTTGCAGGCATCTGGAGGAATATAAATCAGAAGAAAGTGTTCTCAATCCTAACCCGTAAAGCTGCCTCCAACATCTTTCATATCCACCATAGAGCCCCCTTGGCCCTTACTGAAGATTACTGGACAGAATGGCTACATGAAAAAAAAGCTGAAGAATCCCTTTCCCTGCTCACGCAAATAGAGCAACCTCCCTGGAAAGCAACCCAAGTAAGTTCGCGAGTCAATTCTACTCGCAACAATGATCCAGAGCTACTGAAACCCGAGAAAGGCAAGCAGTCTTTGCTTTTCTAGACTTTGTAACTTGACCGTTAAAAATTCTCACCTACAAGCCCGAGCTGAGGCCGTTAAGTTCTTTCTCGAAAAGAAATGGAAACCTTTTCCTTTTCAATCCAAAACCTGGGATGCCTATCATGAGGGAAAAAGTGGGTTGGTTCATGCCCCTACCGGAACGGGAAAAACCTATGCAGTGTGGACCCCAACCCTGATCGAATGGATGTCAGAACAGAAAGGAGGAAAAATACCCAAACGGCCACCACAACTGAGAGTCCTTTGGCTTACTCCACTCCGAGCATTGGTCGAGGACACCACGAGAACACTGGAAGAATTGAGTGACGGGCTTAATCTTCCATGGACTATCCAATCAAGAACTGGAGACACGTCCGGATCCATTAAGACAAAACAAAGAAAGAAGTATCCATCCTGTCTTGTCACAACCCCAGAGAGCTTATCCCTGTTATTATCCTATCCTGAAACTAAGGAAGCTTTTTCAGATCTGAAGGCCGTGATTGTAGATGAGTGGCACGAATTACTTTCAAGCAAGCGCGGCACTCAGACTGAACTATGTCTGGCCAGACTACGAAAATGGAATCCGCGATTAAAGACATGGGGCTTATCCGCAACCCTTGGAAATATCGAGACTGCCTTGTCCGCATTAACAGCTACACCCGATAATTCTATCCTTATCAATGGGGACTTAAAAAAGAAATTTGTCGTTAAGACTATAATCCCAAATGACATGGAAAAGTTTCCTTGGGCGGGACACTTGGGAGGCAAGCTTGTAGAAGAAGTGGCCAAACAAATTGAAAAGGCCAGAACCACTCTGGTCTTCACCAATGTCCGGTCCCAGACGGAATACTGGTACCATGCCCTTCTTTCCGTTCGCCCCAAGTGGGAAGATGATTTGGGAATCCATCACGGCTCTCTCGACCGCAAAGATCGAACATCAGTTGAAAATCGTCTTCGCAGCGGAGAAATCAAGGCCGTAATTTGTACCAGTAGTCTAGATCTCGGAGTCGATTTTTCTCCGGTTGAACAAGTGATTCAAATTGGAGGTCCCAAAGGCGTTGCCAGACTTTTGCAAAGAGCTGGTAGGTGTGGACACCAACCGGGAGCGGTTAGCCGTGTTTTCTGCGTACCTACTCAAGCTATGGAGTTGGTTGAATACTCGGCAGCTAGAGAAGCAATGAAACATAGGCAAATAGAAGTAAGACAGCCTCTTAGAGCACCCCTTGATCTTCTTTCACAACACTTAATAACTCTTGCCCTAGGTGGTGGTTTTACCGCCAAAGAGACGCTAAAAGAAGTTCGGACTGCTTGGTCTTACCGAGATCTTTCGGATGAAGAGTGGGGTTGGACACTCGACTTTGTGATCCGTGGCGGAAACACACTGCGGGCATACGATCAATTTAAGCGGGTAGTCGTCAAAAACGGATTGCATACTGTGGATTCAAAAATAATCGGCAGATTCCATAGGATGTCGATTGGCACGATCACCAGTGATCAGGCAATCGCAGTTAAATTCAAATCGGGAAAAATACTTGGAACGATTGAGGAATCCTTCATCTCCAGGCTCAAACCAAAATCAAATTTCTTTTTTTCCGGGAAACTACTTCGACTTGAGAGAGTTCGAGATATGACTGCTATTGTATCTCGTGCCAAATCCGGCCAAGGCGTCATTCCAGTCTGGGGAGGAGGAAAATCGCCACTATCTTCAGAGCTTTCAATAGCCGTTCGGGAAAAATTAATGCTGGCTAAATCTGGTATTCTTACCGATCCAGAAATGAAGGCAATCTACCCTACTCTCTCGATTCAGGAAAAAAATTCCACCCTGCCTGAACAAAATCAGTTTCTGATCGAAAAGACCATAACCAAAGAAGGAACCAACTGGTTTCTTTTCCCCTTTGCCGGAAGGCTCGCCAATGAGGGACTGGCAGCATTAATTAGCTACCGGATGTCCCAAATTACCCCTATGAGTCTTTCCGTTTCTTTTAACGACTATGGATTGCACTTATGCTCGAATCAAGATCCCGACCTCCAAGAAAAACAATGGAGAGAGTTACTAAGACCAGAAAACCTAATCGATGAATTACTTGATTGCATGAATCTTAGCGAAATGGCCAAAAGACAGTTCCGAGAAGTTGCCAGAGTCGCAGGATTAATTTTTCAGGGATACCCAGGAGCACAAAAATCCGCCCGTCAAGTTCAAGCATCTGGGGGACTTTTTTTTGATGTCTTTTCGAAATATGATCCCGACAACTTGCTTCTTACGCAATCACGGCGTGAAGTATTGGAAAGACAACTTGAAGTAGAGCGTATCCTTTCCAAACTGCAAGAAATCAAAAAACAGAAACTGATTATTAAACACCCAACTCAACTCACGCCCTTTGCTTTTCCTTTGTGGGCTGAATCTTTGCGGACACAGGTCAGTACCGAGTCATGGGGAGACCAAGTCAGAAAAATGGCCAAGGAGTTGGAGCAAAAGAACTGAGCTTATGTCTGAACAGCATTCGATAAAAGATATCTCTTGGCAGGGAGAAAACCTACAATTGCTCGCCCAAAAAGGAATCTATTGGCCCACCGAGAAAACCCTTTTTGTGGCTGATCCTCATTTTGGGAAAGCAGCCAGTTTTAGAAAAGTTGGGATTCCGGTCTCAGAACATACAACCGAGGATGACTGTAAAAGATTATTAAAAATGCTTAGATCTACCAAGGCTCACAAAATGGTTTTTCTAGGCGATTTTCTTCATGCCCGACAAGGAAAGACCGATCCCGTTCGCACTCTATTGTTTCAGTGGCGAGAAAAATGTGCCGATGTGGAAATTCTCCTCATTCGTGGCAATCATGATCTAAAATCAGGTGATCCTTGGACTGAACTTTCTATCAAATGCGTACAGGAACCCTTTCAGATTAATAACTTGGAATGCAGGCATCATCCAGTTGAAAGAGCAGAACTTCCCTATTTAGCAGGTCACATACACCCTGGTTATGCGATCCAAGGAACCGGTCGAACTAGAATAAGAGGCGCTTGCTTTTGGATAAGGAAGGATAGCATTATTCTTCCGGCCTTTGGATCTTTCACTGGACTTAAGAATGTATCTCCTTGCTCTATGGATCATATTTACCTGACAAATGATAAGGAAATAATAAAAGTATGAATTCAAATCAAATGCTCTTAAATTCATACATAAAGCTAAATCCTTGACTAAACCCTGTCATTTTAGATGATAGTTTCATTAAACATGAGCATCCGCTCGCAACATAATATTATATAACATGAAATACTTACTCTCTATTCTTGGAATCATTTCTATCGGATTGTTCGCTTCCTGTGGTGGAGCTAGCGAAGCTGAGTGCTGTGGCACTGACGGCGAATGCTGCAGTGGTGACCACACGGATGGTAACGGTTCCGAGTAAGATCTACTCTATTTGAACTCGCTTCACTCGAGTCTAAGAAAGCCCAGATTTATTTGGGCTTTCTTGGTTTAGGACATACTACTTTTGCTTTCGGATAAAAATGATATAGTTTAATGTCCTATGGATATTTCTAAAGTTCATGTTTTTGAGCCAAAACAAAAAGATAGAGGAGCAGAAGTAACAATCGAAACCACTTTTAGTCGGAAAAGTTTTACCCTCCCAAAACCTCTTCCCCCGAATTCATTCAAGCCAATAGCCGTGGAATCATTCTCTATCGATCCTGAACAATATTTCGACTTGATGATGGAAGTAGAAAAACTTCACCAAAAATGATTCGTTTGCTAAATCCCATTTAACTTACACTCATTTATTTGGTTCCATAAAACAACTAAATTTTTAGTCTGCCTACCGGCTACAACTATATCCAAGCTTCCATCCTGATTTAGATCCCCCACCTTCAAGTCCTCTACCGCTACCTCACGAGTTGTAATTTGATAGCTTTCCCAATCAGAAATACCACTACTCCTGTGATATAGCCGTATACCTGGTGCACCACTCGGTCTCATTGCACGCCAACCAGCAACTACTTGATCGTATCCCAGTCCCAGAAAATCTCCGGTAGCCAAGGCATGTCCATCCTTAAGAGATGAATCAAGTACAACTCGGCTCCAAGCATTCTTGTTTTTCGCGTACACAGCTACTACCGATCCATGTCGAGGCTCTATCGTCGTTACAAAACGATTTCCATCTTGATCAAATCCATCCCTGACCTCTCCCCCAAAAGTTTGTGAAATCATTGTCTTTTGCCACTTGTCATTTTTTCGGTCTAAAAGCCAAGTGCCCTCCATCCCGGTTATTAAAATTTCCTCTTCTTCATCCCCGTCCCAATTGAGAGGATGAAAGTTATGACTATTGTGCAGAAACTCACAGACAATGGTTTCCTTCCACTTTCCATCTTCAGAATCTACGGGTTTCTCATAAGCGATTACCTTAAGCGGTTCTCCCTGATTATTCTTATTCCCCCGGCCATGCAATGGTTTAACTACAAGATAATATAAACTCTTTTTTCCTTTTACCCAATGCATACGATGAGTGGTAGGTTTGTGACGGATTGGGGTTGCTGACCAAAAGTTTTTTTTACCTTCCCTTGGATGAAGATAAAAGATGGCTCCACTATTTATGGTATCATTTGGATTCCACTCGCCGCCTAAGGCAATTTCCGCTTGCCCGTCCCCATTCAAATCCCGTGCAGTCAAGCAAACATGGTCTCTTTTAGTGAGATGGCCCACAAGTATGTGTTTCTTCCATGTGGGGTTCTCGTACCATGCAACCTTATCCTTATCCACAAGTAAGATGTCGGGCATATTATCTGCATTCATATCAGCCAATTGAACCCCATAGCCAATCCCAACTTCGTTATCAATGGTTTCCATTTCAAACTTGGGAACAGGATTCTTTGCAAAACAAAAAAATGAGAAAAAGAGAGATAGGGAAATTTTATTCATTTCTTATCTGATTCAGATTTAGGAAAAAACTCAAAGCAAACTTTTATGTTTCAAAAGATTGATTCCAGTAGGATGTGAGATCATAGTTGTTTTTAATGGACTCAACGGAAGCTAATTCTAAGAGAAACAACAGTAGTGAAAACTCTTCCTTGCTCGAAAAACTTCCAGAGAAACTTGGTTATTCCAAGTATTCCTTCAATTTTGCTTTTTGGTTTTTTGGTCGCACCCTTGGACTGATCTCCCTCATCGCATTCCTATCCTATTGGATTCAGGCTGATGCCTTGATTGGTGCAAATGGCATAAGCCCATGGACAGAAGACTTGGAAAAAATCGAAGCCCTGACAGAACGGAACACAGAACTTTCCAAATTTTCTCTCCGCCCCACTCTCCTATGGTTTTCAGTTTTTTCGAATCATCATCTACTTTTTGGACTTGGTACCATTTCTGCAATCTCTCTTACCTTAGGTCTCCTGCCAGTACTATCAGCATTACTCAGTTATATATTCTATCTATCCCTCATGGTCGTAGGCGAACCATTCCTTAGCTTCCAATGGGATATTCTACTTCTAGAAACCCTACTCTTATCTCTGCCTTTTGTGCCTGCCGTACGCTTTCACCGTCTTCGTACCAACCTACACTTTTCAATATGGGCAAGATTCCTAGTCGTCGCCCTGCTTGCCAAACTGATGCTCGAGTCAGGAATCGTAAAATTTACTTCTTTTGCCGGAGACGGTTCAAACACCTGGCGTGATCTTACGGCTCTTGATTTTCATTACTGGACGCAACCGCTTCCACATGGCTTATCTCCATGGGTTCACTCTCTACCCTCCTGGTTTCATTCCATTTCCCTGTATTCGATGTACATAATCGAACTCGTTTTGCCCTTCTTTTTCTTTTTACCGGGAAATTTTCGAAGATTTGCATTGCTTGGACAGATTTTCTTACAAGTGGCTATTCTATTATCCGGGAATTACGGATTCTTTAATCTCCTTACCCTATGCTTATGTATCCCTCTACTTGATGATCAAATCCTCCCCACGAGATTTAAGGAGCATTTTTCTCAAGACCAAAACAGTTGTTCGTCCGGCAAATCTCATTTTCGCACCCCTTTGCTTTTCCTGCTAATTTCTATTTTTTTGCCCACCGCTTATGGTCACTTGATAAATGATTTTCGAGGAAATCAGATATCAGATCAGAAAAGCTGGGAAGTACCAAAATGGATTCAATCCCTGCAATCTGAAGCAAGAACTCTCCGCTCCTTTAATTCATATGGTTTGTTCCGAGTGATGACCACTACACGCCCTGAAATTATCATTGAAGGTTCAGAGGACGGCAAATCTTGGCTACCTTATGAATTTAAATGGAAACCAGGAAACCCTAACCAACTGCCCGCCTTTACCGGCCCGCACATGCCAAGACTAGATTGGCAGATGTGGTTCGAGGGACTTAATTTTGAGAACTATACCAAAAATGATTTTACCCGGTTTCTCTATTTCCGTTTTCTGGAGATTATTGCCAATGGAGGAGGTCAAAAGAACTTTGCAGACCTTCGGGAAGTTTTGGGAGAACAAGAATTCACCGCCCTTTCGCGTGCTCCACCTCCCATTCAGCAACAAGTACTTGCCAATTACAATATGCTTTTGGGAACGTTTCTTTCACGCTCAGAATGGTTTGGAAGGTTTATCGAATCCTTATTTTTGGAAAAAAAAGAGATTTTGCAATTACTTGAAAACTCTCCAGAATTTTCTTCTGGCGCCACTCAAATTCGTATCACTTTAAAGCATTATAAATTTTCTGTAGAAAGAGATTTGGTATGGCAAGTTCAAGAGATACCTAATGCTACCTTGATCATTTATCGAAAAAAAGAATAAGCGAATAACCTTGAGAATCTTTCAAAACATTTTTTCATATTCATACATATGAAGAGTGCATACGAATTGGCTATGGAAAGAATGGGCGGTGGTGATGATAATCCCCTTACTGACGAACAAAAAGAACAGATCGCAGAGATTGATACCAAATTCAAAGCCAAGATTGCTGAGCGTAAAATTTTTCTCGAAAAAAGTGTGGATGACGCCGTCGCCAAAGGCGACCAGGCAGAGGCTGAAGAAGCCCGTAAAATCTTAGCTCAGGAAATCAGCTCCCTCGAAGATAAAGCCGAATCCGAAAAGGACAAAATTCGCAATAGTTAGCTTTCTGCACTGACTTGCCGATAGCTTAGTATGTAAAGCATGGCGAGTGGAATGCCGTAGTCCCCCCAACGCTCGATCCATTCGAAAATATTTACGATTCCCATACCCGCTACCGTATCCGCTGGCACATAAAGAAACTCCGTAAAGAGCTTCCATAGTAACGCCACCAGAATTAGTGGGCGTAGAGGTACCAGAAAAATCAGAACACCAAGTGCGAATTCAGCGTACCCGACTTTGGTAATAAATGCGATATCCGCATCCACTCCGATTGATTGCCAGTGATTTATCAGCATCTGTTTTTCAACGGCAAATCCAAATCCCGAATGACCGATTAAAAGCAGAGCCAAGCATGTTTTGCAGAGGAAAAAAATCGTATCAATGGTGGACTCCTTAATCTCAGGTTCCTGATAGTTGGAAAATAAATCCTTTCGGTTCACCGCAAAGGCTCCTCCCATTACAAGAAGGATAAATGGAGGCCCCCAATTTCCAGCTCTCTCCCAAAATTCCCAAGTTTGCATTTTTGCAACCCGCATTGAATCGGTAGCCAATTGAACAACCCACTCACCATCGACTTGGATTTTTTCCAAATTACCCGACAAAGGACGAAGGATTGCCGTCCATAAAGCCCATAAAAACATCCAAATCAGAATCGCTCGATTCGATCCCTTCAGCAAAAGAATCGCCATCAATATATCAAAGGCTCCTATCAATGGTTGTAATTTCCATGCAATATCAGGCTCAATTCCTTGCGAAGCAAAAAACGGGAGCCATCCAGACTTGGTAATCAACCCCCAAGTACCATGCCCAATAAAACAGAGAGCTGCCGTGATCCGTAGTGTCCAGTGAAGTTGAGTTTGCAAGGTCCTTAATTCACCGGAATGTGGTCGAATAAGCCCATGCAGGAAATAATCTTTAGCTGTCATGACTTCATGCTTATTGACCGAACACCTTGAGGCAATTAGGAAATATGGATGATCCGCCCAAACTTTTTGAAAATCCCTTTTACCTTTGTTTTATTTCTTCAGTTCCATCTACTTGGTTTTGCCCAATTAAGTGAAGAGTTCTGCGAGGATTTAAAGGACTTTGGTAAGTTTTATGAAAATTCGGATGCTTCTATTTTACGCAGTGCGAAGCTATTTTTATCTTATCAGCATCAGATTGGACATATCGATGGAACGGATGGAGTAGGTCGAGACTTCGATGATTCCTTTGAAGAGTTTCGACGCTTTTGGATGGGACTATCCGGTCAGTTTGGAAATTACTGGAAATTCAAAGTCGTTAGCCAGTTATCAAATGACCGTAATGCTTATCCGGGTGACTACAGACAATGGGGACACGAAACATTCCGAGCCGCCAATATTACTTTTGATGCAGACAAATTCTTGGAGATTGAAGGCCTTGATTCACTAGAACTTGGCTATGGACGCCGAACGGGAAGAATGGCAGACGAGTGGCAAAGGTCTTCAACCATGATTAATTGTCTCGAACGTTCATCTTTTGCAAACAAACTATGGTTGTATGATAAGGAGAAAGGAAATCCTCTGGCGGCATGGATCAAGTGGTCTGCAGGGAAACATACTTTTGACGCGGCAATATTCTCTGGCAGCTATGATGACTATATAGGTGGCTGGGGAGATAGTAAGATTTACTACGGATCATGGTTAGGCGACTATTCAGAAGGCAGTTCCTTGGAGCTTCTTCAATATTGGCTCTCTTATTATAAACAGGACGGATCCATCTCGGATGATCGACTTGCAGGTGGAAATGACTGGGCCATGGCTTTGGTCAATCGAATGGGTAATGGACCGTGGGTTTTGCATAGCACGATCGCATTTGGCAATAATGGAGATCAGACAAACTCCGATCGAGAAGGTGACTTCGGAGGAGTTGTCCTTATGCCCATGTATTGGATTAAACAAGAAAAAATCAAACTGGTCAGTCGGTATCTCTATCAAAAATCAGACCAAATCGAAGGAATCAAACTCAACAGTCGTTATGCTGGGCTTGCTGATGTCCGAAATAATTCAATTGATCTAAATCGCGGCAGAGGAGACGAACATCAAGCATTCTATCTGGGTCTAAACTACTACTTTTGCGGGGAAAACCTAAAGCTTGTCAGTGGCATTCAACATGACGACCTCAAGTACGGCAGTTCGACCAATTATCGAGGGTGGTCCATAGGCACCAGCTTTAGGATTTGGTTCTAAATAAAAGAAACTAGGAAGCAACCGTCGAAAGATCGCGAGTATAGTGCTTGTTAATTTCGGTCATATTTTCGAAGTTATCTTCCATAGAACGAAGTAATGCAAACTGAGTTTTGGCACGGTCCAAATTATGAGATGGTCTCTTAATTTTGAAATACTTGTCCCCATTTATATAGTCACCCAAAAAACGGATACCTAATTCGTATGTTATAACCAATGGAGCAACAGGTAACAAGCCCAACTCCTTTTCTTCAAGCATATTACCCGCAGTTTCCAAGTAGCCTCTCAAGATAGATTCGTAAGTATCCGGCAAGAAAAAAACCTTTTCCAGATTGATCTCATCTTCATCACTTGAACAAGCCGCAGTCCGCACCAGATCACCAAAATCATATAACACGCAACCGGGCATCACCGTGTCCAAATCCACCACGCACATTCCCTTACTCGTTTCCTTATGCAACAAAACGTTGTTCAACTTGGTATCATTATGCACCACCCGTCTTGGCATTTCTTCCATAGGAATACTCGTAGCCAAATTTTTGCGATCCCATACAAACTCAATCAGATCCTCAACTTTCTGAACTCGTCCACAGGAATCATCTCTCACCGCAGATTCGAAATGCTCCAAGCGTTTCAAGGTGTTATGAAAGTCAGGAATCGTCTCAACAAGAGGCGGACCGGGCAAATCATCCAATAATGTCTGAAAATTTCCGAAAGCCTTCGCAGCTTCATAAGCTTGAATTTCATTCTCAGGAACATCAAATGAACGCCCTCCGGCAATGAATTCAGTCATTCTCCAATAATTACCCAATTCATCGCGGATGAAACTTTTATCATCCAATGTGGGGATGAGAGTCAAGGGTTCGTAGCCTTGATTGAGCTCCATATTCTTATGCAATAAGTGGGAGGTTACTCGTGAAAAATTCTCCATCAATGACTCTGGGTCTTTAAAGACCAAATGATTGATCCTCTGAAGTGTATATCGATGTATCCCTTCTTGAGATTCACAGAAAATAAGAAAAGTATCATTTACGTTACCATTACCATGAGGTATGCACTCGACTACATCGCCAGTGGTCTCAAACTTTTCCGCAACACTTCCAATAGAACTCTTGTCCATCGTAATATAGCAATACAATCAGTTGATTAAGCCAAAAGGTCAACGATCGATTATGTGGATGTAGAGATTCATATTAAATGAATATTTTTCATTTAAAACATTATTTATATACATACTTGTTGACAGATAACGACTTCTAGTAGATTCTCTTACCTAAGGTGAGGATAAGAATGGTGGAGGTTTTGAATAGTTTCGGTACGCCGACTCAAAATCCCCTTGTCCTCAAAACTCCAAAAGAGAGGAAATCATGAAGGATGTAATCTCACAAATACATGATTGGGTTAAACTCGTATCTCAGGTGGGAATCGGTCTCATTGCATTGGGCGTGATCGCAGAAATCGTCTTCGGCAAAGGGGCTATTTTCGGTGCAAGTGTGGTCGGAAACCTATCTGAAATCGTCACGGATATAGGTGGGGAGAACGGCTTTATCGGCCTTATCTCCATCTTGCTCATACTGGCGATTTTTCAAAGGGGAAAATAGGAAGAGTACATCTCTCGATTTCTCTGAGAAACTGAAACAAACATAACCTAAACGTGGGGAAAACAAAATGGAAAACGTAGCCAAAAAACTAAAGGAAACCATAGGAGGACTTACTGAAATTCTAATCGTTGCGATTGGTCTTCTAGTTGTCGTTCAAGTGGTATTCGGAACAGAAGGTGGAATAGACATCATTGGAAACATAACCGGAGTGGTGGATTCATTCATAGGTGCAGGTGCCAGTTTAGCGAGCCTTATTGCTCTCTTGATCGTTATGGCGGTACTGACGAGAAAAGAATAAAACAATACAACCATTCTTTACAAAAAGGGGGAGTTTTTAAAACTCCCCCTTTTTTGTATCAAAATTAATAAACTAGTTTAAAAGCTCCTCAACGTAATTTCGTTGGTTGAAAAGCTTATTTGCCTGCGTGAAAACGAAAGTAGTTGCCTGCATGCGAATTTCCGCTCGAGCCAAACTGGTTGCTGCTGCCGCAACATCAAGATCCTCAATTCTGGAAAGCGTTTTTTCCTTCTCAACTACTTGGCTTTGTATGGCTTCAAACTCCGAGGCAATTCTGGATGCATTTGATCCCACAAGAGCGAGCTTATCAGACACGTCATCCTCTGCGGCCATCACGCGACTCAACGCATCTTGTGCATTGGCTATGCTTTTCAAGTCGATGTTCGTACTTGGAAGAAATCTTTTAAAATTAATTCTTTGCAATTCAAAGGAGTCTCCATGGGGGTCTCTTTGCATATTCAAATCACTCGGATCACTTTCCCGCAGATATGCGGTTGGCCCATTATTAAATAAATGAAGGTCATTCCATTTTTCCTGAGTTGTAATTTGTAATCCATCCTCATTAACGCCAAAAAACTGATTTGGTTCATCATTATTTGCCCCAGGCCTCCTATTCCAATTTTCATACATACCCGGAACTAGAGTGCCGCCAGTGTCTTCGCCCTTCCCTTGCCAAAAAAGCTTGCCTTTACCCCCGTCCTCTAGCCCCTCTGGACCTTCTACCCACCTCCAATTACCTTCGTTAGAACCTGGAGTTTCCCCATTAAATTCTGAGTCACTACCACCAAGCCACATTTGAGTACCAGCAACTGAATCTTTTAACTGTCTGTTGATTTCATCTTGTTCTTCAGATGAAGTAATGGTTGCCAAATAATGATCGTAATTCGGGTCATTAAGATTTGCTGCGGCCACATGGGCTCGTGCATTTATCCAATTGATTGAACCGGTATTGATCACTTCGTACTTAGTATTGCGAAACAGATCCTGATCGTTAAAGCGTTCCAAATCAATTTCCAGCACTTGTTCTCTCAGTTCCTGAAATTCATTATCGTACTTTAATCGATCCTGATCATTCTTGGTGATATCCATTGCCATAGTCGCCAAGGTGGACATACGACCATAAATTTTCTGCACAATCGACAAGGCGGCTTGTTGTGAATTTGTATAGGACAAACCATTCTGTAAGGTTTCACCCACCCTACGTAATCGATTGAGTTCGGAACGATGTACGGCTTGTGTAGAGATGGCTCCCACATCATCCACCGAACCATTTATCTTAAGTCCTGATGACAATTCCCTAGTATGCTTCTCTCTTTCACTCTGGGTGCTGCTCAAATCACGAGACAAGCGAGATGCGAACGAATTTGTGTCTGCAATAATCATGATGATGTATGTTGGACAAGCTGAAATACGCATAGTAATGGCGTAAATCTATCACTTGTCGCGATAGTTTAAC
>JAYYQI010000041.1:0-24211 GCA_036128475.1 Verrucomicrobiota bacterium
TACTAGCTCAGCAGAATGAGCAAATCTTGGATGCCAAAGGTGCAATTATTATTGCCGGACTCGAGGGGCAAGTAACCGTTACAAACAATCAAACAAATGTTGCATTGCCTGTTGACTCCGTTAAGCAGGGCGGTCTCATCTTCGATGGACACACCGTTAAGACGGGTCCAAGTTCTAAGATTATTTTACTTTTATCAAATGGCACGGTTACCACAGTTAAGGCTGATTCCGCTTTGAATATTAAGAAATTTACGCAAGCCAAATTTAATCCAGGAGAAACAAAGTTGGCTGAAATGGAGGGTGAACCAAGCTCTTCCGATACTGTGCTCGATCTAGAAGTAGGGGACTTAGTTGTTGATATTAAGAAGTTGGATAAAAAATCCAGTTTTAATATTGAATCTCCCGTTGGTACGGCGGGAATTCGTGGAACTCGAGTCGGTATGAACATAAGACCTGCTCCTGGTGGTGGATTCACCAGTAATATTGTTGTCCCTAAAGGACTTATTGACTTTACGCCACCACCACCACCACCACCACCACCTGGTACTCCCCCCCCACCTCCACCAGAATCAGTTCCAGTAGCTGCTGGTCAAGCAGTTAGTCCATCTGTTTCATCTACCGGAACCGTTTCTGCTGCTCCAGTTCCTGCACCTGCCCCTCCTGAAGCTCTTGCTTCAGTTAATGCTGATTTAGACACTGCGGTGGCAAGTACATCTGATGTGTCTGTTTCCGAAGTTGCTACTGCCGTTTCCGAAGTGGCTGAAGTGGCACCAGCAGATGCACCTGAGCCTGCTCCCACAGACGAGCCAGAACCATCAGACGAGCCAGAGCCTGAGCCTGAGCCATCAGACGAGCCTGCTCCTTCAGACGAGCCTGAGCCAGCTCCATCAGATGAACCAGCTCCATCAGATGAACCAGCACCTGCTGATGAACCTACCGCTACCACCGATGAGGCTCCTGCTCCAACCGACGAGCCTGCACCAGCAGAAGAGCCATCAACTGCTGCTGCTCCAGTTGTTGATGAAGCAGAACCAACCCCCGAGCCAGTCGCTGTAGAAGCTCCCGTGATTGACGAGACTGCAATTATCGAGTCTGACCCTGAAAAGAAACTCGCCCAAAAGGGTGTAGAAGGTGGTGAAGATTCATCGGCTAAGCAAGCTTTGGCTGATGCAGGACTGGTGGATTTGGAAAATCCTGAAGAGACTTCGAAACTTGATACTATACTTGAAGTAGTCTCTGATGCCAGTGGTAATATCGACCTTGAGGCTGAGGGAGGTCTTTTGCTGGTAACCGATTTGGCTAAGAATCTTGATGATGTAGTTGATGTCTACGAAGAAATCGGCAATGACGCAGAAGCTCGAAGAGAGATTATAGTAAATGCGAAAGATGTTCAAGAAGTTCAACAAGCTATTGAGACTATCAAGGCTGTGGGCGGTACTGCCGAAGATGTATTGCAAGTCGCTAAGAACGCAAAAGATGTTAAAGATGTTCGTAAAGCCTTAAATGTGGTCCAGGAATCAGGAGGAAATGCAGAAGATATCTTAAAAATAGCTAATCAGGAAGTTGCAGAAATTAAGGTATTTAATGAAGCTATTGATACCATTCAAGAATCGGGTGGAAGTGCTGAAGATGTCTTGAAAATAGCTAAGAAGGACGCGAATGAAATTCAGGCTTTTAACGAGCTTGTCGAAAAAGTTCGTGAAGATGTTTCGGATTCCGAATCACAGGGGGCTCTTCTTGCGGATTTGGTTAAGGGAGATGCAATCGACAACGCAGCGGACTACAAAAAAGCATTGGATGAAAACCCTGACTTGGCTGGTCAGTTAGCTGATTCCGCAAGTTCCGGGGAAACTTCCCCCGAAAAGACTATCGCCAACAAATTAAGTTTTGAATTTCCTCAATACCAAGCTGCGATCCTAGAGAATGCTGAACGAGCAGGTGAAATTCGAGAGCTTATTGATCTCGCACCGGATCGTGCTGAAGACATTCTGCAAAATATTAACCTTTTTGATGAAGTAAAAGGTTTAATTATTCGTTTCGAAGCGGAACCAACAGTGATCGACTCAATGTTTGAAAATATTGGAGAGCTTTCGGTCTTTACTTCCGTAATCGATGCTCATGATGGTCAACATTTGGATAAAATCGATTCTTTCATCGCAGTATCCAAGCTGCATGGTTCTGAGAATATGGATATTTTCTTAGAGAATCCTGATCGTGCTGATCAAATTCTCGAACTTAGTGAAAAGTTACCTGGCGAGAGAAGTGCTTTGTTGGAGAATATTGATGATTTGGAACTCATTGGTGAGTTGACAGACATATACTCCGATTCGAAGTCAGTTATTGCCAATTTAGATAAGGGGCAACTGCTTTTGGAGTTGGCTGTCCATTCGGAAGATCAACAAGTAATTTTCGAAAACATTGATCATGCGCAAACCTTCCTAAAAGATCCCGGCCTCATAAAAATCGCTTCGGAATCTCCCGAATACTTCGATTCCTTGAAGAAAGGACCCGTGGACCTTTCTGAAGTTCCCTCGGAACTTGCTTTACAACTGCAAGAATTACAACTCGCTCCAGAAGAATTGCACTTAGTACTAACCGATTTAATCAAAGGCCCAGCAGTTGATGCTCCTACCTCTGCTCCACCTGATGATTCTGGTGCTCAACTTACTGCTAATGTTGGACTTCTTAGTTTGCTTCAGGATCACGAAGTTGAAAATAGCATGGATCTTAATTTGGTTGTGTCATCTGAGCTTGCCATGGCAAGTAGTTTCTTTGAGGAAACCATAGGTGCTTACGATGCACTCTCCTCGCTAGATCCTGAAGAAGGTGAGTATGAAGATGATTACACAGAGGAAGATGAACACTCACAAAATGACGAGAATTTTGGATTACTTGGTGGTTCCAAGATTTCCATCAACACAGGTGTTTACGATCTATCTGGCTTGGATAGCGATAGTCTTTTGATTGCTGCATCTGATGAATTATCCATATCCGGTCAATTGAGTTTTAATGGTGTTGCCTCAGATAGTTCCGAACTCATGTTGATGTCTGCTGGTAAGCTTAGCATTGAAGAAGGGTCATCGGTCTCCTTCACTGGGGATAGCCTTGGATTCGGTTCTTTTGATAGTATGGATATTATAAATGTAGACCTACAGGCTGAGGGTGAAATTCATGCTAGATCTCTTGATAATCTTGTGATCACTAATTCGAAAATGAGAACATCCGGCAATGGGGCTGATTTCGTGCATTTGATTGCAGCTAATGAACTTGCCGTGAATAATCTCAACTTCTCAGAGCAAGTTCGTGAAATAGCCATGCAAGCCATGACAATCAACTTGTGGAATGTAAACTTTCCTGCAAATTCGCAAGTTGAATTTAATTCCCTTTATGGTGGGATCGATGGCAAGTATCCTAATTTCGGAAGCCAAGCTTATGGAAGAGTTAATTTCATTGAAAATATTCGCTACAACAGCATCTTAATTAATAGTAACCAGACTTTCGATAACCATGGTTCTTCGATTTCGATTGGTTCGATAAAGTAAGCTTTACCTTTACTACTTAAACTTTTACCTTTTCTTCATTTTATGATCATTAGGCTACTCTTCGCTTCTTCAGTTTTTGCTGTCTCCTTTCACACCTGCTTTGGGCAAGATCAAGAGGCGGCACCTTCATCTTCAATCATATCTTCTGATTTCTTTTCTGATGCACTTAAGGACGCACAAGCAGCAGATTCGGATGCCATGGGGACTCAGAGATTGGTTCAAGTTAAGAGTTCTGATTTGACCCCGGCTATCGCCTTGGGTTCATCCTTTAAATATACCACGAATCCCGAAAAAGCCGAAAATCCCGTTAAGGACAGTGGTACAGTTGCAGATTTGTCACTTACCTTCACGATGGGGCTTGGCGAGTATGGTATTGGAGACGAAGTAATTTGTACTCCCTCGCTCATGTACATGCACATGAGAACATTTAATGATCCAATTTCAGGTTATGGTGATGAGTTGCAACTTTACGACGTAGATGTCATTGTTGCCGGCGTATCCTTACCTTTCATTCTTCCGAATGATTTTTCGCTTACAGTAGGGCACACCTATGCAGCGCCTTATTCATTTAGGGGTCCTTACAGCGAAATTTCCTATTCCAATACGCCTGCAATTACTTTCAATAAGACAATACCTCTTGCTTCGGGAGATATCCTCTCCATTTCCACTGGCGTGAATTATGCATTCTCGAAGGGAGATACCCCCCAGAGTTCACTGCCTCCTGAACTCTACCAATTCCTCCTTGCCGCAACTAACGGCCAGTTACTTACGGATAATCCGGTTAACTTACAAGACGGTCTTACTCACAACATAAATGTAAGCTACATAATGCCTGTTGGTGAGAAATTATCCCTTACCCCGTCTTTCAATTATAGCAATATGATGTATGCCGAAGGCTCCAACACCAGTAGATCTGATAAGACATACAACGCTGGAATTAATGCTTCTTATCCCATTAACGACTTTCTCAAACTTTCGGCTGCCTCAAATTACATGTGGAAAGAAAGTAATGATGACACTGTTCCCGAATTCGATGATTTTATCGGAGGGATTACTCTAGGCGTTAATTACGCGTTTTAATTACTTTTTATCCGGTGTCCCTTGCGCCGCTAGTAAGATTTGGAATTCTTGGTTTTTTCCTGTTTTTTTCTTTAGTACTATTTGCAAATACCAGAGACGAAGTTCGTATCCTCTTGGATGAAGGCACCCGCCTAGCGGATCAAGAGAATTTTTCTGAATCCCTCAAGATCTTAAACCGGGCCATGGGTTTACTTCGCCAAATACCCTCCACGGATCCTTTGCGTGTTGAAACCGAAAAACTCATTCGCATGACTAAGGGTCGCTTTCTTGTAACCCGTTATCGAAGCGGTAAGCTTGCGGAATTACCCAAAACAAATCAATTGATTCCACTCATCAAAGAATCTCGGGATTTTCTTGTTAAGCAGGTTTTTGGCTCTGTCTTGGCTCGCAAGGTTTGGGAGAATCGGGACAAGATTTCTACTAACCAGACACTTGGATCTGGACGAAGACTTACCGTATTACCTAATGGCGGAATCGAAATTCAAAGTCTTCAGGAAAATGGGCTTTCCCTTCGAACAATCCAAGCGGCCAGTTTTGATCTGGCAGGGAGTAACGAAGTTCACTTGCATTCTGGCTCTTTTGTTCTCCATGTTCTTGGAGAACAATCTTCGATGCTTCTTCAATCTCCACTAACTGAGATCAGACTTGAATCAGAAGACCCCTTTGCGGTTATGGTCGGAATAACCACGAATGGAGGAATGAAAATTATTTGTCTTCTCGGTAAGATTCAGGTGAAGTCCAATACATCCAGAATCGAGCTTTTACCTGGCGAATTAAGTTTTGCCTTACCCGAAGGATTTAGTCGAAAGATGAATGTCGAGTTGAGTACGCTTATGGTTACCGCCAATCTAATCACTGGTTTTGATAAACCCTTACCCTATCTGAAGAAGCTAAGACAGCAGGCAATGATGCAGGCGATGCGCACGAACAAGCGTTTTCGTACGGTAGTTGGAGATGTTAAGGGGAACGATGATTTTGAACTCAAGGTTCTTCGAGAAGAAAATCCTTGAATTCTAGAAGTTATAAATTCGTCCTTTTCCGTTCGAAAGTGGCAGTGCTTTGTATTGGAAGCTCCCTAGCGTCTTTTCTGTTCTTTTTTGGCTGTATGAGCAGTCATTATGATCGAACGGAGAATTTTACTTTTTCATGGAAGGTTGGAGATTTCGAACAGGCGGCTAAGGAAGCTGAGAATTTGGCGAAAAAAGGTCCTTCCAGAGATCGAATGCTTTACCGATTAGAGGAAGGAGCGACAAAGCGAATACAAGGTAATCTTCAAGGCAGTACCGAAGCTTTTGATAAAGCTTCTTTGCATTACGAAAAATGGCTTGGGGCTCATCTGCGAGCTCGTAAGAGTGTATCCGAAGAATTGATCTCAACGATTGGGTCAGCAGAATGGAAACCATATAAATCAAGGGTTTACGAACGGGTTATGCTCAGGATTTATCAAGCTCTTAATTTCTTGTCATTGGGCAAAGATGGACTTGCTCGTGCTGAAATTTTCAAGACTCGACAAGCAGTCGTGGATGCCAAGGAAATTTGGAAGGTCGAATTGGATGCATCCAGAGAAGCAATGCGTAGAAAATCCATCGATCTTGAGGATGGTTCCTCACAGTCAATGGGCACGGAGATGGATCATGAGCTGGCTAAGATCAAATCAATGATCCCCGATAATTTGCCTGAATACGTCAATCCGGCTGCGATTTATTTGGAAGCCTTGTATTTCCTTCACGGGGGTACACAAAGAGATGATTTTGAAAAGGCCTCCTTTTCACTCCGTGAAGTTCTTGCTATCCATCCGTCCAATCCATGGATACAGAACGATTTTGATCAGGCGAATCAAGGAAAACTCACTAACGCGAAACAGACATATGTTTTTCTCGAAACTGGAAGAGCTCCAGTTCGTCGGGAAAAAAGAATTGATTTACCCTTGGTTTTCTTTTCCGCTACCTCTCGATTGCCTTATTTGGGGATCGCCTTTCCCACTCTTTATGTGAACGACAAATATCTTATGGGTTTGGAAGTGGGTAAGGATTCAGTGCGCACCCGTCCACTTGCCGATCTGGACGCCATTGTAGCCCGCGAATTCGAAAAGGATTTCCCAATTGAATTAACGAAGGCGATTTCTGGAGCTTTAGCAAAGGGCGGTTTACAATATTTGGCCACTAATGCGGTCCGGTCTGAGGGAGAGACAATTCAAGCTGTCACGGGCATAGGGGTTGGGGCACTGGCTCAATCCATGACCCGTGCCGATTGGCGATCCTGGACGACCCTACCCAAGCGGATTGAATTTTGTAAAATTCCAACTCCAGCATCTGGAGAGTTGACCTTACGCGGAGTTGATACGAATATATCTCTTACCGTTCCCTTGATGTATGCAAAAACCAATATTCTTTGGGTCCGAAGCGTTTCGGCTCATACGCCTCTTCGCTTGACCAATCATTTTGCCTTTTAAAACTAGATCTCTTATGACTATTCCTAAGCTTGCATGTGTTGTCGCTTTCATTTAATTTTTTATGTGTTTCTTTTCTTGTTGCACACCCAATCCAGTTCATTCGACAACAAAGAAGCCTTCTTCTGATTCGGAAGAACAACCCACTTTGCAAAAAATCGAATTCCGCGGTGACTTGGCTCGAAAGCTTGGGTTGTCTGATTTTAAGGAGGGTAGGGTCAACGCAGATCTGCTCAAAGTACAAACCTCTTTGGAGAACCTGACCGACAAAGATCTTGGTTTAATCTACAAATTCGAATGGCTCGATGACCAGGACTTTGTAATTAAGGATTCGTCGCTGGTATGGGCACCCCTTTTCCTCCGTGGTGGAGAGACAACGGCTCTTCAGGCAGTCGCTACTTCTCCAAAAGCACAAAATTTTATACTCAAAATTCAACGAGCAAAAAATCCATGAAAATTCTCTTCTCAAAGAAAATCATTCTTAGCCTCGTAGGCTCTTTTACTTTTCTTCTTTTAATTTCCTGTAGTGAGCGTCGTCCTATTGGTCGAGCTGCAGATGCGCGCTATCTTGAAGATGGGAGCAACAAGGGCTTGGTCAATCTGGATAAGATTAATGCCCAAGACTTTACCAGAGCCGCAAATCAGCTTATCGGCGATCTGCTATCCAGTGGTGCTTTGGCCAATGCTCCCACACAACCGGCAATTCTTCATGTAGGAGAGATTCGCAATGACACCCAAACTTACTTCGACACCGATTTACTGATGCAAGGTATGAAACGCGATTTGCTTGCCACTAATCGCGTACGTATTTCAACCACTGCTGGACCTGGGGGGAAGGGTGCGGATAGTTATGCTCAGGAAGTTCGGCAGAATTTGGAAGGAGAAGGTAAGCAAATTAATCGACCCCGACCCTATTTTTCCCTTTCTGGTAAGATTATCGAAGAGACTTCCCGGGTGGAGAAAGTGACTCAGAAAGATTTTTATTTTCTTCTCACTCTGACCGAAATTAATTCAGGTACCGGCGTATGGTTTGGTCGTGAGCTTATTACCAAGCAGGGTCGACGCGGTGCTTTAGGCTTTTAATTCTTGTTTTTTTAAACGAGGAACAAACTCCCCAACTAATTCGCTGGGACAGTTAAGTCTTATTCGATTTTCGGAATTGGATTCAATAAATTTTTCTGAGACCCGTAAAATGTCTCCTCTTTCAAGATACATGAGCAAATCTATCTCCTCTTTGGATAAATTTCGTCGCTGAAACTCATATAGATATTCTATTCCATTTGATGCCATACCCAGAAGGCTAATGGCTCCCTTCCTTTTCCTGACCGGACTTATTACGCGGAAGAGATTCGCACCAACCTTTTCTTGAGGAGGAGCCGTAGGACTTAGGATCGATAATCCAAATTTTACTTCTCGGATTTCCAAATTTAGGGGGCGATTAATTCTTTCGACTGTTATCAGCGGTGGATATTTTCGCACTTCATGACTAAAGAATTTGGCCGCTCTTGCATGCATGGGGCATGGCATACCGTTGAAGTAGGGAGCTAATAGCTTAAGTTTTTTACTTTCTGAAACTTGAGCAGAAAGATCATGGAGTGATTTGCAAATTTCGGATTCCGCCGGTTCAGTCAGAACTATTGCCCCACGATGTTTGGAAAATTGAGAGATTTTCTCAATCCAATGCATTCGAGTCTGCATTTCCATCTCCTCGATGAGTTCGTTAAGAGAATATCCCAGGAGAATAAGATCGAATTTTTTGGGACGCCTTTCTTTTACCAACTCCCGTAAATCCATTCTTCGCGGAACTATTTTAACATTTGGCCAAAGATCAGAACAAGCACGACCCAGTTCTTGTAGATAGGATAAGCTTTTCCCCGAGTAATCCCATGTGTGTAATTCGATTGGGTTTTTGACTCCTAAATTACGTAATAGATACAAGGTGGAGAATCCACTCGCTCCAGTTCCACAACCAAGATCGAGTATCCGCAAAGGTCCCTGTGTCGGAGGTTGCCAGTTACATCGCGTAAAAGCTTCTCCGACTGCAAAGGTCATCGCCATCCAAGTACGGGAGAAATAGAAATTTCCATAGGCAAGAATCGATAGATCCCGACTACCATAAGCACTTGGGTCAAAGGAACGATCCTTGTTGAATCGATCGCTTTGTTCAACGATTTCACGACGCATCAGATTGAGCATCTTTTCTTCCCCCATCTCCGACCACTTTTGTCTGGCTTGTTCCCACCACCAATTCTCGACCTGTTTCGGAAAAGCGGGTAGGAGCATGGAGGGATTCATCTTTTGGAACTGAACTCTTCGAGTATGCGAAAATGTTCTTTAGAAACAAATATAAATCCTCAAACCCAAGTTGGGCTCAAGTAATTAGGTTGAAGAGCTAATTAAAATCAGAGCTTACCGCCGTAAATGGCCTGTTCGCCCAATTGTTCTTCAATACGGAGTAATTGGTTATACTTGCAGATTCGGTCTGTACGGGAGAGGGAGCCGGTTTTGATTTGCCCGGCATTCGTAGCCACAGCGATATCTGCAATGGTAACATCTTCTGTTTCGCCAGAGCGATGCGAGATAACGGAGGTATATTGAGATTCCTTGGCCATTTCAACTGCATCAAATGTTTCCGTCAATGATCCGATTTGATTTACTTTGACCAAGATCGAGTTGGCGACCCCTTGATCAATTCCCTTCTTGAGGAAGTCTACATTGGTCACGAACAAATCGTCCCCTACAAGTTGAACCTTGTCGCCGATTGCATCCGTGAGTTTCTTCCATCCAGTCCAATCATTTTCATCACATCCGTCCTCTATCGAACGGATGGGGAATTTGTTCACTAGTTCTTCGTAAAATGCAACCATTTCATCGGAATCGCGTTCTGAGCCATCACTCTTACCAAAGACGTATTTTCCTTTTTCGGCGTCGTAGAATTCAGAGGATGCTACATCCAATGCGAAAACAATTTCCTCTTCTAATTTATATCCGGCTTTTTCCACAGCAGTTGACAAAGCTTCAAGAGCTGCAACGTTACTCGCTAAGTTGGGAGCAAATCCACCCTCGTCACCTACTGCAGTGGAGAGTCCTTGATCCTTAAGTACTTTTTTCAACGCGTGAAATATTTCGCAACCCATACGCAAAGCTTCTCGGAAGGATGCTGCTCCAATTGGCATGATCATGAATTCCTGAACGTCTATGGGAGCATCCGAGTGCGATCCACCATTGAGAACGTTCATCATAGGAACGGGGAGGACTTTAGAATTTGGCCCGCCCAAGTATTTGTATAGAGAAAGTCCACAAGCGGAAGCCGCTGCATGTGCCGTGGCCATTGAAGCTCCTAGAATAGCATTTGCCCCGAGAACCGATTTGTTTGGCGTTCCATCTAAATCGAGCATGGCTTGGTCGATGGCGGTTTGATCCGTTGCATCCAATCCTACCAATGTCTCGGCAATCTTGACATTAACGTTTTCTACTGCTTGGGACACACCCTTGCCGAGGTAGCGGTTTGCATCCGCATCTCTTAACTCGATAGCTTCATGTTCGCCTGTGCTTGCCCCCGATGGAACGGCAGCGCGCCCAAAGGCTCCGCTACTTAATTCGACTTCAACTTCAACGGTTGGGTTTCCGCGGGAGTCGATGATTTCTCGACCGTGTACTTCAATGATGTGCGTCATAACTTAACTTGTATTTGCAGGTAGGTTTAAGGCGCATTAACGCCGTTTAAAAGACACACTATCATGGGATTACAGAGAGTTTTGTCAAAATTCTTCGCAAGGAGTTGAGAAAAGAAGATTCTTGTGTCTCGCAATCTTACAAAAAATCACTAATTTAATTCCATTTATCTGACATGGGCAAACCTCGCAATGCAATCTCACCCACACGGGAGGAAAATTATCCCGAATGGTATCAACAAGTCGTTAAAGCCGCTGATATGGCGGAGAATACACCCGTGCGTGGGTGCATGGTCATCAAACCCTGGGGCTATGGTATTTGGGAAAATATACGCGATGCTCTCGATGTTATGTTTAAGGCAACGGGTCATAAAAATGCATATTTCCCACTATTTATTCCAAAGAGTTTTCTTCAGCGGGAAGCTGAGCACGTAGATGGATTTGCTAAGGAATGTGCCGTGGTTACTCATTCTCGTCTAGAGGCGGACGAACAGGGTATTCTTCAACCCGCAGGCGAACTAGACGAACCACTCGTGGTTCGACCAACTTCCGAGACCATTATTGGTGAGCTCTTCGCCCGTTGGGTTCAGTCCTATCGGGATCTTCCTTTGCTTATCAACCAATGGGCCAATGTGGTGCGTTGGGAGATGCGTCCTCGTTTGTTCCTGCGAACTGCGGAATTTCTTTGGCAAGAAGGACATACGGTGCATGCGAGTCCGGGGGAAGCGATGGAGGAGACCAGACTCATGCTTCAGACATATGCGGATTTTGCTGAGAACTGGCTAGCGATGCCTGTTCTTCGTGGTGAGAAGACCGAGTCGGAGAGATTTCCCGGTGCTGAATGTACTCTTTGTATAGAAGCTATGATGCAGGATCGTAAGGCTTTGCAAGCTGGCACATCCCATTTTCTCGGACAGAACTTCTCCAAGGCCTGTGGGATAAAATTTCAAACCATTGAAGGGAAAGAAGAATTTGGCTGGACCACATCATGGGGTGTCTCAACCCGCTTGATCGGGGGTATGATCATGACGCATGCGGATGATGATGGACTTATTGTCCCACCCAAAGTTGCACCCACTCATGTAGTGATTCTTCCGGTAACACCAAAAGAAGATACTCGACCCCAAGTTCTTGAAGCTTGTGAACGATTGGCCAAGGAATTACGGGATCTTGTATATGCCGGTTCCCCCGTGCGTGTGGAACTGGATGATCGGGATCTTCGAGGCGGTGAGAAATATTGGCAATGGGTCAAGAAGGGAATACCATTGACCGTGGAAATTGGTCCGAGAGATCTTGAAAACGGTACCGTTTTTATGGGTCGTCGAGACCATGGGGCAAAACGTGAAGGTATGCAACGAGTTGAATTTGTTCGCCAAGCCTCTTCCATACTTGAGGACATTCAATCTAAACTTTTCGCCAATGCTCTTGCATTTCGCGAGCAACATACTCGAGAAATTGATAGCCTTGATGAGCTCTATGAGTTTTTCACATCGAATAATTCATCCAAACCCGAGATTCACGGAGGCTTCGCGCTTGCTCATTGGGATCGTGATCCACAATGGGAGGAGAAGTTAAAGCAGGACTTGAAAGTTACGATTCGCTGCATCCCTGAGGAAGCTGGCGAATCAGGTGTGTGTATTTTTTCAGGCAAGCCAAGTCCCGGTCGAGTCGTTCTCGCCAAATCATACTGATCCGCCGTTTCCTCGTTTTTTTTACTAAGTAATTTCCCGTAACTCATGGATGTTGTATCCTCAATCCAAGAAATGGAAAAAGTATCCATTGAACTGCGGAATCGAGAGAGTGTTATTGGTTTCGTTCCTACGATGGGATATTTACACGAAGGTCATCTTTCACTGATTGATCTAGTAAGAGAAAAATCTGATTTCATCATCGTTTCCATTTTCGTTAATCCGATCCAATTCGGAGTGGGGGAGGATCTCGATCGTTATCCAAGAGATTTAGAGCATGATCTTTCTCTTTGTCGCGAGCGAGGAGTTGATTGCGTATTTGTTCCAACTGTTGATCAAATGTATCCCGAAGACTCATCCACATACGTTTCCGAGGAATCCATCGGCACGGTTCTATGCGGGCAAGCCCGTCCCACTCATTTTCGTGGAGTCACTACTATCTGTGCCAAACTATTTAATATATGTCGCCCAAACTTTGTGGCATTCGGGCAGAAGGATGCCCAGCAAGTCGTCGTAATCAAACGCATGGTTCGCGATCTTCATTTCCCGCTTGAAATTCTTGTCGGGCCCACTGTCCGGGAACCCGATGGTCTCGCCATGAGTTCCCGGAATTCGTATCTCAACGAAAAGCAACGAGTGGATGCTCAGCTCATCCGCCAGGCTCTGTTCGCCGGTCAGCGACTTGTTGACGAGAAAGGAATTCGAAATGTGGATCGAATTAAGGCCGAAGTTATTTCCATCCTGAGCCAGGGGCGATTTATCCGGGTAAACTACGCCGAGATCGTGAATCGCGAAAATATGTTTCCTGAAACAGAAATCGAACCAGGACGATCCATGCTGGTCGTCGCTATTTGGATTGATTCGATCCGTTTGATCGATAACCAACCCCTCTGATGAGTCCCAAGATTCGTAAGGATTTTGATCTTGTTATTGTCGGCAGCGGAATTGCCGGTCTCAGTTTTGCTCTCAAGGTTGCACAAGCCGGGTATCGGGTCGCGATTTTTACCAAGAAGGACAAAGCCGAATCCAATACCAATTACGCTCAGGGCGGAATTGCTGCCGTCACTTCTGCAGGGGATGATCTGGATAAGCATGTCGAAGATACTCTGGAAGCAGGAGATGGTCTATGTGATCCCGAGGTTGTTCGTGAAATCCTTCGAGATGGACCTGCTCGTATTCAAGACCTGGTCGATCTTGGAGTATCCTTTTCCAGTTTGGAAGATGGTCGGATCTCACTTGGCAAAGAAGGTGGACACAGCAAGCGAAGAGTTCTGCACGTTAAGGATGTAACAGGAAAGGCAATCGAAGAAGCGCTTCTTGCCAATATTGCCGAGCAAGGCGTCATTTTATACGAACATTTTTTTGCCATTGATTTAATTACTGCTCGAAAAGCTCGAAAGCTCGGAGTTTCTGTCGAAGGTTCAGGTGATCGTGTACTTGGACTTTATTTGTTCGATGCCAATTGCGATCGCGTTGTTACGGTTTCCGCACCTGCCGTTCTCTTGGCAACTGGTGGAGCCGGGCAGACTTATCTTTACACTACAAATCCATCGATTGCCACTGGAGATGGGATCGCCATGGCTTCTCGTGCAGGTTTGTCCGCTATGAACCTGGAATTCATACAATTTCATCCGACTACGCTTCACTCCCTTGACGGGGATCGTTTTCTTATCACCGAAGCCGTACGGGGCGAAGGGGTGAAGCTGATTGACTCGCTGGGCAAGCCCTTTCTTGGTAAATATCATCCACTTGCTGATCTTGCCCCACGAGATATTGTTGCTCGTGCCATCGATCGTGAAATGAAGCGTTCCGGTGCACCCTTTGTCAGGCTTGATACCCCAAAGATGAAAGGCGATTTCAAAAATCGTTTTCCAAATGTATATGAAAATTGTCTTTCACGTGGAATTGATGCTTTAAGGGAACCCATACCCGTTGTTCCTGCGGCTCATTACAGTTGTGGAGGCATTCCCACCAGTCTGGATTGTTCGACTAAACTCGAAGGACTTTTTGCCTGCGGCGAAGTGGCATGTACCGGTTTACACGGAGCTAATCGCTTGGCTAGCAATTCTCTCCTAGAAGCCGTGGTCATGGCTCATAGAGGAGCTGAGGTTGTTTGCGAATTCCTGGAATCCCGTAAAAAAACAAAGTTGAGTCTTCCCAAATGGGTGGATGGAGATGTCCCGGCATCGGACGAACGTGTAGTTCTTTCCCACAATTTGGAGGAACTCAAACGGGCAATGTGGGATTATGTGGGCATCGTTCGCTCCACCAAGCGACTCAAACGGGCCCAATCCCGTCTGCGCAACCTCGAACGCGAAATCAATGAGTATTATTGGAATGCCAAAGTCGATCTTTCCCTCCTCGAAGTTCGAAATCTCGTATGCGTTGCCGAATTAATCGTTCGTTCCGCCCTCCAACGGACTGAAAGTCGCGGACTTCATTATACGTTGGACTACCCCGATCTTTCCGAGCAAGCGGTAAACACCTTAGTCTCACCCTTGCGACGCTAAAAGGGAATGTTTAGTCCTTCCAGTCTAGGCAAGGTTGCCCTAATCGGTCCTGGTGCGGTGGGAGGGTATTACGGCGGGATGCTGGCTCTATCTGGGATAGATGTACGATTTCTCATGCGCAGTACTTACGAAGCAGTGCTTTCGGATGGATTGTGGTTGGTCCATCATGCCGAGGATGGTCGTCGCCAACCGGTCGATCCACTGCATGCTCATTCCGAGCCCTCGTCAATCGGAGCATGCGACTGGATCATCATTGCCGGCAAAACCACCGCCAATGATTATATTCCCGAGCTCATAGGTCCCCTAGTTGCTCAAAACACCAATTTTCTAACACTTCAAAACGGAATGGGTAATGTTGAGAATATAGCTAGAGCATACGGTGAGCACAGAGTGATTCTTGCCGGTCTTTGTTTTACCTGTATCAATCGTACCTCTCCCAACGTCATCGAGAGTCTGCTGCCCGGTTACGTCCAATTCGGAAGATTTGGTGGAACAATCGATCCCGCTTCCGAAACCATGGTACGGGCCTTCGAATCCGCAGGAGTCCGATGCAGACGGGCCGATTCTCTCGACGAAGCCCTTTGGCGAAAACTCTGCTGGAACATACCCTTCAACGGATTAGCCATAGCCGGAGGAGGCATCACCACAGATCTTATCCTCGCCGATCCCAATCTTCGTTTACGCGCTGAAAAACTGATGAATGAAATTCAGGCGGGTGCCAAAGCCTGTGGTATCTTGATTGAGGATTCCTTCCTTCAAAGACAATTTGATTTAACTGAACCAATGGGAGCATACAAACCCTCCAGTCTCATCGATTTTCTTGCCCGTAAACCTGTGGAAGTGGAAGCCATTTGGGGGGAACCGTATCGTAGAGGCTTATCTAAAGGGGTGGGAATGCCCGAATTAAAGACCCTACTCGAAGAATTACAAAGTCTCACAGCTGCATAATATAAGACGATCCTACCTCTCTTGTATTATAACTTAAAGCTGAACTTTAGTTTCTTTTTCCACTCAATCATCATCTTATTTAACTTTCTTTAGAAAAAGATAATTTTTTACGTATTTTTTCCGACTTTTATGTTAAATATCAGAAAGATTTTAATATAAATCTAAACCGTAAGCCAAATCCTTAAAATACCATTCTTGCTCTTGCCCAGACTTTATATGGAAGATTAGCCATTTCTTTTGTTTTCCATTCATTTTTCTTAAAAAGAAGAATCCCCCTTCTTTTTAACCTGCTTTTTGTCTTCTTTTTCTCACATTCTCGAGCGGCTGTTCCAAATCTCACGATTGATTCTCCATCTTCAATTTCATCAAGCACCGCTACAGTAAACGCTAGCCTGAATTCTTTTTCGGGAAGTGACTTGCCGGTAGTTACTCTTTTGTATGATGACGATCAGAATTTTTCCACATTCCGCTCAGATCCATTCGTACCTCTTAATTTCGGAGCTCAATTAGCTTTCTGGTTAGATGCCAATGATTCTTCCTCAATATCCGAAAGTGGTGGAGTGGTAAGCGAATGGAAAGACTTGAGTGGAAACGAATTGCATGTTGGACAAACCGATACGGCAAAAAGACCGATCTCTGGTTCAACTACCCAAAATGCTCTTAATGTACTTGTATTTGATGGTGATGATTTTTTGGAAAAATCTTCAACCAATTTTCAGAACGATGATCATTCTTGGTTTATTGTCGCTGAAATTGATTCTGGAGGAGTAAATCACTCTGCTGACGGTATTTTCACTTATGGGGCTTGGGGAACGGGGCAATGGCACTTACGAGCGAATAATGCATCTCAGTTTCGCGGAAAGATTTATGCAGACGGTAATGCTCTGTCGACCACTAATTTTAGTAATTCTGCGCTTTCAGGCTATCAGATGTACAGCATTGAGTTTAATCGTGTTACCGGAAAGCATTCAAATTGGCTCAATGGCACCATAAACGACAGCAATATTACTTATACAACTCCCCTACTAAGCGGTAGATTTATTCGTGTATTCACCGGTAGTAATGCCAGCTACAGTCCTGTGGGTAAAATGGCCGAAATCATTTGTGTTAAGAGCGTGGCACCTTCGGATCGACTAAAGATCGAGGGATATTTGGCACACAAGTGGGGCATTCAATCCAAATTAGATTCTTCTCATCCCTACGATTCAAACCCACCCACTGCTAATATTCCTTTGAAGCAAATTGAACTTGGTACGCAGAGTGTTGGGTCAGTTACCAAGAATCTAACTGGATTAAATGTTGGAACGACTTACCACTATAGATTCTTATCGAAAAACTCTGGAGGGAGCGTTCTATCCCAGCAGGCATCTTTTAAGACTATTGGACCGGCTTACCTTGTAGCCGTTTTCCCATCTAATGTCTCTCCCACAGGAGCAACACTCCAAGCAACAATCCTTTCCAACGGAGAGGAGAATCCTGCCATAACTTTTTACTGGGGAGATAATAATGCGAGTAGTAATCCCTCCAGCTGGGATTTTTCTCAAACGCTATCAGGAACCCATGATGTGGGCGGTGTGAGTCACTCAATTGCCGGACTTTCGAATGGCCACACATATTACTTTACAGCAAAGGCGGTTAATTCTGGAGGCACTGCATGGGCTCCCGTTATTTCTTTTACGGCCAACGATAATTCACCGCCAAGTGACATCGAGACAAATTCGACTTTAACGATGAACGAAAATCTTCCTATCGGAACGGCTTTAGCGAATTTCTCCGCCACTGATCCGGATGCGGGTGCAAGCATCTCATTCTCACTTTCCGATCTAAATGGAACTACCCAAAATTCTCTTTTTAGCATCGACGCAAATGGCACACTTAGAAACTCGGTTTCAAGGAATTTCGAGACAGACCCATCCAGTTATCTAATCCGAGTGCGAGCAACTGATCAGTTTTCGGCTTTTCGGGAAGAAGAATTCACCCTTCATTTGATAAATGTTAACGAACCTCCTTTGTTAACCTCTTATTCAGGTAATCCGATACAAAACTTCAACCGGTTAGAGGGTTCCAGTGAAGTCGCTGTAGTGCAAGCTAGTGATGTTGATTCCACCCCTGTGTACTCAATCTCTGGTGGAAGTGATCAAGCCCTATTTGATATTAACGCAACATCAGGTGTCCTTCGCTTTGTACAAGCTCCGGATTTCGAAACTCGCTTGGATAGCGATTCTGGAAATGACTACAATGTCACTGCTCGCGCATCGGATGGCGAGTTTTTTGTCGATCAGAATTTTCTTTTTACCATTATCAATACCGAGGATCCTCCACATATCGACCTTTTGGGAGTATCTTCAATCAGTGCTACATCTGCCGTAATTGAGGGCAATCTTACCTCATACATGGGAGGTAATCAGCCACAGGTACATCTATTTTATGATAGCAATACCTCCTTTTCAAACGCCCGAATGGATCCATTCGTTCCCCAAAATATAGCTGGAAAATTATCTCTTTGGTTTGATGCCAATGATTCGTCAACCATCTCGCATAATGCAGGAAAAGTTGATCAATGGATTGATAAGAGCGGAAATTATCACTCACTCACACAAGATACCAATGATTCTAAACCTAGTACGGGAATTCATACACAAAATGGCATGAATGTTTTGAGTTTTGATGGTAATGATACATTAACGCGTGGTTATTCAAATATTCTCGATTATAGTCAGACATGGATTCTTGTCGTACAAATTGATGTAGGTGGAGTAGATCACTCTGGCGATGGAGCCCTTTCTTACGGAGGGGGAAATGATGGAAGATGGGAATTAAGATCCAATAACAATTCAAATTTTTCCTCCAAGATTGCAAAGAATGCTACCTGGCTTCAAGGAACTGTGACCAAGAATGTTACCTTGGGCCAATTTCATATTTTTACTATATCTTTCGATCGCGAATCAGCCACACTTTCCAACTGGGTTGATGGACAGTTGCGAACTAATAGCTTATCCGACCCCATTGGGTTAGCTGAAAAACAAAAGATTACCCTTATGGGTAATCGCGCCAATAATATCCAGAGTCCCGTTGGAAAAGTAGCGGAGCTCATTTGCATGAGAACCGTGTCATCGGGCGATCGTTTACGTATGGAAGGCTACCTCGCTCACAAATGGGATTTAAACGGCAGCCTCGATGGCGGTCATCCTTATCGTTCATCTGCCCCGACCTTCAATCAACCTTTGACTCAGATCTCACTTGGAAACAAACCAATGGGTGTTTTTACCCATAACTTGACGGGACTAACGGCGTCCACTACTTACAAATACAGATTTCTTGGAGTAAGTGGTTTTGGGCGCTCATTCTCCGCAACCGGAACTTTCAAAACCACTAGTCTGGCAGAGGGTGTGAACCTTTTTCCCACTAACACAACGGCCAATTCCGCCACCATTCGTACTAGAGTTCTTTATAGTGGAGGTGAAGATGTTTCAGTGAAATTCTTTTGGGGAGATAACAACGCCAGCCAGGTTGCTGGGAACTGGGATAATAATCAATTGCTTCCCGGAACACATGGATTGGGCATACAGCAACATTCGATCTCGGGTTTGTCTAGTGGATCGACCTATTACTTCACCTCTCAGTTCACCAATTCCGCAGGAGTAAGCTGGGCACCTGTCCGAAGTTTTGTTGCAACCAATAATGATCCACCGGATGATATTGTTTCCGTTGGTTTATTAACGATGCCTGAAAATCTTTCCATAGGTGGAGTAATTGTGGATTTTGATGCGACCGATCCGGATTCCGGTTCGACCGTTACGTTTACCCTTAGCGACGAAAATGGAAGTACACAGAACCATCTTTTTACCTTGGATTCTAATGGCACATTACGAACCGCAGCTCTTTTTGACTATGAAACCAATGCCAGTACTTACCAAGTTCGGATACGAGCCACAGATCAATATTCTGCTTTTCGTGAGGAAACTTTCTCTATCACTCTCACCGATGTGGATGAGGCTCCCGTATTAACCTCTTTTGATGGAGGAGCCGCTTACACTCTTAATATATTTGAAAATCGCTCCATCGTTGGCAGAGTAGTTGCTCAGGATCCGGAATCTGGGTCCCTGACTTACTCTATTTCTGGTGGAGCGGATCAAAGTTTTTTCGAAATCAACGCGACTACTGGCTTGCTTAAGTTTATACAAGCTCCCGATTTTGAATTACCTCTAGATAATGGTGGCAACAACACTTATGTCGTTGGTGTTCAGGCATCTGATGGAGTTAATTCGGTGATTCAAACACTTACGTTTTCGATAACAAACTTAAATGAACCCCCAATCGTGGAAATTGAATCGGTTTCTTCCATTACAGGTACAAGTGCCACTATTGAAGGAAATTTAACTTCATTTAGCGGAGGTACTCAGCCGAGCATTGTTCTTCTTTACGATGACGATACGACTTATCAAATTCCTCGATCCGTGTCCTCACATCCGTTTGGATCTGGTCCTAGACTAGCTCTTTGGCTGGATGCCAATGATAGTTCCACCATCACGCACCAAGATGGAAACGTAAGTGCATGGATGGACAAAAGTGGAAACTTCCTCAACTTGCTACAGGATACCAATGCTTCCAAACCAAAAACAGGTATGGATTCTCACAATGGGTTGAATCTGTTGTCCTTTGATGGAAATGATTTTTTACAACGCACAACCAGCAATATTCTGAATCGTAATCTTACTTGCTTTCTGGTTGCTAGAGTCGACTCAGGTGGCATCGATAATAATCAGGATGCACTTATCTCATATGGAAATGTTGGTAATGGAAAGTGGGAACTACGATCACTTAGTACTAGTGTTTTCAACTCGAAACTGGCTAAGAATTCCACATGGATGCCCACTGTAAATTATTCCACTCCGCTGGATACCCTGCATTTGTTCTCTATCGATTTTGATATTAACTCATCAACCTCATCGATGTGGGTAAATGGAACTTTGGTTAATGCATCCGTTCCGGACCCAATGGGCTTGGCTGAAAAACAGAAAATTACGATTATGGGTAACCGTGCCAATCCTCCTAAAACCATCGGTGGTAAAATGGGCGAAGTTATTTTTCTTAGAAGTATCGATTCCACTCTACGCCATAAAATCGAAGGTTATTTGGCCCATCGTTGGGGTATCAATAATTCTCTCCCTTTCACTCATCCCCATCGCTACATCAGACCAAAAGCTAAAGTACCTCTTACAAGCGTGAATCTGGGCAATAAGCCCGTAGGTGCATTTACACATACTTTGACTGGCTTGACACCTGGCACTCAATACCATTTTCGTTTCAAATCCAGCAATCCTTCTGGAATGGTCTATTCTGTAACCAATACTTTCAGTACCATTGGCTTGCCTGTTTTCTCAAATCTCTCCTCATCCTTTTCCACATCCACATCCACGGCGCTCTCTGCAAATTTGAGTTCGACTGGTGGAGACGATCCGATCGTCAGATTTTATTGGGGCGAGAATGATGGTGGAACTAATTCGTCTGCTTGGGATAACGCCTATTCTTTCTCTGGTTCGCAAAGTGCGGGAGGCCTTACTCATTTCATCTCCGGCTTGCTTCCATCCACACAGTACTATTTCCGCGCATGGGCACAGAACCAAGCTGGAGCTACCTATTCCACGCCCTATGCTTTCTCTACAACTCCGAATAACCCGCCTTCCGCCCTTATCGTAAACGGAACTCTAAGCATTCAAGAAAATCAAACCGTCGGTATGGTAGTAGGTGAATTCAATGCAACTGACCAAGATGCAGGGGCAAGTTTTTCTTATGCTCTTGTAAATGGTGTCGGGGATTCCGGAAATCAATATTTTAGTTTGGAGTCGAATGGTACGCTTCGATCAGCCACTATTTTCGATTTCGAAACAAATTCAACTACACAACCGATTCGAGTGCGAGTCACGGATGAACACAATGGGACATTCGAAAGTACTTTCAATGTTACAATTACGGATGATGGATTGCATGATGGAGCGGCGGAAGTTTTTACAGTTTCTGGAGGTCAGGGAGCCAGTCCGTTTTATACTTTCACGGATGGCAACGGCCAGACTCCGGATTTTAATACCCTTAAACTCCTTAGGGGTTCAACCTACATGTTTGTTAACGGAGGTGTTTCCGGGAGCCATCCCTTTATGATAGGTGAAAGCTATGGCGATATGAATTCATCCCATGTTTTTGGAAGTCCCTTGGATGCTGGAAATGTGGGCTCAAAGATTACCTTAGTTATTCCTTTAGATTTTATTGGATCCTTTGTTTATTTTTGTACGGCTCATGGCTCCATGCAGAAGAATATCCTATTTGGAGATTTGAATAACGCTCCCACCTATATTGGTTCCACAGCTCTAACAATCAACGAGAATCAACCCGTTGGCACCGTCGTGGGCGAATTCAACGCGACCGATCCGGATGCCGGAGCTACTTTAACTTATCACTTTTCGAATGGAGTAGGGGATGGAAACAATTCTCTCTTTACATTGGATGCGAACGGTACGCTAAAGACGGCCGTGGTTTTTGATTATGAAACCAATGCCTCGACCTACGCAATTCGAGTGGAAGCCAAGGACGAATACAATGCATCTGTCGAAGGTAACTTCACAGTGACTCTGACAGATCTGAACGAAGCCCCTTACATCTCTTCCAATGGAGGAGGACCAACCGCTAGTATTTTATTGGCGGAGAATCAAACTAGCGTCACTAGCGTGACGGCAAGCGATCCCGATGTCGGTGCATCTTTAATGTTTTCGATTAGCGGAGGTGCGGACCAAGGGAAATTCGATATCAATGCCACTACGGGAGTAGTGACTTTCCGGAATGCACCGAATTTTGAGAACCCAACCGATCAAGACGCCAACAATTTGTATGAGGTAACTGTTCGTGCGAGTGATGGATCCCTCTATGATGATCAAGTGATCTCAGTCAGCGTGACGGATGTTTTTGAGAATACTTCCCCAAGTAATTTAGTCGCAGGTAGTTTGACAACCCCCGAGAACCAACCGATCGGAACCGTGGTTGGCGAATTCAATGCCACCGATCCGGATGCAGGAGCTACCCTTACTTTCCATCTAGTCAATGGAGTAGGGGATGGAAACAATTCTCTCTTTACATTGGATGCGAACGGTACCCTCAAGACCGCGGACACTTTTGATTACGAGTCCGATGACTCGACCTACTCAATCCGCGTGCAGGCCAAGGACGAGCATAATGCTACCGTTGAGGGCAATTATACTGTTAATTTATCCGATATAAACGATGATCCCATAATTAGTTCGGTTCCTTTAAATATAGATGAACCATTGAGAACGAATGTGATGATGCAGTTAAATCAATACGCAAACGATGAAGATAATTATACCGGGGCAGGACCTGATGTGCTTAACTGGTCCCTAATATCAGGAGATATATCTTATTTTTCATTGGATCTGAATGGAAGTCTCAAATTTATTTCCGATACTGATTATGAAAGTAATAAGAATAGTTACCAAATTGGGGTTCAAGTAACGGATGGAAGAGGCGGTTCAGCGACCGCAAATTATTGGATAGATGTTAATGCGGTCGACGAAGCTCCTGTTATTACTTCTCTGGATGGAAATGCATCGGTTGCAATTACTGTATTTGAGAATCAAACAGAGGTCACCACAGTTACTGCTTTGGATCCTGAAACGGGTGGTGTTGGTCTTAATTTTGGTATCTCGGGAGGAGCGGATCAGAGCCTTTTTTCAATTGGAGCTTCCAATGGTTACCTTTCGTTCTTATCTGCTCCAAGTGCGAGCTCCCCAAGCGATGTTGACTTTGACAATATATATGAGGTTATCATTGGGGTGAGTGACGGAACTAATACAACTACTCAGTCCATTGCGGTGACGGTGATTTTTACTAATCAAACCCCATCTGATTTAAATTCAACAGCCCCGTTGTCCATTGCCGAGAATCAACCCGCCGGCACCATCGTGGGCGAATTCAACGCCACCGATCCGGATGCAAATGCTACTCTTACTTATCATCTAGTGAGCGGGGCAGGGGACGGCAACAATTCCCTCTTTACATTGGATGCGAACGGAACCCTAAAGACCGCCACTGTCTTCGATTACGAAACCAACGCCTCAACTTATTCCATAAGAGTCCAAGCCAAGGACGAATTCAACGCCACGGTCGAAGGAAACTTTACCGTCACTTTGATCAATCAAAACGAAGTCCCTGTCTTCACGAATCTTTTGGGGTCACTTGAGCCCATCTTACAACTTCAGGAAAACCGGAAGGCCGTGACCACACTCACTGGTACAGATCCTGACGGACACTT
>JAYYQI010000042.1:0-56938 GCA_036128475.1 Verrucomicrobiota bacterium
TCAGTATGCAAAGCTACAGGATGAGAACGATACTCGTTTTGACCCTGATAGTTTTGAAAATCTCGAATTTGGTCTTAGATACGACCTTCCTATGGGTCTTACTTTTACTGCTTCTTACTTCGAGATTGAAGCAAACAGACCTGAAGAAGATGGCACAGGTGGTAGTTACCTGCAAAAATCTGACACGACAGGTTTCGAACTACAACTTCTCGGTTCAGTAACAGACCAATGGTTCGTGAGTGCAGGTTACACAAGTTTAGACGCAAATAGTCCTACTGGAGTTAGACTTAGGGAGGCACCTGAAAATATGTTTTCCATATGGAATAACTACAGCGTTTCTGACCGCCTTGCATTAAATCTTGGTGTAATTTATCAAGATGAAAGCGTTATCAAAACTGGTAGTTCAGCTATCTTGCCGGAATATGTTCGTGTTGATGTAGGTGCAAACTACGCACTCACAGAAAATACTATTGTTGGCCTTAATATAGAGAATCTCACAGATGAGCTTTATTTCCCGCATTCTCATAGCACTCACCAAGCATCCGTTGGTGCACCTATTAATGCAATGCTTAGTGTCACCAGTAGTTTCTAATAAAATATAAATTTTAAGGCCTTAAGTTTGTTTGTTTCAGGTTAACCAAAAGAATTAAGTATTCTCAAATTTAAGCGAGGTGTTCGGGCGACTCACCTCGCAAAGGCCTTATCTGGCCCTGCCTTTTACTAGACACGGAGGCAGGGTCTTTTTTTTGCTATACCACTTGAGGAGTTTTCACTTTTAAGTAATTGAATGTTCATTTATACAAAAAATGAATGTTATTGGGTTTGCCATGACTTTGTTTGCTTTTTTTCGTAATAATTATGCCAATTAGCCAAATTACATTTTTGATATCAGTTTGGCTATTTATTCCATTCATTGATTATGCGGAACTTAAAGCATCAAACGATAAAACAAAAGACCTACTCCCCAAGGAAATCCGCATAAATAAACTCTTGATGCTTAGATTGGACCCCGCAGAGTTTTCGATTGGAATGGCTAACCTGCAAGGAAAAGGAGAGCCTTTTGAAGGAATACGAGATGTAAAGATTAGCAATCCATTTTACCTAGGTAAAACCGAAGTAACTCAAGAACTATGGAACTCCTACATGAAAGAAAACCATAGTCGGTTCATTGGAAATTCTTTACCTGCAGAGGGTATGACTTGGGAGGAAGCCATGGAATTTTGTCGGAGATTAAATCTAGATCGTAGCAAGTTTTCCATACCTCAAGGAATGATTTTTCGCCTACCGTCGGAAGCGGAATGGGAATTTGCAGCCGGTACAGGTTCAAACGATCCTTTTTTCTTTGGCAGTAAGATTTCCTTGCTTACAAAATACGCTTGGATTTCCAGTAATGTTATCGAAACGACTAAACCCGTTGGGAAGTTGTCTCCAAATAAATGGGGATTTCACGACATATATGGAAACGTAAGGGAGTGGTGTTTGGACGGCTATGGTCCACGCCCACCAAGAAAATTGATAGACCCTTTACTGCATTGGACAAATATGGACAAAGTCACTCGAGGCGGAAGTTGGGTTTCTTGCGAAGTTTGTTGCAAAACTGCCAAAAGAATGAATTACGGAGAAAATTATCAGGCTAGCGATATCGGGTTTCGTCTAGCTTTAGGATTTGTATTTCCTGAAATGAGAAAATGACTATCAATACACGCCAAATGACCCTTTTCTCCTAGCATATCGATCTCGCCCTACTTTTGAGGTTAAATCAAGGCATTGACAGGAAATTCATACTCTTTCAATTTATAAATTACCTCGTAATGAAAATCCACACTCTCTTTCTTCTTCTCTTTTTTACTTATTCCTGCAGCACTGAAACAGAGGATAAAGGCACGCCGGAAAATTCCCCGATCACTGACTCACGGGCAATGCCTAATCTCGAAAAATCAAAGTCTAGTTCTAATAAAATAAAACTTATTCCTCCACAAATTGAAGTTTCGGAGGTTACCGAAACCTCCATAACACTAAATTGGTTTGATCCAATAAATTGGGAAACAGAAGAAGATGGGGCCCGCCAACCGGAATTTCTTGTTGAATCATCTACCAATCCTAAACTCGACAATTTAGTTATCTCCCGCAGGGTAACCGACGATCATACCATAACTTTTTCTGATTTAAAAACCGACTATACCCATTATTTCAGAATAACTGCGTTTCCTCCTTCCTCTGATGAACGGTTTCATCCTAGTGATGCAACCACTATGTCCGTTCAAACTAGTGCCTATCCATCTGGCCTAACGGGCAGCTTTTCTGTCTTACCAGAAATGGGAAAGGTTCATTTTTCATGGAGCAAAGCGATTCAGCCCGGTCCCCTAGACTATGTCATTCATATTCTCACCGATCCTAGCGAACCCATTCCCTATCAAGAAATTATCACACGGGATACTGAAGTTCGAGATCTAGTTCTACCTGCTGGTCGAAGCTATTGGGCTATGTTTCGCATTGCTCCAGCACAAGATAACGATTCTTTTACCACTACTGAAGAAATCACTATTCAATTCGAGGTTCCAGGAAACTATTTACCCGCTCCGGAAAATTTAACTGCCATTGACCAAAATGGCACCCTTAAAGTCCAGTGGAACCCCATTTCTGAGAATATTTCCGAAATTGCATACATGACAAATGTCAAATATGGGGAGCAATTTGACCAACCCTATGGAGATTTCGTAGAAAAAGAGCCAAAGCTGTTTTTGGAAGATGCCAAACAGTGTGGTAAGTTTCTTATTGAAGTAAAAGCTATCCCACTAGGTGGAAATTTCGTTGATTTTGAAAGCCCAAAAACATCTTTATTTTTCGAATACCCAACGGTTGTCTGCCCGACGCCTCATTCGACTGAATTTAAGAGGGGTACAGACTCCCCATCGGATCTAGTGATATCTCTAGCTTCGATTGGCAATACACCATCTGGCCATCGTTACGAAATTGAGGTTGCAAATGACGAAGAATTTACCGTCGGTCTAGATACTCGCATGATTGAAGGTAAAGATTTATCCACAACAATGACGGGAAGATTACCCGAAGAAGAGCATTTCATCCGAATACGAATGCTTGGTCCACAAGATGATGCTACGGTTATCGCATCTGCTTGGAGTGAAATCATTCGCGTGCCCGCTCAAGCAAAACCACCCGAAAAAGTTTTGCCTTTACCCTAGTTTTACTAGGACAATCGATTTGCTTACGATAAACTTGTCAATGTTGACAGAAAGCTCCGATTCCTCATTATATATCAAATTTGGTGCTCGGTAGCTCAGTGGCAGAGCAGGTGGCTGTTAACCACTTGGTCGCTGGTTCGAATCCAGCCCGAGCAGCCAATTTCCTTAACCGTTTAAATCAAGCTCCGGCCATAAAGCCAATTTTCGGTGTAGGGTTCTTCTGCTAATACCCATTAGCTCAGCGGCCTTAGTTTTATTACCCTTTGTTTTAAGAAGTGCGTTACGTAAGAGTCGTTTTTCATTCTCTTCAACAGATAAAGTGTTTGCCATTGCTTCAGAATTGCTGTGATCCGTCTCATCTTCACCAATCGTAAATCTTGGATCCAAATCATACTTTCCTATTTTAGCCCCTCTTTTGAGCACAACTAGGTTTTCGCAAAAATTTCTTAACTCTCTTACATTGCCTGGCCATCTATAATGCTGAAGCACATTTAAGGCATCGTCCGCCAGAATTGGTGCATCAAAACCATTTTCTTCAGAGAACTGTTCAAGAAAATGCTGCAACAAAATGGATATGTCATCGCCACGTTCTCGTAGAGGCGGAAGTTCAACACTAACTACATTCAAGCGATAAAAGAGATCTTCTCGAAAATCTCCATTCTTTACCATCTCTCGAAGATTACGGTTTGTCGCACAAACCAACCTAACATCTATTTGAATCGCATCTGAGCTTCCGAGTCTTTCGAAGGATTTAGTCTCTAAAAATCGTAAGAGTTTTACCTGGGTGGACGCATCAATTTCTCCAATTTCATCTAAGAAAAGAGTGCCTCCCTTTGCCGACTCAAAACGACCAATTCTTTGCTCATTCGCTCCCGTGAATGCTCCCTTCTCGTGACCAAAAAGCTCGCTTTCCAAAAGATTAGAAGGTAAAGCCGCACAGTGGACTGGAATGAATGGGCCTCGCGAACGGTCGCTATTCTGGTGAACCGCCTGAGCAACTAACTCTTTGCCTGTGCCTGTTTCACCGCAAATTAGAACCGTTGCTTTTGATGGTCCAATTAGCTTCACTTGCTCAAGCACCTTTTCTAAAGAATCAGACTTACCCAGAATACCATCGAAACAAAATTTTTTATCCAATCTTTGATGCAAATCTTTGTTTTCTTTCTTGAGCTTTTTTTCATTCAAGCCTCGAACAATAAGCATTTCGAGTTTTTCAAGATTGACGGGTTTTGAGAGGAAATCAAATGCACCTCTTTTCATTGCCTCTACTGCTATATTTACTTCTCCATAAGCAGTCATCATTATACAGATCGCATTGGGCATGTGTTTAATGGCAAAATCAATCACGCTCATACCCGATTCCCCGGACATTCTTAAGTCGGTCAGAATTACTTCAAAGTTTTCCGTGGCAAGTGCATTGAAAGCCTCTTCGGCACTCGACGCCAAAAATACTTCATACTTTTCTTCCAAAGCCAATTCAAGTCCTTCACGCGTATGCTCTTCGTCATCGACAATTAAGAGATTATGCTTCACTTTTCACCTCCTGATTCTAAGGGAGGGGACTCCAGTAACTTGTGCCTAGCCCTTTTTCTGGGGAATTTTAACGAAACTATAGTACCTGAACCCTCCTTGCTATCTATACCAACTTCTCCACCATGGTCTCGCATGATTCTATGAACTATCATCATCCCAATCCCATTTCCCTTCTTTTTGGTAGTAAAGTATGGTTCAAAAACTCGCGAAATATCCTCTTTGCGAATTCCCAACCCCTGATCAATTACTTGAGCAAACACATATTTTTCGTCCAAGCCCGTAATAATACGTATTTCCGTACCATCTGCAACTGCATCTAAAGCATTACCGATGACATTGAAGAACACTTGCTTCAATTGTTCTGCATCTCCCTGAACCATAGGCTCTCGAACGCCTGCTTCCATACTTATATTTATTTTTTTGCCACTGATTTCCTTTTCTCGCAAACGAACCGTTTCTTCTATTATGGAAAGTAAATTGATTTTCTTGAAATTTGGTTCGGTAGGACGGATCGCCTTAAGAAAATGTGCAATAATACCATCGAGTCTCTGAACCTCCTTGATACAGGAATTTAATGATTTATTTAATTTATCTGCATCTCCACCTTTTGCATCAAAATTTCTCTGCATAACTTGTAGGTGAATGTTAATGGAGTTAAGCGGATTACCCAATTCATGTGCTACACCTGCGGCAAGATCCATAATACTTGATACTTTTTCGCTTTCAATCTTAGCATTCAGATCATCCAATTCTTCCGTTACATCAGTCATTACAACAGCCAAACCCGCTTTGCCAACAGATTCCCCCTTACCAGAAGTATTTTCGATCGGAACCGCATACAAACGAAGTTGACGCATCTCGGGGTAGGTAATTTGTATTTCTCTCATAACCACTTCTGGATAAGATGGATCATTCGTGCGATCCATTCCTAAAGCTCGCGATATTTCCGGGGATGCCTTGCGAATATTGATCTTCTCCGCATTTTTACCCTTGAGCCCAATTAGGGTACGACCTTGCGGGTTGGAGTAAGTCAGAAACCCTTCTTCATCTAGCACAAGAACCCCGTCCCGAATAACTTCAAAAACTGTTTCAAGAAGCTTACGCTCCCGAGCCAGCTTCTGTACCAAAATTCCCAAATTCACCTCATCAAGATCATCCAATCTACCCAAAACCCTATCGAGTGGGCTACGATTTGACTTTTTCCTTACTGACATACGATTTCAAGTATATGGCCTGCCACCTTTTTCTTCGAAGATAAAGGCACGAAAATTTTATCACCTTCCTTTGAAAGTACAGTTATTTCGTTAAGATCGGAACCAAAAGCAATCTCTGTATTGGAAATGTCATTAACCACGATCCAGTCTAAATTCTTTCGGATTAGCTTTGATTTTGCCTTGGCTAGGTGGTCGTTCGTCTCTGCGGCAAAGCCTACTAGCGTTTGGGTTGATGATTTTAGTTTTCCTAATTTCTGTAAAATATCTGGATTAGGTTCCAATTCCAAACTTACAGGAAACTCACCTTTATTCATTTTTGCAGTTACTTGAAATTTTGGTCTGTGATCTGAAACTGCGGCAGACATAATAATGAGGTCGGCAGTGGAAAAATACTCCATGATTACATCTTTCATTTCCAAACATGTTTCTACGCGTCTTACTAAAATATCATCTGGACCGGGAAGGTTTACAGGACCACTTATCAAGGTTACTTCCATTCCTCTGTCTCGTGCTTCCTCCGCGAGAGCAAAACCCATCTTGCCGGAAGATGGGTTGGAGATAAACCTTGCAGCATCGATCCACTCTCTAGTCGGACCAGCAGAAATCAAACATTTAAGGGGCAAATTCATCAAAATAGGCGAGACAACTTCATCAACTAAATATAAGGTAGAAGCATGAGCGATTCCTCAATCGAAAAATCCATGCCCAAAAGAGAAAACATGTGGTTAAATATAGGCTTCAATCTTGTTTTGCCAATTGTGATCCTCAGAAAAGGCGATGACTGGTTTGGGTCTTTGTTGGGTAATTTCTTCAACTCAACGCCTGATTCTCCGTTGGTTGGTTCCATAATACTTCTTTTGGCTATTTTGTTTCCTATCTCCTATGGGATTATGGATTTGATAAAGCGCAGGAAGTGGAATTTCTTTTCTATTATCGGTGCCTTAAGTGCTTTGCTTACTGGAGGGATAGGGCTTATTCCCGGTGCAACCGTATTTATGTTTGCGATTAAGGAATCCGCCATGCCTGCCATCCTTGGGCTTTTAACCATTTTGACGCTAAAAACGGAAAAGCCATTGGTTCGTCTCTTTCTATACAATCCTGAAATAATCAAAGTCTCTTTGGTGGAAGAACGATTGATAGAACAAGGAACAAAAAAATCCTTTGATGCATTACTAGTAAAATGTACCTGGTTGATCGCATTTTCATTTATTGTAAGTGCTGTCTTGAATTTTTTTCTCGCTCAAATGCTTGTAGTTACAGAACCAAGCATAGACAAGAGTGCCTTTAATGAGGAGGTGGGTGCAATGATGGGATGGAGTCTTCCCGTAATAAGCATCCCCTGTATGTTGGTTTCAGGTTATGCTTTTTGGCTATTGATCAAAGGAATACGACAAAACACAGGTTTAAGCATGGAACAAGTAATGGCTCAAGCACCAGTTGAAAGAAATTAACTCTTTTACCTTGTTTTGATCGAAAGACTTAATTCTTTAGCGTTCATTGACTGCCACATAATTACGTAAATTCCGACCTTGATAAATTTGACGTGGGCGATGAATCTTCTTTCCTTTGATAGCAATTTCCTTCCAATGCGACAACCAACCTGGTGCTCGACCTAAGGCAAATAATACAGTAAACATATTGGTCGGGAAGCCCATTGCCTGAAGAATTATACCACTATAAAAATCTACATTAGGATAAAGTTTGCGGGCAATAAAGTATTCATCCTGCAAGGCGGAACGTTCCAAATTTCTTGCAATATCTAAGATCGGACTTTCTACACCGAGTGCGTCCAATGCTTGATCGCATGCACTTTTGAGAATCTTGGCACGAGGGTCATAATTTCGATAAACCCGGTGACCAAAACCCATTAAACGTGATTTACCCTCCTTGGCGGACTTAATGAATTGACTTCCATCATCTCCAGACGAGTGAATTTCATTAAGCATTTTAATCACTGCCATATTTGCACCCCCATGCAATGGTCCCCATAATGCAGAAATGGCTCCCGATAGGGAAGCAAAAGCATTTGCTCCTCCAGATGCAATCATCCGACAGGTTGAGGTCGAGCAATTTTGCTCGTGATCAGCATGTAAAAGGAAAATAAGATCCAATGCCTTACTGACAGCAGGATCAATGTCCTCTCCCGCTTCAGTGCCAAACATCAAATGAAGGAAATTTTCGCAATAGTTGGAATTACTTTTGGGGTTAGGAAGATTTTCTCCTTTAGATGATCGATATGTCTTAGCCGCAATTAACGGTATCGATCCTACAATTAGAGAAGCCGCTTCCTCAAAAGATTCAACATCCGCTGGTCTAGTATTGGTACACAAATCAGGATAACTTCCGCCTAAGGCCTGTATTGCCGAGCTAAGCACCCCCATCGGGTGGGTATTGCTCGACATAGACTCGATTACTTGATTGACGGAATCTGGCAAAGATGAATGTGAAAAAACTTGCTTGGTGAAAAGATCTATCTCCAATGAATTGGGTAGATCTCCATTAAAAAGAAGAAGGCAGGATTCGAAGAAGTTCGATTTTTCCGCAAGCTCAGAAATATCGAATCCCCGATATCTTAAGATTCCCTTGTCTCCGTCAATGAATGTTATTTCACTCTCGCAGGAACCCGTATTTCCATAACCATCATCAAAAGTGATGTACTTACTTGCTTTCCGAAGGGAACTTATATCCAGTGCGTGTTCATTCTCCGTCCCAACAAGAATGTTAAGAGGAAATTCATTATCGCCGATAGTTAGAGTTGCTTGATTGGACATGGGGTAGGGTAAATTGGGAATTAAACTTCCTTTGTGCCAATCTTAGGCTATTTTTTCAAGAAAGTTCCTGTATAATTTTAATCCTTTTTCTTGGCTCTTTTCTGGATGAAACTGCGTGGCAACACTATTTCCAAATCGAACACCACTAATAAAATCATATCCGTATGAAGTTGAGAGCGTTCGCAAGTGTCTCTCTGTATCACAAACATGATAACTGTGAACAAAATAAAATTGATCGCCAATTTCAATTCCATCCATCAGCTCAAACATTGAGCTATCATCCCAACATACGGAATTCCATCCCATGTGTGGAATCTTATATTTTGAATCAAGATCGAATTTTTTTACTCTGCCTGTCAATATACCAAGACCCTTATGTGTTCCTTCTTCAGAGGCAGAAAACAAAACTTGCAAACCGAGACATATTCCAAAATAGGGTTTATCTGCCTCTATCCAATTTTTGATAAACTTATCTAATCCAGTTTCATGCAGACTACCCATGCACTGGTCAAATGTCCCTTGACCAGGAAAAACTAAAACATCGATTTCAGAAGATTCGGACGGCGTGCTGATACATAAAACTTCAGCTCCTATAAACTCAAAGGCCTTTAATACACTACGCAGGTTACCTGTTCCATAATCGATTACTCCAACCCTTGTCATTTTTGAACAAGAAAATTACTAGAGTTACTTCGCGAGGGTCCCTTTAGTAGATGGAACCTGACCTTCTAATCTAGTTTCAGGTTTGGTCGCCATATCTAAGGCTTTTGCAAAGCCTTTAAAGATAGCCTCGGCAATATGATGAGGTTCATCTCCATGCTCCAATCGAATGTGAAGATTGCAAGCAACTTCGTTGGCAAATGCTTGGAAAAATTCCTTAAATAAATGGATGTTGAAGTCTCGCACTTGATAATTTTGGCAAGCAACTTTGTAAACGAGATATCCTCGGTTGCTTATATCCATTGATATAGTGGCTAAAGTTTCATCCATAGGGAGAACAAAAAAACCGTACCTTTGAATGCCAGCTTTATCCGATAACGCCTTCTTTACGGCTTGACCCATTGCAATGCCCATATCTTCAACAAGATGATGATAATCAACATCCAAATCCCCGCTTGCTTCAACTTCTAGATCAAAAAATCCATGCTTGGCAAAAAGTTGCAGCATATGATCCAGAAAAGCTATACCCGTAGAAACGGTCGCTATTCCGCTACCATCAATGTTTAATTTAAAAGAAATTTTAGTTTCCTTTGTTTCTCTTGTTATCTCAGCTTTTCTCATCATACCAGTTCTTAATGGTTTCAAGTAAGGTATTCATCTGTTCTCCTGTTCCAATACTGATTCTTATCTTTGATTCGGTCAAACGATGATTCGGGAAATATCGAACAAATATTTTTTCTTTTTCTAAAAAATTAAACAATGATTGGGCGACTTCTTTACTGCTTTCGCCGTTCTTCTTCATTGGCTCGGTAAAAATAAAATTGGCATGACTTCTTAAGGTTTTCCAACCAAGAGAACTAAAAAATGAAAAGGCTTTTTGTCTTTCGTACAAAATTTTAGCTCTACAATCCTCAAAATACTGATTATCTGCGAACGCAGCATATGCGGCTGCTTGTGACATTCGATCCAGATTGTAGACTTCACGAACACTATCCAAGATCTCAATGATCTGTGGTGAGGAAATTGCATAGCCTACACGTGATCCAGCTAAGGAATATGACTTTGAAAAAGTTCGTGTGACAATAATATTATCGTTACGGCTAAGTAAACGTATGGCTGAATCATTGGCAAAGTCTGCATAGGCCTCGTCAACAACCAGAATGGCATTCATTTCATGAGCAATATATGAAATTGTGTTCAGGTCAAAAAATACACCGCTTGGCGCATGAGGATTTGTAAGAAAAAACAAGTTTACATTGCAGTCCAACATTTTTTCGACAGGAAGATCAAATTGATCATTATCAAATTCTACAAGACACAGGTTGGATCTTTGTAGAGAAGTTAATGTTGGATAAAGAGAGTAGCTTGGATTAAGCATACCAACTGATCTTTGCGAGTCAGAAAAAGCACGCACACACAAATTGAGCAAATCGTCCGAACCATTTCCAACTATCACTTGAGATTCTTGTAAATCATGTTTCCCTGCAATTAAACCTCTAAGCTTTAAAGAGAGGGGTTCGGGATACAAATGAAGACGTTTCGTTTCTTCCAGAACTGATTTCGCTAAGCTAGGACTAGGAGGATATGGGTTTTCGTTGGTATTTAGCTTTATCAAAGCACCTTGACTCTCGGGCTGAAAACCCGGTGTATAACTCTTACGAGAAAGGATTTCTGGTGGAACAAACCTTCTAAGGTTTTCTTTCATGAACCTATTCCTGTCCTAATCGGATAGAAATTGATTTACCATGACCATCCAATTTTTCCATCTCCGAAAAAAGAAGGGCTGATTTGGAAGCTTTCTTTATACTTTCCTCGTCATACTTAATTATGCTGGTACGTCTAAAAAAGTCTTCAATTCGCAAACCTGAAGAAAACCTGGATGAACGTCCAGTAGGCAGTACATGACTTGGACCAGCTACGAAGTCACCAAGTGCAGTGGCTGAAAAATGTCCCAATAGAAGAGCTCCTGCAGTTTTTATATTTGATTGCAAATATGAAATGCTTTCCTCCTTAACCTGCAGCTCCAAATGTTCAGGAGCGACATAATTTGCAACACAAATAGCTTCATCCAAATCTTTCACATGAGTAGCAAAAAAACCTTTTAGGAAGATTTGTAGTATTGATTCCTTGTGAGAAAGCTCACTTGCTTGCCTGTTGATTTCGGAGATAATTTCTTCAAATTGATTCTCTTTAGTAAATACTAAATAAATTTTCTCTTTTCCTGAACCATGCTCCGCTTGAGCAATCAAGGCGGCGGCAATGTAAGATGAATTGGAAGAGTCGTCTGCAATAACCATAACTTCACTTGGTCCGGGAAGTAAATCTATACCCGCATTCCCAAACACTTGTCTTTTAGCTTCGTTTACATATGCGTTACCGGGACCAAAAATCTTGTCAACAGAAGGTATAGTTTCTGTCCCATACCCAAGGGCTCCTATAGCATGAGCACCTCCAACTTTGTACACTTCTTCAATTTCAAGAATACCTAAAGCAGCAAGCAGTTCAGGGGAAATCTTACAATTTGGATTTGGTGGGGTAGTGACTGCAATTTGTGCAACGCCAGCAACTTTTGCCAAAGTGGCAGTCATTATAACAGTTGAAACCAAAGGGACATTTCCACCCGGGACATAAAGTCCAACTCTATCTAGAGGATAATAATTTTCACCTACTAGAGCACCATGAGAATTAAAGCTCTTCCAATCTCTTGGTAAGTTTTGCTGATGAAACAGAGTTACATTTTCAATAGCGTCGTTAATTGCATAAAGCTGTTCTGAAGATAATAACGATTTGGCTTTTTTAATTTCTTCAAGAGGAACGCGCAGTTCAGATTTATTTAAATTTGCTTTATCATAAAGCAAAGTTCTTTCGAGCAATGCCTGATCTCCTTTGTCTTTAACATCATCTAAGATTTCTACTACCGATTTGGAAATTTCTTCATCTATATTTGTGGAAGTGGCAAACTTCCCAATTTCCTCAAGAAGCGTGGGAGAAAAAGATTTGTAATGAAGGTCAAGTTGCACCGATAATAACTACTCCCATTCAATTGTCCCTGGCGGTTTAGAACTAATATCATAAACAACTCTATTAGCTCCTTTGACTTCATTAATTATGCGGTTGGAAACTCTTCTTAGAAATACATCCGGCAGTTGAGCCCAGTCGGCAGTCATAGCATCCGAACTGGTTACCGCTCGTAAGCAAATTACATTTTCATAGGTTCTCTCATCTCCCATAACGCCAACACTCCGAACAGGCAAAAATACGCAAAACGCCTGCCATAATTTGTGGTAGAGTTTCTGCTTAATTAATTCTTCAATGAAAATGTGATCAGCTTCACGGAGCACCCTAAGTTTAGCTTGAGATAAATCTCCCACAACTCGAACACCAAGACCAGGTCCAGGAAAAGGATGGCGCATAAGGACAGACTCAGGCAATGCCAACTCCCGCCCCAAATTACGCACTTCGTCCTTGAATAACTCTCTCAATGGTTCGAGGAGTTTGAGTTTCATTCTCTTAGGTAAACCACCCACATTGTGATGGCTCTTAATCAGTGCTGCCGGGTTGCCACCAACTGGTACGCTTTCAATAACATCTGGATAAAGAGTACCTTGTGCCAAAAAGCCAACTTCTCTCAATTTAGAAACTTCATTGTCGAACACATCTATAAATGTTTTTCCTATAATTTTTCGTTTCTTTTCGGGATCCTTTACGCCTTTGAGGCTCTTTAAAAAACGAGGACCGGCTTTTGCAACTTTCAGCTTACCGGGAATATGATTCCTAAAGAGAGCAATAACCTGCTCTCTTTCATTTAATCGGAGCAATCCATTGTCCACAAAAATGCAGGTCAGTTGGTCGCCAATTGCTTTGTGAATAAGCGCTGCCGCTACAGAAGAATCTACTCCGCCACTTAGCCCAAGAATGACATGTTCCTTCCCAACTATTTTTCGGATTCGATCAATGGATAGTTGTAAAAAGTCTCCCATATCCCAATCACCCTCACATCCACAAACACGCTTAAGAAAATTCAATAGAATATCCTTACCCCTTTCGGAATGTTCAACTTCAGGATGAAATTGCAGTCCATAAAACTTTCTTTTGGGGTCCTCAATAGCAGCATATGACGAATTTTCTGTTTTTGCTAATATTCGAAATCCCTTGGGAAGTTTTGCTAGAGCATCTCCATGGGAATTCCAGACTGAAAGTTTTGAAGGTAAACCGCTGAACAGAGTTCCTTTCCTCTCAATCCTTAAAGTCCCTCTACCATATTCCCTGCGATCACTTGCCTGGACTTCTCCACCGAGCATCTTTCCCATTAACTGCAAGCCATAACAGATTCCTAATATAGGAATGTTTAATTTAAAAATTCTTGGATCAGGTTTTGGCGAATCTTTTGCGAAAACACTTGCTGGACCACCAGATAGTACTATTCCCGCAGGATTGGCTTTTCTAATGTCAGAAAGCTTGGAATTGTACGGAAGTACTGATGAGAAAACATTCGCTTCCCTTATTCTCCGAGCAATAACTTGGGTGTATTGGGATCCAAAATCAAGAACTACAATAGTTTGAGGCATATCAAAATAATTATAAATACTTTATAATGATCAAAGTAACACAAACCAATATCGATTATTCCTAAAGGATAAACGACTTTTTTCGGACAGAAATCTTTTTGCCCTAAAATGCTTTAGCAAATAAAGGATTATTTGGATTCTTTTGAATCCTCTTTTACTTCAGGCTCTACCTCTTCTTCACTCGAAGTGTCTGCTGAAATTTCATTTATTTGCTCAGTAGCTTCTTCTTCTGGTTGAGAATCTTCCGGCTCGGGGCTCTCTTCTGCCGTTTCATCAGATGATTCTGCTACATTCTCTTCTTCGGTAAGAGCTGCATCCCCTTCCTGTTGGGTTTTCTCTTCCTCTTGCGGTTGCTACTCTGCAACATCTTCTTGCTCAGCAACTGCTTCTGCCTTGTAATGTTTCTCTGCTTTATCGGAATCTGTTTTTTTGGAAGCTTTTTTTGCTTTCTTCTTTTTCTTTTTAGAAGTTGATTCCTCTACAAATTCGATAAGGGCCATATCCGCAGCATCTCCCAGACGAGGGAGCGCAAGCTTGTAAATGCGCGTATATCCACCATCTCGTCCCAAAAATTGTTCGACTAATTCATCGAACAACTTCTTAGTTGCATCTTTGCTACGAAGACGGGCTATTGCGAGCCTACGGTAGTGAATTTTTTTTGCCGTGTCCTGTGCAATATGAGCCTTTTTGGCTAGCGTAATGATTTTCTCGATAGTTGGCCTGAGTGCTCGTGCCTTGGCAAGAGTCGTTTTGATTCTACCATTTTCAATTAAGGCACAACAAAGGTTTGCTAGCAGGGATGCGCGATGAGCAGTTTTTACTCCGAGTTGGTGATTGTGCTTTCTATGTCTCATCGGAAGAAGGTTTTAAATAGGTATAATTAGTTAGAGATGGATTCCAAAAGCCTGCTTTCGAATTTCATACCAAGGGATAAGCCGAGTTGTTCTAATTTAGCCTTGATTTCATTAAGTGACTTTTTGCCAAAATTTCGATACTTGAGCATTTCTGGTTCGGATTTTGTAGCTAACTCACCCACAGTAGTGATGTTCGCGTTGTTAAGACAATTTGCCGCACGAACGGAGAGTTCAATTTCGTTAACGCTCATGCTGAGCAAGTTCTTCAATCTGTTTTGCTCCTCACTTACCTCCTTGGAATGACTTTCAAATTCAATTTGTTCTTCGCTTATTTGGTCAAAAACATCTAAGTGGTGACGTAAAATTGCCGCAGACTGCTTCATGGCATCGTCTGGAGATATGCGACCATCTGTATTAACCTCGATAATTAATTTATCGTAGTCGGTCATTTGACCAACTCTTGTATTTTGGACCTCATATTTGACTAACTTGACGGGGCTATACAAGGCATCCACATTGATCATACCAATTGGTTGATCATCAGTCTTGCTGTCTTCGCCCAAGCAAAAGCCTCTACCAACAGTTACAGTCATCTCGGCAAAGATTTTTTGCTTTCTGTCTGTCGTTAAAATAACCTGTTCGGGATTTATGATTTCAATTCCCTCTGCTGGTGAAATATCTCCAGCAGTTACTTCCCCCTCTTTTTCCACATCTAGGGTAATAAGTACGGGGTCAGGTTTATGACTTATTATAAGTACTTTTTTAAGATTAAGAACTATGTCCGTAACATCTTCTACAACTCCATCCAAACTTTGAAATTCATGCTGCACTCCATCGATTTTCAAAGAAGAAATTGCTGCCCCTTCAATCGAACTAAGCAAAACTCGTCGAAACGCATTGCCTATTGTATGCCCATAACCTGATTCAAAGGGATCCGCAATGAATTTTGCATATTTTTCATTTGCACTTTCTTCTTCCTTAACGAGTCGATTAGGTAGTTCAAACTTTCCAAGTCTTGTTGCCATAATATATGAGGTTGAATTTAAATAAAGTTAACGACTGTAGAATTCGACCACCAACTGTATGTTGATGCTCTGATCGAGTTCGTCAGGCTCTGGAAATCTAGAAACAGTTCCTTGCAAGGAGTCGGCATTTACCTCGACCCAAGCAGGGGAAGGGTGATATTGGGAACCTTCAAGATTACGTGTCGCGACTTGACGCGAAGAAGTTTTTTCACGAACACCAATTTCATCACCTACCGAAACTTGAAAACTTGGAATATCTACTTTTCCTCCGTTAACAAGTACATGTCCATGATTGACAAATTGTCTCGCCGCTTGTCTCGTTTTAGCAAAACCTAAACGATAGACTACGTTATCTAAACGCGTTTCTAGTAGAGTAAGGAACACCTCACCCGTAATACCAGTTTTTCTTTTCGCTTTTTCGAATAGATTCCTAAATTGTTTTTCAGTTAATCCGTATGTCATTCGAAGCTTTTGCTTCTCAATAAGACCTTCCCCATAGTCACTTACTTTTCTCCGAAAAGTGGGGCCATGTTGACCCGGAGGATAAGTTCTTCTCTCAAATGCTTTGTTGGCTGGAAAAATTGCCATACCAAAACGTCGATTAATTCTCGTTGTTGGACCAGTATATCTAGACATAAGAAATAAAATTTAAGTGCAAACGAAGGCGTTTAAACCCTTCTTCTTTTTGGAGGACGACATCCATTATGAGGAACTGGAGTTACATCCACAATTGCCGAAACATTAAAGCCGAGGCTTTGAAGCGCACGAATAGCTGAATCCCTTCCCATCCCAGGCCCCTTAACTTTAACAAGTACTTCTTTCATACCATGAGACATTGCAACACGTCCTGCATCTTGCGTAACAACTTGTGCTGCGTATGCGGTGGATTTTCTGGAACCACGAAAGTTACATTTACCAGAGCTAGACCAAGAAATTACATTTCCTTTCGAATCAGCGAATGAAACTTTTGTATTGTTAAATGTTGCTACGATAAAGCAAATTCCTGTTGGAATATTTTTACTACCTTTGGCCTTTCGGACTTTTACTTGTTCGATATTGGCACCAAGTAAATCTGCTGCAGTCTCTTCTTTTTTATCAGTAGAGGGTTTGGAGGTTTCTTCATTGGTTTGTTTAGAAGAAACTTCCTCTGTTGGTTTTACAGAGGCATTTTCTTGATCCTCTTCGGTGATATTTTCTTCTTCGCTCATAAAATAATTTTGAAGTTAGCTCTTTCTGACAACGCCGACCGTCTTTCTGCCACCTTTTCGAGTTCTTGCATTAGTAATTGTTCTTTGACCCCTAACAGGAAGACCTCGTTGATGCCTTAAACCCCGATAGCACCTAATACTTTGAAGTCTTTTGAGGTTATTGGTTATCGCTCTACGAAGGTCTCCCTCAACCATTAATTTTTGTTCAATAATGTAATTGCTTATCGAACTCAATTCCTGTTCATTCAATTCGGAAGTTCTTCTGTCTGGATCGATTCCCGTGGCATCCAAAATAGCTTTTGCCCGAGTAGGACCAATTCCATAGATGTAGCGCAATGAAAATTCGATTTTTTTTCTGTTGGGTATGTCAACTCCTAGTAGTCTAGCCATAATAATTATAAGTTTCTTTTAAAATCAAGTGCCCTTAAGGAAATATCCTACTAAACCTAAGGCGAAGAGAATGCATGAAATCCAGATTAAAGGGCGCCATTGTGCTTCGAAATCCTTTAATTCCAAAGATTCTATCCCTTGACCTTGCGCCACAGAACGACCTCTAATTCTACCTTTTTTGAGAAAACCATCATAATGCCGCTGCAGCAGAAACGTTTCTATTTGCCTCATGGTATCAAGAACAACGCCAACAATAATAAGCATTCCGGTTCCACCAAAAAAGGTGGCAACATTATAGGAAACATTGGCAAGATTGAAAATTAGATCAGGGAACACGGCAATGATAGTTAAGAAAATCGCTCCCGCCAATGTCAAACGAGTCATTACGAAGTCAAGAAACTTTGCTGTTGGTTCACCTGGGCGCACTCCGGGAACATAACCTCCATTTTTCTTTAGATCGTCCGCAATCTGAACGGGCTTAAACATAATTGAAACCCAAAAATAACTGAAAACTAGTATAAGGCCGCCGTAAAAAAGATAATAAAACCATCCACGACTGGCAAATACATTTGCTAGTTCAATTGCCCAATCCTGCTCAATGGCAGCACCAAGTGTTCGAAGCAATTGAGCAGGAAACATAAGGATTGCACTAGCAAAAATAACTGGCATGACACCGGCATAGTTTACCTTGAGAGGCAAAAATGAACTTTGTCCACCAAAGACTTTTCGCCCTACCATTCTCTTTGCATACTGGACGGGAATCTTTCTTTGAGCTTGGGTAACCGCAACTATGCCTCCAACGACCGCAAGGAAGAGACCGATCATTAATAGTGCCTTCACGATGATCATATTATCACCAGCGGGTGCTAAAAATATTAATGCATAAGCATCTGCAAGAGCTTTGGGTAGATCAGCTAATATACCTACTGTAATTAGAAGAGATATACCATTTCCTATTCCCCTTTGAGTAATCTGCTCGCCAAGCCACATCAGGATCAATGAACCAGTTGTCAGGAAAACTATGGTATTGAATAAAAAGAGAGTAGGGGAAGTCGATACAACAATTTGACCGAGGGGTTTACCATCGAGACCAATCTCGCCAGGGTTAAAGCCTTGAATCAAACTTCCTGGACTATCTCGCAAAGCCACGGCCAAAAGACCACCCTGGACCATACAAATGAAAATTGTTAGATATCTGGTATATTGCGAAATCTTTTGTCTGCCTGGCTCCCCTTCCTGTTGAAGTCTGGCGAGTTGAGGCCAAACCGCTCCCATCAATTGCATAATAATCGATGCACTGATATAAGGCATGATACCTAATGCGAAGAGTGCTCCATTCAAAAGTGCACCACCAGTAAACATGTTATAAAAGCCTAGAATATCATTACCATCTGACTCGCTACGCGTTTGCTCACGCAATTCGAAAAACTCTTTGATTGGAGATGGGTCGACCCCTGGTAAAGGTATATTTGCGCCAACTCTAGCAATAAAGAGCAGAGCCAAGGTAAAGAAAATTTTTTGCCTCAGCTCAGGTATTTTGAGCGAATTTGTAAATGCGGAAAGCATACGGCTCTACTGTTCTACTATGGTGCCTCCTGCAGCCTCGATCTTTGCTTTAGCACTACCAGAGACTTTCTGGAGCTCAATTTTGAAAGCAGTCTGAACATCTCCTTCGCCAAGCAACTTCGCTTGCTTCGAATTACTTCGGATTAACCCAGCTTGTTTTAAAGATTCAAGATTTACTACATCGCCAGATAATCTTGTGAGATCACCCACATTTATAACCGCACATGGAGTTTGGAAACGCTTCTGATTGAAACCTCTTTGTGGAAGCTTTCGGAAGAGAGGCATTTGGCCGCCTTCGAAGCCAGCCCTCAAGGAGTAACCCGCTCTCGCACCCGCACCCTTATGACCACGACAACAAGTCTTTCCATGACCATTTCCTTCACCTCGACCAACGCGTTTTTTAGGTTTTACCGAACCGGATGGTATGTTATTTTCTTTCATGTAAAAAATTTTATTCTGCTGATTTTGAGTCAGTATTAACAACTGGTTCACTTATCGGTTCCTCAACTGAAGTGAATGCGGGTCCTTGAATCTTTTCGCCACGAATAGCCGAAATTTCTGACGCAGTGCGAAGTTGTTCTAATCCATTCATGGTCGCAGTTACTACGGAAAGTTGATTGTTGGAACCTAGTGATTTAGATAAAATGTTTTTTACTCCAGCAGCTTCTAACACTGCCCTCACGCCACCTCCTGCAATAATTCCTGTTCCCCTCCTTGCGGGACGCAAAAAAACTTTACCTCCGTCATAAGTACCAAGAATTGGATGAGGTATAGTTTCCCCGGAAATCGATACGGTTTTCATGGCCTTTTTGGCTTGCTCGGTTCCTTTCCGAATAGCATCCGGAACCATTTGAGCCTTTCCATACCCAAAGCCTACTTGCCCTTTTTGATCTCCAACAACAACAAGAGCTGCAAAACTGAATCGTCGACCACCCTTAACAACTTTCGCACAACGGTTAATATGAACAACTTTTTCGAAAAGTTCGGGCTCATCTTCGAGCACGATATCTTTTTCGGATTTTTTCTTTGAATTCTTTTCACTCATATCGGACTAGAATTTAATTTGCAGATCTCTAAGAGAGTCAGCGAAAGCTTTCACGCAGCCATGATATTTTCTGCCGGAACGATCAAAAACTATTGTCTTAACGCCTTTTTCCACAAGCCTTTCACCAAAAGCTTTGCTTAACATTTGTGAACCATTAACGTTTGGAAGAAGTTCCTTAAATTGTTTTTCATTAGTAGATGCTGCAATTACGGTATGTCCATTTTCGTCGTCTATGCATTGAACATGGATATTTTTGTTCGTAAAACATACGGCAACTCGTGGACGATCTGCTGTTCCCTTAATCTTTTTACGAATTCTCCAGCGCCTTTTCTGCTTCAGTTCTTTTTTCTTAAATAAATTCATATACCTAATTAATTATGCGGATTTTTTTCCTTCTTTTCGCCTCACATATTCGCCAACAATTCTAACGCCTTTTCCTTTATAAGGCTCGACTGGGTAATAGCTTTTAATATCTGCAGCAAGTTGACCAACTTTTTGTTTGTCGGCGCCCTCAACATGAATTTTCACATTATCAGAAACTGTAACAGAAACTCCTTCTGGGATAGCATGTTCTATTGGATGGGAATAACCCAGCTCGAGATCGATAATAGTATTTTTAACTGTTGCGCGAAATCCAACTCCTTCGATCAATAAATCCTTGCTGAATGTTTGAGTAACTCCATGTACCATATTCGCAATAAGTGCCCTTGTGGTACCATAAATCGCTTTTGCAGAGCGGCTACTTGATAGCGGGTTAACCGTTAATTCGGATTCGGACATATTTATTTCCACAAGAGAGGAAATCTCTTGAGTCAAATGTCCCTTTGGTCCTTTCACCGATAGGACATTTTTGTCTAAAGTGACATCAACTCCACTTGGTATAGAAACTGGTTTTTTTCCTATTCTACTCATTTTGGGATAAGATTAAGATCGGGTATGTTTACCAAACGCTACAAAGCAATTCTCCGCCTAGTTTGTTTTTTCTTGCAGATTTATCATCCATGATTCCTTGAGGGGTACTCAAAATGGATATTCCCAAGCCTCCTAAAACACTAGGAATATCTCTGTATCCACAATAAGAACGGCGACCTGGTGTACTAATACGAGAAATTCCTCTTATTGCATGTTCACCATCTACATATTTCAGTTCGACTTCTATGTTTTTAAGACCGTTATCTCCTTCGGTTTCTTTACAATTCACTACAAAACCTCGGTCCTTTAAAATGGATACGATACCATAGCGAAGATTAGAATGAGGGTAAGAACAATTCGATTTACCGGCATTACCGGCGTTTCGAATTACGGTTATAAAATCTCCAATTGAATCATGAACAGACATAACAAATAATATATAATGGGATTACCAAGAGGCTTTAATGACTCCAGGGATTTTTCCCTGAAGAGCTAACTCCCGAAAGGTTATGCGAGAGAGACCAAATTTACGTATGGTTGCCCGTGGTCTACCTGTTAATGAGCACCTTTTAACCAAACGAACAGGCGATGAGTTTTTGGGCAATTTGTCTAGTTTTGCTTGTGCCAAATAGAAGTCTTCTTCGCTTGTTTCTGGATTGGAAAGGATCTTTTTTAATTCGACCCTCTTGGCAGCAAATTTTGCAACCATGCGTTCCCTTTTCTTGTTTCTGTGAACTACTGATTTCTTGGCCATTTTTAATTAAATATTCGGATAATGTTCAAGCAGCCATTGATTCGGAGCTTGAGGAATGTTTTCGAAAAGGCATTCCTAGGCCTTTAAGCAACGCGACAGCATCTTCATCACATTGCGCTGTAGTAACGATCGATATGTCCATACCGGTATTGACTCTCTGGCGTTCCACTTTAATTTCCGGGAAAATACTATGGTCAGTAATTCCTAGTGTGTAATTACCTTGACCATCTAGCTTGGTCGGAACACCACGAAAATCTCGAATGTTGGGTAAAGCAATTGCTATCAACCTGAGAAGAAAATCCCACATTCCATTTCCTCTAAGGGTAACTTTTACGCCAACTGGCATACCTTGGCGCAACTTGAAATTGGAAACACTTACTTTTGCCTTAACAGTAACAGGAGCTTGTCCGGCAAGAGAGGCTATATCCTTTCTAAGTTCTTCAATTCCATTCTTGTCTAGTTCGGCACCAAATGAACTATTTATGACGATTTTATCAACCTTGGGAACCTCATGAACATTAATAAACCCTTGAGATTTCATCAACTCCGGCACGACTTGATCAAGGTATATTTTCTTTAGCTCTGGTACGCTCATTCTGAATTCAAATTTTTGTGATTAGGTATTGGCAATAGCCTTAATATTCGAGTAATGAATAGATGCTTCTCTTTCCGAAATCGAACCTTGAGGATTATCTTGGGTTTTTCGTTCATGCTTTTTTATCATGTTCACACCTTCCACAAGCACTCTGTTTTTAGCACGAATTACTTGAAGCACCTTGCCTTTTTTGCCTTTGTGATCTCCTGCAATCACAATAACTTCATCACCTTTTCTAATTTTTTTTGACATCTTATAAAACCTCCGGAGCCAAAGAAATAATCTTCATATATTTCTGTCTCAGTTCGCGAGCAACAGGACCAAATATTCTCGTCCCCTTCGGGGTTCCGTCATTATTGACGATAACAACCGCATTTTCATCAAATCGAAGGTAACTTCCATCCCTGCGCTTCAAAGGTGATCTTGTTCTGACAACAACAGCTCTAACCACGGTACCTTTTTTAACTGAAGCTTCAGTGGTACTTTCCTTTACATGGCAAACAATTATGTCACCAACGGAAGCCGTTTTCTTATTCTGCCCTATACGACGAATCATACGAACTTTTTTTGCTCCCGTATTATCGGCTACTTCTAATCTGCTGAGTAGTTGAATCATGATTGGAAATTTATATTACTGGTGCTTTCTCTACTACCTCAACAACACGCCAGCGTTTTAACTTACTAAGAGGTCTAGTCGCCATGATTCTCACCTTATCACCAATAGCTGTGTTGTTCTCTTCGTCGTGAGCGTGAAGAGTTGTCTTGCGACGGATTTCTTTTTTGTAGAGTGGGTGGGGTATCTTGTATTCGTAGACGACCTTGATGGACTTGTCTCCCGAACGTGAGCGAACAACTCCGGTCAACTCTTTACGATTATTTCTTTCTTTAGAATCTGTCATCAAATTTCCAGTGCTTAAGCTTGCTTTGCTTGGTTTGAAAGGGTTGTAAGAATTCGTGCTCTGTCCCTTCTTAAGCTCTTGATCAAATGTGGTTTTTCGACCTGTCCAGTTTGCTTGCGAAGTTGCAAATGTAATAGCTCATCTCCGAGTTCTCTTAGTTTTTTGCTCAACTCAGTTGGGGATAAATCGTGAATTTCAGACATTTTCATAAGAGGGAAAATTAGAAGGTTTGATGACGAGTAACTAACCTGCATCGAAACGGAAGTTTAGCATCAGCCAACCCTAATGCTTCTCTAGCGATCGTTAAGGAACATCCTGCAATTTCAAACAAGACATGTCCTGGTTTAATAACAGCAACCCAATGATCTACAGGGCCTTTTCCTTTTCCTTGGCGAGTTTCTGCAGGCTTTTTGGTTACTGGCTTATGAGGAAAAACACGAATCCAAACTTTACCTTTTCTCTTTAGGTGTCGATTAATTGCTACCCGTGCAGCTTCTATTTGATTAGATGTCATTCGTCCGCGAGATAAGGACTGAATGCCAAATTCACCAAAGGATACTTTATTGCCCCTTGAGGCAATACCACGCACACGTCCTTTGTGTACTTTTCTGTATTTTGTTCTGGATGGCAGTAATTTTGGCATGGGGAATAATTTTAAGGATCAAAAAATCTTATCTTCATCTTTAAGGCAGATCCAACACTTGATTCCGATAATCCCATATACTGTGTTGGCTTCGACTAAACCGTAATCGATATTTTCTCTTAAAGTATGGAGGGGCACGCGTCCCTCTCTTAATTGTTCCGTACGAGCAATATCTGCTCCTGCAAGTCTACCCGCACACTGAATTCGAATTCCTTCCGCTCCCATTGACATGGTAGTTTGGACCGCTTTTTTTAAGGCTCTTCGAAAAGCAATTCGTCTTTCTAGTTGCAATGCTACATTTTCAGCAACCAAAGAGGCTACAAGATCTGGTTTTTTTATCTCTTGAATCTCTAATCGGACATCTTTGCCAGCTACCTTATTGAGAGAATCTCTTAGAGCGTCGAGTTCTTGACCTTTTCTGCCAATTACGATTCCTGGTCGAGCTGTCCAAATCGTAACTCTGGTACGAGTAGATGCCCGCTCGATTACGATTCGTGGAACGGATGCAAATCGTAGCTTCTTTTCAAGAAAACCGCGTATGAGATTATCTTCTTCAACGAATTTTGCGTAGTCGTACTTGTTTGCGTACCATCTGGCACTCCAATTACGCCTAACACTCAAGCGAAAACCGACTGGATTTACCTTTTGTCCCATGATTTATCTTTCGTCAGTAAGGGTTATTCTTATATGGCTCATTCTCTTCTTGTAAGGATGGGCAGAACCTCTGGCACAAGGTCTAAAGCGCTTCATTGCAGGACCCTCCTCAACAATGGCTTCACTAATAAATAGGTCTTCTGCATTGAGGTTGGCATTATTTTCTGCGTTTGCCATTGCGGACTTGAGCGTTTTGTCTAGCATCCGGGCGGCCTTGCGAGGAATAAATTTTAAAAGAGCGACTCCCTCGTTTGCTTTTCTGCCGGGAAGAATTCTTGCAACCTCCCGAACCTTTTTTGGGGATATCCTCATATACTTAGAGTATGATTTTATTTCCATCGTGGTTACTTCTGGGTATGCGGGTTGTGAGATTTAAAAGATCTTGTGGCTGAAAATTCACCAAGCTTATGACCCACCATGTTCTCGGTTACATATACGGGTAAGAAGCTTTTACCATTATGAACCGTAAAGTTTAAACCAACAAAATCAGGAGTAATTGTTGATTTTCTAGACCAAGTTTTTATTGGTTTACGATCACCAGTTTCTTGGGCTTTTGCTACTTTTTTCATCAAGCTGGGCTCGACAAAAAATCCTTTTTTTATGGAACGTGTCATGACTAGATAATTATTTTACTCTTCTTCCGTTTCTACGAACCAGAATTTGGGAGTTTGAAGGCTTAGATTTGCGTCGCGTTGGAAAGCCCTTGGATAATTGGCCCCAAGGTGATGAAGGATGTCCCCCACCAGATGTTCTGCCCTCTCCGCCTCCCATTGGGTGATCAACTGGATTCATGGCTACTCCGCGGACGCGTGGTCTTCTTCCTTTCCAGCGATTTCTGCCTGCTTTTCCAATCGTTGACTTCTGATGGCTAGAGTTACCAACACTACCAATAGTTGCAATGCAGTTTTCCTTTACCAACCTAATTTCGTCACTAGGCATTTTTAAAGAAGCATATCCTCCTTCAACAGAAATAAGTCTAACCTCTGAGCCAGCTGAACGAGCAATCTTTGCACCGGCACCAGGAAGCATCTCTACGCAGTGCACTTTAGTTCCTAATGGCAAAAACATTAAGGGCATTGCATTGCCGGTATTAAAATCAATTTTTTCTTTTGAGCTACGTACAATATCGCCCTTTTGCAATCCAGAGGGTGCTAATATGTATGATTTTTCACCGTCTGAGTATTCTAAAAGAGCAAGGTGTGCAGTTCTATTTGGATCATATTCTAAAGCAATAATTTTGGCATCCAAATCAAATTTTTGCCTTCTGAAATCGATCGTCCTGAATAAACGCTTGTGGCCTCCACCACGTCTACGGGAGGTTATTCTGCCATAAGAATTTCTTCCCTTTTTCCGATGAACACCTTTAGTCAAGGATCTCTCGGGACGCTTGGAAGAAAGTTCCGATTTGTTCTTAAAGTAAAATCTACCTGAAGGTGTAATTGGTTTCTGTTGTAGTACTGGCATGACAATAAAAGTTAGGCTAAATCTATGCTGTCTCCAGCCTTCAAGGTCACAATTGCTTTTTTGGAATGCGAGGTAAAGCCAAGCTTATTTCTACGACTGCGATCTCTTTTTGACTTAGGTTTTACATTTAATGTATTAACCTTAAGTGCAGTAACGCCAAAAGAGCTTTCAACCGCATCTTTTATTTGCCTACGATTAGCTGCTGGGTGAACGGAGAACACATATTTATTAAGATTAGCAGACAACATGGTTGCCTTTTCAGACAACAAGGCTTCGGACAATATCGTAACTGGTTCCTTCATTAGCTTTTATTCTTCTCCGAAATTTTTTCGATAAGTTTATTCATGCCGTTTTCGCAAAATATAATCATGTCTGCCTGGACGATTTCCAATGGACTAACATCTTGGGCAAAACTCAACTTCGCATTGGGAAGATTTCTGGCTGCCAATCCTACATTCTCGGAGAATTCGTCCCCAACAACCAGAACCTTTTTTGATTTAGGTGCGATGGACTGAATAACACCGTTAAGTAACTTTGTTTTTGCTTCAGAGATTTCCCACTTTTCGATGAGGCAAATTTGATTACTATCAGCTTGGTCAATAAGGGCTCTGGTCAATGCAAGCCTCTTTACTTTACGATTCACTTTCTGGTTGTATGATCTTGGTCTCGGACCAAAGATTACACCACCGCCTCTACGCTGTATCGCTCTTTTGTCTCCAGCACGACCAACTCCAAGCCCCTTCTGTTTAAAAATCTTTTTGCCAGAACCGGAAACCTCAGAACGTAGTTTGGTGGAAGCATTTCCCTGCCTGTTATTTGCATGAACAGCAATAATAACTTGCCTAAGTGCATCGACGCCCTTTTCTGCATCTAAAGTTGGGAATTCTTTAATGTCTTTTTCGGTGGATGATGATCCATCAGATTTGAATATCTTGAATTTCATGACCCGTTAGCGACTGTTTGGGATGATTTTTTTGCAACTCTCACAGTTAATATGGCTCCCTTGTGTCCTGGAACACTTCCTTTGACCAAAAGGATATTTTTTTCAGGAATTACCTTAACCAGCTTTAGGTTCTGGGTTGTTCTTTTAGCATCCCCCATATGGCCAGGCATTTTCTTGTTCTTGAATACTCTACCAGGCCACTGACATAAACCATAAGAACCACCCCTTCGGTGGAACATTGATCCATGAGAAGCTGGTCCGCCAGAGAAATTCCATCTTTTAACTACTCCCTGAAATCCCTTTCCTTTCGTTTTAGAACTTACATCGACTAAGGTGATATCCTTAAAGTCTTCAACAGATATGATTTGACCAATCTTGTAAGGATGGTCTGAGTCACATCGTACCTCAGAGGACATGTGCTGTGGATCTACTTCTGCTTTGGCAGCATGTCCGCGAGAGCAACGATTTGCTTTCTTGGATCTTCCGTTTGGGTTGTAGCCAATTTGAATGGCTGAATAACCATCTTTATCTTCAGACTTTACTTGAAGAACAGGGCAAGGTCCTGCTTGAATGATTGTAACAGGGACAAGGTTATTGTCATCGTCGTAGACTTGGCTCATGCCAAGTTTTTTTCCTAAAATTTTTAGCTTCATGCTTTAAGCGGCAGGTGGTTTATTGGACGCTTTAATACCTGCTTTAAAGTTGGGTAGATTATATTTTGTTAAGTAAAAGATCTATACGTTAATATTAATTTCAACTCCTGCTGGAAGATTGAGTTTTTTAAGCTCATCCACTGTCTGAACGGTTGGCTCAATTATATCTATAAGCCTTTTATGGGTGCGTAATTCAAATTGATCCATCGATTTTTTGTCAACATGAGGAGAACGATTGACGGTGTATCTCTCAATTCTTGTCGGCATAGGAATTGGCCCAGCAACTCGTGCCCCTGTGCGTTTAGCCGTATCAACAATATCTGATGCGGATTGATCTATAACTCTATAGTCAAATCCGCGTAATTTAATTCTTATTCGTTGTCCGTTCATTAATTTTTAAGTCCTCGCGGGTTCTCTGCTTGAGGTTTCAACGATCCCTTGAACAAGACTCTGGGGCACTTGCTCGAAATGTGAAGGTGTCATTGAATAATCAGCACGACCCGATGAAAGGGACCTCATATCAGTAGAATAACCAAACATATTTTCGAGAGGTACAAATGCATCAATAACACATACAGTACCTCTTGATTCCATCCCTTGAATTTGTCCACGTCGACGGTTCAAATCCCCCATCAATTCCCCTTGGTATTCATCAGGGGTGGAGACTTCGACTTTCATGATTGGTTCCAAAAGGATGGGAGATGCCTTCTGCATTGCGTCCTTGAAGGCAAAAATTCCAGCCATCTTGAAAGCCATTTCCGAGGAATCTACATCGTGAAATGAACCATCATAGAGAGTGATCTTAAAATCAATAACAGGATAACCAGCGACAACACCTGTCAATGCGGCTTCCTTAATGCCATCAAATGTGGGCTTTATGTATTCCTTGGGAATGGAACCGCCGACAATTTTGTTTTCAAGCTCAATTCCTTTACCTTTTTCTAAAGGTTCTAGCTTGATCAAGGCATGACCATATTGTCCACGACCACCAGATTGTCTGATGAACTTACCTTCGCCCTCGGAAGCACTAAGCATGGTTTCCCTGTATGCTATTTGTGGCTTACCAGCTGTTGCTTCAACTTTAAATTCACGAAATAACCGGTCTCGAATAATGTCTAAATGTAATTCTCCCATACCGGAAATGATAGTTTGACCAGTTTCTTCGTTGGTAGAAAGGCCAAATGTCGGATCTTCTTCAGCTAATCGTTGAAGGCCTGTCGACATTTTCTCTTGATCCGCCTTGGTTGCAGGCTCAATGGACATGGATATGACAGGCTCAGGAAAACTTGGGGGCTCTAATCGGAGATCTAAGTTTTTGTCTGCTAGTGTATCACCAGTTGCTACATCCTTAACGCCAATCAATGCACAAATGTCACCCGAATGAGCAACTTCAATGTCTTCTCTTGCATCAGCCTTCATGATCATCAACCTGGATACCCTCTCGGATTTTCTTGTCCTTGGGTTATACAAACTACTACCTTTTTTAAGCGTACCTTGATACACTCGGTAAAAAACAAGTTTTCCCACATATGGATCAGTCATCAGCTTAAAAGCAAGACCGGCAACATCAGCAGAATCATCCGGTGAAACCTCTACTACATTTTCATCAGAATCTTCACCTTTCATCGGAGGCAAATCAATAGGACATGGTAGATAATCGACCACCGCATCCATCAACATTTGAACTCCTTTATTTTTAAAAGCACTACCCGGAATCACACCAACAAATTTTAGAGACAATGTAGCCTTGCGAATACCCAGCTTTATCTCATCTTCTGAAATTTCTTCACCTTCGAGATATTTTGTTGCTATATCATCATCAAAGTCAGCAAGTGCCTCCAGAAGAGATTCGCGGTAGTCATTAGCTTGTGAAAGGTATTCTTCAGGGATGTCGACGGTGTCATATTTCACTCCTGAAGCATCACTTTGGTCGTATACATATGCGACCATCTTGACCAAATCAACAAGTCCATTAAATGAATCCTCCGCACCAATTGCCAAAAACAAAGGATGTGCATTTGCACCAAGTTTCTCGCGCATTGTTCCGATTGCAGCAAGAAAGTCAGAACCCATACGGTCCATCTTGTTAATGAAAGCCAATCGAGGAACATTATACTTATCCATTTGCCTCCAAACCGTTTCGGATTGGGGTTGGACGCCTTCAACGGATGTAAATACACCTATTGCTCCATCTAAAACTCTAAGGGATCGCTCAACCTCTGCGGTAAAATCAACATGGCCAGGGGTATCAATGATATTAATCCTGTGAGGGATCCCCGCATTAGGACCTTCTGATGTAGTCCATCCGCAAGATATGGCAGCAGAGGTAATGGTAATACCTCTTTCGCGCTCTTGTTCCATCCAATCGGTTGTGGCACTTCCTTCGTGCACTTCACCAATCTTGTGAACTACACCTGAATAAAAGAGCACTCGTTCAGTACAAGTAGTTTTACCAGCATCAATATGTGCGGCGATACCAATATTTCGGGTATGCTCGAGTACAGTAGGCCTGTCAGAAGCATTAGCTGATGAAAAGTTTTCAGTGGCGGTACTCATCTTCAAAAATTACCAACGCAAATGAGCAAATGCACGATTTGCTTGTGCCATTTTATGAGTTTCTTCACGCTTTTTGACTACTGAACCGGTGTTGTTGTAAGCATCCGTAAGCTCAGTTGCCAATGACTCGGACATCGAATTGCCTTTTCTGGCACTAGCTGCGTTCACAACCCAGCGAAAGGCTAAACTTTGTTGGCGTTCGAATGGAACTTCAATTGGCACTTGATAGGTTGCTCCTCCAACTCTTCGGCTTTTGACTTCAATTTTGGGTCTAATGTTTTCAAGTGCCCCAAGGACGAGTTCAACTGGATTTCCTTTACCTACTTTTTCCGCCATTCGCTCAATTGCACCATAGACAATTCTTTGAGCCACAGACTTTTTGCCACTTTTCATGACTGCATTAACTAACATGCTAATAAGCGGACTTCCATGCAATGGATCCGGTAAAATTGGTCTTTTGGTCGCTTGTCGTCTCCTAGACATATTACTTCTTTGGTTTTTTGACTCCGTACTTGGATCTACTTCTTCTGCGTTTCTCAACTCCTTGACAGTCGAGTGTTCCGCGAACAATATGATACCTAACACCATTGAGATCCTTCACTCTTCCTCCGCGAAGCAGAACAATGCTGTGTTCTTGAAGATTATGACCTTCGTCCGGAATATATGCTATCACTTCATGCCCGGTGGTAAGCCTGACCTTAGCAACCTTTCGGATTGCTGAATTAGGCTTCTTGGGTGTTCGGGTAGTGACTTGAACGCAAACTCCCCTACGAAAAGGACAAGCCTTTAATGCAGGTGACTTAGTTTTGGATTTTTGCAATCGACGACCTTTGCGAACAAGTTGATTGATAGTTGGCATGGAGTAGGTAAATTTGGGTAAAAAAGGAGAAACAATAGCGTTTTTTTTATTTCATACAAGCAAATTATGCATCAAGTTATGCAGTCATAGATTCGCTAGTTCCGACTCCCAGAGTGTCTATTTTTAATCTTCGCCATTTTGGAAGACCCGTTCCTGCTGGAATTAGGTGTCCCATAATTACGTTTTCTTTGAAGCCCTTAAGTTCGTCTACCTTACCTAGAGTTGCGGCATTCGTTAAAACGCGAGTTGTTTCTTGGAAAGATGCTGCAGAAATAAAACTGTCTGTTTCCAGTGATGCTTTGGTGATACCAAGAAGAATTGGTTCCCCTTCGGCTGGTTTACCTCCCTTTTCGGCAATCTGTTCGTTTGAATCCATAAACGCGAAACGATCGATTTGGTCGCCCCAGAAAAAGTCAGTATCACCAGGATCGGTTATTCGAACTTTAAAAAGCATTCTGGAAATAATTACCTCCAAATGTTTGTCATTGATTGTTACTCCTTGAAGCCTGTAAACCTTTTGTATCTCTTCGATAAGATACTCTTGAACTGCAGACGGTCCTAAGATCTCTAGAATTTCATGGGGATCCTTTGCACCTTCAGTAATAAGTTGTCCCTTCTGCACAAAATCACCTGGCTGGACTAAAACATGTTTTCCATGAGGAATTAGGTGTTCTTCGACTTGCCCAGACTCTTCATTTGTGACCAGTAGCCTCTTTTTGGACCTCAGAGTACCTGCTTCAGAAATAATCCCGTCTATCTTTGCCATTTGCCCCACATTTCCTTCCTTGGGACGTCTGGCCTCAAAGAGTTCCGCAACTCGTGGTAAGCCACCTGTGATATCCTGAGTCTTTGAGGCTTGCCGAGGAGTTTTGGCAATGATGGAACCTGCATCAATTCGTGTACCTTCGTCTACAGCTACCTGAGCACCGGTTGGCACAGAGTAAGTTGCGATTGGGTTCCCACTGCTATCTTTTACGATAATTTGCGGATTTAAATCTTCTTTATGTTCTATAACCACCATTGATCGAACACCTGAGGCGTCTCTTTCAACCTTAGTGGTTACGCCAGGAAGCATGTCTTCAAAAGCAATGAGACCTTTCTTTTCTGAAAGAATGGGTATGTTATATGGATCCCATTGGGCAAGTAATGCTTCCTCCTCAACCTCTTCCTGATCTTTAAAGTGAAGCAATGCACCGGCGGGAATCGGATAATCGTCAACGATTCTATCGTCAGAATCCAAAACTTGGATAGATCCAGTTTTGTTAAGAGTAACCTGTTGACCGTTTGCGAGAGTAACTAACCTCAAACCTATGAACTTAAGTTTCCCTGCTTTTCTTATGTTAATTACAGGATCTTCTCTTCCCGCACTGGCAATACCGCCGATGTGGAAGGTTCTCATGGTCAATTGAGTTCCTGGTTCACCAATCGACTGAGCTGCAATGATTCCGACCGACGATCCTTCCTTGACCAAACTATTGCTCGAAGGGTCAATGCCATACTCAAGTGCAGTAAGACCATTTTTAATTCTGCTTGAAAGCGGAGACATAACGCGAATGCGAGTTATACCGAGTGCGTCGATATTATCTGCAATCTCCTCAGTAATTAGTGATCCTGAGGCCAAGATTATTTCACTCGGATTGGAAGGATCAAAAACATCATCTGTGGAGTATCTACCGATAATTCTATCACGCAAAGGAACAATCTCGTTGTCACCCTCCATTATGGCTTTCTTAACAACTCCGTCTCGACGCTCATCGTCGTCGCATACGATAATGCAGTCCATTGCAACATCACATAATTTTCGAGTTAAGTAACCTGCATCTGCAGTCTTCAAAGCAGTATCTGCAAGACCTTTTCGTGCTCCATGAGTTGACATGAAGTATTCAAGAACAGATAAACCTTCCCTAAAGGAGGCCAGAATCGGTTGCTCAATAATTTCACCAGATGGTTTTGCCATTAGGCCACGCATACCGCAAAGCTGACGAACCTGCTGACGATTTCCTCGAGCTCCAGAGTCCATCATGAGAAAGACAGGATTAATCGTATCCTTGCCCAAATTTTCATCCAAAGACTTGAAAACTTCTTTAGCAATGTCATCAGTTGCCGAAGTCCAGACATCAATAATTTTGTTATGTCTTTCTCCACGGGTGATAATCCCTTTTCGGAACTGGTCTTCGACTTTATCGATCTCCTTGCGGGCAACATCAATACGCTTTTTCTTTTCGGGAGGAATAATCATATCGAAAATACCGATTGAAATTCCTGCTTTGGTAGCCATGTCAAATCCCATTTCCTTCAACCTATCCAATGATTCGATCGTTTCTTGCTTACCCTTTAAGCGAAAAGTTTCCAAAATCAGGTTACCCAAATCCCCCTTTAGGGCAGAGCCATTGAAAAAGCCTAATTCATCAGGCCAAATCGTGTTGAATAAAACTCTTCCCACTGTAGTTCTGATAACACTTCGCTTGGTCAAACCAAATGGTGTTTCATTACCTTTATCAGGATTTTTTAAGTCAATCCAGTCATGAAGTGTAAGCACCTCCTCTTGGAGGGCACTTAAGGCCTCCTCCAGGGAGCCAATCAATGGTAATTTTTTATCTTCTGCGGGAGCTCCATCCTTGGGTTCCATTGTCAAAAAGTACGAACCTAAAACAATGTCTTGAGAAGGTGTAAGGATTGGCTTACCGCTGGAAGGGGAAAAAATATTGTGTGAAGCCATCATTAGTAGTTTCGCTTCCATAATTGCCTCAACCGACAAAGGCACATGTACTGCCATCTGGTCTCCATCAAAATCAGCATTGTAAGGCGTACAAACTAGTGGATGCACTCGGATGGCATTTCCTTCAATCAATACAGGCTCAAATGCCTGAATCGATAGTCTGTGTAGCGTAGGAGCACGATTAAGAAGTACTGGATGACCTTTTGTTACTTCTTCCAGAATATCCCAAACTTCTGGAGAACGGCTCTCTATCATTTTTCTGGCACCTCTTACCGTATGCACAAAACCAAGTTCCTTTAGTCGGCGAATGATAAATGGCTCGAATAAAATCAAGGCCATTTTCTTAGGTATTCCACATTGATGCAACTTCAGCTCCGGACCTATAACAATAACCGATCGCCCAGAATAATCTACTCGTTTTCCAAGAAGGTTTTGTCTAAACCTTCCTTGCTTTCCTTTTAGCATATCGCTCAAGGATTTGAGTGCCCTATTTCCTGAGCCTGTTATCGCCCTTCCATGCCTACCATTGTCAAAAAGAGCATCTACGGCTTCCTGCAACATTCTTTTTTCGTTATGAATAATTACATCTGGAGTTTTCAGCTGTAATAAATTTTTTAGACGATTATTACGATTGATAACTCGTCGGTAGAGATCGTTAAGATCACTAGTCGCGAATCTTCCTCCCTCAAGGGGAACCAATGGGCGTAAATCGGGTGGGATAACTGGAATGGAATCCAGAATCATCCATTCGGGCGATGCACCAGATTGAATAAAGCCTTGCGTTACCTTAAGTCTACTAGCCAACTTTTTCTTAATTTGTTTAGACTTGGTTTCATGCATTTGGTCATAGAGTTCCTCCAATTCATCTTCTAAGTCAATTCGACTTAGAACATCACGAACTGCTTCAGCTCCCATCTTAGCCTCAAAGTCGTCCCCAAACTCATCCTGTGCCTCCCTATATTCCTTGTCAGAGAGAAGTTGTTTTTCCTCAAGGGGGGTACTACCGGGATCCGTAACCATGTATTGTTCATAATACAACACACGCTCAAGACTTTTGGCCGTCATATTGAGCAATAGACCCAAACGGCTTGGCATGCTCTTGAGAAACCATATGTGCGAAACGGGTACTGCAAGTTCGATATGTCCCATACGATCGCGGCGAACTCTGGAAATTGTGACCTCTACGCCACATCTATCGCAAATGACTCCCTTGTATTTAATTCTCTTATATTTACCGCAGGCACATTCGTAATCACGAACGGGACCGAAAATTTTCTGACAAAACAAACCACCTGGCTCTGGTTTAAAAGTTCGATAGTTAATGGTCTCTGGATTTTTTACCTCTCCCTTCGACCAAGAACGAATTACATCTGGAGATGCAACTGTAATCGAAACGTGATCTAGTGGTCCAACTTCAACACCCAGGGCTTCATTTACTGCTTCAACACTCATAATTTTCCTTGCTTATACTTTTTAAATTTATCCTGTTAATCAAAGTGCGTCTTCTCCACGAACGCGTATATCCAGGCACAAACTCTGCATTTCCTTCATTAAGACATTAAAGGATTGTGGAGTTCCTGCTTGCAAAGAGTTATCACCCTTAACCAATGATTCGTAAATTTTTGTTCTTCCCGAGACATCGTCGGATTTTACCGTCAAAATCTCCTGCAAAGTATATGCTGCACCATATGCTTCCAATGCCCAAACTTCCATTTCTCCAAAGCGCTGTCCGCCGTATTGGGCTTTCCCTCCAAGCGGCTGTTGAGTTATTAGACTGTAAGGCCCAACAGCACGAGCATGGATTTTGCTTGAAACCAAGTGATTCAATTTAAGCATATACATGTAACCCACTACGATTTTCTGATAGAATGGTTCACCGGTACAACCATCAAATAATTCGGATTTTCCCGTTTCTGGAAGCTTAGCCTCTTTAAGGTATTCTTGAATTCTTGATTCAGAAATACCATCAAAAATAGGAGTTGCTACACGAAGACCCAACTTTCGGCAGGCCCACCCGAGATGAGTTTCTAGCACTTGTCCAACATTCATTCGGCTGGGTACCCCCAAAGGATTTAGGCAAATCTCAATAGGTGTTCCATCGGGCAAGAAAGGCATGTCCTCTTCAGCGACAATTTTAGCGACTACTCCCTTATTTCCGTGTCTTCCTGCCATCTTATCACCGACTCGCATTTTTTGCTTCTTGGCAACGAAGACTCGAACATTCTTGATCGCACCTTGATCAATCGGATCTCCTTGCTCGATGGCTTCGATCTTGCGATCCCTATCATCCTCCAAGTCATTGAACTTGGACTCATAACTTTCTATAATCTCAAAGACCTTTATTCGAACAGGGGAGGGTGGTATTTCAATGAACCGATGCACTGATGCCAAACGCCTAAGAAGTGTTTTAGTAATTTTCCGATTTGATGGTATGATTACATCACCAGTTTCTGAATTTGTTACATTGAGAGGTATTTTTTCACCCAATAAAATATTTGAGAGTGATTCTGTAAGTTGAGCACGAAGGTCTTCAGTTTGTGTTCGAAAATCTTCCTTTATTTGCTTCATTTGCCTACGAAAATCGGAAGGTGAAAGTTTTTCTTGTTCCGCATCCGTTCTACTGGACACCTTGATGTCCATAACAATCCCTTGCGTACCAGATGGCACTTTCAAGGAACTATCCTTAACATCAGCAGCCTTTTCACCGAAAATTGCACGCAGAAGTTTTTCCTCAGGAGCTAGGTCTGTCTCGCTCTTAGGAGTTATCTTCCCAACAAGAATGTCACCAGGCTTAACTTCGGCTCCAATCCTGACAACTCCCAAATGATCGAGATTTCTTAAGGCATCTTCACCTGCATTTGGAATATCACGAGTTATTTCCTCAGGGCCAAGCTTCGTATCCCTTGCGGTAACCTCAAATTCTTCAATGTGAACAGATGTGTAAACATCATCCTTGATCATCTTTTCAGATATCAGAATGGCATCCTCGAAATTATATCCTTTCCAAGGCATGAATGCTACGAGAATATTTCTTCCCAAGGCCAATTCTCCATTATCAGTACATGCCCCATCAGCCAATGCTTGACCAACCTTAACTTTTTCTCCCTTTCTTACAATGGGTTTCTGGTTAAAACAAGTACCAGCATTGGAACGAAGAAATTTTCTCAGATCATAGCAGTAAATGCCTCTTTTGTGATCACTTCTAGGTTCTTTAATGAAACGAGGGGGTAAAGATCCATCATCCGTTACAACTACGCGTTTACCATCAGCCAAAGCTACAACACCTTCGGATTCAGAAATCGTAACGGTTTTCGAGTCCTCCGCCACTTTCTTTTCGATGCCAGTACCAACGAGAGGGGATTCAGACTGTAAAAGGGGCACTGCTTGTCTTTGCATGTTCGCTCCCATCAACGCTCTATTTGCATCATCATGCTCAAGAAAAGGGATAAGACCGGCAGCAACAGATACAACCTGTTTCGGGGAAACATCCATATACTCTATATCCTTGGGCTCATACTCACTAACTTGATCCCGATATCTACAAGTGACTCTTCCGATTAATTTTCCACTATTTTCATCAATCTCGGAGTTAGCTTGGGCAATTAGAAATCTTTCTTCTTCAAAGGCATTAAGATACTTAACATTTTTGGGGTTCTTATCAACAACGCCATTTTCAACTGGATGGTAAGGTGATTGCAAAAATCCAAATTCATCGATTTTAGCGTAGGTGGAAAGAGTGTTAATCAATCCGATGTTCGGACCTTCGGGTGTTTCAATTGGACAAATGCGACCATAGTGAGTTGGATGAACATCTCGCACTTCAAAACCAGCTCGCTCACGGTTGAGCCCCCCTGGTCCTAATGCTGAAAGTCTTCTCTTGTGGGTCATTTCCGCCAATGGATTAATTTGATCTTTGAATTGGCTTAACTGGCTTCTGGCAAAGAAATCCCTGACAACCGTTGTAAGAGCTTTGGGGTTGATAAGCTTTCCGGGGGTTAATGATTCGACACCTTGATCATAAAGAGTCATTCTTTCACGAACGACTCTTTCCGTTCTTGCCAAACCGCTTCTGCAAACATTTGCTAGCAGTTCTCCAACAGTCCGAACTCGTCGATTTCCAAGGTGATCAATATCATCTATCCCCATATCAAAGATAGAGCCTGCATCTTCCTTGGCTTTTTCTTCATTACTCTTACCTCTCTTTAGATCAGTTAATTTTCTTGTTGCCGCAACCAAGTCCTCGACAGTGGTAACTCGAACTTCAAGTGGAGAGTCAAGATTAAGCTTTAGATTAAGCATGTGTCTTCCGACCTTAGCTAAGTCATACCTTTTGGTATCAAGAAACAATCGCTTAATTAAAGCTTCTGCATTTGCTTTTTCGGGTGGCTCACCAGGTCTAAGTTTTTTGTAAATCTCCTTTAGGGCCTCCTCTTTGTTCTTGGTTGTATCTTTTTTAAGACAACGAATGATAGCACCATCATCAACTGAGGTATCAATTGCCCGCAATTGGGACTCTCCAGCTTTCTGGAAAGCTCGTAAATAGGTTTTTGTTAGTGGTTCAAAAGCCTTTGCAAGAACAGCTCCTTTGGCACGATCAAACATAGGTTCAACCAACACATAATTGGAAACATTTTCTTTACCCAAAAGTTCATCGATATTAAGCGTTTCAATATCGTAAAAGAGTTCTATGATCTTTTGATCCGAATCTCTATCCTTGTCACTCTCTGAATCTAATAGTGCACGCAAAAAGGTAGTAATGAGAAATTTTCTGCGTCTACGCCTACGATCTAAGTAAACATACAGGAGGTCATGCTGATCAAATTGCGCTTCGATCCAAGTACCTCGATCCGGTATGATTCGAAAGCCATGCAAGACTTTACCGCTAGTATGGGTTGTTTCTTCGAAACTTACACCAGGAGAACGATGTAATTGGCTTACCACAACCCGTTCAGCGCCATTTATGATGAAGGATCCACGCTCAGTTATGATTGGTAATTCCCCCATGAAAATTTCTTCTTCGCTGTAAAAAGGTTTACTCTGGCCCTCGAGCTCCAATCGTAATCTGAGTTTGACTTGAAGAGGGGCAGCATAGGTACAATTTTGATCTATGCAGTCCATTTCCGTTAGCTTTGATTCTCCAATCGTGTAACTTAAGTATTCAAGCCTGGACTTTTCGTCGTAGCTCAATATCGGAAAAACTTCTTTGAAGACAGCTTCAAGACCTGCTTGTTTTCGATGAGTTGTAGGAACATCTCGTTGCAGAAATTCATGAAAGGAGTCTACTTGGTTTTGGATCAAATTGGGTGGATCAATAACCTCTTTGAGCTTTCCGAAGTTGAGTCTTTTGGATTTTTCCATGGCCTGTGGTTGTTTAATATTGATTGGTCTAAATAACGAATGAAGCCGTAGGTTTTTAAAAACCTACGGCTCCACGAAAGTAATTTTAAAAAACAAGCATTACTTGATTTCTGCTTTGGCTCCTGCGGCTTCTAGCTTTTTAGCTATTTCTTCCGCTTCTTCCTTTGCAACGCCTTCTTTGACAGGTTTAGGTGCACCTTCTACAAGTTCTTTGGCTTCCTTAAGGCCTAAGCCGGTTATTCCACGAACTTCTTTAATTACAGCAATTTTGTTTCCTCCGAATTCGGAAAGGATTACATCGAATTCACTCTTCTCCTCTGCAGCTCCTCCGGCAGCGTCTCCACCTCCAGCAGGGGCGGCTACGGCTACGGCTGCAGGGGCTGCTGCACTCACTCCCCATTTATCTTCGAGTTCTTTTACAAGATCTGCTATTTCGATTACCGACTGGCCACTGAGCCAATCTATTACTTGTTCTTTTGTTATATCTGACATTTTTATTACCTCCTTGCCTGAATATGATTAGTACCTAAGGGTGTTTAAGGGTTATATTCCCCTAATTTCTTCTAGGTTATGGTGGTTATATGGTTAGTTTTGCTTAATGAGATTACTAATTGAATCTCAAAATTAGTTTTTATCACCCTTTGCCTTGAGAACCGTTACAAATCCTCTTGCGGGTGCGTTAAAAATAGTTACCAGTTGTGTAGCTGGTGAGTTTAGTAGGCTTAACAACTGAGCTCTTAGTGTGTCTAGGTTAGGCAATTTAGAGAGTTGCTTTATTTCATCCGCTGTGAGAAATCGGTTCTCAAGAGCACCGGCTTTTAGACTAACTTTTTTCTTTTCCTTGAAGTAATTGCCTAAGGTTTTGGCAACCCCTGATGCATCGTCTCCACCAACGACTATAGCGGTGTGTCCGCTGAGATGCTCGGACATGCCTTCATAATTTTCATCAACAGTAGCCAACCTTAATGAAGAATTCTTAACGACATGAAATTCAGCCCCTCGCTCAGATAGCTTTTGGCGTAACTCCGTAGTTTCCTCCGCATCTATTCCCTTATAATCTGTTATGAAAAAATAATTAGACTTAGCTAAATGATTCTTAGCCTCTTCTATAAGATAGGATTTTTCTGGTCTCATTTAATATTTAATTAAAGTTTGAAACATCCAAACGAATACTTGGACTCATGGTGCTGCTAATGTGGACTGTTTTTACGAATTTTCCCTTAAACCCTTCAGGGCGAGCCGCTTTTACTGCATCAAATGCTACATTGGCGTTTTCCTCGAGCTGTTCATTACTAAATGATCTCTTTCCTAAAATCACAGACACAGCTCCTGTCTTGTCCATTTTGAATTCAACCCGGCCACTTTTAACATCATTGATTGCTTGCTCTAGATCATCCGTAACAGTACCTGCCTTAGGGGTAGGCATTAATCCACGAGGTCCCAAAACACGAGCAATATTTCTTACGCTTTTCATTGCCGAAGTGGTTGACAGCGCCACATCAAAATCAGTCCAACCATCCTTCACCTTTGAGATAAGGTCTTCAAATCCGGCGTAATCGGCTCCGAGTTTCTTAGCCTCCTCAGGATTCTCGGTAAATACAAGAACCTTCACATCTTTTCCGCTACCATGGGGTAATTTTACGGTACCCCGAACAGCTTGCGAACTTTGTTTTGGATCCACTCCCAATGAGAAGGAAGCTTCTATTGTTTCATCAAAGTTAACTTTCTTAAAATTGGCTAAAGTACTAAAGGCACTTGGTATATCTGAATAAATGGTATCCGAAGTGGCTTTCAAGCTTTCTCGATATCTTTTGCTTCTGGTTTTCATTTTTTTAAAGTAATTACTAGGCAGTAACTTCAATTCCCATACTTCTGGCAGTCCCTTCAATAATTCTGCAAGCAGCTTCTTCATCAATGGCATTTAAGTCATTTTGCTTAGTTTTAACGATGTCGAGAACTTGTGCTTTAGTAACCTTGCCAACTTTATCCCGATTAGGCACTCCTGAGCCCTTAGCCAATCCGGCAGCTTTTTTTAACAACACTGAGGCAGGTGGTGATTTGAGGATAAAGCTAAATGAACGATCCGCATACACTGTGATGACAACAGGTAAGATCAACCCAGATTGATCTTTAGTTTTGGCATTAAATTCTTTACAAAAGCCCATGATATTAACACCTTGGGCACCAAGAGCGGGACCAACAGGTGGTGCCGGATTAGCTGCACCTGCTGGTAATTGTAATTTTATTTGACCGACTGCTTTCTTAGACATATGCGTGTAAAGTTAGTTATTCCTCATCTGCTTTTTCTACCTGCCAAAATTCCAACTCAACAGGAGTAAAACGACCAAAGATGGAAACCGAAACTTTGAGACTGCCCTTCTCGGCATCAATTTCATCTATCTCTCCAGTTAAGTTCAAAAATGGTCCGTCGAGAATCTTTACCACTTCCCCAACGGAGAATTTAACTTTTGGAACCTCTTTACCCTCGGCTTCGTTCACTTGTCGAAGAATCCTTCCTATTTCATCTTCGGCCAATGGGGTGGGATTTTCTCTTCCGATGAAATTTATAACTCCATCTGTTTCTTTAATTTTATACCATTGTTTTTGCTTTAAATTACCTATCTGATCAAAGAGATTCATTTCTACAAATACATAACCAGGATAAAATTTTCTGTCCCTTTGTCGTTTTTTTCCATTTTTAACTTCAGAAACAGTTTCTATAGGGACCAAGATTTCATTTAAACAAGATGCGAATTCTTGATCATCTTCCCGATATTTATTTCGGTACCTTTTAACTTTGTCTTCATGGTTTGAGAGACACTGCAGGGCATACCATTTAAACTCAGTTTGGGAACTCATTACAAAATTAGGTATTGCGAAGGATTTGAGTAAAGTACTCGACCCAATTGGAGAGCGAAAAATCGGAAACAGCTATAAAAAAGCCCAATATTGCTACCCCGAAAACTACAACAATGGTTGAGCCACGAAGCTCTGCGAAGGTTGGCCAACTTGCCTTACCTAACTGATCTATCGTTTCCTTGTAGAAAATTCTGACTTTGGAAAAGGGATTCAAAATAATTTAATGTTGTTGGCGGGAGAAGAGGGACTCGAACCCCCAGCCTACGGTTTTGGAGACCGGTGCTCTACCAGTTGAGCTATTCTCCCAACAATGCTTTATCGCCGGGATTTAAATCAAACGATGTCGGAAATGTTTCCGGCACCTATGGTTTTACCGCCTTCACGAATCGCAAACCTTTGACCAGATTCCATAGCAATAGATTTTTGCAATTCAATATTCACGGCAAGATTGTCACCAGGCATTACCATTTCAACACCGTCCGGCAATTCAACAATACCAGTAACATCAGCTGTGCCAAAGAAAAATTGGGGTCGGTATCCTTTGAAGAATGGAGTATGCCTACCACCTTCCTCTTTGTTAAGAACATAGATTTGAGCTTTGGCTTTAGTGTGTGGCTTAATGCTTCCTGGAGCGGCAAGTACATGGCCACGCTGAATGTCAGATTTTTCAACACCACGCAGAAGGATTCCAACATTATCACCTGCTTGACCCTCGCCAAGTTCTTTTCGGAACATTTCAACACCGGTACAAGTGGTCTTGCGTGACTCGCCCAATCCGACAATCTCAACCTCGTCACCGACTTTAATGATACCCCTTTCGATTCTTCCAGTAGCAACAGTTCCACGACCAGTTATAGTAAACACATCTTCAACGGCCATGAGCAAAGGTTTATCTATGTCACGAACGGGTTCTGCAATTTCTGAATCAATCGCATCCATCAAGGATTGAATGGCACCTAATCCTAAATCACTATCGTCGTCCTCAAGAGCTTTGGTAGCAGACCCGCGAATAATTTTGGCGTTATCGCCGTCAAATTCGTACTTACTAAGCAGATCGCGGATTTCCATATCAACAAGCTCAAGCAATTCCTCGTCATCTCCAGACATCAAGTCGCATTTGTTTAAGAAAACAACTAAGTTTGGAACATCAACTTGCCTTGCAAGAAGAATGTGCTCTCTGGTTTGGGGCATTGGACCTGTCGTCGCATCGACAACAAGAATTGCACCATCCATTTGGGCAGCACCCGTTATCATATTTTTGACGAAGTCTGCGTGACCTGGGCAATCTACATGAGCGTAATGCCTATTGGCAGACTCATACTCGACATGTGAAACGGCAATCGTAACAATCTTAGAAGCGTCACGAACCGTACCGCCCTTGGCGATATCAGCGTATGACTTTACTTCGGCAAGTCCTTGTCTTGCCTGAGCATGAAGGATCGCGGTAGTAAGCGTTGTTTTGCCATGGTCCACGTGACCGATGGTACCTACGTTAACGTGTGGTTTTGTGCGTTGGAACTGTTCTTTGGCCATTGATTTGACTATTTATGATTGTAGGTGGAGCCCACGAGCGGATTTGAACCGCCGACCTCGTCCTTACCAAGGACGCGCTCTACCGACTGAGCTACATGGGCGGAGGGCATGGGGTTATAATGTTTAAAAAGGGTTTGAAACTATAGCGTATGCAATTATTGTCAAGCAAAACGAACAATCTTTGTATGCATGTGAGATAGAAATATATTTACAAAACTTAGTACAACTGATAGATAACGAACTTTTATGCGGGCGTAGCTCAGTTGGTAGAGCACCACCTTGCCAAGGTGGATGTCGAGGGTTCGAATCCCTTCGCCCGCTCCATATCCTAGAATTGTAAATTCATTTCAAAAGAAACTTTTCCATTTTAGGGTTGTAAGCCAATATGTTTGCAAATTTTTCTCCAGGAAGCTCCTGAATACATGCCCCAGCTCCGAGAATGATTGGAATGATTGGTAGAATGTCATAGGGCTTAAGATCCAGATCCAACATAAGATCAGCTTTGCCTGTGCATAGTAAATAATAACCAAAGCAATCCCCCCAAGTACGATAAGTAGATCCGTGATTAATCAAATGCTGAAAAAGCTTTGAAAATTTTGATTTCGATAATCTAGTGTCATCAGTAGTTAAAATAAGTGACTTAGCAGGGTCGTAATCTTCATTGCAATTAACAGGAAACCCATTCAGCAAGCATTTCGATGAATCTCCAGAAATAAAAGCGTTCTTGATGAATGGCAAACGCATGGACCCGTAAAGAGGTTTGTTATTTCTCAAGAGGCCAATTAGACAACCAAAAAGCGGAACGCCTGATGCGAAACTAAATGTCCCATCTATCGGATCAATAATCCATTTATATTCACTATCCTTAATGATGTCCTGTTTTTCTTCCCCACAAATTGAATGCTCTGGAAAATCGTTTTCAATTTCAGAACGAATATGGCTTTCAATCTGCATATCTGCATTCGTTACCATAGTTCCATCAAGCTTGAAACGAATATTTGTCTTGTCAATTACCTCATCTAAATACTTACAAGCACTATCTGAAACTTTCTCAGTAAATTCATAGTAACGCTCAAATGTTAGCATCATCTGTAATTCAAAAAAAAGGGTTTGCCCTCGATTTTGAGGGAAATCTAAAAAAGGGAATCAGGGAAATGGGAATTATTGAATTCAATAATTTTAAAATTATCAATGCCTACGAATTAGATGTGCAAAATAAAGATGAAACTATGTTTATTTTAAACAATCTCAACCAAGATTACGAATTCATAATTTGTCACAATTGGCACATCGAGAAAAACCTTCTCACAGATGTGTTTCCTTATCCGTCTTTAAAAGAGAAAAATGAAAACTGTAAATGGGGACCTTGGTTGGATAGCCTGAAGATATACAAAACATTTTATCCAAATTTGGAAAGTTATGAATTAATTAATTTATGTAAGACTTTTTTAAAAGAGGATCAGATTAAACTTACAATTGAAAAAATCTGCCCAAAATATAAGACATTTAATCCTCATAACGCATTATATGATGCTACAGGATCCTTTCTTCTGATTAAAAGACTTGCCGAGAAGTTCAATCTGTCGAATTTCCTTCAACAATAACATCACCTGAAGTATTGCTCTCGGGTTCATTCATTTCACCCTCGGTTACATTCTGAGACACCTCTTCGTCTAATTCAATAACCTCAGAAATGCCAATAAGACTGGCTTTTCCTAAATCCACAAGCTTGACTCCTTTTGATCCTCTGTTGGTTTCTCTAATGTTATCAACAGAACATCGTATAGCCTGACCGTTTGAAGTTATCATCAAAATTTCACTTTCTGGATCTACGCTGATTGCCCCACATACGCCTTCTGTATTCATAGCCGTAACTCCCTGACCACCTCTTTTGCGTGGGGTAATCTCATTCATTTCAGATTCACTGTCTAAATTAGATCCATTGGGCAAAAAAGAACTAAAGCGAGTTCTTATGCCTAATCCATTTTTACCGGCAATGAGTAGTAGTTTAGAATCATCAACGACAAGCATGTTTACTACAGTATCTTTTGGTTTTAGGCGAATTCCCCTAACACCTCGTGTAACCCTTCCTTGGTTACGCAATTGATCGCATCCAAATCTTAACCCTTTTCCGTTTTGAGTAAGAATTAACAAATGGTCGTTGTTTTTCGCATGTAAAGCTTGAAGAACTGTATCTCCTTCATCGACATTAATGCCGATTATCCCACCTTTTCTATGATTTTTATAGGCACTAATCAAAGTCTTCTTAACGACACCATTAGCAGTACATAAAATTAATGACTCTTCTGAATCAAAAGATTCTACTGGAATTAATGCAGCTACTTTTTCAGTTTTTTGCATGTCTAAAAAGTTGAAGATATTTCTACCCTTCGATGTTCTACTTCCTTCAGGAATTTCATAGGCTTTCTCAACATATACGCGACCATTATTCATGAAAAACATTAGTGTATCATGAGCATTACAAGTTTGAAGAATATAAACTGGATCCTCATCCTTTTGACCACTTCCTATAACTCCTTTACCACCTCTGTTTTGAACCTTATATTCATCTACGGACGTACGCTTGATAAAACCTGACTCCGTAATTGTAACAACACAACCATCGTTTGGAATGAGATCTTCCATTCTAACCTCTCCCTCCGCTTCACTAATGATTGTTCGTCGTTCGTCAGCATAAATGCTTTTAAGTTCGGACAGTTCTTCCTTGATTAGATTTAGCAAGACATGCTCGTTTTCAATAATCTCTTTGTATCCCTTTATAACTTCAATAAGCTCAGCATATTCCTGGTCAATTTTCTCCCGCTCCATTCCTGTTAATTGATATAGTCTTAAATCTAAAATTGCATTAGTTTGCCTTTCGCTTAAAGAATATTTTTCTGTAAGTTTTTGTTTTGCATCATTTCGGTTTTCCGAAGCACGTATTACACGCACAAAATCATCTAAATTGTCTAGTGCAATTTTGTATCCTTCTAAAATGTGAGCTCTGTCTTCTGCTTTTCTTAGCCTAAACTGAGTTCTACGCAGTGTTACTTCTCTTCTGTGCTCAACATAACATTCGAGCGCCTCCTTTATATTTAGTTGTCTTGGTCGCAGTTTATCGAGAGCAAGTAAAATTACCCCAAAGCTACTCTCCATCGGAGTAAGCTTATAAATTTTATTCATCGTTACTCTTTCAATTTCCCCAAGCTTTAATTCTATTACAATTCGAGTTTCTTCAGTTGATTCATCTCTTAAATCGCTAACTCCATCCAAAATTTTATCACGGACAAGATCGGCAATTCGAGTTACTAGGGTTGCTCGATTTACATTGTATGGAATTTCAGTAATAATAATTTGCTGTTTTCCATTCGGTAAGTCTTCGACATGCATTGTGCCCCTCATTCTGACAATACCCCTGCCTGTCTTCATATAAGATGTAATTCCCGATCTACCAGCAATGCTTCCTCCTGACGGAAAGTCTGGTCCTGGCATAATCTCCATAATCTCTTCAATGGAGAGAGAAGGGTTATCAATTAGCGAGCATACAGCATCAATAAGTTCAGTAAGATTGTGCGGAGGTATATTCGTCGCCATTCCTACAGCGATACCGGTTGACCCATTCATTAGTAAGCTAGGCAAGGAAGAAGGTAGCACAGTTGGTTCGGTTGCACTCTCCTTGTAATTCGGGGCGAAGTTTACTGTATCTTCGTCTATATCTTTGAGCAGTTCTTCCGAAATTTTTGTTAATCTACATTCAGTATATCTATAGGCTGCTGCAGAATCTCCGTCAACAGAACCAAAATTTCCTTGTCCGTCTACTAAAGGGTACCTCATAACCCAAGGTTGAGCCATCCGCACTAAAGTATCGTACACAGAACCATCACCGTGTGGATGATAGTTTTTTAAAACCTCACCGACTACCCCAGCACATTTATCATAAGCTCGGTTATGCAATAGGCCTTCTCTAAGCATCGCGTACAAGACCCTTCTTTGCACAGGTTTAAATCCATCTCTCACATCAGGAAGTGCTCTACTAACAATTACCGACATCGAATAATCGATGTAGGCAGACTGCATTATCTCACTAATGTTTCCATTTACTTGGGAGTGTGTCTGTTCGTTCATACTCTTATGCGTCTAGAAATGAAACATTAAGGGCGTTGTCCTCAATAAATGCTCTCCGGGGCGCAACTTCCTCGCCCATCAACATTGTAAACATATTATCAGCGGCAATCGCATCAGTAATTTCTACTTTTATTAGGCTTCTCACACTTGGGTCCATTGTAGTCTCATAAAGTTGTTTTGGGTTCATTTCACCCAGACCCTTATATCTTTGAATCTGAAGCCCTTTTCTTCCCAATACCCTTACATGCTCCAAAAAGTGTGAAATGGATTTTACTTCGATTCCCGGAGCTTCGTCATTGACTAAATTTACGACATAGGGTTCTCCTTCTTGCCCACAAAATACCCCTATATCTAATCCTGTTTCCTCAGCGGCAGAAAGTAGCTTCTCAATTTCGTGAGATTCATAAATCTCATGGATTGAAATTCTTTGAGTGATCGTATTTCCATTCTGCTCAATTTCTCTGGTAATGGAGCCACTCTGTGAATCCTCAGACAATTCCAAGGACATCATAAAGCCTGCCTTCGCTTCAATATCTTTTAAGAAACGAAGTTCCTCTTCATTGCCTGTCCTAATTCTTGCGAGAAATCTGGGCAATTTGTTTGAAACAGGATCATATTGCTCAAGAAATCTGCTCAATGTGCACCCGTACCTCTGAAGACCTAAACCTATAGATTCGATTTTCAAAAAAATTGACATTATACTCTTAATGCTTTCCGCATCGAAAGTTTTTTTATTTCCATGAGACAAAATAATGTCGTCGCAGCCTAGATTTATAAGAATTCGACTCATTTCTGCATCATCCTGAATATATTGTTCTGTCTTGCGTCTTTTTATTTTGTAAAGAGGAGGGCGTGCCACATAAACATAGCCATTTTCGATTAATCCCCTCATTTGCCTGAAAATAAAAGTTAGCAAAAGTGTTCTAATGTGGGCTCCGTCCACATCGGCGTCAGTCATAATAATTATTTTGTGGTATCTGGCCTTCGTTGCATCAAATGCACCTTCCCCTTCATGATCACCAATGCCTGTACCTACAGCAGTAATAAGACTCCTTATCTCGGCATTATTCAAAACTTTATCGAGTCGCGCTTTTTCCACATTCAACAATTTTCCTCGTAACGGGAGAATTGCCTGCGTTAGCCTATCTCTTCCTTGCTTGGCTGATCCACCTGCAGAATCTCCTTCAACAATATAAAGCTCACTTTTGGCTGGATCCTTTTCGGAACAATCAGCTAGCTTTCCAGGAAGACCACCGCCTGATAGAGCTCCCTTCCGAACTGTTTCTCGTGCTTTTCGGGCAGCTTCCCGTGCCCTTGCTGCGTTAATTACCTTTTGTACCATCGTCTTAGCTTCATCTGGATTCACTTCGAAATGATACTTCATATTTTCGCCAACGATTTTCTGGACAATCCCATCCACCTCTCTGTTCGAGAGCTTAGTTTTTGTCTGACCTTCAAACCTTGGCTCAGGAACTTTAACTGAAACTACAGCGGTAAGACCTTCCCGAACATCATCTCCAGTAAGAGAAAAGTCCTTTTCTTTGATTAGGTCATTTTGCTTGGCATAAGCATTAATAACACGTGTCAAAGCCGTTCGAAAACCTGATAAATGCGTACCTCCTTCAATATTATGTATTGAATTTGCATAGGCATATAATTGGTCTGAGAATGAATCATTGTAAATAAGAGCAACATCTACAATTATATTACCAGAACCTGTTTCCGCAGAAGATTCGCCGCTAAAAGAAATTGGTGTATCGGTTATGCAATTTTTATTTTGATTAAGAAATAAAACATATTCGCTGATTCCATCCTCGAAGAAAAATTCGTCGGATTTAGATTCTTTGTCACTCTTTAGGACAATTCGAATCCCTGGGTTCAAGAAGGCCAACTCTCTTAATCTTTTAGCAAGTAAGTCATATTTAAATTCTCTAGTTTCAGTGAAAATTTGTTCGTCAGGGAAGAAAGTAATTTTTGTTCCAGAGGAATTTGAGTTTCCTACAACTTTAAGTTTCTGAGTGGTAATTCCACGAGAAAACTCCATTTGATGAATTTTTCCTTCTCTGCGAACTTCAGCAACAAACCATTCTGACACAGCATTTACGCATTTTGCTCCAACTCCATGTAATCCACCGGATACTTGATATGCTCCCTTCCCGAATTTTCCGCCCGCATGCAGATTAGTTAGTACAAGTTCCAACGCAGGCATATTATATTTTGGGTGCATGTCCACAGGTATTCCTCTTCCATCATCCTGAACTGAACATGAACCATCCGCATGAAGTTCAACGGAAATTTTCGAACAATGGCCAGCTAATGCTTCGTCTATTGAATTGTCAACGATCTCAAATACACAGTGATGAAGACCTCTTTCGTTTGTATCTCCAATATACATATCTGGACGCTTCCTGACACCCTCAAGTCCCTCTAATTTTTGAATTTTTGAGGAGTCGTATTTCTCTTCGTTTTCTGATTCAGGAATTTCAGACATATTTATTTATTTTAAATGGTTAAATCAACAATAGTTACATTAGTATTGCTAATGCAGATTGGTTGATTGAGTGTCGGTAAAGTTTGATTTGATAGGGCATATCCTAAATCTAATTCTGGTCATTTTTCGAACTTTCGTCAAGGGAGGACTCCCCTTAAATTTTAGTCTAGTTTATAATACCGATTCAACCCTTTATATATTCACAAGAACAGATGTGTTTCTTTAAGTTACTAAATTTCAATGCTTTATGTCCTTACATTCGTTGGTTTAGTCGAGATTTACACAACAAAGACATGAGGATGTTCTTCGATTAAATGAACTTAAAAATCTCCGAAATTATCAATTTCACTGCATGCCGTTGCATTATGCTAAGGAAATTCAATTTCTGGGTTAGCAAAACCTGCTCCTTTCTAACCGCATGAAAGGCATTTACTATAACTTTAATTAATGGATTTTGGCCAAAAGTCCCAGTATGTCGACACCAATGCTATTGTTCCTAGACAGTAAATTATATTTAAAAATATTCCAATTTTCATGAAATCGCCAAATTTATAACCACCCACACTGTATACAAAAGTGTTCGTCTGATAGCCAATTGGGGTGATGAAGCTAGCCGATGCGGCAATGCAGGTTGTTAAGATAAAGGCTCTTGCATCACCTGCGCTCAATCCGATCTGATGAGCAATTTGAAGTGCTATAGGGGCCATTATCACTATAGTTGCATTATTTGAAAGAATTTCTGTCATCCACGACGTAATGCAATAAAGTCCCACGAGTAGGACCAGCATTTGCCACTCTTTAGGTATGGTCTCGATCGTCATATTCCCAAGCAGCGAAGCAATCAAGCTTGACGCTCCGGTTTTTTGCATAGTTATGCCCAGTGCCAACATTCCGAATATAAGCATAAGAATATTCCATTCTATTGATTTATAAGCCTCCGCTGGCTTTATGCATCCAGTGATCAAAAGTGCGGAAACCCCTATAAGGCTTGCTACCGAAATCGGAAGTATAGCCTTAGTTGCACATAAGATTATTAAACCCAAAATCATAAGCACTAAAGGTGCTTTGGGTCGAACATCCTCTGCGATCTCAGGGGTCTGATCCAATAATATAACTTCTTCGGAACTTCTCAGCCTATTCAGAGAAGATTCGGTTCCCTGAATAAGCAAGGTATCGCTACTTTGAAGTCTAACCTTGTCCATTCGCATGTTTAGATTTTTCCCTTTTCGGTGAATCGCAAGTATCGTCAAGTTAAACCTTGATCTAAAATGAGCATCCGACACACTTTTGGAAATTAGGCTTGAGGAAGGGCCGATGACAGCTTCAACCATTATGCTTTCTTGCATAGAAAGCTTTTTGATGCCCAAATCAGAGTCATTGAACAAATCCAAACCTTCCAATTCCCTTGCCTCAATAATACCCTGAGGTTTGCAAGATAAAATCAGTTTATCTCCTTTTGCTAAATGGATTTCGTTCATTTTGTTGGCCATAGATTTACCTTCCCGAACTATGTCAAGCAATCGCACCCCACTTAAATTTCGTATTTCAGTATTTTTAGCTTTTTTTCCTATCAAAGGAGAATCTGCCAAAATAACTGCTTCTGTTAGAAAATCTTTTCTTTTAATATCGGATATTATATTCGATAAACCCTCTCTGTCTGGTAAAAGTTTCCTGCCAAAAATTATAAGAAAGCAAATAGAAACTATCATCAGCGGAACTCCGATTTTCGATAACTCAAACATACTCATTGCCTCCATCTCGGGGTACATTTCTGAAGAGGACATGATGCCACTTGCTAAAATGTTTGTACTTGTACCAATAAGTGTACAACAACCACCGAAAATGGAAGCGTAGGAAACCGGGATTAGTAATTTGGATGAAGAAACTCCAAGGCTTTTAGACAATGTCATTACTACAGGTAAAAGAACTACGACCACTGGTGTATTATTCATGAAGGCAGAAAATATCGCGACCAAAGACAATAAAATCAGCGTGAACTTGGTTATTCCATATACACAATACTTGCTAAGATATTCAGAAACTTTTTCGATTATTTTGCAACGGTTGAGAGCCGCACTAATTACAAACATACAGGCAATTGTAAGTGGTGCTTCGCTCGCAAATACCATCATAACTTCGGAAACTGATGGCCATGACGAGCTTACACGCAAACCTGCAATACCAAGGATCATCCCCAATAAAGCTATTGCCGTGACATCTACGCTTACCTTTTCAAGGGCAAATGAAGTCAGAGAAAGCACTAAAAGCACAAAAACGGCAATGATTTCCAAATCCATATACAAAAATAAGTTTGTGGCACTGCTAGAGAATTATCTTAACAAATAGGTTTTATGATATACATTAACCCTAACTTGGCGATTATCTTCTCATCGTAAAAAACATTCATAGTAGCAAGATGTCATTCGAAATAATTCACAGACCCAGGAGATTAAGGGAGAAAAAAATTGCAAGAGACTTATATCGAGAGACTCATCTTTCGATGCACGATTTAATCTTACCCATTTTTGTTTCGGAAGACTTGGACAAACCCAAGGAAATTGAATCAATGCCAGGAGTTTACCGATGGCCTCTAGAGATAATTTCGGAAAAGATCGAACATTGGAAATCCTACGGGATTAATGCCTTTGCCATTTTCCCAAATGTAAACGATGAAAAAAAATGCCACCAAGGAAAGGAGATTCTCAACCCAGAAGCTCTTTGTTATAAAGCTGCAAGAAAAATCAAGTCTGACCATGACGAGATACTTCTTATAGCTGATTTAGCACTGGATCCCTACACCACTCATAAACATGATGGAGTCCTTGATGAAAATGGAAATGTATTAAATGATGCAACGATAGAGATTTTATCTAGTGCCGCACTCATTGCCGCCGATTCCCAATACGATATTCTTGCTCCTTCTGATATGATGGATGCTCGCGTGGGGATAATTAGAAAAAAATTGGAGCAAACCGGTCATTCTGAAGTTTGCATTATGTCTTACGCTGCAAAATTCTGCTCTTCTTTTTATGGACCTTTCCGTGATGCAATCGGTGCTTCCACCAAAACAAGCATTGACAAATCGGGTTATCAACTTGATCCGGCAAACTTCAATGAAGCAAAAAGAGAACTAAGATTGGACGCAGAAGAGGGTGCTGATATATTAATGGTTAAACCTGCTGAACCTTACCTGGACGTCATACATTATGCAAAATCATCTTTTGATATCCCTATTGCTGCTTACCAAGTCTCAGGAGAATACTCTAGAATTCGTGCAGCAGAGTTAAATGGCTGGCTTGATGGCGATAGATGCATAAAGGAATCTCTCATCTCTATCAAACGAGCAGGTGCTGATATGATTCTAACATATTTTGCCGAAAGGGCCAGTGCTTTGCTTTAGTTTTGTTCGTCTGGAGCGCCACCTTCATAGGGTGTAGTTTCTTCCATTTCTTCCTCCTCATCCCATTTTAAATCTGCATCAGGTAGAAGCTTTTCTTCTTTTTCGGAAACTTCCACTAAATCCGTTTCCAAGTCCGAGTAATCTTCCTCTTTGTCCTCGGTAGTCTCATCTTCCAAATCCCCATCAATAACAAAACCGTCAGGAACATACTCAAGGATTGAAATGAGTTCTCCACTAAAATGACTCCTTCTGCCTTCAAGAAAATCGTTATTTTGCTTCTCCGCTAGAACCTCTTCCATTTCCTCCAGAGTGTATGGTTCAACGAATTCGATAAGCTCGTTAAGCATAGATACTCTTATTTGTGATACATGGCCGAGAAAGTCTGCATAAGGTCCTTTATCTTCATCCAAAACATCCGGAAGAGCAAATAGCATGTCTTCTGCCTTGAGCAAAGAATCTCTAACTCGCGTTAGTTTTACTAGTCCCTCTCCAAGATCCTCAGAAATCTCAAAGGTAAAGAATGCCTCATCCACGATTTGAGAATCTAGCCCAAATTCATTCATGGAATCAAGCAACTCGCTAATGTGCAAAAATTGTTTGGGGTCTATTATACCCAAATCTTCCACATCCCAATTTTCTTGATCACTAATGGATTCTACCCACCAATTTCGATCTTCATTAAGCCTAACGATGCACCAATCTAAACTAGGTCCTGTTTTTTTCATTTGTTTGCGTTAAGTAACAATTGTTTTGTATGTCAACAACCTTGTTTTGTTTGTGTGTTTTTTTTAAGTGTTAAAGTATGTTTGTTATTAAATCCCATTTTTCTTTTTTCTCTGAGGTATGATATATAAATCTCTTGTTCGGCCGGCTTTTTTCCGCTTAGACCCAGAAATGGCACATGAACTTGCATCTGATTTCATGGGCATATTGGAAAATAATCCCTTAGCCAAGCTTTTACTTGGAAAGTTTCTAATTGTTGATGACGCCCCTGTTAAGACTTTGGGCTTGAAATTCCCAAATGTTGTGGGTCTTGCTGCGGGTTTCGACAAAGATGGGCGTTTTCCAGCCATTTGTCGCTCAATTGGTTTTGGACACATGGAAGTTGGCACGGTAACACCAAGGGGACAAGCGGGAAATCCCAAACCAAGGCTTTTTCGAATTCCTAAAGAGGAGGCACTCATTAATAGTATGGGGTTTAATAACGATGGGGCATATGCCTTATGTCAACGAATTCGAAATTCATATCCTAAGGGTAAAAACAGGTCCTCACCCCTTGGAATCAATATTGGTAAAAATAAAGACACTCCACTAGAGTTAGCCTTTGAAGATTATGTCTCCAGTTTTAATATTGTTGCGGAACAAGCTGATTACGTAACGGTTAACATAAGCTCTCCCAACACTCCCGATCTCAGGAAGCTTCAGGATAATGTTTTTCTTGACGAACTTTTGTCCGAAATAGGCAATGCAAGAAATACTTTTGCCAAGAGAAAAAAGCTGTCACCCATTCCGATTATGCTTAAAATATCTCCGGACGAAAAATTCAAGTCAATTGAAAGGATTGTCTCATGTGCTATTAATCATGGATTTAATGGGGTTGTGGCGGCAAACACTTCATTAAGAAAAAAAGCGAGTGGTTTAGCATCTGACTATCCTAAGGGGGGCTTGAGCGGCAAACCCCTTATTCATAAAACCCTAAAGTTGGTTCGGTTTATCTCTCTTCTTACCGACAAATCGGTTCCAATTATTGGGGTAGGAGGCGTAACAAATGTGGAATCAGCTGGTAGAATTTTGGACGCAGGTGCTACCTTGATCCAAATTTACACTTCATTCATTTATCAGGGTCCTTTTTTCCCCTCCCGTTTGGCAAAGCATCTAATTCACAAAAAAGAATGGTTCTGAAAACAACTTGTGATAAAAATCTCTGTATATTACATTAAAAAACAGCCATGAAGAAGATTGTCATTTCCATTTCTTTCCTTTTTTTAGTCGTTTCCATTCTTGGATACCTTGTACTCTTCGAAGGTAAATTTGAGAAGTTTTCGCATTGGTGGGCTGACTTTTCTAGGCATAGCTCAACGCTTCCCTTTTGCCCTTACAAGATAAGACATGAAGATTCCGCTTTTATCAGAATTGAAGATTCCAATAGATTACGAATAGAAGATAGGCATATCTTCTGGAAAGGTTCAGGGTGTGTACTTATACCGGAAATTAACTCTAAGGGTATACTCAAAGGCATATTTGTCCAAAATGGTGGCACTGGTTATTCTGGTCAGATTAAGGCGTATGTAGAAGGTGCCAATTCAGAGAATTTTGATCTTGGTGAAGTTACCACAAACAGAGGATCAGTTACAAATGTTGCAATAAACAGGAGCTTTAAGTGGTCCCAAACTCCGCTTGTTTATTATAAAAATGAAACACTTCCTTATAGTGGCACAATTGAAAAAAAGTTTCCAAGTGGTCAAGTAATTGTTGAATCACAATATTTATCCGGCCAATTACATGGAAAAGTTAATCGATATAACGAACTTGGAATTCCAACATCTTCCAAGGAGTACACAAAAGGTAAAAAAATGGGGACCCATATTTTTTGGTACCCCAAACCAATAGATCCTGAGAATTTCGTACCCATTGTAAGTGAAAGCGGTAAATCTGAGCCTACACTTTGGCTACAATTACGACAACAAGCCAAGGAAAAGTTTGGCAAGGAATATAACACTAATAAATCAAACAAATGGGTTGTTTCAAATTACAAACTGAAGGGGGGCTCGTTCCAAGTAAAATTACTAGAGCACTGGTTAGATAATCAAAAACACGGCTTATTTGAAGGATTTGACGAGTTCGGAAACAAAACCTTTAAGGATGATTATTCCCATGGTCACAGAATCAAACACAAAATTTTTGACAAAACAAAATAGATTTGGTGCTCAAGGGGGGACTCGAACCCCCACGCCTTTCGGCACTAGATCCTTAGTCTAGCGCGTCTACCAATTCCGCCACCTGAGCAATAAAGCAATTAAAGTAAAAACTTACAGTAAACGCAAGGGAGTTTCTGAAATGGATAAAAAAACCGAAAAACCAACATTTAAGGATCTAAAGCAGCTTTCTATTGGCGTAAACTGGGATAGTAAGACTAAAATACAAGAAAAAAAGGTAGTTTTAAAAAAAATTTCAAACAATAGGTCCAAAAAGAAACAAAGGAATTTAAAGAGAAATAGTCTCGATTATTATATCAAATGCCATCCGATAGAAAGTATATTCACGAAATTGGTAGATCAAATAAAACAAAAAGGTATTTCATATAAAGTTGAAGATGCAGTAAGCTATATAATTGATAAGAAGGAGCTTAGTTATAATTTTGTCGGAATAAACAAATTTTGTTTTGCAAAGTTAAATTCGAATATTTTTTTAAATGACAAATCACTATTAGATTATATGTTTATTAAAAAAAACAATTTGATTGTAGAAAATGAAGATCGATTAA
>JAYYQI010000043.1:0-20987 GCA_036128475.1 Verrucomicrobiota bacterium
AACTGATATTGGTTGGAAGAGTTCTTACCATATTCACCGAAAATAGCTCCGGTTGGACCTGCACTTGGTTTGATCCAAACCGAAATTGATAAATGTAGCCCACTTCCAACGACATCCCCACGAACCAACTGTACAAAGTCGTCCACCCCATCAAAACTCAATGCCCCTCCAATCTTTCCGCCCACCCAAGTCGGTCCATTTGTTAAGTTTCCATCATTCCCATTCCCACTCGAATCGTGAGCCACAGTTCCACTTGTCTCATCAAATTTCCACCAACCGACTAGTCCATCTAAGAGACTATCTTTTACCGAAACTTCAACAAGGTCTGATTCCACACTTCCAAAATCATTGCTCACTACCACGGAATAATTACCGTCATGGAGGGTGGCATTGGCATCGGTAATTGTCAGGGTTGAGTTATTCTCCCCCGTCAGATCACTGCCATCTTTTTTCCATTGGTAAGTGAGGTATTTTCCTTCTGCTGAGACTGAATACGAAACATTACTATCCGCAAAAACTGTCTGCGCCTGAGGCTCAGAAGTAATCTCAGGTTTTAGGTATTTAAGAATCTGTTCGCTCAAGTCGGATGTAGTAATTGTATTGCTCGCAAGCTTCGCAGTCGTCACCGATCCATCCGGCACTTCCGCCTGCACCAAGGGCGTACCCGCGGGGGCATTGCCATCTTTGCGGTACAGGTCATAGACGCCCGCTACGGAGGCATTCAGATCGGCGGCGAAGACTTTGTTGGAGTAGATGCCTGATGCGGTTTGTCCTGCGATGACATAGGCTTTGTTATTTAGGACGACGGCATCGGCCATTGATTTATTTTCAGTAAGATTGCCTGCGGAAATCCAACCGGCTTCTCTTGAGAACGAATGAATCGAACTTTCAAAAACATCATTAGCACTCCTACCTCCTGCAATGTAGATTTTCCCGTTTGCGACCCATGCGCTTGCCCAATGTATTTTCTCAGGCAAAGTTGGTTCGGTCTGCCAAGAATCAGAAACGGGGTCGTAGCTTTCAACCAAATTAAGTGCATTTTCGCCTGAATCTGCATCATTACCACCCATCGCCCAAATGCGATCTTCGTAAATTACCAATCTCTGACTCGCCCGTGCTATGGACATGGGAGCTTTGGCAACCCAAGCACTGGAATTTGCCTCCAGCATGTAGTTGGTGGCGATCTTAGAATCCGGATCATTACCACCTATTAAGTATATGCTTTCACCATGGCTAATAGAGCTTCCTGAATAGACTGCATGTGGTAGGCTTGGTCCTTGAGTCCAGGAATCATTGGTGGGGTCAAATATTTCAACCGTTGCCAATCTTCCATTGTCATCGTATCCGCCTATTGCATACAACTTGCCTTGCAAAGAAGAAACCGCCGAAGAATTTCTAGGTGAAGAAATAGGACTAAGCGTGTGCCAAGTGTTTGTGTTTGGATCATACCGCTCGAACAAGTCTTTTTTTGTTTGGTCAGAACCGCCAACAACATAAATTTTTCCATCAAGCACCGCTGCTCCATCGCGAATTTGTCTCGCGACACTCACAGGAGCTTTCTCCTCCCAAACTAATTCCTTTGGCTCACCCCGCTGATTATGGGAGTACCCTGCAGGAGCGGACTGTCCATAAGGAACGGAAATTAAACTTCCCGCAACAACTCCACTTCCGCCTGTTCCATTCTGATCCAACTTGGCGGTAACTTCTGAGGATAAGCGGTTCAATCCGATAGGGGCATTGATTTGACTCTTCACATCCTGAGAGAGCATATCCAAATTGACTGCACCATTGGCAATGGGAGCAGAACCTGCGGTTTGAGCAGTTCCTGCTGAGAAGGCATAAGGCACGGATGCAAAGGGACGGTCAGGGCTTAACTGCTGAAACCCATTCACCCCATCGCTGAACCATACCCTCAACTTTGCATCGATATGCTGGGCAAAGACCGCAGGATCAATCGCTCCCATGCCTTGCTGGGCGGTGTTGCCAAGTAAGACGGCATATAAACCACCGTTTACGGGAACGGCAACGGAAGCCTGAGGTTCCGATCCATCAACACTCGTTCCGTCATTGCTCCAATAAGTGACGTTACCATCGGTATTGACCAAGGCGAATTTGAACAAACCATTGCCGTCAAAGGCTTCGCCGTTAACCGCGACCTGACCCGCATAATTGTGGACGGGGGGTACTCCATATACTTTACATAATAAGATCGAGATGATCGCAAGAAATGGAACCAAGCTTTGCATAAAATTAGGTATTTTGTGCAATTCCATAATATTGTCAACTTTGTGAAAAGCCTAAATTCAATCCTTTTCGAAAGATTCAATATGCATGACTAGTTTTTGCTCATTCATGAAAATTTTACATGGAAAATTCGAACAAATTCGAATGCTTTCATTTTATTGGCACACGATATGCAAGATGTACTATAATTCGCAATACAAGTTTGCATATAATACTAATAATCAATAATTAACAAAATGAGAACTAAACTCACCACTACAACAAGTATAGGAGCAGCACCTTGGAAATTTTTACTCTTGGCCGCAACTTTACTTTTTTCATACGACATACCGGCACATGCAGATGATCATGAAGAAGCAGCAGCGGCTGAAGAAGCTTCCGCAGATGAAGCAGAAGCTGGTCCAGTTGATGATTACCTGGAACTACTTGACGGTCAGGGTGAATACGCACCAGCTTATGATTTCTTCACCACCTCTATGCTATGGACCGTAATCGCAGCTGCATTAGTCTTTTTAATGCATTTAGGCTTTGCTACTTTGGAATCCGGGTTATGTCAGAAGAAAAATGTGGTAAATGTACTATTTAAGAATGTTTTCATCATATCTATTGGCGTACTCACATATGCTATTTGCGGTTTTAATACTCATTACCCCGGAGATTTTAATGGATGGTTTAGTTGGGGCGGTATGATTGGCGATCTTAATGCAGATGGTGGTAATACTTGGGGATATGGTGGACTCGGTCTTGCTATGACTGGTTTTGGAGACTTTATATTCCAAGCTATGTTTGCTGCCACAGGTGCTACCATCGTTTCTGGTGCAGTCGCCGAGCGAGTCAAACTCAGTTCTTTCATGATTTTTGCTCTTGTTTTCGTTGGCATCGCTTATCCTGTGGCCGGTTCCTGGCATTGGGGCGGCGGAGTTCTTTCAAGCATGGGTTTCAAGGATTTTGCAGGTTCTACAGTAGTGCACGCATTTGGTGGATTCGGTGCCTTGGCATGCGTCATGGTTCTTGGACCAAGAAAAGGGAAATATACTGAGAGCGGCATAAAACCAATTCCTGCTCACAGTTTTCCTCTCGCAGCTATTGGCGTATTCCTACTCATGTTTGGCTGGTATGGATTTAACGGAGGCTCCGTTCTCTCCGCTGAGCCAGGTGCATTGGGGCTTGTCTTCACTACGACGACATTAGGAGCTACATCCGGTGCTATTGGTGCTATCGCAATCTCTTGGTTCATGTTGAAGAAACCAGATTTGTCGATGGGATTAAATGGTATTCTTGGCGGTTTAGTTGGAATCACAGCAAATGCAGATGTTATTTCCGTAGGTAGTGCGATCATCATCGGTTTTATCGCAGGTGTAATCGTGGTGGTGTCTATCATAACTTTGGACAAGATGAAAATTGACGATCCTGTTGGAGCTATCTCCGTTCATGGGGTGTGCGGAATATGGGGAACCGTTGCTACCGCTATTTTCGCGGAAGGTTTCGATTTCATGGTACAATTGCAGGGTGCGTTGTTGGTTAGCGTATTCGCTTTTGTCTTCTCATACGTCGTATTCATGATCCTTAAAACCACCCTTGGAGTACGTGTATCCGAGGAAGAGGAAGAACGCGGTCTCGATATCTGCGAACATGGTCAAGAAGCATACGGTTCCTGAAACGTAAACAAATCAAATCCAAGTAAGGAAAAACTATTATGAAATTAATTAAATCAATCGTAAAGCCATTCAAACTCGAAGAAGTAAAGGATGCGCTTTCGGAAATCGGCGTAGAGGGTATGACCGTATCCGAAGTAAAGGGCTTCGGTCGTCAAAAGGGGCATACCGAAATCTATCGAGGAAGTGAATATACCGTTGACTTTCTACCCAAGGTGATGATCGAAATTGCGGTAGCGGATGATGTAGTCACCAAAGTTATCGACGCCATTGTTGGAGCTGCACAGACCGGTAAGATTGGTGACGGTAAGATTTTCGTACTACCCCTAGAAGAAGCAGTTCGTATTCGAACTGGTGAAAAGGGAGACGATGTTCTTTAGGTAAGAATAGAAAACAGACATAGTTGTCACAAAGGACACGGGTTTGGGCGCCCGTGTCCTTTTTTTTGCTGTATAAAATGCAGGCATATTCTCATTTCATGAAGCATAAGTTGAATTATTTATTCTCATTTTTATGATGAAAATAATTCATGGCTTGATTCTTGCATACACTGTCAAAAATTACCTAAATTCAACAAATTCAACAACCATTCAGAATGATTACTGATACTAGATACAAAGCCCTTATCCTAAGTATAGCCATGTGCTTCGCTTGGATCTCTTCGTTCGGACAGAACAACAAAACCGCGGAAAGCACAGTACCCACTTCCACGGAGAATGAATCAACAACACCCACCGAAATCGCATCAGATCCTGAACCGGAAGGAGAAAGTGCATTGAATTCAGGAAACACATCGTGGATGCTCACCGCAACTGCACTAGTCCTCTTCATGACGCTTCCAGGCTTAGCTCTTTTTTACGGAGGATTGGTGCAATCCAAGAATGTGCTATCCGTATTGATGCATTGCTTTGCAATTGCTTGTCTTGCTTCCGTCATTTGGTTTGCAGTGGGTTATAGTTTGGCACTAACCCCCGGCAGTGGAAAATCTTGGATAGGCGGTGGAGATGCATTTTTCCTTCAACACTTAAGTATTGATAATTTGAACGGAGACCATCCCGAAACGGTATGGATTATGTTTCAAATGACTTTTGCCATTATTACTCCTGCACTCATCGTTGGAGCCTTTGTGGAAAGAATTAAATTTTCAGCAGTTATGCTTTTTAGCGGACTTTGGCTTGTCGCGGTCTATTGCCCGGTATGCTATTGGGTTTGGGGGGGAGGATGGTTAGCCGAAAGAGGAGTGATTGATTTCGCTGGAGGTATTGTCGTTCATGCGACCGCCGGTGCATCCGCTCTAACCTTGGCATGGATGCTTGGAAGAAGAAACGGATTCCCACGTAGTCTAAAGCCCCCACATAGCCCTGGTATGGTAATGACTGGAGCAGCAATGCTGTGGGTAGGCTGGTTTGGATTTAATGCCGGAAGCGCCGGAGCCGCCGATAATAGCGCCGGCATGGCGATGCTGGTAACCCATTTATCCGCAGCAACCGCCAGTCTGGTTTGGATGCTTGTCGAATGGAGAAAAACCGGCAAACCAGGACTCGTGGGTATTGTTACCGGAACGATTGCCGGTTTGGCCACAATAACTCCTGCTTCAGGAAGCGTAGGCCCAATGGGTGCTATAATTATCGGAGCTTGTGCAGGTATCATCTGCTACTACGCTTGCGGTATCGTTAAAGAGAAACTTGGCGTTGACGATTCATTGGACGTCGCGGCCGTACACGGCGTGGGCGGTATTCTTGGGACTCTTTTAGTTTCCTATCTTGGTGTAGAGGGAACCTTTGGTGGTCTGGGAATCAATAAAGAGACAGCTACAGAGCAATTAAACGTACAAGCACAAGGATGCATTGCGGCGATCGCCTTATCCGTAGTAGCCACTTTTTTAATCGTAAAATTCGTTGGTGCGATCACCGGCGGAATCCGAGTTTCAGAAGATGATGAGACAAAGGGGCTTGACCAATCCGCTCATGGAGAGAATGGTTATTCCCTTAACTAATATATACCTCTAAAATTTTTCGAAATAATGAAACTCATAAAATCAATCATTAAACCATTTAAGCTAGAAGACGTTAAGGATGCTCTTTCCGAAATTGGAATCGAGGGTATGACCGTTATCGAGGCAAAGGGGTTTGGACGTCAAAAAGGACACACCGAGATTTATCGTGGAAGCGAGTACACGATTGACTTCCTACCTAAAGTCGTCGTGGAGGTTGTCGTGCCCGATGATCTTGCGGACAAGGTTATCGATACAATCGTAAAAGCTGCCAAAACGGAGAAAATTGGAGACGGTAAGGTTTTCGTTCTTCCAGTCGAACAAGCAGTCAGAATACGAACTGGCGAACAGGGCGAAGAAGCTCTCTAGTATCGATTTCATCCAGCTTCGAATACCTTTACGCTAGGAATTCCCTGACTTTCAAGTCATGCAAAGCCTCCTCGATTTAGAGGAGGCTTTGTAGTGTCCAGAGAAGCCAAGCGACCGTTCCATAAAGAGGAAATGCCATCGCTTGCTTAAAAGTCTCCATCCATGCTCCAGGCTTAGGAAGTCGAGAAATCCACTTTGGAAAAACCGATAAAATCAAATATGGGGCAGATAGACCAAGAGCAACAAAAGTAAAGACAATGAATGCAGGAAACCATTCCATAGTTAAGGCCGCTCCTACGGCCACTCCGAGAAAGGGTGCCATGCAAGGAGTTGCTACAACCGTGGCAAGTACTCCAGAAAAAAAAGAGGAAGATAAACCTCCAGTTTGCGTCAATTTTGAACCAACCCCAGTAAGGGATAGACCAAGCTCAAAAATACCGCTTAGACTCATCGCAAAAAGTAGAAGAAATACCGCCAATATGAATACGAAAATTGGTTCTTGTAGTTGAAAACCCCACCCCAAGTCCGACCCTATGGTTTCGCGTAAATAAAGAAGAGTACCAACCAAAAGCCAAAAAGAGAGGATGACCCCGAGGGTAAAGAGTAGTCCATGGATTTTGATTTGCTTGGGATTCTCCCCTGCTTGTTTGACAAAAGACATAATCTTGAGACCAATAACGGGGAAGACACAGGGCATTAAATTGAGAATAACTCCCCCTATAAAGGCAAATCCAAGAATAGCCCAAAATCCATTTTTTGCTTCCTGTTGAAAAACCCGACCATCTTCAATCGCTTCGCTGAGGTTTGAGCTCGTGAGCAGTTCGGGAAGAATTAATGATGTCACATCCATTGCATTCTCAGCAACTGGCGGATAATATACATTGAGGGGTACTCCTTCACGTCCAAAAGACTGGAGAGACTCGTGAATTGTGGGTCCTCTATCAGTCCAATCCGCACGAAGAGCAATAATCTCTTTTTCCTCGAACAAGGTCTTTATATTTTCGTATTCATAAACCCTTTTATTGGCGAGACATGAGGCACACCACTTCGCGGTATAGTCAACGTAAACCGCCCTTCCCTGCTCAAGAAGCTTGGCCTGTATCTCAGGACTCCATTCGGCCCAAACAATTTCACCTTCCTCGATTTCTTCTTCCGTTGGAAAACCAAGCCAAACCCCCAAACCAATAAAAAGCAAGGCTCCTAAACCATATCGTTGACGAATTCGGGAAGAATGGATCGCACTTGTACTTTTGCCATAAAGCCATCCACCAAAGGCAATTGTAACTAACCCCAACATCAGCCAAAGAGAATTTAAATCCATATCGTTAGCCAGAGACGTGCCGGGACTAGAAAGCGTTCCCGAAAGTTCCCCATCACTCTCCCCATATGAAGAAGACTGTAGTGACCATTTCAAATCCCAACCTGAATCTAGCTTAGGATGAATAAGAACCCCGGAAAGGAACAAGGGGGGAGGATCTTCTAAGGATCTTGGTAAGGTTACCTTGACCGAAAAATTATCTTTGGATATCTCAAATCTTTGCTCTTCGATATGCCCGAAAAAAGTGCTCTCCGGAAAAAAGAAAAATTTATCGGCTTCCAAATTTTTCAATTTTGGATGTTCAACACTTAGGGTGACGGTCTCACCTTTAACCAATAGAGAAAGTTTTGTGTCGGGAGGAGCTTCTACTGGCCAATAATTCTTAAATCCATTGATTTTCTGGACCTCGAAAGATGAATACTGGGTCGCATTAGCAGATAAAATTTCGAACCTAAGTTCCTTATCGAAGGGAATACAATTCTCTTCATTACAAACTAAGGTAGACAATTTACCGCTTACTTGAACACGTTCACCAGCTTGAACATCATCGTCCAAAGTCATCCTTGTCAGCAAAGCAAATGAGTCCTCGTGAACATAACTGATCATTTCCATCAGTTGGTAATTCCGGGGAGTTGGAAATTTCAATGGTCCAAATTCAGCATCCCCGGATTCCCATTCGATAGTTGTCGGGTATCCGGATTCACCAGAATTTTTCCAGTATATATGCCAACCCGGCTTAAGAACAAAAGTAAAGCCTATCCATGCAGAGTCTCCTGGCTTAAGAGCGGAAACTTCACTAATTACATCAGTTTTAAGAAGTTCATTCGGCTCTTGCCCAAATACCCGGATAAGGACGCCAAACAGCAGTCCTATGGCATATAAATTCTTTCGAAAATACTTCACCTTTAACAATAGGCTCGTTGTTCCAAATGGATTTTGATGTTCTTAAGGAAATTTCGGATTTAACACAAAGCTTCCTTGAGAACTTTCGGCAAATTCGCGAACGGTATCCAACAAGGCAGTTGGCCATGTCTGATATTTCGGCAAACAAAGATGAAAGTGAGTAGGTGGGATTTTATCGAAACTGACTTCAAGCCCGGTCAAAAATCGATCGAAAGCCTTTTCCCAGGGAATCGCTGGTTTCATTGATTGAAATTGAGTTTCATTATTTTCGGAAAAACCCAATCTTCGCATAGCAACTAAGGCAGTATCAATAGATCCATCAGGTATTGTCTCTGCAGGTAGAGTAGAAAGATACCATCTCTTGGCTGTTTCTCTAAGCAAGGATTCAGAATTTAGATCCTTCTGCCCATTCACTGGATTATTTCCAGAACTGGACATACCCAAATTTCGTATATCAAGTTCCTGAAAATGAGACATCGGTACTTCATCCATAGAAAAGGAAGGAAGATTACCAGAGAAGACAAAGACCAAGTCGGGGTCAAAACTAATGGCCGTCGTAAGACCATACCACGGACCCACAACGCCAGACAGAGGTTTTGCATATAGCAATTCTTTAGGATGAAACTGGTTTCTGCGATCCTTAAGCTTTATAGGATCAGAACCAAGCCCGGCAATCCAATCGATAGCGAACTTCTTGTTTTCCTGATTAGCCCGTAAAATGGTCTTCCCTAGAGCAGAGGCTTCTCTTAAGTTCCAGAAAAGAACCAGATTGAAATAAGAATTTGGAGAAAGCTCCACGATGGAGGTTAGTAATGCGTCTTTCATCGCCTCAAAACTTTCAGATGCCCCCTCCCCTTTAAGCATGTATAGCCCAGCATCCAAAACATAAACTACATGCCTACCCTCATAAACTTGGTTAAGAAAGGTTACTTCCGAAGCAAGATCAGGGGGAGTCGCCGGGGCTAAAACTTCCGCCTGTGGTAGATTTAATGGATTGGCTAGTAAATTTTCTAATTCAGGAGAATCAAATTGCGATTTCGATCCGGTCGATTCCTTAGAAGCAGCAATGTCTTCAGAAAGATCTAGATCTTGAGCTTTGGAATCGGACAGTAAAAGGTCATCCACAGGAGAATTAACGGGAGAATCAATATCCGATAATTTCATTTCCTGAGGTTCAGCTATAGGCGGTTCCGAAGCCTCCTTATATTTGATCACGGCAAAAACTACCAAAACACCAAGATTGAGCAAAAGGCTAGACACCAAAACAAGCTTAGTAAAAAAGCCAAGTTTTCTGGATTTCCTCGAACTCCTACTCGAATAAGAAGAATCCTCTTCGAAAATCTTGCCTCCATTATTTACAAGTTGATCATGCCATGACTGAAATTGAGATTCACTAATTTTGTATTTTGAGCACTGCTCCTCCTTGGGAATCTTTCTAATAATCGATTCCAAAACAATACGTAACTTTTGCTCTCCAGACAATTCTGACATATCCAATTATTAAGATAATATACTCGTTTTCGCAACAGCCAATGCAGCGATCGCCGCCGTCTCAGTTCTTAGAGTAGTGGATCCCAGCGAAAAAAAATGCACTCCTAAACTACTAGCGAGATTTTCTTCACTTTCAGACCATCCTCCTTCAGGACCAATTAAGATATCTATGGTATCTCCAATTTTATTGGTATCCAAGGGAACTTCATTCGATAATGTCGCCATAAATACATCTTTATTACCCTCGCTCAGATAAGCCTTTAGCGGAACTGGTTCGTCTATTTTTGGCAGCCATACATTGCCCGATTGCTTACACCCTTCGATGGCCAATTTTCTCCACTTTTTCAGTTTCTGTGATGAATTCGACTTCCCATGAGCAACCTCAGAACGATCCGTAAGAAGGGGAGAGATTTGATCCACTCCCAATTCAGTAAGTGGTTTGATAAGGTTTTCGAATTTTCCACCTTTGGTCATAGCCACAAGCATACGAACTCTTGGTTTGGACTGGTGTGCTTTCTCTAAATTGAATACACGCACCGATAAAGATTTATTATTGATCTCCAAGCACTCTGCTTGAGCTATATTTCCCTTTCCATCAAGCAACTCGATGGCATCTCCGACTTCTCGTCTCAGAACCTTAGACAGGTGATGACTCTCCTTTAGATCCAAGATGATTTCTCCCCTTGCTTCTTCTAAGGGAAACTCCAAAAAGCTACGAATCACGCGTTTCATCCGCTTCTTGATAAATGATTGCTCTCCGCTTGGCAAATCATCCCTTTTGCGTCAATCTCCGCACATATGGATAGGCAACTAACGAAAGAAACTCAATGCGGATAAGCGGAGGAAAGGCTAGGGGCATTCCTTTGCGAGTCGGAAAAACGGTTGGTTTGCGTCCCGCAAGTGAAGCCAATCGGGAACGGCTCTTTTCTTCGATCGGGGAGAAAATTACAAACTGCAAGATTTTGGATCTATTTGCAGGTTCTGGATCCTACGGTTTGGAAGCACTTAGTCGCGGGGCAAAATCTGCAACCTTTGTCGAAAAAAAACGTAGTGTGATAAAAGAATTGAAGATTAATGCAGCCAACACCCTAAAGAGTGCTCAATTGGAATCGATGGCTGCCAGGATAGAAGCAAGAGATGTTTTGGAATTCCTAAAAAACAAATCTACTGAAGCATATGATATTATTTTCCTGGATCCACCGTACTCGGAGTTGTCCAAAATTGTCCAGCCTCTATTCGAAGGGTTGCATAAATTCACCCACACGAACTCGATTGTGGTTCACGAGTGTCCAGCAGGAGCATTCGAAGAAAGACCCGGATGGAAACTAATAAAGAATTTAGGTAAAGCCAGTAAGGGATCTCCGGTTTATCATTTTTTCGAGCCAGTCATTACGAATCCATAGTCCAGCTGGATGCTCCTAAAACCCCAAGGGCCGCAACCACTGCAGTCTCCACTCGCAAAACACGCTCACCCATATGACGCAAAACAAAGTTTTCCCTTCTTAGTATAATTCTCTCCAATTTGGACCAACCTCTCTCCGGACCAATTGCCAAACAGATTTTACTCCTATCCATTAAAGGGACCGGCTCAATACCAACTTCTGCTTCATAATTATCAAGCCCAATACGAAATTCACAATCACTTGAAGCCTCATTACATGCGGATTCTAAATCCTTATGGATTCGACAAGACGGAAAATGACTAGCGAATGCCTGCTCCACTCCATTTTTAATCCGGTTCATCCATTCATCCGTTTTCCAAAGGGAACTCGAACCATAAGAGGGTTCTCCTTTTTCGGCATGAAAGAAATGAAACTCCTCAACACCCATGGATGTGGCTTGTTCGAGGATTTTCCTACAAGTTTGGGGTCTGGACAAGCCAACCAATAAGTGAATCGGAAGGAAATTCGAACCATGCGAATCATTCCATGCCATAGATAATTCAACTCCACCTTTTTCTAAGGATGTAACCGTTCCTTTTCCACGAGGTCCATTTTCAACCGCAAAATCAACTTCGCTCCCAACTTCTACCTTTAAAACATTGAGCAAATGATGGGTGCATGGATCCGCAGCATCCCATTTTAAGCACTCGACTTGTTTTGGAATGAGAACCAGATTCAAGACGAACTCAACCAAAGAGCTTGATATGGGCGCAAAACTAATCCGCCCGAAGATTCCGACCAGTCAATTTCACCCCCACTAATTAAATCTCTTGCTTTGTTGGCAGGAAAAATTTCTTTTAGTGGATTCATCTCCTCTATCTTGGTTTCCTCCCCACGAAAATTAAAAAGACAGATTACAGAGAGTGCTCCATCAAGCGAATCGCGTCTGAGAGCAAAAATCGAGTCTCCCATTTGTAGGATCTCCTGCGGGGCATCCGGGTGAAATGCCGGGCATCCTGCTCGCATCCGTAAAGTTCTGGAATACCATTGAAAAATTCGCGAATAATGGCTTTCTCCATCGTCCAACAAAGTCTCCAATTCAGAGCGCTGCCATTTCTTGCGATTAACGGTGCGATTGCGCTTAGTCTTTTTATATCCATCCAAATCGTTGGGTGTACCGCAAAGCGAGTGGAAATAAATTGCTGGAATTCCTTTCATTGCAAGCGCCACCGCTTGAGAACATTGAAAACGAGCCATTCCCAGTTCTCCGTCCTGATCATCGGACAGAGCAGAAAAATAGGTTGAATTAAGCTCATATGGAGACTCGGATCCATTTTCCAATCTCCTCATTGAAACAAATCCGCCTTTTTGCCTAATCTCTTCCGCCAGCTCTAGAATCTCTTTCTGTGAAAGAATTCCCTCCAATGGGCGAACACCTACCCCGTCATGACTTGCGGTAAAATTCAGAAAATGACATCCCTTCGGCGGAGGTGCCAAATTTGCTGCCCATTTCGAAAGATGCGTGGAGGTTCCACGCAATAACCCATGAAGGAGTAAGGGAGGAAGCGAAAACTGATAGACCGCATGGGCTTCATCTCCTTTTCCAAAATAAGAGATATTTTCCTGATGCGGAACATTGGTTTCAGTAAGGATGATAACATCGGGAGCTACAACTTCGAGGAAGTTTCGGATAAGCTTTATGATTTGATGGGTTTCCGGAAGATGCAAGCAATTGGTACCAATTTTCTTCCAAAGAAAGGCTACTGCATCCAAACGGAGGATTTTACAACCAATTGAAACATAGTAAAGAATTATATCCAGAAACTCAAATAGCAGATCGGGGTTTGTCCAATCCAAATCAACCTGGTCAGCGCTAAAAGTCGTCCATATGTGCCTCTCCCCTTTACGGGTTTGATAAGGAGTAAGCAAGGGAGTGGAGCGAGGGCGAACCACCATGGACAAATCGGTCTTGGGATTGGCTTCCTTGATGTAATTGAGCCCTGGTTCTACCCCGGATACATATTCCTTAAACCACGGGCTTTTTGAAGAGCAATGATTGAGCACCAAGTCGAACATTAGTTCGAACTCCTCCCCCAGTTTTGAAACGTCTTCCCAGTTTCCATATTCCTCATATACTTCTCGATAATCCACTACTGAAAATCCATCATCTGAGGTCCATGGATAAAAAGGCAAAATGTGGATGGCAGAAACGGCCCCCTTCAAACGAGCCGTACAAAACTCCCTTAATACGGAAAGCGAACTTAGATTATCGCATTCGGATTGCAGCATATCCGCATAAGTTATCAGAACCATGTCTTTCGCGGTTGGACTGGGCGCGGATTGGTTGGTTTGACCACCCACTCCATAACGCCCCACCATCCTGTATAATCTGTCGAGAAGCGTATCAGCTTCCTCAATACCATAGATTGTGGACAATCTACGCCGCATAACCTTTAGCTTGGAACTGGAAATATGTTTGATCACGAAATCCTTTTTAAAAGTTTATTTTAATATCCGGTGAAACTGGAAATAAATGCCCTTAGGTTACTCCGAACAACTGAATAAGAGTAAAATTGTCTGGCAACTTCGTAATTATGATCGACGATTTGTTGCCTAAGACTTTCATCTTCCAAGACTTGCTTTACTCGCTTGGCCAGTGATGGGGTAACGAAACCATCCATGGTCAGCAACCGAAACCCTTTTGGCTCAATATCCCGAATGAATATGGAATATCGATTAATCAATACGGGTTTCCGGAAATAAATCGCCTCCAACAAGGCATTCCCAAAACCTTCGTAAATACTCGGGTAAGTTACGAAATCCGCATGGTGGTAAAGATCCCAAAGGGTATAGACTTTTCGGCCTTCAGAATCTCTTTGCCTGACTTCGCCCACACGGTGAGCCACTATCCGCATATCAACATTTTCTTCCTTCGCTAATTGCTCAAGCATGCCTAGATATTCGTATCCTTCATCCCCCGCCTCATGAGAGATAACTAGTTTACATCTTTTATCCTTGAGAAGACTTACCAATTTGATCGCCTGCTCAATACCCTTGCGAGGAACCACCCGCGTTGGCTGGAGAATAAAAAAATCATCGTCCGATAAACCAATTTCGCTTCTTACGTCCGATGCATAATCATCAGTCTGTTCAGGTGGATTCTCAAAATCAAATACATTGGGAATGACCAGAGACGAACTCCCCTTCCGTAAAGCAAGTTGTTCCTGAGCCTCTTGATTGATCACAACATCCCTCATATTTTTAAGCTTGGGAGGGAAACTCATATCAAGATATTCAGGTATACAATTTACGGAAAATCTCGTTCTTTCCCAGAAGAAGTCATGATGATGTGCGATCGCAGGCATACGGGTTTCGGAAAGAAACTCGGTTAAAGCGATCCCCAGTGGCACATGCATTGGAATCGCCAGACAATTCTGCGGAACAAGAATATCGATGCCAAATTTTTCAACATAGCGGTAAAGTGAATCCTTTAGGTAATCAGCCAGTGCCCGTATTCTCTCAGTTACAAATCTTTCCCTCTGTTCAGTTCCCCAAATTCTCTCATTGAGCCACATGTTTTCAGAAAATCCAAAGTAAGCCTCAGGAACGACAAAACTTATACTCGGATCACGGTCACTCTGACCACTATACCAGTAACTAATGTGTTGATCCTCCCACAAAACCTCGGCCCATTTGGCGCTTTCTAGCGATACACCGTCCTGCCCCGCAAAACGGGTCGAAACGAAACCTATGTTTTGTGACATGTTTTTAGAATGTGAAAAATTAACAAATTTAGAGTTAAACTATATGCAAGAATCGCACCTTTTTTTCAATGATGAAAAGATTGTTGATAGTTTGACGTGGCATCTACCCGACTAATTTCATATGCAATAGCATAAATGAGTATTCTTTCAAAAACGGCGAGCACCACTTTGAATCAATTGTTGGATAAAATTCCTGAACAAATCGAATCAATTCGATCCGCACGTGACTCCTTTCTTACAGACGCTATTTTACTGGGGGAGATCCCCGCTCCCACCTTTGGTGAGAAGGAACGCATAAGACTTGCATTGGATAGATTCCGGGAAAATGGATTGACAGATGCCACGATTGACGAACTCGGAAATGCAAGTGGAATTCTTCCGGGAACCACCGGTGAATCCGCCATCCTCGTGATGGCTCATGCAGACTCGGTATTCAATTCGGATGTCAGGCATGTGCTCGAAGTCGGCTCGGAACATATTACCGGCCCCGGAATTGCTGATAATGCCATTGGTCTAGCTACGGTGGTTGCTCTTCCCAAGTTACTGGATCAGCTAAACATCAAATTGAAACAGGATTTGATATTGGTCGCGAACTGCAAAAGCTTAGGTCGGGCTAACCTCGAGGGAGCCCGTGGATTTTTGGAAACCATGCACCGCCCCATTAGTTCGGGAATATGCGTGGAAGGAGCCAGCCTTGGCAGGCTTAGTTATTCCGGACTTGGAGCTCTTCGGGTAGAGATCACAATTAATATACCAAAAGATTATGATTGGTCCGGATTTGGAGCTGCAGGCGCGATTAGCCATTTGAATCGACTGATTAATCAGCTGATGGAAATTCCTCTTCCCAAAGAACCAAAATCAAAAATGACCTTTGGGGGACTTACCGCCGGTTCTAGTTTCAACACTTCCCCCAAAACCGGACATCTGCGATTTGAAATTACAAGTGAGGGAGACGAAGTTATTGACGAGCTTGAGGAACGACTTAAGGACATCTGCGATCAATTCTCTTTGGAGACTGGAACCGAGGCGAAAATGGAAATCGTAGCCAAACGACAAAATTGCGGAATCCCCTTTACGCATCCATTAGTCAAAACAACGCGGGCAATCATGGGCAAAGCGGATATCAATCCAAAGATCGACCCAAGCACCGGAGACTTGAATGCTCTGATTAGGGCGGGTCATCCAGGGGTTACCCTTGGCCTGACTACGGCGGAAAACCTTAGGGAAGTAAGTGAAACCATACATCTAGAACCACTCTATTCGGGAATGGCTCAGATGATCACTTTGTTACAAGCCATCGATGCAGGATTAACTGAAGAATGAAGAAAGAAAAAAAGAACTGGCTCGAAACCAACACTTTTCATCATGGTGAATTCTGGGATATTCTGAAATTAGTTGAAGAAAAAGAAAAAAAAGGACTTACCATATCCCTCTGCATTCCCACCCTTAATGAAGAGAAAACCAATGGAAAAGAGGTGCTCATTCTTCGTTCCGAATTAATGGAACGCTATCCATTGGTGGATGAATTTGCCGTGATTGATTCCGGTTCACAGGATAAAACCCTAGAAGTTGCGGGAAACTATGGAGCAGATACTTACCTTGCCTCCAATATTTTGCCTGAAGTGGGAGACAAAAGAGGAAAAGGGGAAAATCTATGGAAAGCCATCCATCAACTTAAAGGGGATATCATTTGCTATGTGGATGCGGATATTACCAACATCCACCCAAGATTCGTTTATGGATTGGTTGCCCCACTGATTAACCGAGACGAAATTCAGTACGTAAAAGCATTTTACGACAGACCCCTCAACTATTCGAGTGGTCTGCGCCCAAGTGGAGGGGGCCGGGTTACAGAAATCCTTACCCGCCCATTATTCTCCTTATTCTACCCGGAACTAACCAATGTCATTCAACCGCTATCGGGTGAATATGCAGCTCGCCGCGAAGTCCTCGAAATAATTCCCTTCCCTATTGGATATGGAGTCGAGACTTCTCACTTACTCGATCTCTATGCAAAATTTGGACTGGAAGCCTTTGGGCAAACGGACCTGGACCGTCGGGTTCACCGCAACCAGACCACCACGGCACTTGGAAAGATGAGTTTTGGCATTCTCCAAACCTTCATCAACCGACTTCATGCTCAGGGAAAGATTGATCAAATACCTAATATGGAGACCTTCTACCGACGTTTTGAAGTCGAAGATGGGGCATACAGACAAATTGTACAGGAAGTCGTTGAAGAGGAACGTCCCCCAATGATTGAAATCGAAGGATACCGTACGCATCGGGCATCCCTTTCCAGATAGGAATCCTTTCTTCGGTCGATGAAAATTGCCATCGTCCATTATCATCTTCAACCAGGAGGAGTCACCCGGGTAATTGAAAATACACTGCAGGCATGGGTGGAGAATGGAAATGAGATTGAAGCAGTCGCCCTTAGCGGCCGCCCCTACCCGAGGGACCAATTATCCAACACCCGGGTTATCGAAGGACTGGATTATGCTTCAGCAAACGAAGCAATTGACCCCAAGATTTTGTTTACGCGCCTCAAGGAAGCCGCTCGGGACGCACTTGGGCAAACTCCCGATCTATGGCATATCCATAATCATTCACTAGGCAAAAACCCGTCTTTAACGGAAGCCGTCGCTCTTCTCGCTGAATCCGGTGAGAAGATCCTTCTTCACCCTCATGACTTTGCCGAAGATGGCAGACCTGGGAATTATCTTTCCTTAAGAGAGGTCTATTCTCGGGCTTACCCAACGGGGTCGCATATTCATTACGCCGCCTTGAACCAACGGGACCGTGGATTTCTTGCTCATATGCTCAAGGATTGTCCAAGTCCGGTCCATTTACTTGCCAATGCAGTCCCTCCAAGCCCCTCTTTGCCAACTCTTAACGGGGATTCCATCTCCAATCTCCCCGAAAACCTCTTTCTTTATCCCGTACGGGCAGTGCGTCGCAAAAACTTGGGGGAACTTGCACTTCTGGCCTCCGCCCACCCAGATTTTCACTTTGCCAATAGCCTCGGACCGACCAATCCCGCATTTAACCCAATTTTTGAAGAATGGAAACAATTTGGCAATGAACTGGGACTTCCGCTTACTTATGGACTTGGAGAAAAATCAAATGCATCCTTTCCCGAAATGGTGGGACATGCCCAATCCATTATTACAGTTAGTGTGGCCGAAGGATTTGGTCTTGGATTTCTGGAACCCTGGACTTTCGACAAAAGCTTATGCGGAAGAAACCTCCCGGACATAACCTCTGATTTTGCGGAACTTGGAGTTTCCCTCCATAATTTATATGACCGGTTACCCATCCCGCTCGATTGCATTTCTTCCATAAGTTCCCTCAGGCAAATGATTCAAGATGCCCTTGAACAATTTTATTCAAGTTACCAAGAAGAATTACCGGCAGATGGAACTGAAATAGCCTATCAATCCATGCTTGAGGAAAACATGATTGATTTCGGAAGATTGGATGAAATCAATCAGCAAGCGATCATCCGCTCCATTGCCAATTCTGCCGACTTACAAAAAAACATCAAGGAGGCTTGCGGTCTACAAATACTCGATGAACAAGTAATCGATACTAATCGAAAAGCAGTCACCGAACAATTCTCTCTCTCTTCTTACGCCAAAAAAACCTTCAATATTTATCAGTCAATTTTAGGGACGGAAGAAGTTCCGAAATGCGGATATGCAAACGGCCAAAAATTACTGGATCAATTCCTCTCTCCCAACCGCTTGAATTTATTAAGGACAAGCTAGAGGAAGTAAGTAAAAGAGTACTTACTTGACGGAACCGCGCTTGGCTTCGAAAAGACGCTTCTCTTTTACCTTATTGGCGTCCTTACCGATACGATCCCTTAAGTAATACATACGAGCCTTTGTGGTAATACTTTCGCGGTCGACTTCGACCTTATCGATCAAAGGAGAATGAACGGGGAATACACGTTCCACACCCACACCGGAAGCAATTCGTCGAACCGTAAAGGTTTCGTGAACTCCAGCGCCTTTTCGGCAAATAACGATTCCACCAAAAATCTGGATACGTTCCTTCTCACCTTCCCGAACCTTGACGTGGACCTTAACCCCGTCTCCCACCTTGAAATGGTCTCGTTTTTCTTGCAAATATTCGCTTGTAATCTCTTCCAACAGTTGATTGTTCATCGTAGTATCCTCGTTAATTCTTGGTTGCTTTCAGTAAGTCAGGTCGCAGGGCTGCGGTACGTTCCATCCGTTTTTCCTGTCTCCATTTTGAAATTTCCTTGTGGTTTCCGGATAGAAGAACTTCCGGAACCTTCATCCCACGGTATTCCGCCGGGCGGGTATACTGTGGATGCGCTAGTAAATTGTTTTCGAAGCTCTCATCAGAGAGAGATTCTTCATCCCCAAGCACTCCTTGTACTTGTCTCGCCACCGCATCAATCAAAACGGTGGCTGGAAGCGCTCCATTTGTAAGCACATAATCCCCAATGCTAATTTCCCGATCAACCACTTCATCGCGCACTCTTTGATCTATACCCTCGTAATGACCGCTGATAAGAAGCAAATGCTGGGATTGAGATAATTCACGGGCCAATGGAGTGGTTAATGGTTCTCCATCCGGAGCCATGTAAACTACGGTGGTTGCTTCATTGGAAATTTCCTCAACCGCATCAAACAAGGGCTCGGGCTTCAGAACCATTCCGGCTCCACCTCCAAATGGACGATCATCCGCCTCGCGATGCTTTCCCTTCGCCCAACGGCGCAAGTCCAGCGAATTTATTTCCAATAATCCCCGATCAATCGCTTTTCCAAGTATGCTTTCCTCCGTAAATCCCTCAATCGTCTTAGGAAAGAGAGATAAGACGTCGAGACGCAAAACTGGATTTTTCATGCGAATCATCGGTTGACAAAAAATACATAACCTGAAGTCAGGGATAAAGGATTATGAATCCTTCTTCTCCTCTTCTTCGGAAGTAGTTTCTTCTTCGGCTTTTTCTTCCGGAGCTGGCTCCTCAGCCTTTTCCTCTTCCTTCGAATCTTCCTCTGCTGGTGCGGATTCTTCAGCGGCGGGCTCTTCCGCCTTCGCTTCCTCTACGGGTGCCTCTTCCTTAGCCTCTTCTTCGGCTGGTGCTTCCTCCGCTTTGGGTTCTTCGGCAGGTGCTTCTTCCTTGGCTTCGTCCTCAGCAGGTTGTTCCTCCGCTTTGGGCTCTTCCGCTACTGGTGCTTCGTCCGCAGGTTTTTCTTCTTCGGTTTCCCCTGCATTCTCTTCCATTGTAGGAGCGGTTTCACCCTTGTTCTTCCGTTTACGCTTAGCCTCAGAAAGCCTTTCAGATCTTTTCAACCAGTCTTCGGGAGACATTCTACTCTGACGAATCAAACTCTTGGCTGTGTCGGTGGGCTGAGCTCCGACTCCGAGCCAATGATCAATGCGTTCGATTTTGAGCTTAAGTTCCTCTTCACGAGTGTGAGCTTGTGGATTATAGGTTCCGAGAACCTCGATGAACTTACCATCTCGACGAGACTGAGAACGTGCCACAACCATGCGGTAAAAAGGAGCATGTTTGGCTCCGTGTCTTTGCAAGCGAATCTTGATCATTTCAGAGTACTGGGGATGTTGGGTGGAATTTGAAGAAAAGCGATTAGCAAACCGAAAATGTGCGATTTTGTCAACGGCAAAGCAGGCTAGCCTTGGGTTTGGATTCAAGGCAAGAAATACCCTAATTTACGATTACGATTAATGAAACCTAGATTGAGGTCTGCCAATCCATAACATCTTGAGAGATCGCGATGACAAGAGTGAGTTTGGATTATGAGAACAATCTTAGTTATATGACGATTCAATCCGCAAAAAATAATGTGGGTCAGGCTTGAAAAATTA
>JAYYQI010000044.1:0-41702 GCA_036128475.1 Verrucomicrobiota bacterium
CCCCCACAGTAGGCACCATATAAAACGTTGCGAATCTGTTGTGCTTTTCCCATCAACACGGGCTTTACACTTTTGCCCTGCACTGTCTTAGGAATATCAATGCCGGCAAGATCACATACCGTGGGCAAAATATCCAAGAGATAATTATTTCCTTTTGCCCGCGTACCGGCCTTGATCCCGGGACCGCTCACAATAAAGGGAACACGCCAGGAATGTTCATATAAATTCTGCTTACCCATAAGACCATGGCGACCAACGGCAATCCCATGATCAGCAGTATAAATGACATAGGTATTTTCCAGTTCACCCATGCTTCTTAATTTCTCAATCACAAGTCCAACTTGATCATCGATATTTTCAATGCAGGCATATTCCCGCCCCAATTCATTACGCACGGTGGCTTCGGTGCGGGAGGTCATTACACCCGGCACACGGACTTCGTCCCGTAAACCAGGGTGCCCGTCGGGAAAGGGATGAGCGGGAAGCCAGGAAATCGGAACTTTGGGTGCTTGGTCACTAACTTGGGTAGGTGGGCTTTTAACATTCGAGACTCCATATTTTGCATTCAAATCATCACGTCCCCAACGTTCATCGTGTGGATGAGAGAATCCATAATAAGCAAGGAATGGTTTTTCTGTTTTTCGATTGGCTCGATCCTCCAGATAATCAAGTAATTGCCGACCATGCCATTGACTACCATCTTCCTCTCCTGCTTTTCGAGCCGTTTTATCCTTAACGACTTGAAAAAGGGCATTGGCCAAGGCGTAACTGTTTCCGTTCTTGCAAGTACGAAAAGTTTCATATCCGGCTCGATTAAAGACTGCAGGAAGAGTATTTTGCAAAATTTCCGGCCCAGATGCTTTACCTTCTTCCTTCTTTAAATGTTTCTTTCCCCGAGGTGGTAGGTGCCAGAGCGTACGTCCTGACATAATCATGGTTCGGGACGGGGAACAAACCGCTCCACTCATCGACCCCATATGGTAAGCTTGGTCGAGAACAATACCGGAAGAAGCAAGCTTATCAAGATGAGGAGTTTCACAAACCGTATTTCCGTAACACGATAATGTATGAGGTGCCTGATCGTCGGTAACAATGAGTAGTATATTTGGGCGTTTGCCAGACAACTGAAGACAGAAGAGGAAAAGCAAAGGTATCAATTTATTCATGGAAGGAGAAATACGCAGAGTTCTTTCATTCGTCAACAAGTGTAGACGAATGTAGCGCGAATTTACTAAACCACCCTTTTACCAAGGAAGAACACCTTGCTTAAGTAGAGAGTGCCCAAGCCAAAGCGTAAGCAAGAGATAAACTGAACACCAAGCCTTGGTTGCCGGAAAATGCTTAAATATAGCGGGGAATGATTGGCGATACCAGTCTTGGCAAAACCATGACACGGTGATGGCAAAAGCACAATCTGCGGCAATTAAGTACCATAGTGCAGCTTGAAAATTAAAATCCATCGCCATGGGACACTCGAAAAGAATTAATCGAAGACCACGGTTTTATTCCCGTAATCAAGAACGCGGTTTTGTAGATGCCGGCGCACAGCTCGGGAAAGAACAAGTTTTTCAAGATCCCTACCCTTTTCAATCATATCTCTTGGCCCATGGCGGTGGCTCACCCTCGTTACATCCTGCTCAATGATTGGACCTTCGTCCAAATCTTCCGTTACATAATGTGCAGTGGCGCCAATTAGTTTTACTCCCCGTTGGTACGCTTGGTGATAGGGTTTTGCGCAAACGAATGAAGGAAGAAAGGAGTGGTGGATATTAATGACCGGGCAAGCAACCTGTTCCAAAAACTCTGAACTTAATACCTGCATATAGCGTGCAAGAATAACCAGTTCCACCCTCTGATTACGCAACCATTCAATTTGCTCCTTTTCCACTTCCTGCTTGGTTTCCTTAGTCACAGGTAAATGTAAATAGTCCAATTCGTAGGCTTCAGAAGCGGAACGCATATTTTGATGATTTGAAAGAATACCCGCAATCTGGGCATTCCATTCGCCTGCTCTCACCCGAAGTATCAAGTCATGAAAACAATGATCCGCTTTCGATACCATAATCGCAATTTTGGGCCGGTCCTCACTTAGGGCTATTCTAACCTTCATACCCAGTTCCTGATTAGCGAAAGCGGAAAATGCATCCGACTCCGAACGGAGATCACGCGATGCCTGAGGAGTCCATTCGACACGTTGGAAAAAGATATTTTCCTGACGATCGAGATGCTGATCGGCATGCAATACGTTTCCGCCATGCTGATGAATCCAACCGGCCACTTTCGCCACAATCCCAGGCTGGTCATGACCGTGAAGCAAAGCAATAACCGAGCGTTCCATGTTCTATGGTTATTCCGCTTTGGCGTAGTCCTGAAGCGACTTGACGGAGAATTTCCGGTCTTTCAATGAGCGTATGCCTTCAAGTGCGGCATAGGCAGAACCAAGCGTGGTGATCACTGGAACGCTGTGAGCTACGGCTTCCTGCCGAATACCATTTTCATCACGGCGGGGTATTAAACCGAGAGGCGTATTTATGACCAACTGAACTTTTCCGTTTTTGATAAGGTCAGCCACATTGGGACGTCCTTCACTAATACGAAGAGTGCTTTCGGCTTTGATGCCATTCTCGTTTAGAAATTTTGCCGTACCTTCCGTCGAGGTGAAGGAAAAACCGAGTTCGGATAATCCTTTGGCAATTTCCAAAGCTTTTGGTTTGTCGGAATCCTTTACGCTGAGAAAAACGTTTCCTTCCATGGGGAGGGAGGGCTTCGCTGCCATCTGAGTCTTGGCAAAGGCCATACCAAAATCCTTATCCTGTCCCATGACTTCTCCGGTACTACGCATTTCAGGAGTAAGAACAATGGAGGACCCAGGGAATTTATTAAAGGGGAAGACGGACTCTTTGATTGCCCAGCGATTGGGTAAAATTTCTTCGGTAAATCCGAGATCCTTTAATTTTGCGCCAGCCATCACGCGGGCACCGAGTTTAGCCAGAGGTACGCCGATTGCTTTACTTACAAATGGAACCGTACGAGAGGCACGCGGGTTTACTTCGATCAGGAACAATTCTCCATCCTTAATCGCATACTGTACATTCATTAGCCCAATTACTTTTAAAGCTTTTGCGAGAGCATGGGTAGCCTCCCTGACTTCATCAATCATAGCGACATCAAGGTCATGCGGGGGAAGGACCATGGCCGCATCTCCACTATGTACACCGGCAAATTCAATGTGCTGGAGCATCCCTCCCACAACCGTGGTTTCACCATCGGAAATACAATCAACATCCAGTTCAATGGCTTCCTCGAGAAACTTATCGAGTAGGACTGGTTTCCCCGGGGCAACGGCAAATGCCTCATTTACCACACCATTTAACTCATCTTCGTCGTAAACGATAAACATACCACGCCCCCCCAGAACAAAGGATGGACGAAGTAGTATCGGGTAGCCCAAGCATTCAGCCTTATTAGCCGCTTCCTCGGGTTTCATCGCAATGTCATTGGATGGTTGCTTAAGACCAAGTTCATCCAAAATGGCTTTGAATTTTTCACGATCCTCTGCCGCATCAATACTTTCCGGGGAGGTTCCAATCACATTGACGCCCGCTTCCTTCAAACCGGTGGCCAGATTTAATGGAGTTTGTCCACCATACTGGACGATAGCACCGTCGCATTCTTCCTGTCGATAAATCTCCAGTACATCCTCTAGGGTTAGGGGCTCAAAATATAAACGGTCGGAAACGTCGTAATCCGTGGAAACGGTTTCAGGATTGGAATTAACCATCACCGTCTCAAATCCAGCTTCGCGAAGAGCGAAGGATGCATGTACACAGCAATAATCAAATTCAATCCCCTGCCCGATTCGGTTAGGACCACCACCAAGGATCATAATTTTTTTATTTTCCGAGTTCTGCATCTCGTTCTCGTCCCCGTAGGAAGAATAATAATATGGGGTATATGCTTCGAACTCAGCGGCACAAGTATCTACCAATCTGTATGTAGTGTTGATTCCAAGCTCTTCTCTCTTAGCACGAACCGCGGAAGGTTCACACGACCAATAATCTGCCAATTGACGGTCCGAAAAACCCGCTTCCTTCGACTGGCGCAATTCTTCATAATCCACCGACTCGAGGGACATGCCTGAAATTTCCTTTCCAATAAGAAAGATTTCTTCAAGTAGAGCAATGAACCAAGGATCAATTCCGGATTGTTCGGAAATTTGTTTTGCAGAAAATCCTTCTTCAAATGCTTTGTAGAGGTATTGCGGGCGGTCTGCGGATGGTCGCTTGACTCCGGCGCGAATGGCTGACTGGTCGAGATCCTGATCAGCGAGTTTCCCGGACTCAAATCCCCTCAAGCCAATCTCGAGTGAACGCATAGCTTTTTGAAAAGATTCCTTAAAGGTACGACCAATCGCCATGGCTTCTCCAACCGACTTCATCGCAGAAGTAAGGGTAGAATCAGTATCCGGAAACTTCTCGAAAGTAAAACGCGGAACCTTGGTGACCACATAATCAATGGATGGCTCGAAGCAGGCAGGCGTCTCCTTGGTCACATCATTTTGCAATTCGTCCAAAGAATACCCAACAGCAAGCTTAGCGGCAAATTTGGCGATTGGAAAACCAGTGGCTTTTGATGCCAAGGCTGAACTACGGGAGACGCGCGGATTCATCTCAATGACCACCATCCTGCCGTTTTCCGGATTCGAGGAAAACTGGATATTGCTACCACCCGTCTCCACTCCAATTTCCCGAATGCATGCAAAAGATGCATCACGCATGAGCTGATATTCCTTATCGGAAAGGGTCATGGCTGGGGCAATAGTTATGGAATCACCTGTATGAACCCCCATAGGATCAAAATTTTCGATTGAACATATCACTACGCACTGATCCTTGTAATCGCGCATCACTTCCATCTCATATTCCTTCCAACCAAGAAGGCATTCCTCCATCAAAACCTGATTGATGGGAGAAGCTTCCAAGCCTTTTAGCATCATCTGATCAAACTCCTCCCGGTTGTAGGCAATCCCCCCTCCCGTACCTCCCAGTGTATAGGCAGGACGGAGAATAATCGGGAAATCTCCTAACTCATCCAAATGAGATTGTGCCTTTTCGAGGGAATTAACCGAAAAAGAACGAGCAACGTCCAAACCAATATCGAGCATGGCCTGCTTAAAAAGTTCACGGTCTTCTCCCTTTTTGATTGCTTCCGGCTTGGCTCCGATCATTTCGACACCGTTGGCGTCAAGAATTCCCTTCTCGAATAATTCCAGTGAAAGATTCAATCCTGTTTGTCCCCCTAAGGTTGGCAACAGGGCATCAGGTTTTTCTTTTTCAATTATTTTGGCTACACTTTCAACAGTTAGCGGTTCGACATAAGTAGCGTCGGCAAATTCCGGATCCGTCATTATGGTCGCCGGATTGCTATTAACGAGGGACACACGATAACCTTCCTCCCTAAGCGCTTTACAGGCTTGGGCTCCGCTGTAATCAAACTCACACGCTTGTCCAATTATAATCGGACCAGAACCTATGATTAATACGTGCTCTATGTCTTGTCTTCTAGGCATGAAATGATAACGACTATTTTTGTTCAAAAAAAAGGCTCCCTTGGGAGCCTTGATGAAATTCTTTCTTTATTTCAAAGCTATGATGAGGTGAGATTAGGAACTAGCCTTGCCCACGCAATTACCGCAACAAAAAGCAACTTGTACTTTCTTCTTGGCGGGTTTACCCGAAAACGGACATTCTTTATTATTCGCCTTTGTTTTCTTTATAAAAGATTTGAGGTCGGAGGATGCTTTCTTAGCACAATTGTTACAACAAACATTGAATGATACGACCTTATCTGCTTTCACCGCTTTACCGGAAAAAGGACACTTTTCATTAACAGGCGCATCCTTTTTTGCACCAATTGTGAAAATGGAAATTGCAAGAATTGCCAGGAAACTTAATAAAGACTTAAAGTTAATTTTCATAGTGTTGTATTAATTAACCGGAAAAATAATCTCAAGCAATAAAGATTCAAAATCAATCATGCAATCGGTGGTAAGTCTCCCCCTCCTACAACCGAGGCGATTGCAGGTTTGATTTTTTCTGCACCGGACACGAATTCCAGGGTCTTCCCAATCGTAAGATAATTTCGAAGAGTTTCTAAAATCACGGAAACTAGATCCTCTCTGGGCAAATAACCATGAAACCCAAGATTCTCCTGTATTTGGATGCGGCCATTCCCGGGTTCGTCGATCAATGTTCCGGGAGCCAAAATCGTGTAATCGAGCTTAGATGCACGAAGCCTTGCATCCGCCACTCCCTTGGCTCTGAGATAGTGTCGAATCCGGTTCGATTCGCTGTTGGGATCAGCCCCGATGGCACTGACCATAACAAATCTCCTTACGCCATGAGTTTCGCAATCCTCAATTAAGCGAATCGCTGCGTTTTGATCGACGTCAGTCGTTTTTTCGGGACCGGTTTTTGGCCCAGAGCCAGCAGAGAAGACCACCGCGTCCATACCCGGCAAAAACTCAGCAATACCCTCCTCCAAATCTGCATTCACTGAGGGAACCCCCAAAGCGGTGAATTTAGTTTGCTGGCGAGAATCCCGAATGAGGGCGACCGCGGAAAAATCGTGAACTGCCCAGAGTTTTCCGCATAATAGAGTACCCACTTTACCGTTGGCTCCTACCACTAGAACATTCATGAATTTCAACAATAGGGAATTCCAAAGGGTATGGCAAGGGTCCTCGATCGAGAATTTGTTCGTCGATTATTGAAGATTTTAGTATGTTTCTCCTCGTAACCAGAGATAAATGACCATACGCACAAGAATCGCACCTTCTCCTACCGGAGCCCCTCATGTGGGAACGGCATACATGGCTTTGTTTAATCTTGCCTTTGCTCAAAAACATGGCGGCAAGATGATCCTTCGAATTGAGGATACTGACCAAAGTCGATCAACCAAGGAATCGGAAGATGCAATTTTGTCATCTCTTAAATGGTTAGGTCTTCAATGGGATGAAGGCCCAGACTGCGGAGGGGATTATGGACCATACCGTCAAAGCGAACGCTTGGATTTTTATAAAGAAGCAATTCAAAAGCTTATTGATGCAGGATATGCATACCCCTGTTTTTGCACCGCTGAAAGATTGAACGAACTCAGGAAAAAACAAATAGAAAATAAAGAGACTCCCCGCTACGATGGCCATTGCCTAAATCTAAGTAAGGAGGAGATCGATCGGAAAATTGCAGCGGGCGAAAAATACGTTTACCGATTAAAAATTCCGGAGGATGGGGTTTGCCGATTCATTGACGAATTACGCGGAGAGGTTCAGTTCGAATGGAAACAGATCGATCATCAAATAATTCAGAAATCCGATGGCTTTCCCACCTACCACTTAGCCAGTATCGTGGACGACCATCACATGGGGATTACTCATGTGATCCGGGGAGAAGAATGGATCAATAGCACGCCCAAACACATTCTTCTATACGAAGGTTTGGGATGGGAACCTCCAGTATTCGCCCACCTACCTCTTCTTCGCAACCCGGATAAGTCGAAGCTTTCCAAACGCAAGAACCCAACAAGTAGTAATTTTTACAAGGATGCCGGATTTCTTCCGGAAGCGGTGGTCAATTATCTAGGAATGATGGGCTATACCCTGCCCGACCAGCGTGAAATTTTTGATCTACATGAGATGAGCGAAAGTTTCGACATCAAACGTATGAGTCTTGGAGGTCCTATTTTTGATATAGCCAAACTAAAGTGGCTAAACGGTAGATATTTGCGCGAAAAACTAAGCCCAGAAGATGTTCTGGAAAGAATGATTGAATGGAAAGCAAATCCTGAATTCTTGGGTAAAATACTTCCACTGGCCTTACAAAGATTGGAAACGCTATCCGATTTTTTCCCCCTAACTCAATTTTTACTATGCGATGCCCCGGAATATTCCATCGACTCGTTGACGGGGAAAATGGATGCCCAAATGGTCGCAAAATTACTCAAGATTGCGGAATGGGAATTGGAAAAAACCCCTCAATGGAACCGGGATGTACTTTCTTCTATCTTTCAGAGAATTGCTGATGTGGAGGAATTGAAACTGAAGCAGATACTTGCTCCATTTTTTGTGGCTATCAGTGGAAGCAGTGTTTCCCTGCCTTTATTTGACAGCCTTAATCTTCTTGGACCGGATCTAACCCGAACCCGCATCCGTATTGCACTTGATAAACTCGCTTCGGATGGAGTTGGTCTTAGTAAAAAAGGGCTTAAGAAATTAGAAAAAGAATATACCAATCAATACGGAAATCGTATCGATTAAGTTTTAAATACACTCATGGAAGAAAACTCTTCGGAAAAACAACTGGATTTCATCCGAACTCATATTTCAGAGGATGTTGCCAATCAAAAAAATGAGGGCCGCGTGCATACTCGTTTCCCTCCAGAACCCAATGGCTACCTCCATCTAGGTCATGCCAAGAGCATTTGCTTGAATTTTGGTATCGCTAAAGAATTTAATGGTCTATGTAACCTGCGGCTGGATGATACTAATCCATCTGCGGAAAAAGTTGAGTATGCCGAAGCTATTCAAAAGGACGTAAAATGGTTAGGATTTGATTGGGAAGATCGCCTCTTTCACGCATCCGATTATTTTGATCAACTCTATGAGTGGGCGGTTCAGCTTATAAACGAAAGCAAGGCATTCGTATGCGACCTAACTTTCGAAGAAATGCGCAAGTATCGGGGAACTCTAACAGAGGCTGGTCAAAATAGTCCTTTTAGAGAAAGAACCGCAGAAGAAAACCTTGATCTTTTTGCACGCATGAAGGCTGGTGAATTCGATGAAGGAACCAAAACTCTCCGGGCAAAAATCGATATGAGTTCGCCTAATCTAAATCTCAGGGATCCAGTTATATACCGGATTCTCCATCAGGAGCATCCTGAAACCGGAGAGAAATGGAAAATTTATCCATCTTATGACTTCGCACATGGTCAGTCTGATTCCCTCGAGGGCATTACGCATTCCCTTTGTACTCTCGAATTTGAACATCATCGACCACTTTATGACTGGTTTTGCGAAAACTTAAAGATTCACCATCCTCAACAAATTGAATTTGCAAGGCTCAATTTGAATTACACCGTGATGAGTAAACGAAAAATGCTCAGATTGGTGGATGAAGGTCATGTGGACGGATGGGATGATCCCCGTATGCCCACTTTAAGCGGCATGCGACGACGTGGATTTACACCATCCGCCATCCGATCCTTCTGCGAGCGAGTCGGTCTGGCGAAACGAGAAAATGTTATTGAGATGGAATTGCTGGAATTCTGCCTACGCGAGGATTTGAACAAATGCGCCCAGCGGAGACTTGGAGTACTTGATCCCTTAAAAGTAACGATTTCAAATTATCCGGATGGACAGGTGGAAGAACTCGATGCAGTCAATAATCCAGAAGACCCAAGTACAGGAACCCGAAAAATTTCCTTTTCCAACACAATCTTTATCGATCGAAATGATTTTATGGAAGATCCTCCAAAAAAATATTTCCGCATGGCGATCGGAAAAGAGGTTCGTCTCAAATATGCTTATTATGTAACCTGCCACGAAGTAATCAAAAATGAGTCCGGAGAGATCACTGAACTGATTTGTGAATATGATCCAGAGAGTCGGGGAGGAGGAACGCCCGACGAACGCAAAGTCAAAGGTACCATTCAATGGGTCGATTCGATAACCGCAATAAATCCGGAAATTCGTTTATACGATAGACTTTTTTCAGTCCCCGATCCTGAATCGAATCAAGATGGTGAAGATTTTGTAAGCAAACTAAATACGGACTCCCTAAAGATCCTAAATAAAGCCCTTGTTGAGAAGAGCATTGAGGATATGAATATGGACGAACCGTTCCAACTTGAAAGAGTAGGTTATTTTTGCCTCGATTCCAAATCTCCAAACTCTGAGAGACCAGTGCTAAATAGAGCTGTCGCAATGCGGGATAGTTGGGCAAAAAAACATAGCAAATAAAGTAATTCTTCAAAAATTGAATAAGGTGCATTCATGCTTGCCATTTACCTGTCTTTTGAGATGATATTAACCGATTACCCCATCCACAATTAATCAACCAGCCCAAATACATTATGAGTAATCAAGATTCAGAACCGGATATGAAATTATTTTGGGGTTGCTTTATCGCCCTTATAGCAACCGCATTTGGTTTCATCGTAAGAGCCCAAATCATTGGAGAATGGGGAGCAGAGTTCAACCTCTCCAAAACCCAACAGGGTGAAATCTTTGGCGTTGGTCTGTGGCCATTCGCTATCAGTATTGTCATTTTCAGTCTGATCATCGATAAGATCGGATACAAGATCGCCATGATCTTTGGTTTTGTATGCCATGTGGTGTCCTTTATTATGACTTACACCGCGACTGGTTACGATGACTTATATTGGGCGACCTTTATTGTGGCCCTTGGTAATGGTACGGTTGAGGCTTACATTAATCCGGTAGCAGCCACCATGTTTAATAAGGACAAGACCAAATGGCTGAACATTCTACACGCAGGATGGCCTGGAGGACTGGTTCTGGGTGGTATTCTTGCAATCGCCATGGGCACGGCTGACTGGCAGATGAAAGTGGGATTGATTCTCATTCCCACAATTATTTATTTCGTAATGCTCATTAAATGCGAATTCCCCGAAAACGAGCGTGTTGCTGCCGGAGTTACATACAAGGATATGCTTAAGGAAATAGGGGCACTTGGAGCTTTAATTATTTCAGCTCTTATCATCTGGGAACTTGGACGGGCTGGAGTCGTTTCGCAAGAAGGTTGGTCTGATAATATAAAATATATTGCCGTCGGTGCTACCACAGTGGGTTCCTTCTTGTATTTACGCTCTCTGGGAAGGCCACTTTTTGTTTTTCTCCTGCTCATCATGATTCCTCTCGCCACCACCGAGCTTGGAACCGACAGTTGGATTACCCCTTTGATGCAATCCGTAATGGGAGACAATGGAGCTTGGGTGTTGGTTTACACATCGGCTATCATGGCAATTCTCCGCTTTTATGCCGGACCAATCGTTCACAAACTCTCTCCTTTGGGACTTCTTGCTGCAAGTAGTGCAGTCGCCTGCGTTGGCTTAGTCGCTCTTTCCGGGGCTACGGGAGCAATGATGATTTTTGTGGCTGCTACCTTCTATGCTTTTGGAAAAACATTCTTCTGGCCTACGATGCTTGGTGTTGTTTCCGAACAATTCCCCAAAGGCGGAGCACTTTCTCTCAATGCCATGGGCGGAGTAGGAATGCTAGGAGTTGGAGTTGTTGGAGCTCAGTTTCTTGGACTCTTCCAAGACCAAACCGTCGAAAAGCAACTGGCGGCTGAACAACCTGCAATTCATGAGAAAATCATCGATGACAAAGAAGGCGTTTTTGGTGCCTACAAAGCTGTAAGTCCTGAGAAAAAAGCAGAGTTAAGCGAAGAAGAAGCCACCGCCCTGGCAGCTGTCGAAGCTGCAGCTCCACAAGCCACCTTAAAAACCACCGCTATTTTCCCTGCGATTATGTTAGCCTGTTATTTGCTTATAATCTTCTATTTTAGGGGCAGAGGTGGCTATAAACCGATAGAGATTTAAATTCTTAGAAACTTATAAACTTTACAAAAAAAGCCATATCCTGTGGGATATGGCTTTTTTTAATCCCCCAACCTTCCACGGTAATTTCTCGTTGAGAGGTTCATTAATAAAACCCAACCCAAAACCAAGTAAAATATGGCTAAGAAAAAACCATTGCGTATCGGATTGATCGGTTACGGCTTCATGGGCCGGACACACTCAAACGCTTTCCGAAAAGTTCCCAACTTCTTTCCTGAGCTCAAATATGAACCACAGCTAACTGCGGTTTGTGCCCGCAATAAGGAACGCGCTGAAGAGTTCGCTTCCCAATGGGGTTATGAATCCGTTGAAACGGATTGGAAAAAATTAGTAGCAAGAGATGATATTGATGTTATCGATATCGCAGCTCCCAATAATGTTCATCATGACATCGCCATTGCAGCCGCTAAAGCCGGAAAGGGAATTCTTTGCGAAAAGCCCCTTGCATTAAATTGTAAAGAAGGCGAAGCCATGGTGAAGGAAGTAGAAAAAGCAGGCGTAGCCAATATGGTTTGGTATAACTATCGCCGGATTCCAGCAGTTACTTTAGCGAAGGAAATGATTGATGAAGGTCGACTCGGTAAGGTTTATCACTATCGCTCAAATTTTCTTCAGGACTGGACAATCAGCGAAGATCTTCCACAGGGAGGAGAAGGTTTGTGGCGTTTGGATGCCAAAGTAGCAGGAAGTGGAGTCACCGGAGACCTTTTAGCTCACTGCATTGATACCGCCATTTGGCTAAACGGCCCAATTGTGGAAGTAAGCGCTATGACCGAGACTTTTATCAAGGAGCGAGTCCACACCAAGACTGGCAAGAAAGCTAAGGTAACAATTGACGACGCTTGTGCATTCCTCGCAAAGTTCGCAAACGGTTCGCTCGCGATCTTTGAATCAACACGATATGCGAGAGGACATAAAGCGCTCTATACCCTTGAAATCAATGGAGCGGATGGTTCCCTGTTCTGGGATTTACACGATTTGCATCGACTCGAATACTTCGAGCATGACAAGGAAGATCCGAAAACCAGAGGATGGCGTTCAATTCACGTTTCCGACGGAGGTGAGCATCCATACATGGATAAATGGTGGGTTCCTGGCTTGAACATCGGATACGAGCATAGCTTCATCAATCAGTTTGCTGATTTTGTAAAAGGATATGGATCTCGTAAGAAACGTCCTCTTCGTCCGGATTTTCGGGATGCATTGGAAACTCAGTATATCTGTGAAGCCGTACTTGATTCCGGAAAGACCGGAAGATGGAAGAAAGTCGGCAAGATTAAAGCCTAAACTTAAGATTTTTGATTTTAATTTAAAGAAGGAGTCGATTCATCGGCTCCTTCTTTTTTATTTCGAATTCATTCATTTGAGCTTGCCGAGACTCCACAAGAAAGAAAGATTTCAAAAATGAAAATAAATTTTCTCTATTTCTTTGTTTATTCATTATTTTCAAGTGCCTTAATTGCTGGAGACTGGCCAGGTTGGCGAGGTGAAAATAGAGATGACATCTCTAATGAAAAGGGTCTAATGAAATCCTGGCCCAGTAGTGGTCCTGATAAAATTTGGATGAATGAAGATGGTGGCCTTGGATATGCCGGATTTTCTGTATCAAATGGCGGTTTATATACAATGGGTGCCTTTGGTAAAACTGAAAAACTTCTGGCTTTTAATGCCTCCACAGGCAAGAAGGTTTGGGAACTGCCAATCGGTGATCTGCTTACGAATGGCTGGGGAGATGGACCACGTACAACCCCTTCGGTTTCCGATGGAAAAGTATACGCACTTGGTGGAAAAGGAAATCTTGTTTGTGCGGATTCAAGGACAGGTCAAAAGATTTGGGAAACTCATTTGGTTAAAGACCTAGGCGGTAAAGTACCTGGTTGGGGATACACCGAATCCGTATTGGTTGATGAGGGGAGAGTGATTTGCACCCCCGGCGGAAGTGGTGGAGCTTTGTCTGCCTTGGATGCCAATACCGGTAAAGTACTTTGGCGCTCAAAGGAATTTACGGAACCTGCCCAGTATTCATCTCCCATCGTCATTACACAAAGAGGTAAGCGGCAATATGTTCAACTCGTAATGAAAAAACTTGTGGGTGTGGACGCCCGATCAGGAAGACTGATCTGGGAATCCGATTGGGCAGGTAAAGTCGCAGTTATTCCTACTCCAATCTATGCTGATGACCATGTCTATATTTCTTCGGGCTACGGAATAGGATGTAAACTGGTTGAATTAACTTCCAGCGGGGCTCGCGATGTTTACGACAATAAGATAATGAAGAATCATCACGGAGGTGTCATCAAACTTGGAAATTATCTTTATGGATATTCGGACGGATATGGCTGGGTTTGCCAGGATTTCAAGAGCGGAGAATTACTTTGGAACGAAAAAAAGGCTCTTGGCAAAGGGGCAATCGCATATGCAGATGACCGCTTCTACTGTTTGGGTGAAGGAGATGGTCGTGTCGTTCTTATCGAAGCAACTCCTAAAGGTTGGAGACCTAAAGGAGAATTCACCATTGATCCGCAGACTAAAAAAAGAAACCCCAAAGGCAAAGTCTGGACTCATCCGGTCATTGCCAATGGAAAAATGTATCTACGCGATCAAGAATTGATCTTCTGCTACGACATCAGTGGGTAAATCCTGCTTCCTTCCTTATTCCAGACCCAGCACCTTTTTACCTTCTTCAGATATCATGTGAGGGGTCCATGGTGGATCCCATACAATATCCACTTGGGCTGATTCAACACTGCTTAGTTTCTCAATACGGGTCTTGGCATCGTCAGCAATAACCGGTCCCATTCCACAACCCTGAGCAGTAAGTGTCATTTTCACAAAAATTTGTTTTCCAGTCTCACTATCTTCAACTCTGAGATCATAAATCAAACCGAGATCGACTATATTGACCGGTATCTCTGGATCAAAGCATCCTCGCATTGCCTCCCAAACCTGTTCCTCGCTGAACGGACCAATTTCAGCTGAAGGGGCTTGCTCAGATTCAAGAACTTCAGACATAATGTCCTCTCCCAATGCGGATAAATGCCCCTCCCCCACTCGATACATACCGTTGGCATCCCTAAGGGTAACGGAATTTCCCAAGGATTGGGCAATGGTATAGGTGGCGCCCTCTGCAAGAGTAACCTCATCCCCCGCGGGAATGATCGTGGCAATACAATTTGATTTTAGCGTAACTTCCTTATTCATAATTTTTCCTTCAATTGATCAAAACCTAAGCGAGTTTGATACCAGGGTAAAATTCCATAAACACCCCCAGGATCATTAAAATAAGAAAGAAATCTTCGGATGTATTCTAACTCCAATAATTCGTTACCAGAAGGAATTTCTAAGTGGTTCTTTGCAGCAACTTTCTTAACGGCAAGTAAATTCTCTAATGCTTCTGCAGGTGTCTCTTTTGTCGGAAATTCTACAACTTGGAAATCCTCGCTTATTTTGGCTAGATCTAAGGCTGCATTTAATGCGTCTGAAAGACCACCAATTTTGTCCGCTAATTTTAACTCTACTGCATCTACACCAAGCCATACGCGCCCTTGAGCAATTTCCTGAACCTGTGGCATCGGGATTTTCCGATTTGACGAAACTAAATTAAGGAAACGAACGTAAATCTTATCCACATACCCTTGGACGACTTGCATTTCAGCAGTAGTCTTGCTACGGGCGATAGTCATTATATCCGCAGAGGGTCCAGTTTTAACGACATCCCAACTCAAACCAAAGCTTTCCGATAGTTTCTCAATATTGGGCAGAACACCAAAGACTCCAATTGAGCCAGTTATTGTTTGCTCTCCGACCAATATCAAATCACTTGCAGACGATATCCAATACCCTCCGGAAGCTGCGACTGGCCCCATCGAAACTATAATGGGTATTCCTGCTTCCCTAGCTCTTTGAAGTTCGAATAGAATCGCATCAGAACCAGAGACGCTGCCGCCTGGAGAATTAACTCTCAATACAATCGCTTTGTATTCGTCTGATTTTCGGATTTCTCGGATTCTTGCTGCCAATTCATCCCCTCCAACCGACAAACCATCATCAACAAATCCATCCACAATTGCACCCTCCACATACACGAGAGCAATCTTGTCTTTGTCCTCATCAGACAAGTTCGAAAAATCAATTTCCTGCCCTATGAATTTACCCAATGTGATATTGGCATAAGTATCGGAGTCCTCGTCATAATTACCAATCTCAATCAGGTAATCCAAGACTCCACCATAATCTTCGACTCGATCAATCAAACCATAGCGTAAAGCTTCCTCGGGTTGCCATAAAAATTTATCGCCCAAGGTTGCATTCAATTCCATAGGATCCAAGGAGCGAGCGGAAGCAATTGAGTTCAAAAAATGAAACCAACGAGTTTCTAGAAGATCGGAGATTTGTTCCCTATTTTCATCACTGAAACGATTTCCCGTCAATGGTTCCACTGCCCCCTTATACTTTCCAGTTTTGACCACTTGTATCCCCACCCCATATTTCTGAAATGCATCCCCAAAAAATATTTCTTCACTGGCTAAGCCCTTAAGTAAAAGAGTTCCAGAAGGGTCCATAATCAATTCGTCGCATTGTGCAAAAACCAGGTAATCCAACTGGGTAGGCGAATGCATAAAACCAATAACTTTTTTACCTGTTTTCTTGAAAGCAAGTAAGCCATCGATGAATTCATTAATGGTTTCATAGCCGCACCCATATCCATCTGGAGCAAAACCTCCGGATACAAAAATGCCTTCAATATTTGGATCATTGGCCGCCTTATCTAAAGCATTCAATACTTGATAGAGATGATAGGAAGGAGGATTTTCAGATTGCTCCAAAATTTGTCGGGTAAGGTCTTCAAAGCGAAAATCAGAAGGCCGGTCAGTCAAATTCATTGTCAGATCGATAGCCAAAAATGAACCAGGTTTGATTTTTTCAATTGGAGAGTCTCGTAAAAATCCAAAAACAAGTACCATTAGAAGCAGCGAAAGTAATGCAAAGAGCAAGCTGGAGACCAATAGAACCCCCAGTCTCTTAAAAACATCCTTAAAGAAACTTTTCATCTGTAGATTATACGGAAACAAAAAGATTGTCACAAGTTTGAAGAAAATCTTTGCGTCCTGTTGAAAAGATTACAAGTTAACGAATTATGGATTCCCCTCAACTCACCACCGAAAGAAAAGCGCTACAAATTAATTTAGATCCTTCTAAGTACGGAACTTTTGCTGAAATAGGAGCTGGTCAGGAAGTTGCCAGAAATTTTTTCCAAGCCGGTGGAGCTGCAGGAACGGTGGCAAAAACTATCTCTGCGTACGATATGAAATTCAGCGACGCCATCTACGGGGAAGCAGATCGATATGTTTCCCGCAAAAGACTCGTTCAAATGATGGAACACGAATATTCACTCCTTGAACGAAGACTTTCCAGCAACAAGGGAATCGATACCCGTTTTTTTGCATTTGCAAATACAGTATCTGCCCTCAATTACAGCAAAACTAATGAATGTCATGGATGGATGGGTATCAGATTTCAACTTGAACCCCAAGGTCCCTTTCATGACATCATTCTACATGTTCGCATGCTTGATCAGGAAAACAGGCTTCAGCAAGCGGCAATTGGTGCTTTAGGCGTAAATTTGGTTTTTGGGGCATTGCACTTGGAAGACAATACGGATAATTTTATCTCCGGCTTAACCGATGGAATCGGTCTGGGAAGAATTGAGGTCGATATGCTCGAATTCAACGGGAGCGAGTTCGAAAAATACGATAATCGTATTCTTTGTCTCAAGTTAGCGGAAAAGAATCTCACTCAAGCCGTAATGTTTGATGAAAATGGATTCGTAGTTCAAGCATCGGAAAAGCTTTACAAAAAATCATGCCTAATTGAGAGGGGAAGTTTTCGTCCCGTGACGCAAGTACATTTGGATATGCTTGAAAACGCCAAAAGGCAATTCACCGAAAGATCTGAAGTCGACGAAAATGAGATGGAGGTCTTCATGGAATTGACCCTTGGAAATTTGCTGACTCAAGGTGATATCAATCATGAGGACTTCATTTCCCGTATCGAAGTAATTAATGCATGCGGATACGGTGTGTTAGTTTCGAATTATTTTGAATATTACAAACTTTCGGCTTACCTGCGAAAGTTTGTCAAGAAGCCCATTGGATTAGTCATGGGCATCAATAATCTGGCTGATATTTTCAAGGAAAACTACTACAAAAACATGGAAGGCGGAATCTTGGAAGCACTGGGAATACTCTTCAAGGAAAACATCAGAATCTATGCCTATCCGATCGAACGAGAATTCTTTGACCGTTATCGAGAACAATTTGGTCGAGGCGACAACGTAAAACTCGCTTCCCTAGAAGGTAGTATTGTAAATGTGGAAAACTTGGTGGTCGCGGAGAACTTGCGTAACCTTTACAAATATGTTCGAGAAAATGGTTTTCTTGAATGCGTCAATCAATTCGATCGTGAGAATATGCGTTTCTTTGCACGAGATGTATTCGACAAAATCATGCAAAGAGAAGATGGATGGAAAGACCAACTACCCTCTTCCGTATCAAATTTGATTGAGGAAAAAAATCTCTGGAACGATGAAAAAAATTAGCGAAGAAATGTAGATCTTTACTAACGGAAATCGAAATCCGCATAAATCATTCGATGATCCGACGCCCAGAGAGAAAAATGATCGTCTCTAATCTTTGGACTTTCCGGAATTAATTTCCCATAGATTCCAGGCGAGGCCAGAATATAGTCCAATCTGGAGTAAGTGTCCGCCTTTTCGTAATGATGAGTCCATGCATGACCTCTGGAATCAACGCATGGAATCATTGTCGTGATAGGCATGTCACTCACGGAGAGAAATCTACGTAGGGGAGCAGAATTTTTAAAATCATTAAAATCTCCTAAAATCAAAAATTCATGACCGCTTCCAACTGGATATGTTTTTCGAATGAAATCCCGAATTACTCGAGCTTCCTTTTCTCTGCGTAGGTTTGCTTCAGGATCATCATCCCTTTCCGTCCATTTGCTCTTGAGGTGGAGATTGAACATACTCCAGGATACCCCGTTAATTTCGAATTCAATTTCAAGCAACCCCCGACTTGGACTCGAAACACATTCAAAGTATTTAAACTCAAGGTCACTATGAAAACGAACCTGTTTGAAAGGGATTCGAGAAAGGATTGCCAAATGCCTCTCCTCTTGCGGGTTGGTACTTGGCATCCAAGCAGAGTGATGAAACTTCACTCCGTTCGTAACATTCAAATCCTGCCAAAGTTCGTTGAGAAAAGGACGTTTTCCAATTTCTTGAATCGCCAAAATATGGGGCTGAGTTAAATTTATCGTCGTTCGTAATGCCCGCTTTTCCTTTTCCGGTTTTGGATAGTTTCTTTGCCACTTCCCTGAAACCATCCGATCCATCATTAGGTAGTTTTCAAAATTATAAGATGCAACCCGAATGATTTCCCCTCTAACTAAAGGGGAAAAAACCAGAACAAGCAGAAGATTAAACTTAACCCCGCCCACGTATTATATTTACGTTCAAGCGTTTGTTTTTTGGAATTACACCCCTGTCTTTGTATTTCCGATAATCAACCTCCTTTTGTCGCATATGACGAAGCTGATAGGAATCTTCCGTACTGTGAACCAAATGGATGCCTTGAAAAGGGTAGATTCCAGTATAACCTTTTGACCATCTAAAATACATATCACTTGTATTCGATGGCGTAACTTTGATTTTGTGGGATCCGAATGGCTTACCCATAAATTCGGATGATTTTATCGGGTTCCATTCTGCACCTGCGAATTTCTTTAGGACATCATCCCATTTCATCATCATTGGTATCTTGGCTCTCTTCGACTCCATTGGATCTATATATAGACTGCCATCCCCCACGATCGGCTCGATATCCTTAAGCGCCATATTCGTAACATTAGGTATGAAATTTGGAGAATAGAACGCTATGGAGAAAAAAGTGGGAAGTTCCTCTTTGCGATCCTCGTCAATTTCTCCCCAGAAACTCAAACCCCTATGATTAATGTCTATATGATATTCAAAGGTTGCTTCGTTATCCAAACTTCCCTTCACAACCGTGGTTTCTCTCTCATTAGAAACGAATGGAGGTTCTTCGAATGTGTGGATAGCCCGATGAGTCCAAGATCTGCCATCGCCAGGACTTTTGAAATAAACGGGTCTGAAATTTACACTGAGTGGTTTCCTCTCCATTCGCTGCCCCAAACCGGTTTCACCATCTTCAGCTGCATCTTTAAGCCAAATATGAACGGTATGGCCATTAGAGTGAAGGGCGACATCATAAACCGCACTCTCCAGCACTGTGTTATAATTTGTCCATCTCCCCTTTGCATATCGAGGAAGCAAGGCCGACTTTCTCTTTTCACCCGCCGGAACATAGGGAGCAATAACTGGATTTGCGGGCATCAACTCTTCCTTCAATCTGCGCAATCCTTCCGCTAAAGCTTGTGATTCGGGATTTAACCGCTCCCAGGGCAACTCATAAGGTTTGTTTGAGTTTTTCCGCATCAGAAGAGTAACTCCATTATCATTGGCTGCGACGAACATAGCTTCCAATTCATTCCCGTCTGAGCTCATCCATTTATGGTATCTATCAAGATCCACTTCTTTCAATTCGGGCACCTTCATTTTCTTTCGCTTGGCCGATTCCTGAGCACGCATGGCAATTTGCTTATCCAAATCCGCCTGAAGTTTTTTGGCAAGATCCTGTGAAGTTTTTGAAAGACGAGACAAGGGAACGGTTTGCTCAGCACGACCTCCATAAGTCAGTAGATTCAGATGCTCCCCTTCGATCGAAACAAACTTTGCCTTAATTACAGAACCAGTACTCGACTCCCAATTATGCTCACGGTCCAGGTCCAACTCTCCAGTAACTACAGTAGCCTTCAGTTGGCTTTGCTTGGGTGCAACCGGTTCTTTCACCTCCGACAGGGGTGGAGTAGTTTTCTCTGTTGCAGAGCCACTTAATTTTGCAGCAAGAGCCTTGGACTGATCGGACAGACTGGCGAGAGGAAGGGGAATCACTTTTCCATCCCACTCAATTGTTACCGTAGTGGAATCCGCTTTGATGAACTTAGCTTTAAGCGTTCTCCCCTGTAAATCAGTCCAGGGATGTAATTGTCCAACTGGCTTGACCGAAGCAAAAGCCGCTTCAGCGGCAAGCTTCTTTGCCAAATTTCGGGATTCCTCAGAAAGCGAATTCAGAGGTATCGGAATATTTTGTCCGTTCCAATTGATAGTCACAGAAGACTCATCCAACTTAATGAAGGTGGCTTGTAGCGTTCTCCCTTGTAAATCAGTCCATGGATAAATTTTACCATCCTGCGCACAAAGTAGACCTGAAGAAATCAGCACAAGGGCGGAGAATAATAGAGTTATATTTTTCATCGCGTATAAATCTTACTATTTTGAATTTTTTTCGGAATGTTCCCAAGGAAGAATTAGGTTGAGCTTTTTTTGCTCCCAAGGATTAAAAACCTCGAAAATTTTTCCTGGGTTTAAGAGGTTATTGGGATCGAAAGATGTCTTAACTGCTTGCATCGCTTTCCATTCGGCTTGGTTGAATTGATTGCGGACGAAAGGAGTTTTGGCAAGTCCTATTCCATGCTCACCGCTGATCGCCCCCCCAAGATTAATTACGGTCTGCATAAGTTTTCCAAGGGCCTCAACAGATTTTTGCGTTTCTGTGTCGTCGTCTTCGTTATACATGAAATTAATGTGTAAATTGCCATCCCCACAATGCCCAAAGACGCCAATTTTAAGGCTAGAGTCTTCATCTCTTAGGCAATTTACGAAACGAATGAGTTCAATTTGCTTATCCAAAGGAACCACGACGTCTTCATTCAGTTTGGTGCTTGCGAGCTTTTTCATGGAAGAAGAGCCAAGTCTACGAACTTCCCACAACCGCTCGGCTGATTCTTCATCATCGGCAACCTTGTAATCGACACTTTCCTGCTTCAACCAAGATAACAACTTTTCAGCGTCCTCTTGCACAGCAACCGCAGAACCATCCAATTCGATAAGCAGGGTGGGTTTTGGACAAACCTTTTCGAAAACTTCTTCTCCAACATATTCCTGCAAACAATTAATGGTCCAGCTATCCATATACTCAAGGATAGATGGATGGACTCCGATTCGCCTCAGTGACAAGGGTGCAGAAAGAGCTCGTTCATCGGAATCGAATGCGGCGAGAAAAGTATGTCTAGTTTGAGGTTTCGCAACCAGTCGAAGACTCGCTGATGTAATGATTCCGAGGGTTCCCTCGCTACCTATCCATAGATCACGTATGTTATAACCAGTAGCAAACTTTCGGGTATCCCTACCCCAACGAACGAGATCTCCAGTGGCAAGATACCCGGACAAACTCAAAACATAATCCCTGGTTACTCCATATTTCACACATCTCAAGCCCCCTGCATTGCAAGAAAGATTTCCACCGATGGTACAAAAACCCTTGGAGGAAGGATCAGGCGGGTAGAATAGCCCCACTTTCTCGGCCTCACTCTGCAAATCGGATACAATTACTCCCGGTTGACATCGAGCAATTCTATTCTCCTCGTCGATTTCAAATCGATCTAAAGAAGAAAAATCAAGCACCCACCCACCTTTTATCGGTGTTGCGCCACCAGTAAGGGAAGAACCTGCTCCTCGACAGACAATGGGTACTTTGTATTTGTTCGCCAAGTGCAAAACCTTCTCTACCTGCTCAGATTCTTCAATTTTAATCAGAGCCGAGTGAGAACCAGCAACCTTCAAACCATCATAAGCAGAGGAAATAAAATCGGTTCCCTGGGTATGAACAATCGAGCCAAGTTCATTGACTAGTGCTTCAACAGCAGGTGAATTATTCGTGGAATTCATTGAAAAAGACTATAAGGGATACATCCAAACAACTGTTGCTTGTTGTTTAAGATTCTCAAGTCTAATTAACTAGCCTTGGTATCCAAACTCAATTTTGTCAAATTTCTGGCTTTAAGCAGATTAATGACATCAAAGATTTTTTGGTAACGAAGACTTTTATCACCACGGATATGAATAACGGGTTGATCACCAGTCATTTCCGCGACTGCATCAAGACGAGCTTCCAATTCAGTTGCTGAAACAGGATCAGTCCCCCAGTGATAAGAACCCTCCGCATCTATTGTTATAAACTTATCTTCAATGGGAGGAGGTGGTTTAGTATCATCTGCCGGTTGATCAGGTAAATCAATTCGGTTATATTGTTCGATTACTGGTGTTGTAATCATAAAAATAATGAGTAGGGAAAACGCCAAATCAATCAACGGCGTTACATTCAGGTCTGATATGACAGCCAGTTTGTTACTTCGCTTAAAATCCCTAGCCATGAAAGATTTACTTAAGTCCCCTCTTCCAATTCAATACGATCCGCAAGGTTGCTGGAAAAATTTTCTAATTTCGTCATTGCTCCCCGAGTCATTCCAAGAAGCCCATTGTAGGCAAAAACAATGGGTATTGCCACAAGCAAAGCTGCCACAGTTGTAAGCAAAGCTCCGGAAACACCGGGGGCAAGATGTTCGATCGTCGCACCTCCGGCATCCATCGTTCCAAATGCTTCCATCACACCCCAAACCGTGCCAAGGAGACCCAGGAAAGGAGCTCCAGAAACAATTGTAGCCAACCAATACATCTTTGATTCGTAGCGATCGCCGACCTCTGCAAGCGCACGCCTTATGGCATTCTCTACATAATTCATCCGAACCTGACCAACAGCCTTGGTTCTTCGAGCAGCTTCCATTGCTCTAGAACATATGGCGAGATAAGGACTCCCCTCTCCGGAGAAAAGAGCATCATCATAGTCATATATGGAAGAAAGATCATTGATTCTCTTTTCGTCCCTTGCGTTATTTCTAATTGCCCTCTTCAGATCTTGATATTTGGTCCACATGAGACTGAGGGCGTAACAATTCATCACACCCAAAAAAACAATCACGATTTTGCCTGCCGTATTCGAATCGACAAAGTAGTCGATCAAATTGGACGAAGCCAGAGACATCGAAAATTCCAATCCATTCATAATATATCCTCCCACCTTTTTTATTTCTTAAATCTTTCCATCGAGGAAGGGCAACGAAATTCATTCAAATTTTTAATTGATCTTTAATTAGATCGATTAAGTTTGCCCAAAGAGGCAAAGAAATCTAGGCAATCCATACATGCGCATATCAAGCAAAGTTCAGGATGAAATCGCCCAAAAAAGCTTCAACTTATCGGAAAAATCATCGGTGGTCGGTCTCGATGGCTTTGTAGATAAAATCGTTACTCCAGTAGATAAGAGATTTGGACTGGAAGAAAATTTCGAGCCTATCGAAACCATAGATGCTCTTGGTTCCAGAATTTCTGCCGCCGCCGGAAAAAGTGCCAACATCGAGCTTTTCCCCCGTTTCGAGAAACTTGGGGGTAACGGACCAATCATGGCAAACGCTATGCTCTCACTTGGATTGGACGTCAGGTATATTGGTGCTCTCGGCCGACCCGAAATTCAACCGGTCTTCAAAGATTTCGCTCAAAAGACACAAGCTGTCTCAATCGCTGAACCAGGCATTACCACCGCCCTCGAATTCAAGGACGGGAAGTTAATGTTTGGAAACACTCGGAGCTTGGAAGAAATTGATTTTCAGAGGATCCTAGACTCTTGCGAAGAAGGAAAATTCATCGAGATGATCGCCAAGGCCGATATAGTTTCCATCGTCAATTGGACAATGATTCCGAAGATGACTTCAGTTCTCGTGGCATTGGCAGACAAAATATTGCCAAACTTACCTCCACGTGACACCAGAAATTTCTTTTTTGATCTGACTGACCCCGCAAAGAGATCAACCGAGGATATTCGGGAAGTCCTACAAGTGATTACACGATATCAGGCTCATGCCGAAACCACTCTAGGTTTGAATTACAACGAAGCATTACAAGTTTGTGAAACTCTGAATCTTCAGGGTGGCGACAAAGATGAGGAATCCCTCAGGAGAATTGCTACTGAGATTCGCAGATCACTTGAGATTTCATGTGTTGTTGTACATCCAGTCGACTCCGCCGCATGTGCAACCAAGGATGGTGCATGGTGGAGCGAAGGCCCGTACACAGAAAACCCTAAAATAACAACGGGGGCTGGAGATCATTTTAACGCGGGATTCTGCTCTGCTCGACTGAGTGGCTTTTCTCCCCTCTCTTCTCTTGCCCTCGCAACCTGTACCTCGGGTCACTATGTAAGAACAACTCAGAGTCCATCTACTAACCAAGTTATTTCTCTGCTTAAGGAGGCGGAGGTCCTATAAATCATGAGTCACGAAACCGGCATTCTTATTTCCTTCGAGGGTTCGGAGGGTTGCGGCAAATCAACACAAATCAGAAGATTGGCAGACAGATTAGAAGAGATCGATCATCGGGACGTCGTTGTCACAAGGGAACCTGGCGGCACCATAATTGGGGAGGACATTCGGCACCTCCTGATGCACGCGGACTCTTCCAAAAGTATCTTTCCCGAAACCGAATTGCTTCTTTTCGCCGCTAGTCGAGCACAGCTCGTTCGAGAAATTATTTATCCATCCATTCAAGACGGGAAAATCGTACTCTGCGATCGTTTTTTAGATTCTACCACAGTGTATCAGGGAGTCGCCCGGCAAATCGCTGATGATCCCATCACTCAAATTAACTCATTCGCAGTTGGAGATGTAGTCCCTGACCTTACGGTCGTGCTTGACGTGCCTGCAGAAGTTGGGCTCGAAAGAATCAAGCATCGTGTCTCCGATATGCCTGATCGAATGGAACAGGAAAATGTTGAATTTTACGGAAAAGTCAGGGATGGATATCTACATCTCGCGAGAAGTCTACCTGATAGATTTTTTGTGGTCGATGGCTTGGGCGATGTAGACGACATAGAAATAGAAATCTGGAACGAAATCCACTCGCGCTTTTTTGCGGACGAATAACTCGATTCCCACAATGGGAAATCAAAACGATCCAATTTCCTTTCTTCGGCAACGTTTTTCAGAGGGCACTCTTCATCATGGACTCATTCTTCATGGGCACGACCTATCCGGAGTGGTTGAAGAAGCCTACTCCCTATCACGCTTAATTCTCGATTTGGAGGAAGATCGTTTTCTCCATCCCGATTTATTCCACCTTCGCCCGGAAGGAAAATCTCGTATTATTCCCGTGGAGAAGACCCGAAATCTCATAGGAGAACTGAACAGAACTTCAAATCAAGGAGGTGCAAAAGTTGCTATCATTCATGAAATTGACAGGATGAAAAAGGCTTCGGCCAACGCCTTTTTGAAAACATTGGAAGAACCTCCATCTGATACTTTTCTCATCTTATTAACTACCAGACTTTACTCCATCTTGCCTACGATTCGTAGTCGCTGTATGCAGGTAAGAATTACTCGGGAAAAGAAGATTGAGAGTAATGAAAACTGGCTAGCATGGACAGAAAGGTATGAATCATGGATCCTTAACCTAATGGATAGAGAGGCCGTGAAAAAGGATCGAACTACTCCGGTTTTCTCGGCCTATGGCTTGGCTGCACAGTTAATGAAAATGATTACTGAAGAATCTACCGAACGAACTCGAGAAGCCCTTGCAGAACAATCGTTAGAAATGGAAGACAAGGAAAAAGATGCATTAGAAGCCGGTATTCGTAGGGGTACCAGAACACAGATTTTGCGAAAACTAGTCGAGACCACTCGTGATCTTTCCATTAAATCCTCATCCAATTATGATAGCTTAAGCAGGAACGGAGAGAAGCTAGCTCGTGTACTCAAAAATTTAGAGGATAAAATACGGCTTATGGAAGTAAACCTGAGGGATGAAGTTGCATTGGAAGATTTTTATCTATCATCACTTAGAATTTGGTCGTCTAAATAGTATCTTTTGATAAACGGATAGGCAATGAGTACGATTTTCGAAAAGATCATAAAAAGAGAAATCCCTGCTGATATTTTATACGAGGATCAACAATGTATTGTCATTCGCGATGTTGCTCCCCAAGCACCATTTCACGCTTTAGTTATCCCAAAGAAATTAATTCCCCGAATCGCATTGTCCGAAGAATCGGACGGTGAATTACTAGGGCATCTGCTTCTAACCGCTCGTAGAGTTGCAAAAGAACATTCTCTGGATGAAGGCTTTCGAATCATTATCAACAATGGCAAGCAAGGAGGAGAAAGTGTTCCTCATCTTCATGTGCATCTAATGGGCGGAAGGCAATTAAACTGGCCTCCAGGTTAAAAAAGGTATTTCAAAACACCAATTTTCTTTCTAAGAAATGCTAAGATATTTAATCATTCTTTTATTAACTTTTCATTTTCTCCATGCCGATGATTTGGAGACAAAAGATGGATCCATCCTTAAGGGGCAAGTAATAGGAATGCATGAGGGAAACCTGACAATCCAAACTTCCTATGCTGGTAAAATTAAAATCCCCTACCATCAAATTGTTAAAATTAACGGAGAAGAAGAGTTTTCAGTCCGCTTGGATGACAATCGAACCTTCAGTGGTCCCATCCGATCGGAAGCCGATTCGAAATTTCGCCTCGGAGACTCTCCCGACATATTTACCTTTTCCGAAGTACGTCATTTATGGAAATCGGATTCCGATGATCCTCTTCTTGCCGAAGCACAGAAAAGAGCCCAACTACTCCTAATGAAATGGAAGCATTCCTTGGGCTTTGATTTGACTGGGGCGTCAGGTAATACCCAGAATTTTGGCTTGGGAATTCGATTGGATTCTTCGTTGGGAAATAAATCCAGAGGATATGATTTTTATCTCTCGTATAATAATTCAACCAAGAAAAATGTTACCATTGTAGACGAGACTAAATTTGGGGCTGAATATGATTCTCGTTTCTTCGAGGAACTGGCTTGGTATGCCAAAACGGATTTGGAAAACGACAGGCTCGAGGAAATAGATCTGAGGGCAACAGCAGCACTAGGGTTAAAATATTCATGGATCGACAAAGAACGCTTCAAAGTTTCGCTCCGTGGGGGTGCTGCTACCCGTTACGAAAAAACTGGAATTGGAAAAAGCAAAAATGCGGAACCTGCCTTGGATATCGGATTGGAATATGCCCAAATCATTCATGACTTTGTTGCCATTGAAAGCGATTTTACCTACATCCCAAATGTTTCTGAATTTTCTGATTTTCTTCTTAGTCAAGATTCGGCCTTAGTCATCCCTCTTGATCAAAAAGAAAAATGGAAAGTTCGATCTGGTTTAATGGGAACTTACAACTCAACGCCAGTAATAGACAAGGAAGAACTAGATCTTAAATACTATTTGAGATTGGTTTACCAATTCGATTAGTTTTTAGCATTCAGGTTTTCTTCATCGCTTCCGAAAAAAAGGAGAAGAAACCGGTTAGGTGATCAAGCAACCCACATATTTGTCCTATCGTTAAAATGAGCAGAAAAAACAAAATACCAAACAGGATGGAATGCCTCAGTTGATACTTCAATTCAATCTTTCCCGTCAGTGGACCCTCGCCCTTTATCACGAATCCACTCAAGAGCCTTATCAAATTTTCGTTTCTCCACTTTCCGTGAAATCTCCCCCAGACTATCTTTACTTGTGGGTTTTGCCTTTGTCCATCCTCTCAATTTCTCAAAGTCGCGGTTAGAACTATTGGTTTCCGTCAAGTTACCCGGATTTCTTTTAATATAAGCCTCTATCCTGTTAAAACCCTTTTCCTTTGTACTCGATTTTGTTAAAACAAGGGAAGATTCAACGGGTTTACTCAATTCGTTTGAATTCCTCTCTTCAGTTTTCAAGGAGACTGAGCGAGGTACAGTGTCTTTCCCTACTATTTCACTGGAATCCGATTCCGGTCTCAAAATTAAATTTCTCGGGGATTCCGAATCCGAAAGTGATGAACTTGTCATCTCATCTCTAAATCTGATTTCCTTGGTGCTTTGACTAGTAAAAGGTTTCCCCAGATCATTACTAGCTTCATCTATTAATTTTATTCTAGAGTCTTCCTTCACTAAACGACCTCGCTTACTGATATCCCGACTGGATGAGGATAATTCTAGATCGGTACCAGAGTTAGCATTGAAGTTCTTATTCTGCTCAGGTTTCAAGAATAGACTCTTCTTTATTCCTGGAGAAAAGGTTTCATCATTTTCCTCTTCTGCACCCATTGAAATTCTCCGGTTAGGTTCCTCCGGCATATTTTTTCTTATTTCTTGGCGACCACTACCCGAAAGCTCAATTTCTCTTCCTTGGAGAGAAGAAGATACATGGGGTTTGTTTTTGTTATCCAGTTTTAAATCAAAAACATTTTCAAGCGATTTATTACCTAATTCACTGACTGCATTATCTTCCAAATGAATACCAGATGAGTCACTATTTTCATTGCTCGTAGCCTTAATCACTTTTTCATTTATGGGAATGGATGCAGATACTTCTTTTTCTGTCTTTTCTTTGAACGGGATTGGCATTTCGTCTTTTGTACCCGTCTCAACCGTGACCTGATCTAGAACTTTCAATTCACTATCGTTTTTACTGCCCGAATCCACTTCGCTTGAATCTACAGATATGCTCTGTTCAATCACCGAATTTCTTGGCGTTGGTAAGTTATCATCTTTAGTCGCAATATTCGAGGCATTCGCCTCTTTCGATGAAATAACTTTATTTCCCCCGAGTGGATCGGATTCATGCTGAGTGTCGATATTGATTAAAGATCCATTTTCATCGGATTGATCGGTTGAACCCGAATTTTGGTCGGGAGTAGAATGAGAAATCTCTGGATCTTCAAAAGTGGTGTCATTAGGTGGAGACTTATGTCCATTAGCAGAATCATTAAGATTTTGCTCTATGTTGTTTTCCAGAGATGGAGATTGATCCACCGAAGATAATTTACTGCTTAGACCTTTGTCTTTTTGTGTGCTTTTTTTTGTAGCATTATCTCCATCGACATCAAAATCATTGGATTTCTCCAGACCTGGCTTGGCACAATTGGCAAGCAAGAACACGAGAGCGAAAGTTAGAATGTGGAGTAACAATCTCAGTAGAAAGGAAGAGGGAATCTTCAATTAGAATCTTCCCCTCGCAAAGGGTTAAGTGCATCAACCAGAAGATCCACCGCCAATCTCAATGCATCTCCTCCTTTTTCGCGAGATGAAATATTCATCGAGATACTTCCCTCCGAGTTTGCCCTTTCGCGAGAACCCACTCGAATCGAATCAAAACTCTCAAAGCCTTCCGATTGGGTCAGATCAATCCGCTTAAGAGTGGAGGAGACCGTTTTAAAATCCAAACTCTGCAAAAAGACCTCAGCAAATTCTCCATAAACGCTATCAAGAGAGTTTTGACTATCGCCGTTCATCTTATCCAGTTTAGCCCGAACCTTAAATCCATAATCGGAATTAAGCACAGGTTGGTCATATTTATAAATTGCTTCAATATCGACTCCATCTAGATCGGAATTTGCCGTAAGGGTAATATCAAAACTCAAAAAATCCCTCAATTCATTCCACATTTCCCTTTCAGCATTTGATTTCTCGAAACCGTTAAAAAAATTCTCCCCAAATAAAGACAAGGCAATATCATATTCTTTTCCTGATAAACTCGGTTGAATTTTATTATGAAGAGAACTCCCGCCCTGACCATAAATAAACACTTCCCGCATCTCTTCATCAAGAAAAGCCGGATCGGGACGATCACTCCACCATGATGTCAGAAAAACGATACAATGTTGATCCATGCCCACCGAAATGTGCGAAGTCTTATGATGTATTGAGAGATACTCCGGAGATGCATTTTCTTGAATTCTCCATGGAGGAGAAATAGCTTTCAAATCCAAATTCCTTAAAATAAAATCCTTTAGCCTATCTTCGTCCGCAATAGGAAGAGACAAACCAAATAGGATATCACTCGATCGATCAGTCCGGTATTTTTCACCGGGAAACTGAAGGAAATAAATCGCACGCCCGTTCGGCTCGATCCCGCAAGATTCGGGATCCCAAGCGATATCTTCAATGAAAGGAATCTGATCACTTAAATCTCTTGAAATTATTTTAGGCATTCCAACTTCCTCAAGCATTCTCAGGCCGGAAAACGCACATACTCCAAAAGCTTTCTGGGGTACATAAGCAAAAGCACGATCATCAATTTGATTGGAGGATAGTTTTCCCAAAAGCGATGCCTTCGCCAACTTATTGGAGCTTAGAGAAGTTGTACCCTTAAGATCCATAAAATCGTAAACGAAATAACCAATAATTCCCAAGAGAAGAAGAAAAATTGGCATATTCGCCATTCTGAATAATCCCACAGATGTTCCATCATTGTTTTCATTTTGGCTCTTTTCCGCATCTGACAAGGTGCCCTTGTTTCGAAGCAGTGATGCGTTGTAGGCAATGACTAAAGTGACCGCCAACGGATCGAAGACCAACACCAATATTAGAATGAACCATTTTACAACACGATTGACTGCACGATCCATCGTTTCCTTGATGAGGATTGGATTCTCCGTAGCCTCGGCTGCGGCAACCTCCGAATCAAATGCTCGGGCAACGAACTTAAAGGAACCAATATCAGTCGCTCGAATATTACCTTCCAATTCTAAAATTCTGCGCTCGGCATCTTCTTTCTTGGTCAAAAGTTCACTCTTTTTATTTTCCAATTCCTCGGAGCTATCAGGCCCGAACTGCGACTGACTCTCACTCATCTTGGTGATAATCTTACTGGCTTCCGCAATTTCAAATTCCAACGAGGCAATTCTTTCATCCACGGCCTCGCGCGCTTTGGTTAGACTCTCCATGGCAGAACGAATATTATCCGCCTGCTCCGCCCCACCCGTGGTCAAACTGGTAATCTTCAAATTCGCGTCGGATATCTCAGACTGAATGGACGCAATACGTTCATCAATGGAGTCATAACGCAAATTCAAATCCGCACGCGCTTTCTCGACGGAACCTTCGATTTGAGCAAGATCTGCCCTAAGTCCCTCACGTTCCTCAGCCTGAGTCTTCAGAAGTTCTGCAGCCTTTTTGAATCCATCCTCTTTAAGAAAGCCTCCAGGCCCTTGATCTTGATAAGCTTTTACCGCCGCATCCAATTGGGCAAGCCTTTCATTAAGTTTCACCTCTTTGTCTCTTTCGCGAGCAATGCGTTGATCAACCTCGACCTTGTAGGTTTTCTTTTCCTCTTCTAAGGAAACAATTGAGGTACTGCGGGCCGAGATCACTTTTTCCAGTCTATCCTTTTCCTCTTCCCGTCTTTTTCGTTCCCCCAAAATCATTTGACCACTCTCTTCCGACAACCGAGTCTTCGAGGTTTCGGCGGATTCAATATCCTTTCTTCTCTCCTCGATGTAGCTTTCGAGTCTGGCTCTTTCCTCGGCTTGCTTCTCCTCCCTCATCGCAGATCCTTTTTGTCCAGATGTACGATAGGCCAGAATCATTCGATCGTATTCGCTTTGTTGGCGGGTGAGACTATTAATTTCTTTTTCGTATCCTTCAACTTGACTGAGTGTTTGTTCGAACGCTTGCGAAAGATACCCGTAAATTCCAGCCGAGGTAATCCCGATAAGCAAAAGGACGGCCAAGAGCAAATAAGTTCGTAGAGTGGGATGACAAGTTCTCCAGTTTCTATAGAGGAAGGACGCGGCAATTAACTTCCCGAACTCCAAACTGGATGCCATAATGATAATTGGAATGGTAAACGCACTTACTGCCCCAAAGGTAAGAGCAATCCCCCTTACGCTAAAATATGCCGCACATCCCGCGATAAAAAGTGCGGATGCTCCAATCATTAAGGTAAACACATTCATCCACTAACTTTTTCTCAGATTCCCTAGAAAGTGGAAACAAGAAGTTATTCGCAAAATGAAAAGTTATTCACCTAAAAACGATTTGCGTTTCCACTCGCCCCTACAATGAGTTTATGATTTAGGACGGATGGATTTTCATCAATATTTCACAACAGGAGACTGGGTTGTGGTGGGAGCATACTTGCTTTTGACCACCTTAATTGGACACTTACTTAAGGGGAAACAATCAACTATTCGTGATTTTTTCCTTGGAGGCAGATCCCTACCTTGGCTAGCTGTATCTGGCTCAATTATCGCAACCGAGATTAGCGGAGTAACCTTCATCGGGGTTCCCGGCATGGTTTATGCCGCGGGAGGAAACTTCACATACCTGCAATGGGGAATTGGTTCCATAGTAGCTCGTGTTATTGTTGGTTTTTTGTTTGTTCGAGTCTTTTACGAACGTGAAATTTACAGCCCTTATGACTACATGGGCAACCGACTGGGGCATGGCGCAAAAAGATTGGCCACAATAATCTTTCAAATTGGAGGAATTCTCGGGCAAAGCGTAAGAGTCTTGGTGGCAGCTTTGGCCCTTAAGGTAGTAACGCCCCTCGATTTCGCCCAATGTATTTGGATTATTGGCATCTTCGCGGTCGGCTGGACTTTGATGGGGGGAATGCGCACAGTCATCTGGACAGATGTTATGCAATTCTTCCTTTTCGTGGGTGCAGGATTATTTAGTCTGACATGGATCATAAATCATTTGGACGGAGGATGGTCTCAGATGATGGAAGTCTCCGGAGAGGCTGGAAAATTCACGCTCCTGAACCTCACTTCCGATCCCGCTGTGGGTTTCACCCTATGGGTAGCTATCATTGCCGTACCGTTCCAGAACCTTAGTGCATTTGGAGTTGATCAATTGAATGCCCAAAGAATGTTTTGTTGCAAAGATGCAAAGGATGCCCGCAAAGCCATGATCACCAGCTCGGCCGCCCTACTCCTCACTACCTTGATGCTATTAATCGGAGCCGCACTATTCGCATATTACGAACCAATGTGCAACGCAGGGACGGAGCCAATAATTTTTGGAGAGGATAACAATTTCGTCTACCCCGTATGGATCGTTACTGAACTGCCGGTTGGCTTGCGTGGGTTAATACTTGCGGGAATCTTTGCTGCCGCCATATCCAGTCTTGATTCGATTCTTGCTGCCCTATCGCAAACAACTCTTTCTCTCTTTCGAGATACTTCGCAAAAACCAACTTCGGAAAAGCGCGACCTTTGGCTCTCCAGACTATTAGTATTGATTTGGGGAATTCTTCTTTCGGCCTTTGCAGTGGAACTTGATTCGCTGCGAGGGAAAGTAAATGTAGTTGTGCTCGCATTTGGGATGATATCTTACACAACGGGTCCTATGTTGGGAATCTTCCTTGCGTCCCTGCTCACACCTAAAGCTGGAATAAAAGGGTTAACTCTCGGTTTTTTTCTATCTTTTGCTTTAGTGGCATACATAAGACCTGATTTTTACCAGATTCTTATTAACTTTGATCTGCTCACATTGGAAAAAGCCGTCGAATGGAGTTTTCTCGAGGCAAAAGACAATACACTCAAGCCCATTATTCATACTGCTTGGGCTTGGCCAATTACGGTTTTCATTACTTGGGGGTGCGGTTGCATTCTCCCCAAAAAAGATTAATAGATGACCTTGCTTCCCAAGCTTTTTCCAGTTCCACGAAAACTGGAACAAAAGGAAGGATTTCTTCCCTTGCCAAAAATATGTAGATACTGGATATCGGACTCCAATTTTGAACCAGCCATTCAAGCATTTGCCCGACTTGTACGTTCCCCCATCTCGCCTGATACCTTTTCCCACGCCACACTTAAAATCGAAAAAGCTGAGAACTTCGAACCTGAAGCTTTTCGACTGCTGATTAAACCTGATGGCATCAATGTCTTTGCCGGTTCCGCAACTGGAGCCTTTCGAGCACTTCAATGCCTTAAGCAACTTATTCCAACTGAGCCCGAGGAAGGAATTCCACATATTGAAATAGAGGATTCACCGGTTTTACGGCGTAGGGGATTCATGCTCGACGTTAGTCGATGTAAAGTTCCCAACATGGAGAGTCTTTACTCATTGATTGATCTTCTTTGTGAACTTCGTTTCAACGAGCTACAACTTTATGTCGAGCACACTTTCGCGTTCGCAGAACACAATGAGGTATGGAAGGATGCTTCCCCGCTTACCGGCAAGGAGATTCGCGAAATTGATCAGTTTTGTCGGGAACGTTTCATCGAACTTGTACCCAATCTTAATTCATTTGGACATTTCGAACGCTGGTTGGGACACAAAAATTATAAGCACCTAGCCGAATGCCCTGATGGATTCAGGAGGAAAAATCCCTTCATGGTACGCGATCATGGAACTACCTTGAAACCCAACCAAGAAAGTCTGGCTTTCATTGATAAATTGTATGAAGAATATCTACCTCATTTCAGCTCATCAAACTTTAATGTTGGTTTGGACGAACCCTGGGAACTCGGACAAGGATGGAGCAAACCGGAAGTCGAGCGAATAGGTAAGGACAAGGTTTATCTCAAACATCTGGAAGGCATACGTAAACTAGTTGAAAAACATGGAAAACAAATGCAATTCTGGGCCGATGTTCTGCTGGAAAAACCAGCCAATGCCAGCCTACTTCCTCCAACAGCTTCCCCTGTCATCTGGGGATACGAAGCAGATCACCCCTTTGCTGAACAAGCGAAAGCTATTTCTTCATGTAATCTCCCCTTCTGCTTGGCACCAGGAACCGCGACTTGGAGAAGTTTTTCCGGACGCTGGTCTGTAGCACAGGCAAACTTACTTTCAGCCACTGAAAATGCCCTTAGGTTCGACGCATCAGGAATCCTTCTCACGACATGGGGCGACTGTGGAAACCACCAACCATGGCCGATTTTTTACCCGCCTATTTTTTACGGGGCTCATCTTTTTTGGAATGGGAACGAAGCTCGCCAATCCATTCTCACCTCACAAATTGATAAGACACTCTGGCCAGAAACTCCCGGCTTAGGAGAAGTCATTCTGCGATTGGGAAGCTTGGACCATATCACTGGTTCAGCCATTCCAAATCAAAGCCTGCCCTGGTTTACTCTATTCAACAGCCAACCCGAAACATTAGCTGAGCGCTTGAAAACCGAATTTCAATCGATCAGAATAGACTCTGGACAGGATTTACTAAACGAAGTGGAAACGGAACTTACAAAAGTGTCGCCGTCATCATCCCTTAACTTATCCGGACAAGAAATTAAACTTGGAATTCAAATGTCTCGGTTGGGTCTGGAACTTGCGGATGCACTTTTGAATAATCGATCTCCGGATTTTGGAGACCGAAGTACTCTTCTGGAAACCTTTGAGCAGATTTGGCTACAACGAGCCCGACCGGGTGGCTTAAGAGAAAGTCTTGATCTACTCGCAAAGGCTATCGACTTTTGATTCGTTCATATCCGGAAGTTCAGATGCAATGCCATCTGCGATTATCCGACCTCTAGATGTGAGCCTAAATGATTGATCCGACAGAACCCCCATTCCTTCTGCGTCCAAAAGTTTAAGAAATTTCACTACTGGTTCAAAACTAAGGTCTGCGAGGTCGTACTTTCTGGCTATTTCTCTAAAATTGATTCCCGCGTTCATTCGCAGGCCAAACACCAAGGCATCCCGAGCCAAGTCGTAGGGAGACAATTTCTCAAATTCCTCATACTGAATCTCGCTACTCTCTAAAATGACTTCACTCCACTTCTGCAAACTAGAAAAGTTTTTTCTGCGTTCTCCTTTAAACTGCGTACAGGCAGACGGGCCAAAACCAATCCACTCATTCATATGCCAAGTATTTAGATTGTGTATGCATTCTTGACCCGGGCGAGCAAAATTAGAAACCTCGTACTGACCAAATCCACAAGAAGGAAGAAAATCCCACGCAACCTCATAAAATTGGGCATCTCGCTCCGAATCGATTTTGAGCTCACCCCGACTAAGCCGATAATACAAAGCCGTATCCTCCTCGAAAGTCAGACAGTAAGTGGAAATATGCTCGGGTTCCAAATTAACAGCCTCATGCAGGTCAGCTTTCCATCCTTCCAAACTCTGCCCGGGGATACCAAAAATCAGATCAAGATTAACTGAATCAAAACCAAGCGAACGAATATTCTCAAAAGCCTCCCTTGCTTTATCTGGGGAGTGATCCCGACCAAGTTCAGTCATTAGCCGATCATCAAAAGTCTGCACCCCAAGTGAAATACGATTTACACCCATGTCCCTGAGAACTTCCAATTTCCTAGCATTTATTTCTGAGGGCGCCAATTCAATGCTCCATTCACACCCCTCCGCTAATCGATGAGTTCGAATCAATTCTCCCAAATTGATTAGTTCTCGTTCAGATAGAAGCCCAGGGGTGCCTCCTCCAACAAACACCGAACTAACTAGACGATCCGCTGAAATGGACGAAATCTCTTCTTTTAAGGCAAGAAAATAGCGTTCCTTTTCCTTTTTGCTTGGTTTCTTCTGATAAAATGCGCAAAAGTCACATGTGGATGAACAAAAAGGAACATGGAAATACAAACCGAGAGGACTCTCTTCCTCCGGATGAATTACCTTTTTTGATTCCGATAGACTTAGCATAATTCCATTGACGACTGCACTATGAATAAATCCAAAAAATTATCCGTCTTTTTCGCCCTTTCTGCAAGCCTCTGGTTTTTCAGTGGTTGCAACAGACCTAATTTTATTAACCTAACATCAAGTAATCTAAGTCAAAACCCTTCGGGCATTTACACCATCCAAACCGAACTGGACATACAGGATAGAAAAGTGGTACCCGAAACAATCGAGGTATTTACGGTGGTGGGTGGCGAGACCATTCCTATGGTCCAAGATCCGATTAATAAGAGCTTGTGGAGTTGTGACTACAAATTACCTCAAGGTTTTGACGAAGCCACTTATTACTTCCAAGCCAAGTATTCCGCCAAAAGAGAAAACGGAACACAAGTACCCAAGGAACAACAAAGTGATCTTCAAGTATTCCGTCTGGAAAATCGCTATGTTGGAAATCTTGCCTCATATCGCGGACCCGTAGGTGTGGAAATTGCAGTTCAAGGGAGAGGATTCACAAAATACGATTCTATTATTCTTGGAGGTAAAGAAAGCAAAACCCGTTATTTATCTGAAAACGAGTTAAGATTTACCATACCCCCGCTTCCCGCTGGAGTCGATTACCCGGTACAATTGATCGGAGGCCCTCATGGTGCCTTGGATATTGGAAATTTTCGAATAGACGAAAGTCAACTGGGAGTCGTTCCCACCTCCTTGGAAATTCAATCCGGAGACTCGTCCACATTGCTTTTCAAAATCGACTATGAGGCTCCTGCCGGCGGTTTGAATGTAGACATAAAAACCAATATCCCTGCTTCCGTCATCATGCCGGAGGCTACCATAGCCGAAGGAGACAAAACAGTTAATATACCGATTCGCGGCGGGGAAGCCGGGGAGGGAAAACTCATTATTACTGCACCTGGCTACGACTCCGTCGAAGTTCAGATCAAAGTCGTAGAGTAAAAATCTTTTCCGGAATGGTTGTTCCGTCCAGCACGGACGACTTTTCAATATCGGTCATCATTCCGACTTACAATCGCCTTTCTTTCCTCCGAAAGGCTCTTATATCGGTAAGCCAGCAAACGCACTCCAGCCTGGAAACCATCGTAGTTGACGATGGCTCAGATGATCAAACCATTGATATACTTGCACAGGAATTTCCAGATGTTTGCTTCCTTAAGCAAGGTAACGAAGGCGTATCCTCTGCCAGAAATCTAGGCATCCGTAAATCTAAGGGTAAATGGATCGCTCTGCTTGATTCCGATGATCAATGGTTACCAGAAAAAACCGAAAAACAAATCAATTACCACATTCAAAATCCCAAGGTACTTGCTTCCCACACCGGAGAAAAATGGATTCGTAAGGGAAATCAGGTTATACCACCTGCTTTTCTCAACAAGTCCAGGGAAGGTATCTTTGAGCGAAGTTTGGAGCGTTGTATCATTTGTCCATCATCCGTGCTTTTGCATCGATCGATTTTCCAGCACATCGGCTGTTTTGACGAATCATTAAAAATCTGTGAGGATTACGATTTTTGGCTACGTCTGTTGCTCGAATTTCAACTTGGACTCATTGAAGAAGCCCTTGTCGAAAAACATGGTGGACATTCCGACCAACTGTCAAATTCGACTTGGGGACTTGATCGTTTCCGGGTTCAATCACTCGAAAAAATTCAACAATTACCCAACACCCCTTTTCCGCATCAAATTAAAATTCTCGAAACTCTTCTTCGAAAATGCGAACTTCTCCACACTGGTTTCTTAAAACACGAAAAGCTGGAAGAAGCTGAGATTTATCATCAAAAAAAACATCGAGCATCCGAACTTCTAGAAAATTTGAAAAATCCATCAAATCCATGAATTTCATCGTCGCATTCAAAGGGGAAGCTCAACCAATTATTGAAAGATTCAATCTTATAAAAAGTGCGGAGCCAGCACCCTACCCTCTATACGAAAATGAATCCCATCGTCTTATTCTTACGGGTATCGGATCAAACCGTGCATCTGAAGCGACCAGTTACCTAATCGAACAAATCAAAAAAGCACCCCAAGCCATTCTCAATATTGGCTTAGCTGGTCATAGAAGCTACGAAAAAGGATCATGCTTCATAGCCAATCGAATTTCCAGCGATTACGATGAAGCAATTCATTACCCACCACTGATTATTCAATCGAATACTCCATCTTCGGGTCTTAAGACCTGCACTGAACCGGAGAAGGAATACCCAGAAAATATCGGTTATGATATGGAAGCCCATTCAATTTGCTCTACTGCCTATCAATCCATCACTCGCGAACTTGTTCAATTCTTCAAGATCGTATCCGATAATCCTCAGGATCCTCTGACAAACTTCGATCCCAAATCCGCTACCGAATTGATCCACCCCCACCTCGAAACTATTGATGATCTTGTTATGCAACTTGATGAACTTGCACTCTCATTACAACTCGATCCGAAGTTATTTGAGATTCTTGAGGAGACTAAATCCAGGTATCACTTTACATTTACGCAAAATCATCAATTCGAAAAATTACTGCGCCATGCACGGGCACTCGATATTGATATCAGCGAATTAATCGGGAGTCTTGAATCGGCAGAAAATGCGACAAATAGCATCGATTTAATTCGGAAGAAAATTGCTCCCCTTCGTATCCTACCATGATCGATTCGATATACTATGAAGAAGGAGTGAGGGAACATCCACGATCGCAAAAACTCTTTGAACGTTTTCCCAATGCCAGCCTGATTCCTTGTTCACATTACAAGGAGGTCTTTAATCCAAGCGGACAAAACTTTCGTCTCCAAAAGAAAAAACCTGCTCTTATTCTGGCAAAGAATTCCGGTAAACTTGTTCATTCCGTGCCACCAACCTATGGAATTGGGGGAACACGGAACTTCTACTTTTCTCACATGCTCAATTGCCTGTACGATTGCCGTTATTGTTTCTTACAGGGTATGTATCCATCCGCTCATTACCTACTCTTCGTAAACTACGAGGATTTTTTCGATGAAATAAAATGGACGCAGGAAGAAGAACCTATTGAACCCAGTTGGTTTTTTTCCGGCTATGATTGCGATAGTCTGGCCCTTGAAAGCCTTACTGGATTCGTCAGTGCGGCTCTTCCTTTTTTTGCGGATCATCCAACTGCCCATCTCGAACTTCGAACCAAGAGCGTCGCCACAAAAGTACTGGAAACCTCTGCTCCGCTTGCCAATGTCGTGACTGCCTTTAGTTTCACGCCTCAAGAAATAAGTGAGTCCATTGAAAATGGAGTTCCCTCGGTAAGCTCAAGGATAGAAGCGATGAACCGACTACAGAAACATGGTTGGAAACTAGGCATCCGTCTGGATCCGATAATTGACTGCCAAGATTTCGAGACTCGATACGAAAATTTGATCAAGGCCATATTCTCAGCTATTTCTCCAGAGATCATACATTCAGTCTCGCTAGGACCCTTCCGTCTCCCCGATCCCTTCTTCAAAAAAATGGAAAAACTCTATCCCGAAGAAGCACTTTTTGCAGGCAAACTGGAAAAGAGAGGACGCTCAATTAGTTACACCGAAGATATAGAAAAAAAAAGAATCGAATTCTGCCAAAAAAGAGTCGAAGATTGGCTACCAAGCGAAAAAGTTTTTCTTTGTAACCCAGTAGTGGAATAAATGCATTCTCCGATTGCCATTTTCTAAAGGCTTCTCTATTTTTGTTTTATTGTTTGGCCACCTTAGCTCAGTTGGTAGAGCACTCGCCTTGTAAGCGAACGGTCGTCAGTTCGAATCTGACAGGTGGCTCCATTTCCCCCTCCCCGAAGCAAAGTAAAACTAGGGAGTCCTAAGATAATCTCTTGGATTATTTACATTTTGATTCTGTATTTCGCGAACCCGATCAAAATCCTCCGAATCCTGCTTATTTTTATTCGTCGACCCCACACAGCTATCTAAGCAAATGCTCGCAAATTTACTTTTGGAAGACTGGTTCGCCAGATTTTGTGCTAGCCAGTATCCCTCAACAGCGGGTGCTTCTTTTACTTGTAGAATGATTGGGCAAACAGAGGGAGGACCGGACCGAAGACGCATGCATGGAGAATTTCACCGGATGCTCGGACACGGCGAATTGGAGGATTCCAAACTTCGGACCTTCATCGAAAAACGAACGGTCGACGAACTGTATGATGTGAGAAACGATCCTGCCTGCCGGAACAACCTCGGCGGGGAAACCGAATTCCATAAAACCCTCTCAGTGTTTCGCAATCGAATGCTTCAGCTCATGAAACGAACCGGGGACCACGAATTTAAGAATTTCCGTAAATTTCTCACGGGGAAAGAGTGAGTTTTCTTTCCCTCAGGCCAAGACTTTCCTCGCTTGTTCATTACTGGCTATTTTGGAAACCAACACGGAAGCCTATGTTGCTGAAACGGCTGCTGGGGGTGTTGTTGTCGCGCTCAGCTGAACGCAGGCCCGCCCCGCCGCGGCTCCAGGAACCACCACGTGTGACCCGATTCGAACCCGAAGCCGGACCCTCGGGATCGGACTGGGCACCGGAAAAATAGTTCGCCTTCCAGTCATAGACCCATTCCCGCACATTTCCGTGCAGGTCAAAAAAGCCCCACGGATTTGCGGAAAACTGGCCGACAT
>JAYYQI010000045.1:0-37074 GCA_036128475.1 Verrucomicrobiota bacterium
CTCTCCGAGTTTTTTGGATTTCTCGGACAAGGAGGTTAGGTCTTCTGCTGTGTCCGTATTGGCATCTCTAATTTCTTTTTGGATTTTAATCAGGGCACGTCCAGTTTGCCCGGCATCTTTGACGAAGAGAGAGTTTTGATCTTTTTTGGTTTGTTCGACTTCCGAGTGCATCATGGTTTCGGAAATGAGAACGTCTACTTTTCCCGGTATTGTACTTATTGCAGTGAAATCTTCAGGATTTGTGTGAAGAATTTGTTCCCATTCCTTTTTTAAATCATCCCAATAGAAATGGTTTCGTTTCAGGTTCCAATACAACTCTTCAGGTTTGTGCCGGAAGGATTCCCTTGATTTTGAAGCTAGTTTTTGATGAGTTTCACGAAGAATTTCATCAATGGATTTATTCCAGGCTTCCATTTGTTTTTTCAAGTCATCCCGCGTCTGAATTTTGTCCTCAATGTATTGAATTTGTTTGAGTTGTTCTGTCTTGATTCGTTTGAGAGTGGAAGATCTTTGCCAGTGGCGAGAATGGGAAAGCGCTTCCGAAATTGGATCCCATTGATTTAAAGCCACTTCTTGTCGTCGTGAAAGAAAGGGGAGGGGCTTCCTTTTCTTGTTATCTTCTATGAGTTCCCGCTGTCTCTGTTGAAGTGAGTTTAAATAGGAAACCGCAACCATTTCGGCATGTTGATTTAGTAGATCTTGGGCTACATTTCGGAAATTGCCTATCATTCCTTTTCGGTTGTTAATTATCTTGGTCAACTCATTGCTTTTGGATCGAACGCGATTACTCTCTGATTCAGCATCTATTTCCCTTATTGCATTCTTCCATGACTTTGCGGAACTGAGAACAACTTGTCCAAAAGCCTTCCCCATCATTGATGTTTCATAAGAGTCACTTCCCCTTGGCATGCTGAGCAGGGCTTGAAGGTTATCATCGTAGGCTTCTTTACCTGCGATCATTAGTTCCTCTTCCACTTGATTGACTTTTTCCAAAAGCGTTTCCTTGGAGTCCCTTTTTTGCTGAAATTCCTTAAGGGATTGCTGGAGACCTTTTTGCATCTCAGATAATTCCTCCTTAACAGAGTCGAAGTGCTCAATAATCATCGCCTTTTTATCCAATACCCGAATGCTGCTAAGATCGAAGTCGCGGGAAACGATCGAGAGTTGAATAATCTCGGTTTCCGCTTCCAATCCTTTTAAGTCAAATGCCTTCAATTTAAGAAATGCCTGTGTGCCTGACTTTAGTTTGTGTTTAAGAAGATCTAGGTTAAAAGCTAGGGCTGCGGTTTGTTGCCTCCTCGGATCCAGTAAGCCGGGAATGGGAAAGGATTCCCAGCGTCCGCGATTCTTCTTCAATTGATACTCGATACGAGCTAAACCCAAGTCATCTTTAGCCAGTGCGGTAAAACTGAGAAGGTCATTAGGTGCGACGAGGAGAGACCGCTCTTGGGGATCAACCCATTGGATAGCGGGCGCCAAGTCAGGCTTGACGGAAATTTCGAATAGAGAGGATGGCCGTCCTTCCCATCCCAAGACCTTGTCCACAAGATTTCGCACCCGATAGGTGCCGGGATGTGTCAATTTTACTTTAGTCGTTAATATCATGCCATCTTCGGATGGCGAGAGCTGTCGGAGTTCCTGTGGTTTCTCTACCCATTGAAATTCTAAGCTACCGGTCTTCACAGCCTGACTGAGCTTCATGGACAATTCAATTTCCGTTCCTTCCCATGCTTCCAGATCTCCATGACTTTCTACAATATTCACAGGTTCAAGTTCCGAATAGGCGGGAAAAGTAAAATTCTTTTGATAATCTTGTACATAGGGTCGACTACCAACATCCATTTTGCGCCATTCCGTCTGCGGGGCATCGTCAATCAATACCCGGTATTCGAATGCCTGATTGCCCACATTGTAATCAACGAAAAATTTACCCGGCTCTCGTTTGACCAGATCGACTGCATTTTGCTCCTCCACGGTTTTGGTTTCCAAGCTTATCTCTTCAAAGCGGATACCTTCTCTTTTGACTTTAACCACTGTGACAAAACGCAATGGTTCGTTGCTGGGAGTGCGGGTGACGTTTTCGTCTGGGGCGAGGATACTAACTTCGAAGTTCGTTATCGGAGGCAGGTTGGCTCCCGGGATCATAGCTCTTTGCATAAGCAATCTCAAATCGCTTCCAAAGTCCGGTATCTGCAGAAGAGCCAGAGTAAGCATGATTAATGCAAGAGTGCCCATGAGCCAGTTTTTTAGTCTCCCAATGGGGAGGATGCTTTTGACATCGATGTTGCTGGCTTTTGATGAAGCCTGCTTCTGGACAAGTTTCCGAAAGATTTCCGAATCCTCGGTTCCTTGGTTGTTCATTCCCAGTTCCACGGCCGAGAGCAAATCTTCCTTTAACTCGGGAGAAGATTTTTCGAGTAATCTAGCTAGCTTTCTGGAACTTGGTAGATGAAGAAGAGGACCAAGGCAGGTTTGCCAAATCACCCCGAAGACAAAAATATAACCGGCAATGGACAACCAACTTCTGTATTCGTTTTGTATACGAGCCTGAGATAGATAGTCGATTAAGGCGATTACGATAAAGGCTCCGAGAAAGCTAAGGATTCCTGAACATAATCCTCGAAGTAGAATCAAATTTCTTCTGCGTGTGCGGAAGTCACTAAGTTTGCGTGATATGATTGGGTCTAGGTTTTGATTCATTTTTAGTTCGCCAATTCGGGTTTACAACATGCCAGCTCTCTTGCGGAGGAACATTTCCAGGGCCAAAAGGAATACAATAAAACCAAGCCAGCCAAAGCTTTGCCAAAGAATAATTTCCGTTATGATGATTCTACCTGAACTAATTGATCGCAGGGCATCCTTGAGTTCATGAAAATTTTCTTCGCGGAGAAAATTTCCCCCTGAGGCTTCTGCCATTTCACGCAGAAGATTTTCATCGCATGTCAAAAAGTTCCTCTCTTGATTTTGAACTGATTCAACTTCGAACGCCAGTCGTTGCTCGGAAAATTCCATTTCATTGAGCAATGTGGGTGCCCGAATAGATATTTCATAGGAACCTGCTTCCAGACCGAATACTTCACCAGTAAAAAGGCCATTGGATGACTCTTTGCCCTGAAGGGGGATTGTGGCGACGACTTCGCCTTCCCTCCAAACCAATGCATCAACTTCCGGGTAAGGAGGTTCGGGAGTATTTCCATCCTTGTCACGCAGGCGTGTTCTTATCGGGATTGCTTTACCTAGAGTATGTGTGCTTCCCCCCACATCCATGGACAATTCCTCTTGGTTGAGCGCAAAAGGTCTTTCCATCACTCTGGTAACGAGTTGATTCCAAAAACGCTGGTGATACAAATCCGCCACCTCGTACCTCCATCGCCATGATTCGTCGAATCCCATGTAAAATGATTTTCCTGCTCCAACCCTTTTACCGGCAAGAACCGGAATCCGGTTTTCTTCGGAACCATTATCATCTCCTCTTTTAATTGAAACCTCGAGGAAAACTTCCGAAGCAGGTAAGGCACTTACCGGAGACGACCAAGCGGGCAGAGGAAGATGTTGCCAAATCTCCTCGTTTCTTTCTTCGATGGGATCGAGAGTCAGGGCACTTAATCGGTTGGAAGCTTCGGGTCGGGAAAAGGATTTCGGACTTAAGCGAACGGGCCCCTTGTCAATCCACGCAACGGGAAACAAAGAAAAAACCGGGTGCTTATCAGAGTTTTCATAGGTTCTCAATTTTTGCCTTGGGCCGTCGATAAACAAAACCCCTCCACCTCGTTTACCTACGAAATCAACAAACCAATTCTGTTCCTCAAAGGAAAATTCGTCAGGCTGTATTTCTCCAAAAATAATAAGATCAAATTCGAATAGACGCTTTCTTTGCTCGGGAAATTTGTCTAGGTCTTCTCCTCTGGGCAATTTCCTTTCTGCATCCTCGGGTATTCCCCATACGCAGGAAACTTCCCACCGTTCGTCTCTTTCGAAAAGATTATTCAAGTACCGAGTTTCCCATCGAGGACGACTATCGAGTATGAGCAGTTGATTCTTTCGCATATTCGCATCAATCGAAAAGACGACTTGATTATTTTTGGTTTCCGCTTCTCCCTCGATAGGTTCAACCATGACTGTGAAATTCAAGGGTACGGTACGAAGAGACTCCTTGTTTGATTCGGCCATTCCGCTCAAGGTCCGTTCCACAATTTCACTAGCAGAAAAATCGAAGGATATTTGACTTAGTCCTGCTTCCACTCCGACCATAGGTTTCTCCCAAACTTTTTCTCCCTGCTCGTCATTAATAATAATTGAATAAGGGGTTCCCGGTAACAGATAATCCTTCAAAGATAAAATACCCTTAATCCGGTCCTCCCTATATACTGAATCAGGCACAAGAGTTTGAAGTAAAGCTAGATCAGGCGGCCTTTTTTCACTTCCTAAGCCAACTGTATAGATGGGTAGGTTCCGAGCCGATAGAAGTTTGGCGGTTTCTAGTGGAGAGCCGCCTTGATTGTGTCCTCCATCCGTGATCAAGACCGCTGCTGCACGGGATGCAGTTTGATCGGTTTGGTTTTCGTAATCCTTTTCTACTTTTAAGGCATCCAGAATGCCTTTGGATAAATCGGTGTAAGGGGATTCGCTTTTGATTTTGGAGTCAAATTCCTCGAATTCAGATAGATTATCCCAGATTACTTCAGTGGAATTTTCAGAGAGGTTGCGGATCTCAAGAATATGTGTGTCTTTAAATTCGTCCAAGAAACCATTTGATGGATGATTAAGTAAACGGGAAGCTCTTTCCATTCGAGTGAAATTTTCAAAATCATTGATCGCTTCATTTAACGCAGCAATATTTTGATCAAGGATGGAAGTGGCATAGAGATCGAATTCCTCTTCCATTGAATAGCCAATTTCTATCGCTTGCTGAGCCAGTGCATCGTAATCGATTAATTCTTCACTTTTTTCAGATAAATCGGAATCTAAAATCTCAGAGAAAGTTTGGCGAATTTTATCAGATAGCGATATTGTTTCGGAAATTTCGTTTTCGGAGAGTGGAGCGGTAAATCTTTTACCGGGGATTGGTCTTTCCATATTTCCGTCGGGAAGAGTCCATCCGAAAGCACAAAAATCATCGCCCGAGCCTTCTTTATGGATCAGTTCGATGGGGTACGACTCCCCTGCTTTTAGCAAAATGCCACGGCTTTGGGTCGCTTGCGACCAAGAGTAAGCGGTGTGAGACTTTACTTCTAAAATGGTTCGGAAGTTTTTGCGCTTCGGTTGAGCGATCCTTAAAGTTGAAGCATCATCCGAAAAGAGCCAAAATTTATATTCCCCATCTGACGGAGCTATTATATTTGCCCGAATCCTACGACCAAACTGATCTCCAATATTACGAGGGCTTTCCGATTTGGTAAGATAGGCACTAGAATCGGGTTTTCCGTTTTTATAGTCACCATGGTTGAGCAAATTCTCGACTTGATCTCCATCGATCTCCATCCAGATTTCCTCCATTAGGTTCCCCTCCTTGAAGCTGACTGAGTTCGATGAATCCAGTTCTTTCAAAAAATCGAGAGATTTACTTAGAAATTCTTGTGCTTTTGCTTTATTTTCCTCAACCGAGTCTACGGATTCGCATTTGCGTAAAACAATTGCTGCATTTTTGATCATTCGACTTGCTTCAAAAAGACTAAAATCAACTAAGTTGGATTCCTCGGGCAGAAATCCATGTTCTTGCGCAAGAAGAATTTTTCGACCAGGTCCCAAAGAATTGTCTTTCAAGTTCATACTTTCGGATGAATCTAAGAAAACAGTGATTCTTCCACGATTACCCTCCTCTCTTTGAAGTTGCAAAATGGGGCCTGCGAGCGTTAGTACAATCCCAATCAAGGCGAGACATCTCAAGCTTGGCAAAAACCAACGAAGTCGACCCGAAGTCCCTTTTCGGAGCTCTGCTCGGTAAATCAGCCAAATGCCAATGGCAAGCAATAGTCCCACTCCAAGCGCCTGCCATAATGGCCATTCTCCCGACCAAAGAAGACGAATTTCATTGGCATCGGAAATCATCGGACAATCCCTCCAAATTTCCGAAGGAGGATAATTTCCATTGATATTAATCCGATAACAACAGCCACAAGAATCTTCCAAGTTTCTCTTCCGAATGTTCGACGGTTATCCATAGTAATATAGGTTTCCCAACTTTTCCCTCCAGTTCCGTCGATTCGGTTAACTCTTTCGCTAAGTGCAGAAGAACTCTCCACGATCTGATTTTCATCCGCTTTATCCAGGATCGATTCCTCTGTGGAGGCGAGAACCACGAATTTGCTCAGTTTTTTTTCGGATTGGGTCAATTCGTAAATTCCGGGCAGACGGGTTTCGGTAAATTCGAGAAGGAAGCGATCCTTTCTTTTACGGGGAATCAATTTTTGGTTAACTCCTTTGGGCGTCGTGAGTTCATATTCCAATTGAGCTTCCTCTTCTGATAAGTAATAGGCAAGGGGTAGACCGGCGTTCACGGTTTGGGGAGGAAGTACTTTTTCGGAGAGGTAGGTAGCTAATTGTTGAACAAAGGGAAGATAGCTTGGGCGGGCGGGTAGGTTGGTCCAGTCTGTATCGATTGTGGTTCCTAAAAACATGACTACGCCTTTGCCGACTTTCTTTTCAGTTAAGATGGCATCCCCGTTGTGCAGTCTTGCCAAAACCGTAACTTTTGGATCATTTCGGGTTATGGATTCATTCATCTTGAACCATTTTTTGATATGTGCTTCGGAAAGACTTCCATTTCTTGGATCATTGAACATAGCTAGAGCAGGATGTTCAAAAAACGAATTAGTGATTTTCGAGTGACTGAGCTCGTTGTTTAAATCCCCCTTTAAGCTATCAATGGGCATGGGGAGAAACCCGGATCCTGAAGACCCCAAGTTTTGATTGTACCAGGAAATATCCACTCGGTTCCCACCACAGACAAATAGGCCGCCTCCATTATCCAGAAAGATTTTCAGTTTTTGCGACATCGAATCCTCGAGTTTTTCAATATTTGCCAATACAATCAGTCTAATCTTCTGCATTTGGTTGAATTGTTTGAATTGCTCGATAGTGATCACCGTGGCTTCAATCAAATCCTTCATCTCCCCTTTGACTGATGAACCCTTAGAATTTCTATCGATGTTTTCCTGAAATGGGGTAAGTGCCAATTTGAGAAAATCAGTGTCGCCACGCAACCATTCCTCAGATGGATCACCGTCTACGAGAAGTACCCCGATTTGATCGATAACATTAACCGCTACACTCCGTCGGTTATCATGAGGCAAATCATCGGCTACGACTATTTCGACATGAAGAACCTTGGGGCCGACAGTTTCGAATTGATGGGTGAACGAAACTTGATTTGTCGCTTGGGGGCCAAGAGAGAGAGTCGCTTCATCCATCACCGAATCATTATGATCCACCAGTAATCGAACACGGAGATTACCCTCAAAATTCTCATTGCTTAAATTTCGTAAAGTCGCACGGATTCGAAGTGGATGCCCAATACCAACAGTTTGAGAGGAGAGTACGATATTCTCGACAGACAGATTCTTTGTTGTTTCTTTGCCGAAATCTATCCAAGTCAATTCAGGTTTATTCTGTAATTCATCCAATCTTGAGCGAAAGGAATTCATTGCGGATGAATCCCATTCTTGCCAATCCGTCTTGCGGAAATCTGAAAGAAGGATAATTTCCCGTTTGAGGTTCTTGCCCTGAGAGACGATTGTGAGTGCTTGATCAAGTGCGGCAAGCAATGAGATTTTATCTCCCTGCGCATCAAGGTTTTCTATTCGAATGCCGAGGGCATTGGAATCAGATGTGGGTTTATCGAAAACTTGAATGGGGGTACCTCCTAATTGGATAATGGTGGTTTCCGATTGTTTTTTCATTCTATCAAGAAAGTCCTCCAAAAAGTCTTGGGCTGAGGAAAAACCATTGGTGGAATTCATGGAAAGACTATCGTCAAGAAGGATTACCGTACTTGAAGGTACATCGCCCGATGCGGAGGTGATTTTATTTTCCTTGCCCCATTCAGGAAGAAAACCAAGGGCACCCAACATGGTCACGAGAAGACAGGCAAAACTTAAAGTGCCCCATAGCCAACGTGTTGTGCGGGAGAAAGCGACGAAAATAAGAAATAGAAGGGCAGAAAGCGGAAGTATTAAAAAAAACAAGAACGAATTCCAATTCATAACCACCATCCGGGCAAGGGCTAGAGCTAGGAGGATCGGAATGGCACAACGGATGATGAGAATGATCCATTGCTCCAATTGAATCTGCCTGCGATTTTTCCTAAGTACTGATTCCAGCAAATGAGTTGCTCCCCATTTAATTATCTTGAAGCGGCTCCGATTGAACAAATGAATTATCAATGGAGCAAAGACAGCCAATGCTCCAAGAACTAATGCTCCGTTCAGAAAACTCACAGGTGAATGGGCATGCCGGCTTTACCGCGAGCTGCCAGAAAAGATGCCAGTCCTTCGGCATAGGGTTCGTCGGTAGTCATCGGGAATAACTGAACTCGGTGCTTATGGCATCCCTTGACTAATTCTTCCCGGTATTCCTTGAGGTTTTCCAAATAGGCTTCTCTTAGATGCATTGGATCGACTGTATGCTTGACTCCGGCATCCTCCAAGCAATCGAAGCGCGTCCAGGAACGAAAGGGGAAATCAAGCTCGTCCCGATGCCAGATTTGAAAAATGACTACATCGTGTTTTGCGTGATTAAAATGAGCCAAGCCTTTAAGGATCGAGGGAATGTCCCCAAAGCAGTCAGAGACAATAACAACCAAGCCCCGTTTCTTTAGCTGTGGTGCAATTTCATGAAAAACTTTCCCTAAGTCCGTATCTTCGCCCGCTTGGGTTGTTCCAAGTAGATCAATGATTTGACGAGTATGGGAAGCTCCACCTCTTGGTGGTACAAGAGAACGGACTTTAGTGTCGAAAGTGGTAAGTCCGACGCTGTCGGTTTGGCGAAGGCATAGATAAGCCAGGCAGGCAGCCAGTCTTGAACCATAAGCCAGCTTGCTCAAACCATTTTCATCTTCGCTACCGTAGGCCATTGATCCGCTCGCATCGAGTAAAAGGTGGCAACGTAAATTAGTTTCCTCCTCATACTCACGAACAAAAAACCGATCGGTTTTGGCAAAAACCTTCCAATCTAATCTCCGAATCTCATCTCCGGGTGTATAGGCACGATGTTGCTTAAATTCTACACTGAATCCCTTGTGAGGAGATCGATGTAATCCCGAGCAAAAGCCTTCCACCACTCTTCTTGCAAGAACCTGATGGTTTGCCAGTCGAGATAAATCCTTAGGGTCGAGGTAATCAGTTACGGTTGCCATCCGAAAAAAATAGGACGGTTTGGGACTAGAGAATGGCTTCTTCTGTTTCCGGAACCGCTTCGAGGCAACGATCGATTATGGATTCGACTGTTATGCCTTCGGCTTCTGCATTAAAGGTGGGGACGATTCGGTGCCTGAGTACGGGGTGAGCCAAGGCTTTGATGTCTTCAACTTTCGCAGCAAAGCGTCCATTCAGTAATGCTCTGACTTTAGAGCCCAAGATTAGTTGCTGGCAAGCTCTTGGTCCGGGTCCCCAATCAATTAAGTCCTTGACCCAATTTTCCGCTCCTTCCTCCTTTGGACGAGCCATACGTACTAAATCGAGTACATAATCGTAGACATGGTCAGGTACAGGAACTTTTCGAACAGTCTCCTGGCATTTTTGAAGAGTTGGTCCATCAATTACTGGTTCAAGAGTCGACTCGAAGGTAGATGTGGTTTGTTCGATAATTCGTCTTTCCTCCTCTCTCGAAGGATAATCTACGACAACTTGAAAGAGGAATCGGTCTCTTTGGGCTTCGGGTAATGGATAGGTGCCTTCCTGCTCAATAGGATTCTGGGTCGCAAGTACGAAAAAAGGTTCATCTAATGCGTAGGTGGTTCCGCCTATGGTCACCGAGTGTTCCTGCATTGCTTCAAGCAAAGCCGCTTGCGTCTTCGGGGGTGTACGATTGATCTCATCGGCAAGAATAATTTGGCTAAAAATGGGGCCTTTCTCGAAAACCAATTCTCTATGCCCTGTTTTCTTGTCTTCTTGAATGATATCCGTTCCTGTGATGTCAGCCGGCATCAAGTCCGGAGTGAATTGAATCCTGCGAAAGCTCAAATCAATGGCTTGCGAAAGGGAACGGATCATAAGAGTCTTTGCCAATCCCGGAACCCCTTCGAGTAGACAGTGACCACGAGCTAACATCGCAATGAGTAGCTGTTCAAGTACGCTATCTTGTCCAACGATAACTTGCTGTACTTGCTCCTTTATTTTTTCATAGGAAGATACCAATTCCTTGGCTAAGGCTTCATCGTCGGAACTCGTTTTGTCGGGGCTCATTATATAGTATTTTGGTTATAATTTTTAGAAATTCCTCATAAAGAAACCATGAGTTTTGTTAGGCAAGGATAATTGAGAATGTTTGAATCTCACAAAAGCAAGAAAATTTACCCTAATTTAAAAAAAAGATTCTATGAGTTATCTTAATCCTCAAAGAAATTTCTTATGATCTGTTTAATGTCAGTTGAGTTAAGGGTAGCATTTGTTCTCACGGATGGACCAAAAATGACAGGCCAGTCCAGTTCGCTCTTTGGTTCAACCCCATGACTTCCGCAAACAAGATCCGCATCCAATGGAATAAGATCCATATGGATACGAAATCCCAATTTCTTGGCCAATAGCTTCTGAGCTGCAATCAATGAAGGAAAGGAAATTTTGGGATTAACGAAAAGTTCTGTCGGATCGTAACCATATTTCCGATGAATATCAATACATCGGGCAAACTCAGGTGCGAGTTCGTCATCTTCCCAAAAGTAGTAGGCGAACCATGCATCCTCTTCGGCGAATGCAATGAGGTCTCCTGAGCGTTCGTGGTTGAGTCCGAATTGATCACGATCTTTTCCTTCCGCAACTCTTTCCACACCATCCATGGATTCTAGGCAGTTTCTAACTTTTTGCCGAAGACTTGGAGTAGATTGTGGCAGGTATATGTGGGCTACTTGGTGATCAGTCAGAGCAAACGCCTGACTACCCCCGCAATCCAGAGTCTCCAAACCAAACTCTTCCTTAAGTTGCAACCATCCTTGATGGCGGAATGCTCGATTGGGATAAATGACTTTCTTGGTTTCCGAGATCCCATACTCGGATAAGACGAGACAATCAACTCCTCTCTCCGAGAAAAAATCGATAAGAGAACCTGCAATTTCGTCGATTTCGGATAAGGCTTTCCTGCATGTTGGATCATGAGGACCATATCTCTGAAGGTCGTAGTCCAGATGTGGGAGATAAATCAAATTTAAGTCAGGTTGATGACGATTTTCAATCCACCGCGAAGCATCGGCAATCCAGCGGGAAGATTCAACTCCGGCTCGAGGTCCCCAGAAGGAGGGGAAGGGGAAGTCTCCCAAGTCTTTCTTTACCTGATCTCGAACATTCATGGGTTGACTATGGATATCAAAAGCCTTCAATCCATCGGATCGGTAAAGGGGGCGTGGTGTAATTGAAAAATCTACACTGGAATACATGTTGTACCACCAGAATAGATTGGCGCAGGTGAAGCCAGGTTTTTGCTTACGGATGGATTCCCAAACTTTTTCTCCTTGAACCAATCGATTGGATTGTTTCCAAAAATGATGCTCATTGAGATCTCTATCATACCATCCGTTAGCCACAACTCCATGTTCATTGGGAAGTTTTCCCGTCAGATAAGTGGATTGGGCGGTACAGGTAACGGCCGGAAGAACCGGTTTGATAATGGATTCGCCATGTCCCTTCTTCTTGGCAAAATCCGATAATCTTGGAGTGAATTTGCCCAAATGCCTTCTGCAAAGTCCAACCACATTCAAGATCGCCAGTCGCGGACCTTTTTCTGGGTCCAAGTTGCTCATGGTTTCTATTTGATAGAATGAGCGAGATGCCTTTCTCGCAGTTCATCGAGTGCGGATTGTATGTGAACTTTATCCATAGCATGCACTTCGACGCCTTCTCCAATTCCTTGAATGAGAGTGATTGTGAGTTCGCCGCCCAAGTGTTCTCTAAACTCATCCAGACCACGAAGAATTCGCGAGACTTTTTGTTCGTCCACTTGGTGAAGCAAAGAGTCATAAGTTGAGAAACCCAATCGTTCGATCAAGTTGATTGCCCTGTAGGCGGTAGCTTCCTTGACTAATCCAACACGGGCGGAATAAAGCAAATCAACTGCCAGTCCGATAGCAACAGCGTCTCCATGTCCAATTCGAAAGTCGGATAATTGTTCAAGTTTATGGGCAACCCAGTGACCGAAATCCAAAGGCCTGGCTGAGCCCTTCTCGAATGGATCTCCCGAACTGGCGATATGATCCAGGTGAAGAGCGGCACTTTTTCGGATCACCTGTTCCATCGCATCCGATTTAAAATTGGCTAGTTCTTCAGACCTTTCTTCGATTTGTTCAAAAAAGGATCGATCTCGGATGAGGGCGACTTTAACCGCTTCGATAAAACCGGCTCTTTTTTGATTGCTGGGCAAAGCCTTAAGGAAGGAAAAATCATTAACAACTGCATCGGGAACGGAAAAGGATCCAATCCAATTCTTCTTTCCAAAATAATTTACTCCATTTTTTACACCGACTCCACCATCTCCCTGACTAAGACTGGTGCTGGGAAATCGAATTAGGCGTAATCCACGATGAGCAGTGGCAGTTGCAAAGCCTACCATATCAAGAGCAGCCCCTCCTCCAATCACAATTACGTAAGAGTGCCGACACATTGCATGGTCATTTAGATCCGCCCATATTTGCTCAACAAATTCGAAATTATTCTTGGCGGGTTCACCTCCTGGTGAAAATTTAGGAGGGCAAACTAAGTCTAGCCGATCTTCACGGGCACGAAAATAGCTCTCGATTTGCTTCGGTAGATTTGGAAGCCCGTCCAACAGGCCTTCGTCCACATATACAATAGCTTTTGTTGGCTGTCCCTTACGATGTGGTTCCAGGATGTTTGCCAGAGTTTCATTGGACGCAGAGAATGAATCTCTCGTAAAATAAACTCGATGCGTTACATCGAGACGAACATTGCGTTTAATGGTGGCAAATCGTGAGGGCATATTTATACGATACCGACGACTCAGGTCGCTGCAAACTTCTTTTGGGCAAGATGGGACAGAAAAATTCCGAAGGTAACGGGTCCTACTAAGATCGGGCAAACGAAAGCAAGTGTTATGGCGTCAACACCACAAATCCCTGCCAGTAAGCGAGAAACCCCTTTACCAATAGCTCCCTTTTCCTCTCCTCTCATCGTCAAAATAGAGTCAAAGACTGTCCATCCGACCAATAAGCCGGATACATTAACCAAAAAGACGCGGATGGGATCTAGATTATTCCACAAAACCAATCCACCCAAGGCACAAAGGGATGGTAAAAAGAGGAGGAAAATGGCTACTCGATGAGGCTCTTCTTTATTGATGGATTCGTTTTTCGCATAAAGTGAAATTCCCACGACATATCCATAAAGGGCTAAGCCCCAACCCCAAGTTTGGGGGGCTATGTCTGTTTCCATTCCCACTGTGGCAGCCCCTAGCCAAAGGAATAAACGGCAACCACCCATAATAAAAACTCCACCTGCCCACTTTTTGTGAATCCAGTCATACGACAATATCGATAGCAAAAGAAGAGCAATCCACAGTGGGGAGCATTCGGCTCCGATTATCAATAACACCGCCCCTAAGCCAAGTTGGATTAGACCAAGCAACCAAGCTTGCGAAAGAGAAATCTTTGCAGAAGGAATGGGGCGGTTGGGATTATGTTGGTCATCGAAATCCTTATCCATTGCATCGTTTAAGGTACATCCACCCATGTAGCAAAAAGACGCTCCTACAAGCAGGTACAACAATACATTGTCTGGAGGAAAGAAAAAATCGGACTTTTTCGGCATGAGCAAAAGAGCATCCGATACCGAGGCATTTACCATCCATGCTGCTAGACAATTTGTCCATACCGATGGAAGGTTTGATACTCGACCAATAGTCGGAATCTGTCTGAGGGCACCAAATTTCATGCAATACCGTGATCGACTCGATTGATTCCTCTGATCGCAAACTGATCCAAGGTCCATTTATATTCTTTCGCCACTTGATCAATAACCGAATCATCTCTTATGTCGGGTGGCAGGACTTCCCAAGTGTAGGTTTCCATTTCCAGATGGTTGCAAACCGATTCATTTTGAGCCAACCAGTCCATGGTTTCAAAGACTTGAAATTTAGTGTCTTGAAGCAGCTCACTTGGTGAAGAGTGTAATGGAACGTGAAAATGAATTCGCCATTCGTCGCCTCTTTCAAAGCCCGACTCCTTTGCTCTAAGTAGAGCCTCATCCAAATCCTTAATTCTACAGACAACTTCTTCGTTTTTTATCACTATGACCTGATGTAAATATACTTCTTCCACGAAGCTTTCCAGAGTAGATAGAGTTTCTTGAGTTGGTTTAACTGAGAGTGCTGAACTAAGATGAATTTTACTTAAGCGAATGCCATTTTGTTTTATGGAAGACAAACCCTCATCAGCCTTTTCGTTTTCAATGGCTAAGTGGCAACAATCGTAATTCACCCCGATTCGTTGGCTAAGTTCATTCGAGTTTTGGCTCATTTGTAACAGACGATCAAAAAAGGCAATCGTTTCAGGAGTTGTTTCAAAGGAACCAAGAGGCTCGGGTTCCAATCCTAAGTGTAGATCCAGATTCTTTGGCTTCGCAATGGCTTCCATTTTATCTGCACATACTAGAAGATTTTCCAGAATTTCACTTGGGATATCAGCATTTGGATGGAATTCTTTAAACGATCCGGGTAATGTGCTCACGCTTCCTTCGCTATTTGGCTCAATAATTTGTTCGAGAATCTCAAACAGGGTTAAGGTGTAGTCCAATCTTTCCTTCGTCCCCCAGTCAGGTTGATAGACTTTTTCTTTTACCCGGGTTCCATGAAAACTTCCGTAGGGAAATCCATTTATGGTGAATACATAACATCCTTTATCATCCAGCCATTTTCTAAACTGATAAATTTCTGAGGGATCCGATAACTTTCTTGCTGCTTCCGCTCCCAACCGCAAACCAATCGCAAAGGGTTGGTCTGGACAAACTTTTTGCTTAACTTGCAAAACATACTTTTCGAGTGAATCGAATGTCTCTTCCCAAGAGTTTCCTCGATGGACATTTGTGCAGTAGGCTAAATTTGCTCCATTGTTTAGTTTCATGTTTTTTTCTGTTTACCTAGAAGATGGATGCAATGCAGGCAATAAGGATTGTGCATGAAGTAAACCCAAAAAAAATGCGCGACCCAGCCCAGGTCGCGCATATTTTATAGAACCATTCTTGGTATCTTTTGCCCTTGTAAACCCTCTTTTGCATCTATGATGCCAAATTTTGAATTTTGTGAAAAATGATCAATTCGTTACCCACTGAATCCTTGCGGAATCTGCAAAGTTTACTAAAAAGATAAACAACTGTGTATTATTTCTACGCTTATAAAGGATAATGATCTCTGAACCTATTTGGAAAGCTTGGTTCGCCAAACATGGGGCGAAGTTACTTTTGTTTGCCCGTCAACAAGCTAGAAACTCCTATGAAGCTGAAGATTTGGTACAGGAAGCTTTTGTCAGAATCTGGCGATTGTACGGGCATACAGGAGAAGTTTCTTCTGGATTGGTTTATCGTGCCATTCGCAGGATAGCCATCGATTGGGCCAGAAGTTTGGATAGGCGAAAAATAAGGGAGCAAAAGGTTTTATTGGACACACCCATGAGCTCCGCATTTGAGACCAATCTCGAAAAAGACGAACGACAACAAGCATTGCTTAAGTCGGTTGAGCGCTTGCCTAAGGAACAAAAGGAAGTTCTTACTCTCAAAATATGGGGTGAATTGACTTTTGACGAAATTGCCCGGACGCTTGATATCTCTCTTAATACCGTGGCATCCCGATACAGATATGCCTTAAGCAAACTCAAGGAATGGGTTCCGGATGAACTTGAAGAAAACATTTCACCTACGGGAGGAACCTCACATGAGTGAATTTGATGATTTAGAAAAGGAGTTGTCGGCTCTAAAACCCAAAAATCCCAGCGTTCATTTTGTTAGTAGGGTAGAGGAAGCACTAGGAGATGCAGGCACGATTGCAGTTCGTCGTTTAGATGAGCGGGAAAAAAGAGTGGAGCAAATTCCAAGAAAATCACTCTTTACGTCGATTTTTACTCTACCTGTGATCTTAGGCAGTACCGTTTTTGCATCCCTTCTATTCATTGCCTACATAAGTTTTTCGGTTTTGTCAGAGCAAAGGGAAGCCAATAATCTCCCAAATGTAGCGGCACAAGAGGATGATGACAGCCCCCTTCACGGAGTTTCCCTTAGCGAATTAGAGTCGCTTTCCGCCATGCCCGTCAGAGGATGGCTGGATCCAATAACCAATGAGCGCAAACTTAGGCGAGTGGATGAAGGCGTAGTGGATCAACCTAATGGTGTACCAGCTCGTAAGGTACGAATACATTTTATGGACGAAACGCTTTGGCGACACCCCGCATCCGATATGCGTGTTTTGTCCAACACACCCAGGCAGGAAACCTATCTCATTGATTTAGAGTTGTATTGAATGGGTGATTTTCCATCCAGATTATTTAAAAATACCTCGTTATGAATAAATCTTCTCCCATTATTACTTATCTTTTCATTTTTATCTTCATTTTGAATTTTGGTTGGGCGAAAAATACGGATTCACCGAATCGGGTGTCTTTTTTGGGAGTTCATGCCTCAAGTATTCCCCAAAGTTTGAGTCATCAATTGGATTTACCCGAAGGTTTATATTTATCCGTTTCATACTTGAGCCCAGGAAGCCCTGCAGAAAATGCAGGAATCGAATTACATGATCTTCTTCTTAAATTTGATGATCAAATTCTAGTGAACCAGGAACAGCTTAAAGCTCTCGTTCGCCTCCATGAACCAGGCGATGAAATTAGTCTTATCCTGATTCGGAAGGGCGAAGAAAAAACGATTAAGGTGAACTTAGGAGAAACCGAAATTTTGGAAAGGACACATTCAAAAGATAAATTTAATCGATTTAGTCCAAGTCCATTTTCGCACGACCAGCGAATAAAAGAGATCATGGATAATTTGGAAAGGGATTTTCAATTCGATTTTAGAATGGATCCATTTGTCATGCCTGAAAAAAATATATTTCGAAAAAAGAAATTCAATGGCACCCCCAACGACGATTCATTTGACCCCATCCATAAACCAAATACGGATATTAACAGCTTCAGTTTTTCTTCGAAACAAACCCACAAAGTGATTAGCGACGATGATGGAACCATTGTCTTTACTGAAAAAGATGGTGAAACTTTTGTTCGAGCAACTGATCCAAATGGAAAACTCATCTTCGAAGGCCCTGTAAATACCAAAAAAGAAAGAAATTCACTTCCAGAAGGTATTCGCGAAAAGTTGGAAAAATTAAATTATTAATTGGGCTCGTTTTTTTGAGGCTTGACCAATTCAATCAAATTCAAAGAATGGTGAGCAAAATTGCCCATCATTAATAAAAAGAATATGAAAACAATCCCCCTATTGGTCTTGCTTCTTAGCACCCCGCTTATAGCACAAATTCCCGGATACAACACCACTGTATCTGCTTCCTCCGCTGGTACCACCCTCGGAGCTAACGAAACGACATCCTACAATGGCATTGCCTTGGGCAACCGCGTTAAACTAAGAGGTTATGTTGATTTTATCTTTATGTATGACGATGAAGATGGTGGTGCACAAAACGAAGACTTCAGCACTGCTTCCGATTTAGATTTTCTGTTCGACCTTTCACCGGTCTCTGCCGAAGTGCATTTGGCAATGGATTCCTCTGATGTTGGTCTTGAGCAGGCATTTGGGCGCTACAGCTTTAACAATAGTTTCCATCTCACCTTCGGTCGCCAGCTCACCTCTCTTGGATTCGAGGCTGATGAAGCTCCCGGATTGTATGCCACATCATTTGCCTACTTTAACAACGGTAATGGAACAGCAGATTATAGGCGCAATTATAAAGATGGCGTTCGGCTGAATTTTAACAACGGGCAATTCGGTATCATATTCGGTTTGCACGATGGATATTGGCTGAACGAGGATTTCAATGGTGACAACATCGCTATTGATTTAGCTGCTTCTGCCATGATCATTCCCGGACTCGAAGCTCAATTGGGATACGCCCACGAAGAGGTTGGGAATAATGACATTTCCCAATTCAATGCTTGGATCTCCTTTAATCCCAACGACCTAACCCTTGCTATGGAGTATGATAATTTCGACATTCTCGCAGACGATTATTGGGCCTTGATGTTTTTGGCAAATTATCAATTCGTTGACTGGATGGGTGCCACCCTTAGGTATTCCCACGAGGACTACGATGATGCCGATGCAGACCGCTTCACCCTAGCTTTGCTTTTTACCATTACGGACAATCTTTTCTTTAACGTAGAATACAGTACCACGGATGTCGATGGTGGAAATGATTACGATGAATTTTACTTGGAAGGTTTACTAACTTTTTAAACCAAGCAATTTTTCAACAGCCCCGTCGGTTCAAAACTGACGGGGCTTTTTTTTTGTCAAAAAAGATTTAAGTCCTAATTAAAAAAAGTATATTTAACTGAGATCATGGATGCATTAACTTATGATGAGCCCAAGAAGGCAAAAAAGTCCCTACTTCGCAAGATAGAAGATAAAGGGGAAGAACTTGCTTATCTGCAGAGAAAATCCCGGGAATTGGGCATACCTGTCCTCGTTGTGGTGGAGGGTTTGAGTGCCGCCGGGAAGGGAACAATCATCAATAATATGATTCAACCCTTGGACCCTCGTGGTTTTAAGGTTACCTGCATTGCTTCTCCGAATCGAGATGAGCAATTACGTCCTTTTCTTTGGCGTTTTTGGCGGCGTACGCCGTCTGCAGATCGGATGGCGATTTTTGACCGGAGTTGGTACAGAAGTTTATTGGATGCGAAGATTAATGGAATTATTAGTGAAGCAGATCTTAAAAAAGCATACGCAGATGTGCGAAATTTTGAGAGACAGATGCGTGACGGTGGAACAATCATTCTGAAATTCTTTTTGGAGGTTTCCAAAAAAGAACAGGCAACCCGGCTTGCCGCTTTGCAGAGTAATCCTGCTACCGCTTGGAGAGTTTCGGACGCCGTACTGCAAAGGCATGCCCGATACAAGGATTATCAGCTTGCGGTGAGTGATATGTTTTCCGAGACGGACATAGCTGAAGAATCCCCTTGGCTTCGTATTTCTTCCAAGAATACCAAAGAAGCCACTCTTAAGGTCCTTGATCACATGGTTTCTGCAATTCGTAAAAGAGTCGAGGAAGTAAAGGCAGGAACCCCAGCACTTACTCCTTCCCAAAGACCTCCAAGACCATTGTTTGAGAATGCGCCTTCTTTGGCCAAAACAAATTTATCCCATCAATTACCCAAAGATGCATACAAGGAAATGTTGACTGAGCGTCAAAGGAAGATACAGGACTTGCATCACGAAGTATATCGTCTGCGTATACCAGTAGTTATTGTTTATGAGGGTTGGGATGCCGCGGGGAAGGGAGGTAATATAAGGAGGCTGACTGAAAGGATGGACCCTCGGGGTTATGAAGTTATTCCTATTTCCGCACCGAATGATGTGGAAAAGGCTCACCATTATTTATGGCGTTTTTGGACTGAATTCCCTAAAGCGGGTCATGTGACCATTTTCGATCGATCCTGGTATGGACGCGTTCTTGTTGAACGCGTGGAAGGGTTTTGTACTGAGACTGAATGGAAGCAGGCCTATCAGGAAATTAATGAGATGGAGGAGAACTTTAATCACTTTGGTACCGCCTTGATAAAGTTTTGGGTACAAATTGATCAGGAGGAACAATTAAGAAGATTTAAAGCCCGTGAGCAAAATCCTCGGAAGCAGTGGAAGCTAAATCAGGAAGATTGGCGAAACCGGGATAAATGGAAACCTTATGAAGAAGCAGTGGAAGAAATGTTTTTGCGGACGCATACCAAGTATGCACCATGGACCATTATTGAAGGAAATTGTAAACGATATGCCCGAATCAAGGCTTTGGATGTAGTGATTGAGGCGATCGAAAGAAAAATCGCTCAAAAAACGAAGTAACTGGAGTCTAATCTTTCCAAAAAGATTTTGAGGTATTGCTACACGTTATTTGTGTGCCTCTAACTCCTTGAGGTTTTCGATTCCTTTTACCGCAATGGCTTTGTCTATTTCTGGTTTAGCACCACTCACGCCGATTGCCCCCACCACATGTCCCTGATAATAAAGTGGTACTCCTCCCTGCACGCCACGAATAACTTTTAAGCTGCCGATATTCATGATTTCCAGATCTTGGCCGTTTCGGGCGGGTAATTCCTCAGTTGCAACTCCTTTAAAACAGGAGGTTTGAGCTTTGAATTTGGCAAAATCATAGAGTCCTGGATCCATTTTTTCACTCTTGGAACTGGCGAGAATGCGTCCATCAATACCAACGATAACAATGGCAACATTAACTTCTCGATCTAATGATTCCTGATGACATTTACCAAGAATTTTTAAGGCAGTTGAAGTATCTAATTTGGGAATTTCCTCTAATTTTATTTCTCCATGTGTGATTAGGGCAGAAAACAAAAGGGTTGAAAAAATAATTCTCATGAGAGCAATAGTGTAAGAGTTTGGGATGGATTACAGAAAGGAGCTATCTTTGATACCAAAAAAATAAGGATGGAAGTTTTAAATTCATAATTATACTAAATGTTAAAGTTTGTTTTCCTTGCCATGCAAAGAAAAAAGCCCTTCCTAGAGTGGATACTCCTTTTTCCTGTAACCTCCTTTTATAAGAAAAAACTATGAGCCCAGATACCCAAGACCAAACCCGTTCCGGAATGCTTGCCGGAGGAAATTGGATCATTGATCAAGTGAAGATCATTGATGTTTATCCAAAGCACGAACAACTTGCCAATATTTTTGACCAATCTCAGGGAACCGGTGGTTCCCCGTACAATGTACTTCTCGATCTTGCCAAGATGGGGGCAAGCTTTTCTTTGCAGGGTGCAGGTCTGGTTGGGCAGGATGCATTGGGTGAATATATTATTGAGGACTGCCGTAAGCATAATATTGATCCCAAATTTATTTCGGTTTCACCCGGGACCAGCACCTCCTACACCGATGTCATGACTGAACGTGAAGGCGGGCGCCGTACCTTCTTTCATAATCGTGGAGCCAATGCCACCTGGGATGGTTCCGAAATTGATTTCACCACCAGTTCCGCCAAAATTTTTCATCTGGGATATCTTCTTCTCTTGGATGCAATTGATCAGAATGAACCCGAGCACGGAACCGTGGGTGCGGCTCTTTTGGCCAAAGCCCGGGCTGCTGGTATGAAGACGAGTATTGATGTGGTTAGTGAGGATAGTGATCGTTTTTCCAAAATCATTGGCCCAGCCCTTAAGCAGGTTGATTACTGCATTCTCAATGAAGTGGAGGGCAGTAAGGTTACGGGTGTTAAAGTTCGTGAAGATGGAAAGCTTCTGAATGATGGAATCGAAGAGACTGCGAGTAAGCTTTTTGATCTTGGGGTAGGGGAATTGGTTGCGATTCATTTTCCTGAGGGGTCTTATGCCCAGTCAAGGGAAGGAGAGGGAGTCTGGCACGGATCTCTTGCTTTGCCTAAGGGATATATTAAAGGAGCCGCAGGTGCGGGTGATGCTTTTTGTGCAGGAGTACTCTATGGGGTTCATGAAAATTGGTCGCTAGAAAAATCACTACTGACAGGGACATGCGCTGCGACTGCCTGTATGTCAGACCCGACTTGTACGGATGGGCTGCGTTCTTTGGAAGAATGCCTTGCCCTTGCCGAAAAATTTGGAATTGGAGAAGACGAAGCTTAAAAAACTTTTTCATCCTTGAGCTCGGGCTGATTTTTCGTGATCAAGGGTAGCATATTATGAATTCGGAAGATCCTTGTAGTCATTTTGATTCAAACGTCCGGGCGGAAGCTCTGCGAAAAGAAGTAGCGGAAACTGACTTTCCTCCTCCCACTACCTGGGTAAATGCTCATGCCCATACTTTCTATTCCTTTAATTACAGGGGATATTCTCCGAGTCGCTTTGCTTTGGAAGCCAAAAAAGCCGGGCTCGAGATGGGTGGAAACGTAGATTTTGACGTACTTGTTGGTTTGGAGGAATTTTGGGAGGCGAGCCGATTGCTTGATTTAAAATCATGTGTGGGAATTGAATCCCGGGTTTTTGTTCCCGAATTTTCAGACAGGGTAATTAACTCTCCAGGTGAACCAGGAATCAGTTACCATATGGGTACGGGTTTCACCACTACCGACATTCCCACGGAAGCCCAAACTTTTCTCGATGGAATGCGACAAACCTCTGAAGAGAGAAACCGGGCAATGGTCGAGCGGGTAAATGCTTTCCTTTCTCCCTTGGCCTTAAACTATGAGCAAGATGTAATGCCTTTGGTTCCTGAGGGAAATGCAACAGAGCGACACTTGTGCCTAGCCTACGCCCGTAAGGCAGCCTCCCAATTTACGGAAGAAACTGCCTTGCGTAATTTTTGGAGCGAAAAACTAGGTGTTGCTGGTGACGACTTAAAGGATGTTCCTGATGGGCGGGGTATGACGGATCTGATTCGTGCCAAGACTATGAAGCAGGGTGGGGCAGGTTACGTTAAACCGGACTCCGGGTCTTTTCCAAAGATGGCGGAAATGAATGAATTTGTCCTGCAATGCGGAGCGTTGCCTACTATGACTTGGCTTGACGGTTGCTCCCCCGGAGAGGAAGCAATTGAGGAATTGCTTGAAGTTGCTCGTTCGACTGGGGTAGCCGTGTTTAATATTATCCCTGACCGTAATTACACCCCCGGTTCTCCTGATCAAAAATTAGCCAATCTGCAGAAGGTTGTAGGGATTTGTAAAGATTTGCATATGCCCCTACTTGGAGGAACGGAAATGAATAGCCCCGGACAAAAATTTGTAGACAATTTTGATTCAGAGGAATTAAAGCCTATGCACGCCCAATTTTTAGAGGGATCTCGAATCCTCCATGCTCACTCCACTTTACAGAGGTTGGCTGGAATGGGATACTTGAGTTCTTGGGCAGATGATCAGTTTTCCTTCGTTTCCGAAAAGAATCAATTCTATGCACAATTTGGAGAAATTTTTTCACCTCGAGGGGATGATGCCCTGCAAAACGACCTCAAAGATAGTCTTGGAAGTGCGGAAGTGATATCATTGGCCCAGCAGATCATGGCTGCCTAGTGGAAATGGAGTGAGCAAGACTTTTGTAGGCTTCGGTTTCGGAGCTATTCAGGGAGGACTTTTTTTGCCTGAGGCATTCAGGTCGGGAAATTTTTCCCGTCTAGTTGTCTCGGAAATTGAAGCTAAAACAGTCGAGCTCATCCGCTCAGCTGATGGTTCTTACTCATGTAACATCGCGGAATCGGATCATGTACGAGTTGAAGAAATTTCCGGATTAGAAATCTTTAATCCTCTTGTGCCATCTGAGCGGGAGAAACTCGTGGATGCAGTTGCTAGTGCCAATGAATTATGCACTGCACTCCCAAGTTATACTTTGTATGATGTGGGAGAAGCTTCCGTTGCCTCCTTGCTATCTGAGGGAATGCAACGAAAATTAAACGACCCTTCACTGCCTCCCGCCGTTGTTTATGCTGCGGAAAACGATAGTCGGGCGGCAAGTCGCTTACAGGAGGCTTGCCGGAAGTATTTATCAAGTGTTTTGGATGAGAAGGTAACCTTTTCCGAAACGGTCATTGCCAAGATGTGTTCCGTGGTGCTCGATCAGGAGAGAATAGACAAAGAGAATTTGAGGGAAGTGACCACGGGTGCCCAAAAATCATTTTTGGTGGAAGCATTTGATAAAATTTTAGTGGAAGAAAGAGTTCCCATTGATTTTGAACGGGGCATCACGCAATTTATTCCCAAGCCCAATCTCGACCCTTTTGCTCTGACTAAATTTCATGGACATAATGCAATCCATTATTGCCTAGGATTGGAGGCGAAGGAACGGGGTATGAACTTTATGCATGAGGTTGGGGAAGATTTTGAATTAATGACATGGGCAGAAGAGGCTTTTATCGAAGAAGCGGGAATTGGGTTGAGAAATCAATTTTGTGGTATCGCTGATGATCTTTTTACGGAAGATGGTTTTGCCGATCATGCACGGGATGCTCTGGAACGAATGGTGAATCCATATTTGCGGGATCCGATTGACCGGGTAACGCGTGATCCAAGGCGCAAGCTTGGATGGGATGATCGTTTGATCGGATCAATTCGTTATGCAATCTATGCAGGAATTAATCCCCACAGGATGTTCGGTGCGGCACGTAAAGGCCTAAGTGAATTAATCGAAGCGGATGGGTTGGAAAATCCCAAGGTTGCCCTTGATTTGGTCTGGGGCAAGGGCGCAGGAAATAAAGAAATGGATCCAATTCGTGAGATTCTTCTCAGGAGCGATATCTGATCCCTAAAAGTCGTTAATTTTCCCTATTAGGGTTGCGTTTCATTCAGAAACGATCAAAATCAATCGTAATCGATCAAAATGATTCAAGAAGCCCACCCAGCCCTTGCCCCTGAAAGAAGGGATCGCATTCGTAACCTCGTTCGAGAGGGTGGTGTTGCTCGTGTAGAGGATTTGCGTAAAAACCTAAAGGTTTCCGTGGCGACCATTCGTCGGGATTTGGAGATTTTAGAAGAGGAAGGTAAGGTTAAGCGTGTTCATGGAGGTGCAGTCTCCATGGAAAGTCGTTTGGAGGAATCCGTTTTTGACGATAAGACCAATCAAGCCACCAAGCAGAAGAAAAAAATCGCGGAGGATGCACTCAAGCTAGTCGGGCACGAAGAATCAGTTTTTCTTGATGGCGGGAGCACAACTTTATTTCTCGCCAGACTTTTAAAACAACGAACAGACATAACTGTGGTTACCAACTCCTTGCGAGCCATGGAGGAACTGGCTGATTCTGGTCCACGAGTTATTTTTATCGGAGGGGAATTTCGCCGAATCAGCCAGACTATGGTTGGCCCTCTTAGCTCAGCTGTACTTGAGCAGATTAGGGTTGATAAGGCTTTCATGGGGACCATGGGATTTTGTCTGAAAAATGGAATTACCACCACAGACCCCAATGAAGCTTATGTAAAACGAGTTGTCGCAGAACATGCAGGACAAGTGATTTTGATGGCTGACTCCACCAAAGCGGAAAAAGTTTCTTTTGCTCGGGTATCTGACTGGGATCAGGTGGATATTCTGATCTCTGACAAAGCCATTCCCTTAAACTTTACTAAAACTTTGCGCAAACGAGGCATTAAAGTTCGTTTGCCCTGAAAATTAATCATATCAAATTAGAAAAAATTACTCATGGCTGAACCTATAATTATGCCTCGCCAAGGACAATCGGTGGAAAGTTGCATTCTGACCGAGTGGAAAGTAAATGTTGGAGATCAGGTTGCGGAGGGTGATGTCATCGCCGTTATTGAGACAGATAAGGCTAGTTTTGATTTGGAATCGACGGCAGCAGGTACCGTTCTCGCTCTATTTTGGGAAGCGGACGATGATGTTCCTGTGCTTGCCAATGTTGCCGTTGTAGGAAATGAGGGGGACGACATTGATGAATTTCGTCCGGAAAGTGGTGCTTCCGCTTCAGTCACAGAAACAAGCCCCGCTACGGACGCTTCACCCGGACCCGCTCCTGTTTCGATTGAGCAGGCTCAAGCTGCTTCAGCAGTTGCGCCTGCTAGTAGTGCAGTAAATGCAATCTCAGCTGCCGGAGTAAGTTCGGGAGTAAGTCCCCGGGCTCGTAAGCTTGCCTTTCGCCATGGGCTTGATCCCGAAATTATTGATGGCTCAGGACCAAATGGGCGCGTGATTGAGCGGGATGTGGAGACAGTGATTTCAGGTCGGCCTCGATTATCCGCAAGTGCTGTATCAAAAGCAAGGGCTGGAATGGAAGCTCCTAATCGCGGAAAAGGATTGGCTGGAATGGCACTTGCCTCAGATATGAGAGAACCTGGTGCGATAGAGGGAGCTAAGGTTGAAGCGGTGAAGGGTATACGCAAGCTGGTGGCTGAACGAATGATCCAGTCTTTACAAACTTCTGCCCAGTTAACCCTCAACGCTCATTTCGAACTTACTGCCGCTCAAGCTTACCGAAAAGAAAGAGTTGATGGTGGAAAGGCAAAAGTCTCCATCAATGATTTGATTGCATACGCACAGATTCAGGCTTTAGGGGCACATCCAGAATTGAATGCTCATTTCCTTGGCGACAGGTTTGCCGTTTTTGAAAAAGTACATTTAGGAATTGCAGTTGATTCCCCACGTGGATTGATGGTTCCTGTTGTAAAGGATGCAAGTGAACTTTCCTTGGAAGTCCTTTCTGCAGAGATTAAGAAGTTGGCTATTGCATGTCGGGAGGGAACCATTCAGCCGGATGATCTTTCGGGTGGTTCTTGCACATTAACCAATCTGGGGATGCTCGGAGTCTCTACTTTCACACCCGTTCTCAATGTACCCGAAGTGGCTATCTTGGGTGTGGGTGGAATAGAGCTAAAACCCAAACGTTCTGAATCTGGGGAAATCGAATATGCAGAATTCCTTCCTCTAAGTCTGACGATAGATCATCAGGCTGTTGATGGAGCTCCTGCAGCTCGTTTTCTCCAAACCCTTGTCACTTTACTGGAAGAAAATCCAGGACAACCTCTTTCAATCACTAACGAATAACTTAAGTTTATGAAATATGATTTTGCCGTAATCGGTGCCGGGCCCGCCGGATATATTGCCGCCAAGAAAGCCGCCTCAGCGGGTAAGAAAGTTTTGCTCGTAGAAAAAAGTAAACTTGGTGGGGTTTGTTTAAATGAAGGATGCGTTCCATCCAAAACCTTATTGCAGGCAGCCAAGACTTATCATCACGCCAAACATGGATCGATTTTTGGAGTCGAAGTGGAAGGGGTAACGTTTGATTTCCCTAAGGCTCATGAGCACAAAAATAATGTGATGAACAAGATGAGGGATGGCATTGCCGGTCTAATGAAAAAGTACAAGGTGGATGTCATTGAGGGCGAAGCCAAATTGCTTCCCAATTCACTAGTTGAGATAAATGGAGAAACTCATGAGGCAACGGATATTCTCCTTTGTACAGGTTCCTCTCCTGCAATTCCTCCCATTCCCGGAGTTGACCTTGATCATGTGGTTGATTCAACCGGAATTTTGGAAAGGGAGAATTTGCCTAATTATTTGGTGGTCGTTGGCGGCGGAGTTATCGGGTGTGAATTTGCTTGTATGTATGCTTCCGTTGGAGTGCAGGTTACTGTTTTAGAGGCTATGTCGGAAATTTGCCCGAATCTGGATGCAGAAGTCTCTGAAAGTTTGCGCGAAGGACTCTCCAAAAAGGGAGTTGCTTTTAAACTGGGTGCGAAAGTTGAATCCATTAGCTCAGATAAAGTCAGTTATTCTGATGAGTCAGGATCCAATGAACTGGAAGCGGACTTAGTTTTAGTTGCGACCGGTAGGCGACCTAATACCAAAAATCTTGGTCTGGAAGAATTGGGTTTGGATATTGATGATCGTGGAGGCGTACGCGTGGATGATCGTGGAGCCACCAACATACCCGGTCTATGGGCAGCCGGTGACGTGACTGGGCAGGCTTGGTTGGCCCACGCAGCGAGCCGTATGGCAGAGGTTGTGGTTAACAACATGACCGGTCGAAAAGATCATATGCGGTATGATACTATGCCTGCGGTGGTTTACACCAGTCCGGAAGTTGCGGTCGTGGGCTTGACCAAGGAAGAAGCGGAAGATCGTGGGATCAAGGTCAAGGTGGGTAGGATACCCATGGCGATCAATGCTCGTTACATCGCTGAAAATCCAGACGAAACTGGCTTCTGCAAGATAGTACTTGAAGCTGATAGCCGTCGACTTCTCGGAGTTCATATGGTTGGCGGTGCATGTTCTGAGATGATCTTTGGAGCAACTGCCATGCTAGAGACGGAATTGAGGGAGGAAGAGATTGAAGAAATTGTTTTTCCCCATCCAACCACTTCCGAAATCATGAAGGATGTGTTTATGGCCGTCCGTTAATTTTAAAATCTTAAATACATAACCCTTTTTCGCTATGCCGAAGTCACAAATTGTAGAACCTACGAAAGAACGCCAAGCTGGCAGTATTCCCTTTGCCGAAGTACCTTTAAATCAATACCAGAATGATTTAGCCAAGGAGAAGGAAACTTATGGAGATGAAGCACTCATTGGAATCTATGAAGATATGCTTTTGATCCGTGAGTTTGAGAGCATGCTGCAAAGTATCAAGACCCAGGGATCTTATGAGGGAATTGAGTATGACCATAAGGGACCAGCTCACCTTTCTATTGGTCAGGAAGCGTCCGCTGTGGGTCAGGCTTTTCTCTTGGATGTGGATGACCATATACTTGGATCGCATCGTTCGCATGGAGAAATTCTTGCGAAAGGAATGTCAGCAATTCGGAAACTTGATGACGATAGTTTGCTCACCATTATGAAGGAATTTCTTGATGGAGATTGCTTTCGGATTGTCGAAAAAGAGGGAGCATCAGATGTAAAAGACTTGGCCCGTGATTTCTTGCTTTATGGAGCATTGGCAGAAATTTTCGGTCGTGAAAATGGATTTAATCGAGGCCTGGGTGGTTCGATGCACGCGTTCTTTCCTCCATTCGGTATTCTTCCAAATAATGCAATCGTGGGAGGCTCTGCCGATATCGCAACAGGTGCTGCTCTTTTCAAAAAAGTTAATCGTAAAAAAGGTCTCGTTATTTCAAATATTGGAGACGCATCCATGGGTTGTGGTCCTACATGGGAAGCTATGAATTTTGCTTCGATGCGCCAGTTTCACGAACTATGGGACGAGTCTATGCGGGGAGGATTACCCATTATCTTCAATTTCATGAATAACTTCTACGGCATGGGTGGGCAGACTGCTGGAGAAACCATGGCGTTTGATTATCTAGCCCGAGTTGGAGCTGGGGTTAATCCTGCATCCATGCATGCGGAAAGAGTAGACGGATATAACCCCTTGGCTGTAGCCGATGCTATCCGTCGGAAGCGTGAAATGATTGAAAAAGGGGAGGGCCCGATTTTGCTCGAGACCATAACTTATCGTTACTCAGGTCATTCGCCTTCTGATGCTTCCTCTTATCGCCTTAAAGAAGAAATCGAAGCATGGCAGTCATTTGACCCAATTAATGCTTATGCAAAAGAGTTAAGTGATGAAGGTCTGCTTAATGAAGATGCGATCAATAGTCGAAAAACCGATATCGTCTCCGCAATGACAAAGGCTTTTCGATTGGCTTCGGATCTGGAAGTGTCTCCCCGTTTGCAATCCGAAAAAATTGCCGGATTGATGTTCTCAGGTCGTAAGCGAGAAAGCTATGATCCGGATCGTGAACCTGAACTTCTTCTTGCGCATGATGAAAATCCGCGGGTTCAAGCATTAGCCAAGAAATCACGTGCAGGTATAATAGACGGTAAACCTGTCTCCAAGAACAAGGTTTTTCAATATCGTGATGCAATCTTCGAAGCAGCACTCCATCGCTTTGAAACCGATCCTACTATGATTGCCTACGGGGAAGAAAACCGTGACTGGGGTGGAGCCTTTGCGTGTTATCGTGGGTTGACTGAGTCTCTTCCTTATCACCGACTTTTTAATTCACCAATTTCCGAGGCTGCAATTGTGGGTACAGCATGTGGATATGCTCTTGAAGGAGGGCGTGCCCTCGTCGAATTGATGTATTGTGACTTTATGGGTCGTGCCGGGGATGAAATCTTCAACCAACTCGCAAAGTGGCAAAGCATGTCTGCTTGTATCTTGGAAATGCCGGTTACCTTGCGTGTATCGGTCGGTTCCAAATATGGTGCCCAGCACTCGCAAGACTGGTGTGCTCTCGTAAATCATATTCCTGGTTTAAAAGTGGTATTTCCTTCCACTCCTTACGATGCTAAGGGAATGTTGAATACAGCCTTGGCTGGCAGTGACCCGGTTATCTTTTTTGAAAGCCAAAGACTCTATGACATCGGTGAGCTTTTCGAAAAGGAAGTGCCTGCTGAATATTACGAAGTTCCTTTCGGTCCTCCTGCTCAGCGACGTGTTGGTAAAGATATCACCATAATCACCGTGGGTGCCACAATGTACCGTGCTCTGGAAGCAGCCGACATTCTTGAGCAGAAATATGGAGTTAGCTGTGATGTGTTCGATTGTCGTTCCATCAGTCCATTGGACTATGACCCATTGGTCGCATCGGTACGTAAGACAGGCAAGGTGCTTCTTTCTTCGGATGCATGTGAGAGAGGTTCCGTCCTTCACGATATAGCATCCAAGATTAGTCAGCTAGCTTTTGATGATTTGGACGCACCACCTGTTGTCGTCGGTTCTCGTAACTGGATTACGCCGTGTGCCGAAGTGGAAAGCGATTTCTTCCCTCAGCCTGAATGGATAATCGATGCGATCCATGACAGAATCTTACCTTTGTCCGGACATCAGTTGAGCACTAATCCAACCACAGGTGAACTGCTTAAACGCCAGCGTGCTGGCGTCTAAGGGTATAATTTAATCCATATTAATGATGAGTGAAACAATGGCCCAAACTCTCATACAGCGTTCGAATGAACTCTTCGAGGCTGCCCAAAAAACTCATCTTGGAGTCTTTCTTACCGGGCCAAACCGAATAGAAATTCTTTCTGACGATTTACCAGAGTCTAGTTTTCAGGGAGAAGAATTTCTGCTGGCAAGTTTGGGAAATTGTCGTTGTGCATCGGATGCAAAAGCAATTCGTCAATTTGATGGCCATGCCCGTGTTCCTTCCGGAGCAGACCGTATTGCATTGGGGCATGAGACCCTGCAAATTGTTTTACGGGCACCTGAAGAATCCTCAGTAAAAGTGGGAGACTTGGTGGTGATTACCCCTGGTCATGCAAGTGAGCCCATTGATCCTCTTGTTTTTGAACCCGTTTCCGATGGAGTGCTGGCTGCTCTTGGCTATTCGTATCGATATCTGGGAGGCTTACGTCAGTACAATCGTATTCCTGCATCTGCTCCAGGATTTGTAAGTTCCCAAGGTTTTGGAAATTTGTTCAATCCAGTTTCACCAAAGGAAAATACGAGTTTGATTTCTTTGGCTCATGCCGAACCTTTTGCCTGTAACTATGGAACCAACAAACATATCTATACTATAGATGCGGAGGGCAATTTTATCTATGGCGTGCCCCCTCGTTCGATTGTAACTTATCTTTCCGGCACCGCTCGAATGGCAATGATTAATCTTACGATTGTGGCGAGCGTTACTGATGATGAATTGCCTCAAGTCGTTTATGTCACTGGTTCGAAGTCTAAATTGGATGAGATGGAAAACTATGCCTTAATCCAGGATTTAAGAGAGCGGGGTACAAGAGTGGTTCTGGTTGATCGTAAGGATCCGGATATAATCTCAAAACTGACTGAATATGGAAAGTCGGATGTTGTCTGGACAAATTATGCTTCGCAAGAGACTTACCAACAGGCAGTTTCAATTCTTGCAGAAGGTGGAAATTTAAACAGTTATGCGGGGGCAGTAGATCCTGATCTTTTGATTGAAATGCCGATTGGTCCAGCAGAAACATATTCGAGTGTTGAGGATGAGGTAACCCAGAATATTTCTGAAATGCATCATAATGAAGCTCCCAATGACCCTGTTCGATACCGAGGACTATCAAGAGATCCAATCGTTGCATTTTTGGGGTTTGAGGGGGAGAGCGACCGATTGCAAGCCTACCTTCAAAAAATGCCTGCCGGCACAAAAGTTTTAGGGGGAGAAGATACAGCACTGCCTCAAGGACTGAAAAGTGCAAGTGAGGAAGATCTTTTTACTGATGTTTTTATAGCGGGTAGCGGTGAAAAAGCTGAAACTGCTTATGGAAATATTGAGGTTCGTCTTGCCCGTTCTGCTGCGGTCAACTTTATTGACGGTGATTTAACTGCACCGATTCGTTCCAGGCATGCACATTATGTTTCAAGACATCAGATATGTGGAGAGAATGTGCCATGGCATATGACCAATACTTCTGAGCCTCATTCTGATGATATGGTAGAACAGGCTAATAATCCCGTAAGTTTTGACTGGATGGTTAAAGGCATTTGCGGTCTATCATCTGTACCTCAAATGATGGAAAAAGTGGAAGCTGAACAACCTTTTGGTTCTTTCTATTCTTTCACTGAACTGGAAGATTTACCTTATGTTGAAACTGATTCGAAAACCTTCAGGAAGGCAGCAGAAGGGCAGACGGAACATATAAAAGCTGCCTTGTTAGGTGCTGCGGATGAACTTCAATCGAATGGGGAATGCTGGTCGCGAAAGGTTGAAGAGGCTCTTTATCATGGGTATGGATTGCCGCACCCTCTCAATTTAACTTAATTCAAGATTAGAGGAAATTTATTATGGAATGGACTGATTTAGAAAACAAAGTGGTAATCATTACGGGTGGAGCCGCAGGTATCGGATTGGCAGTGGCAAAAGGCTTCGTAGAAGTGGGAGCCAAAGTGATGATAGCTGATTTTTCAGAAGATGCTGGGCATGCGGCAGCTGAGGAAGCATCCAATGCAGGATCAGGGGAAGCCCGTTTTGCCCGATGTGATGTAACCAATAAAAGCGATGTGGATCAGTTGATTCAGACTACCCTTGATGCATGGGGGTCTATTGATGCTTTGGTAAATAACGCCGGGATTAATGTTCCTCGTCTTTTGGTTGACCCTGCTGGCAAGGAGGAACTGACCGAGGATGTGTGGGATAAGGTTTTTGCGGTAAACGTAAAAGGTCAATTTCTGTGTGCTCAGGCAGCGGCAAGAGTCATGCTCAAACAGGAAGGGGGTGGGGTGTTGATTAACATGTCTTCCGAGTCAGGCCTTGAGGGAAGCGAGGGCCAGAGTGTTTATGCTGCGACCAAGGCGGCCAACCAAAATCTTACTCGTTCATGGGCCAAGGAATTGGGAATGAAGGGAGTCCGCGTTATCGGAGTGGCACCCGGCATCATGGAAACCACTGGAATGCGCAGTGAAGCCTATGAGCAGTCGCTTGCTTACACTCGGGGTATTTCGGTGGATGAATTACGCTCCAAGTACGGAAGTACATCTTCTATTCCACTTGGACGATCCGGAAAATTGAGTGAAGTATCTGATTTGGTGGTATACCTGGCTTCGAAGCGTGCAAGCTACTTGCATGGTACGACTGTAAATATTTCCGGAGGGAAATCCCGCGGTTAAAAGTTAACTTTTCTCAGATTCTTTTAGGGTATCTCTGATTAAATTGAAACCTGTTTCTGTTTGGGAGTCATCCTCAATAGCGACCTGATAAATAAGGAAAACCTGCCGATCCGCTATCTTCTTTGATAGGAAAATGCGTTTATGGGGAACTGAGATGCCAAGTATGGAAATATCAAATGTCTCTTCGATACCTTCGAAGCCCCCCTTCTTGGGAATTGTTTTTAATTCGGATTGCGAAATCTCCCCCAAAGGGGTTTCCATTTGAGTGCTTTCTGAAAAACTTTTTGAGAAAGTCTCTAGATTTTCTGCGAGTTCTGACTGATAAGATTGGAAAATAACCAAAGCATCACCCGTGGTTTCTACGAAAAGGTTATGAATCGCTGGCGTGAAGCTGTCTCCATAAATTTCCCAATTCTTGGGATATTCAAAGAATATTTGATTGGCGTTGTACTCTTTAGGATTGGTTAGATCGGCTGTTTCTTCAAAGCAACCTACCAACAATGACAAGAGAAGTATTAAGCTTGGGACAGGGAATGGCTTATTCAATTCTTTCTACCAAGTAGTAACACCTTTGGCGAGTATCAGATTAGCGTAGATTCGCGTGTCTCCAGTCATCACCACGGCAAAGGCCTTACGGGTCCGGTCGTAGAAATCATATTTATCAACTTGAGCAATAGGTGAGGTGTCTGGGTAGTGTTTCTTCACAATTTCTTCGTATCCATCATGTACCTTTTGATAGTCAGCGGCAATTTTGGGATCAGCTTTGTCTTCGGGCAATGGTCCCATCATCATTACAGGTTGATCAATCACATGATCCAAAACAAAAAGAGGTAGAACTGCGTCCAAGAGATCGTCAATCCGAAGTCCGTCTGCTCTTATGATGTTGTCGTTACAACTTTCCCCGGGAAAATGTGCATCTCCAAAGATAATCTCATCGTGATGTCCCATCCGGTATAGGGTTTCTAATAATTTAGGGCTTAATAAGGGTGATATTCCACGTAACATAGTAATGGGAATTACTTGCAGAGGATCAGAACGTCAAGAGTTCGGCGTTTTAAATTAGATAAAAAAAGCACCGGGATTGCCGGTGCTTGAAAGATTATTCGCGTGTTGAGCTGCGATCCTTACCTTTTCGGGTAGTTGAATATGTTTATGTGACGAAGGAGCAGGTCATTATCTGAAAATATCTTAGAACAAAGATAAACCCAGTTTCAGGAAAATTCCAATAATTCCTCACTTTTTTTTCTGGATTGAGAATTATGAGAGTAAAGCCTTCAAATGACTACAGCAGGCAGAAGATAAACCTCTTAAATCGTAACCACCTTCTAAGACTGAAAGAATTCGTCCATCACAAAAAGAATTCGCTAACTCGATAAAGTGTTTTGTAAGGTCAAAAAAATCCTGGTCAGTCAATTTGAACTGGCCAAGTGGGTCGCCTTCTCTCGAATCGAATCCGGCGGAGATTAGAATGAGTTCTGGCTTGAAGGCATTGATTCGTTTGGACAGCTCTTCACCCAGGGCACCTTCAACAAGATCTTTTCTTCCGGTTCCAGCTGGAAAGGGAAAATTCAAGGTTGAGCCAAGACCTTTACCAGAACCGGTTTCTTCTGTGGAGCCTGTTCCTGGATACCATGGATGTTGATGAGTACTACAGAAAAAAACGGAATTATCCTCATAAAAAACATCTTGAGTCCCATTTCCATGATGAACGTCCCAGTCTACAATCAGAATTTTGCCAACCTTGTATTTTTTTTGTGCATATCTTGCGGCAATCGCGATGTGGTTGAGGATGCAAAAGCCCATACCCTTGGAAGGTGTTGCGTGATGACCCGGAGGTCGTGAAAGGGAAAAAACTCTTCGCAGGCGATTGGAAAAAATTTCATCGATTCCTTGCATCAGTCCACCAGTAGCCCGTAATGCGATGTTCCATGAATCAGTACAGATTTTAGTGTCTCCAGTGGAGAGTGTACTTCTTCCGCTTATGATATCTTTTTGGGCAAGTTTGAGATAGTTTGGATGATGGACTTGCTCGAGTTCTTTTTCTTCTGCTTTGTAAGGAGTAAGCTCTCTGCAAAGATCGGTAAGGCCTGCTTTTTGAAGAGACTTGTAGGTTTGGGTTACTCTTCCAGGTTGTTCTGGATGGCCAATACCTGTGATATGTTTTGAGAAAAGGGGGTCATATATTAATCCGCACTTGTGATCTAGCATCAAAACGAATGGAGTTAATTACTTACTTCTTTCTTGGATTCACTTACTAAGTCGTGAAATGCTTCAAAGAGATGTTGTGCATCATTTGGTCCGGGAGCGGCTTCAGGGTGATACTGAACGGAAAATACTGGCTTACCCGCTAGACGCATCCCCGAAACGGTTTGGTCGTTTAGGTTATATTCGGTAACGATTGCACCACAGGCCTCTAAAGCGTCCTTATCGGCGGCAAATCCATGATTCTGAGAGGTAATGGATACTTTTTCCGTTTCAGTATTACGAACGGGTTGATTTGCACCCCGGTGACCAAATTTAAGTTTGTAGGTAGATGCTCCGATGGCATGGGTAAGAATTTGGTGACCTAAGCAAATTCCAAAAATAGGAAACTCATCAAGTAATCCGCGAATTGTTTCATGGACATAGGTGAGAGAAGCGGGGTCTCCCGGACCATTAGATAAAAAAACCGCATCCGGTGAATGTGTTTTTACCTCTTCCACTGACGCCGTAGCTGGTAAGACAATGACTTCAAACCCATGCCGGCGAAGATTTTTGAAAATGGCATTCTTTGCTCCAAAGTCAAACGCAACAAGCCGATGAGTCTGTTTGGGTATGGATTCTTGTTGAAGATTTGTTCCTGTGACCGTGAAGGGAATACTTTTTTCACCTTCTGTATCAAATTCATAAGATTCGGAGCAGGTGACTTGCTTTACGTAATCTTTCCCAACGATACTGTCACTTGATCGAGCTTTTTCGATGGCTTCATCATCTGAGATGTCATCCGTACTTAAACATGCCTTCAATGCCCCAGTTGTACGTAATTTTTTAGTAATAGCTCGAGTATCCACTCCTTGGATGCCAGGTATGTTATTGGCTTGCAAATAATCGCTTAGTGAAGATGTTGATCGCCAGTTGCTGGGGATTGGACTAAGTTCACGTACAACGAAACCAGAGACTTTTGGACCCTTGGATTCTTCATCTGCGAGGTTGGTGCCATAGTTTCCGATCTGAGGGCTGGTCATTGTCACGATTTGTCCGAAGTAGGACGGGTCAGTCAATGTTTCCTGATATCCTGTCATTCCAGTGTTAAAGACACCTTCTCCAACAACTGTAGTACTTGCTCCAAATGCAAAACCACGGTAAACACTTCCATCTTCCAAGGCAAAAACTGCGATTCGATCTTTTTTGAAAACGCTCATCGACAAAATGAGGTAAATTGAACTCGGATATTTGGCAACATAATAGGATGAAATTAGTAAATTGATCGTAAAAAATTTCAGAAGGGTTGACTTCCAGATGCTCTGCCCCTAGCAAGTCGTGATAAATGCAAAAAAATAATTGTAAATTTGATCGATCGAAAACCAATAATGTAGCTTTACTCAAGTGGCTAGATAAGATGGTTGCGATGTGTGAACCAAGCAGTGTGGAATGGTGTGACGGTTCAGATAATGAATGGAAAAGATTGTGTGATCTGATGGTGAAAAGTGGTTCCATGATTCCGCTTAAT
>JAYYQI010000046.1:0-22376 GCA_036128475.1 Verrucomicrobiota bacterium
CATCATCAACTGATTCATCCTCGGAAATACCCCCATGTTCCGGCATGCCCACTGATTGCGGACGTTGTAACTTTGATAACTAGTCAATTGCATCAATGATGGAAGTAAATCCAATGGATGAATTGGCAGCTTTCGTTTTCAAGGGTGCAATCGCTGGCGGCATTATCTACGCATGGACCATTGGTCATGGCAAACCATCCAAATATAGAGCTGGTAGGGCTAAGAATATGAAAGAGGAGTTTGCCGTGTACGGATTTCCATCTTGGGTTGAACCAATTGTGCGGATTGTGAAACTCTTACTGGCATTATGCTTACTGGTTGGGTATTTCTACCAACCCATTGTTCGCCCTGTCGCTGGTATCTTGACGGTAATTATGTTTGTTGCCGTGATGATGCATTTAAAAATGACGCGAGATCCTCTCGTTCGAGTTCTTCCGGCTTACGCCCTACTTTCCTTCAGTATTTTTCTATTGATGGATTGAGTATTCAATTTTTGCTTCAAGATTTACCTTGGCATAATTGACCTCAGTTTTCTTTCGGTCTTCATCCATTTATAGATTGGCATCTCTGCTATACAGCTTGATCGAGATGGGTAAGTTTTCTTACAAGATCCGTTTGCCTAACGAGAGTTTTATCATTTCGAATAGCCATTGCATAGGCCGCTGGATCGCCTACGAAGATAACCTTTTTCTTGGCTCTTGTTAATCCAGTGTAGATTAAGTTTCTTTGGAGCATCATGAAGTGTTGTTTGAGTAAGGGGAAGATAACTACAGGATATTCACTTCCCTGACTCTTGTGCACTGATATTGCATATGCGGGTTGTAAATCAGTTATTTCCATTCTCTGGTAACTGACGATTTTGCCCTCAAAATCTATATCGACTTTTCCATTGAGGGTGTCCACTGCCTCTATAATTCCCATATCGCCATTGAAAACGTCTTTGTCGTAATTATTTCTTGTTTGGATGACCTTATCGCCTTCGCGAAAAAGCATGGCTCCCATGACTTGGGTGGCACCATTAGGGTTAATGGCATCTCGTATTTGATCATTCAGATTTCCTATTCCACCAATTCCCCGGTGAAGAGGAGCAAGGACTTGTAGATCCTGTTTCGGGTCGATGTTGAATTTTCGGGGTAGAATCTCATTGCATAAATTTGTAACGGATGAAACGCAAGCCTCCGGAGTGAGTGCCCGAACAAAATGCACGTCATGCTGTGGGTTGATTTCAGAAGGAGATTCAATCGGCGGGGGAGGGCTGCCTTTCCCCGCAAGAATTCCATGAGCCAAGCCAATGATTCCACTATTCTCAGCTTGTCGGAAAGTAACGGCAAGACGAGTGACTCTGAAGAGTTTGCATTCGATTAAATCTTTGAGGACATTTCCAGAACCAACGGAAGGGAGTTGGTCTGCGTCACCTACTAGAAGTAGATGAGCATGGGGCGGAATACTCCGAATCAGTGCCGCAGCCAAGCACAAATCAAGCATGTTAGCCTCGTCCATAATAACAAAATCACAAGTCAGTGGATTTTGTTCGTTGACCGTAAAGCCACCCTGGCCTGGGTCGAATTTTAGAAGACGATGTACAGTTTGGGCAAAATGAGAGCAACTATCCGCCATTCTTCGAGCCGCTCTTCCTGTTGGTGCGGAAAGTAAAACTTTAGTTTTTTTGGCCTTAAGGATAGCGACCAAAGCTCGCAGAATTGTAGTTTTCCCTGTACCTGGACCACCCGTAAGTATGGAAACCTTGGCTTTCAATGCTTGCCGAATAGCTTCTGCCTGTTGATCTGCGAAAGAAAAGCCCGCTTTTTCCTGAGCCCAAACAATTGCTTTCTCAATATGAATTGAAGGGAGTGAACTTCTGGAACTTAATTGATTATTAAGACAACGAACCAGAGTTTCTTCGGCCCGGGCGGAAATTGGGTTTTGTACCCAGTCGAGTTTTGAGATAATCAACTCTCCTTCTTCAAGAAGCGCTTCAATCCGGTTTTCTACCTCATTTGCATCCGCCTCCAATAATTGGGCTGAATCAAGTGCGAGTGCCCTGCGTTCGATATGTGTATGTCCATCATCTTCAGATTCTTGCAGAGTGTGAAGAATTCCCGCTTCAATTCTTGCCGGGCCATTGCTTGAAAGTCCGAGATTAAGTGCTATCTTATCTGCAGTCTTAAAACCGATTCCCTTGACTTCGCGAATGATTCTATAGGGCTCGGTTTCAAGAATGGTTTTTGCGGAGTTCCCGTATTTACGAACAAGTCGTAGGCATAGGGCATCCGTGACTCCATAAGTTTGGAGAAACATCATTACTTCACGGACGGTTTTTTGCTCTTCCCATGCTTCCTTTATGCTCTTGACGCGCTTTTGCCCAATGCCCTCAATTTCCCGTAAACGACCGGATTCTTCGGAGATAATGCGTAGGGTGTCGGCACCGAAATGATCAACGATTTTATTGGCGTATGTCTTTCCGATTCCATGAATTAATCCACTCGCTAGATATTTCCGGATGCCATAAGCAGATGCCGGGAGTTTGCTTTCGAAAGAGGAAAATGAAAATTGGCGACCATGTTTAGGATGATTAGTCCAAGTCCCCTTTAATACCAAAGTCTCTCCACATTGTACCTTTGGAGCCTTGCCTACTACTGCCACTTCAGCCGATTTATCATTACCCTTAAGTTTGCCTATAAGGAAACCATTTTCCTCATTGTAGAAGGTAATGCGTTCTAAAACACCTTCCATGGACTCGGAGTCCTTATTTTTTGACTGCTTTACCTGATTTACACCCATCCTCGGGCGAATGTATTACTTCGAATCCCCACTTGGCAATCTTAAGGAGTACCAATCGATTTTTCGAGTAAAGAACATAGCCAGCGATAATGCCACGAATAATCCTATGCTTCCCATGAGTAAGGCATAGCTTTCAAGTTGTAGAATCACATAGAGATAACCGTATAGGATCGATAGGACTGCACCTACTGAAATTGCGAGCTTTCGACTGGATAGAATAGCAGAAGCATACGAGCCTATAAGAAGAACTACGCAACCAGTTGAGATTAAGTATGCCCGGTCGAAACCAAAATGTTCGGAGAGTGAAAGCAGGAGTAAGTAGAAGACTAGAATGCCGAAACCAACTAGTAGGTATTGAATTGGATGGACCTGTGCTTTTTGCAGAATTTCCGTAAAGAAAAAAGAAGTGAATCCAAAAACCAGAAACAAAATTGCGTATTTCGCCATGCGAGTAGTCTTTTGATAGACGTCATTGGGCATGTAGAATTTTACTCCAAATGCAAAATCCCCCAAAATATTGGGAGGTCCAGCAAAGATATGTCCTTTCCAATTCATACCACCAGTAGAGGGAGGAGCAGTTCCAACCCATGCATGGGGAATGGATCGATTGAGGTGCAATACTTTCCAAGATGCGGAGAAACCGTCGGTCGCAATGTTTTTTTCCAGTGGAAGAAAGGCTCCATCAAAGCTTGGGGATGCCCATGGCGATTGCATATTTACACTGGTGGTTTTTCCAAGTGGCGAAAAGGCGAGGGAAGAACTACCGTCCAAATGGAGCTCGATTTCAAACTCCATACTCCCGTTAGCTTCCTCTAGATTAACCTTTGAACTCATCCCTGAGTTAAATACCTCCTGAGTTGGTAGGCCTGGTTGCTGATCAAGCTTTTTGCCAAGAAATGAAAGAGTAGTAGCCTCACGAATACCTCGAACATCAGGAATGCCAATACATATATGGCCTCTTTCCTTGAGAATTTCCATTTCATCGATCTGAGCAAGATCCCAGTCCAAATTTGAAAAGTTTCCCTTTATGCGAAGGACTGATTTATAAACAACACTGTCAAAGATTCCCCGATATTTCATCTCTGGAATCACACTGGCATTGATTTCCAGCCTTTCGGGAAGAAAATGCAAATATTGAATCTTCCGCGTTGTGGACGACCGTCCATTGCTTTGTCGATTCGTAATTGTCTGATAATATGGAACAGATAGAATAGGACCGAGAATCGTCTGATCCCGACCCCATTTTGAGCTAATTTCTTCAACCACATCATCCCTGCGATCCTCCCGGTCTTCGATTACCACAAAGAGAGGTATAGTCAGAATCAGTAACCCAATGGTTAGTATGCCAATCAAAATCAGTTTCAGCGTTAGCGATGAACGCATGGAATTGCGGACATTTGGAATGGGCGGAGGAAGATCAGGCATATCAGTTTGTAAAGGTTTGTATACTTATGACTGAAAAAGGGGCGGATTCGTTGAAAAAAATCAAAGAATCCTTCTTTATCAAGTCTATTACCTAGTTCGGTTGTAGGCACTTACCAGTGCCAGAAGCCCGCTTTTTTCGATACTTGAATCGATTCCGCATCCGTAAGCAACACGCCCCACTTTTGTCTGTAGCTGTATATAGGCGGCGGATTCTGTGGCTGAGCCCTCACCAATGGAATGCTGACGGTAATCGGTAAGTTTAAAATCTTTCAATCCTTCCTGCTCAAGAGCATGCACGAAGGCATTGATCGGTCCGTTTCCCTTGCCAGTCAAATTCTTCTCTTCTCCATTGATCTGAATCTTGGCAATACAGGTAATCTCCTCCTGTCCGGATTCTTTACTGGTATCGTAAGAAATTAGATTCAACGGATCATTCTTTTCCAAGTATTCTGCCTTAAACGTGGCATAAATGTCTCCTGCTGGTAATTCCCGAGACTCAGAGTCTGCCTTTTCGTTAACGAGCATACCAACTTCCGGATGCATGGCTTTGGGCAGATCAAGCCCATACTCTCGGGACAAAATGTAAGCGACTCCACCTTTTCCACTCTGGCTGTTAATCCGGATGATTTCCTCATAGGTCCTTCCTAGGTCACGGGGGTCGATTGAAAGGTAGGGTACTTGCCAGAGTGTTTCATTCGAATCTCCCTCTTTCTCGCGAAGATCCATGCCTTTTTTGATTGCATCCTGGTGCGATCCGGAAAACGCGGTAAATACAAGATCACCTCCGTACGGATGACGGTCATGCACAGACATTCCGGTGGTACGCTCATAGATTTCTCGAATTTGATCAAGATTTTCGAAATTCAATTCCGGATGCAGGCCCTGTGCATACATATTCAAGGCGACGGTCACGATATCCAGATTCCCGGTGCGCTCCCCATTTCCAAAGAGGGTGCCTTCCACGCGGTCGGCTCCGGCAAGGAGTCCAAGTTCTGTGGCTGCCGTGCCAGTTCCCCGGTCATTGTGGGTATGCAAGCTGATCACGGCTTTGTTTCGTTCCTGCATATTTGTGCAGAACCATTCGATCTGGTCGGCATGCACATTTGGAGTAAATAGCTCAACCGTGGCAGGAAGATTTAAAATGATCGGATTTTCTTCAGTCGGTTCCCACTCATTCATCACCGCCTCACAGACCTCAAGTGAATAATCGACTTCGGTATCTGAAAAGCTCTCAGGGGAATACTCAAGCTGCACGTCTGTGTCAGGAAGTTCGGGTAAGAGCTTTTTAACGAGACGCACGCCCTCCACGGCAATTTTTTTGATCTCCTCCTTGCTCATACCAAATGTTACTCGGCGCTGTAGGGGAGAAGTGGAATTGTAAACATGTACGATCGCTTTCTGTGCACCCTGTAAGCTTTCAAAGCTACGCTTGATTAAATGCTCGCGTGCTTGCGTTAAAACCTGTAGTGCAACACCATCTGGTACCAGTTGGTCATCGATTAATTTGCGGGCAAAATCAAATTCTGTCTGAGCAGCGGAGGGAAACCCGATCTCGATCTGTTTAAATCCAATATCACAGATAAGTTTGAAGAGCTCCAGTTTCTCCTTAACTCCCATGGGGATGGGTAATGCCTGATTGCCGTCTCGCAAGTCCACACTGCACCAGTAGGGGACGTGGTCGATGGTGCGACTTGGCCATTGGCGGTCGGGAAGATCGATGGTTCCCCACGGTTTGTATTTTGTAATCGGGCTGTTTTGCATGGAAGTTTTACAACATACTCTTTTACAATGGTTATGAAAAGCGGAAAGCCTTGGGTTGCGGTTTCGAAAAGATTTCATTATGAGTGAGGGATCTAATGACGGAATCCACCCCATCTCTTTACGGACTACTTGCGGGCAAGACCATTGCCCTTGGTGTTTGCGGATCGATCGCTGCTTATAAAGCCGCAGATCTAACCAGCGAATTACGCAAGACTGGGGTGGATGTGCATGTGGTGATGACAGAGTCTGCGACCAAGTTCATTTCTGCTCTTACCCTTGGTACTCTTTCCCGAAATCCAGTGCTTTGTTCTTTTTGGGAGGAAGAGGGCTGGCAACCGGGACATATCGAACTCGCAGACAAGATCGATCTTTTATTGGTCGCTCCTGCCACTGCTCAACAAGTGGGAAACTATGCAAACGGTCTGGCTCCGGATTTATTGGGTGCGATTTATTTGGCGACGAAAGCGCCGGTTATGCTCGCCCCGGCAATGAATGGAAAAATGTATGAGCATGAAGCCGTTCAAAAGAACATCGATACTTTAAAGGGCAGGGGAGTGGAAATCATCGAACCAGTGGTTGGGGAACTTGCCTGTGGATATGAAGGAATCGGGAAATTAGCTTCGATCGATGATATTGTGAAGCGAGTCTTCGATTGTTTCGGTTGAATTACAAAATTAATCCACATAACTAATGAGAAGTAAAAAACTGGGATGGCTTAAAATAAAACGCCCATCTGATGAAGATGGGCGTTTTGGGGTTAGTAATTGAGGTATAAAGAGACTAGGCAGCCTGTGGTAAATCGTTAAGACTGATTTGTTTTCGTTTCACTCGCCGAAGACGTGATCGACGACGCAAACCACGATCAAGTTTATCGACTAAGTCGTCCACGGCTTTATAAATATTTTCACTAAGAACTGAGATAGTAATGTTTTTTCCTTTTAGTTCGAGATGCCCCTTGGCCACATATTCATCCTCGTGAGAGGATGATTTTGAGTCGTGTTCTAATTCAATTCGAGCCCGAATGATTTTCTCCTCGTGTTTAAAAATCTTTTCCATCTTTTCGGAAACGATTCTTTTAAGAGAATCAGTAAGATTGAGATGAAGGCCGGATAGAATCAGATTGTTCTTCATGTGCGTTTTATATAATTTAGTATTTTGGTGTTTAAATTTATCCGCAGAATGCGAACATTACAAGTTGGCACATGAAAATGAGGAATTCCAATAAAGTTTTACTTTTTTTTCTTGATTCGCATGAAGATCCTATTCCAGAGGGGTTCTTTGGGTGAGTGTTCGTAATGATGCTCCCTTGGTTAATCCAGATATTTTTCCAAGTTGGATTATTTATGAAGACGAAGATTTGTTGGTGTTGGACAAACCGGGTTGGTTAGTTTGTCATCCCTCAAAGAATGGTCCTTGGTCTAGTCTTGTAGGGGCGGTAAGAGAGTATTTGGGAGTTGAATCCATTCATTTGGTGAGTCGTTTGGATCGTGAGACAAGTGGAGTAGTGCTTTTTGCCAAGCACCGGGCAGCGGCGAGTTTATGGCAAAAGGGAGTTGAGTCGAAACTGGTAAAGCGTACCTATCTGGCAATTTTGCGTGGTGAATTGAAGGAGGGTTTAAAGAAAGTTTCCACATTTATAGGCAAGGATCCTCAGAGTATGGTTTTTGTTAAACAACGCATAATGGAGAAAACAAATAAATCAAAGATAGCGGTAACGAATTTCTTCCCACTCTGTACGCGTGATGAGCATACATTTTGTGCGATTCGAACTGAGACTGGGCGAAAGCATCAGATCAGGGCACATGCACAATCGATAGGTCACGAGTTAGTTGGAGAGAAACTTTATGGTCCGGATGAATCAATTTATCTTAAATTCTGCGAAAGTGGATGGAGGGACGAGTGGATAGGGCTTTTGGGGATGGATAGACAGGCTTTGCATGGTCGAAGTCTGGATTTCAAGGCGGAAGGAAAGATTTACAAATCGGATTTGCCTGATGATATGCTGAAATATATGCGGGACAATTTAAGTTCGGATGCTAGGGAGATTGGCGACTTAGTGAGAAAGTCGGATGAAATTGTATGGCAAGATTAAATTGACGAGAAATAAAGTTGTGTGGATTGGGGGTAGTAAGTATTCGATAGAAAGCAACGAATGACTTCGAATAATGCATTATCGCCAATGGAAGCCTTGAAAGGTGGATTTAGGCGTGCTTGCGTGCGTAGGTTGGTTGGTGATGAGGATGGAGCGATTGAGGTGCTTAAAAATGAAATCCCGAAATTAGTGGTGGGATGGGCTAAGACCAGTTCCTTAGAACCTGCGGAGAAAAAGTTGAAACTCAAGGAAATGTTCGATGATGAGTCTGCTCGGGCTGATGAATTAGCTACCGCATTCGATTTATTTGCGGGCAGATTCGAGACGCGGGTTGCCGAATTGGTTACGAAGGAGTTGAGAAAGACGAAGAAGAGTCTAGAGAAGTTGATTGGTCAGTTGTCCAGTTTGCCAAAGCAAGCAATCTCTAAAGAGTCTCAAGATATCGCCACAAAGCCTGAGAAAGCTGAAACAGATAAGCCAATTGAAGAGTTGCCCGAAGAAAATACGGAAGTTGTTGAAGAAATCGAGGATTTGAAGGAGGAAGAGATCGAGCATCTTGATCCGCCTAAAGGAATCGGGCTTCGCTTTGACGAGATTGAACAAATGATTGATGAAGTGCTCTCAGGTGAATCTGACTGATGGAAAAAAGATTTTCGTTGGATTGTCTTGCCAAGTTTTTGGCAAATATACAAAAATAACTGAATTGCCTATCTATCATGACAGAGAGTAAAGAACCAAATCCAGACGAAGAAAGCTCAGAAAACTCATCGGTTAGCGATGCGGATTCAAAGAAGAGAAAGCTCTTCGTGGGTCTTGACTTGGGTACATTGCAATCTTGCATCCTGTCACGCTTAAGCAAGCCAGGCTCGGATGAGAATTCTGGCATTCTGGTGCCATCTGTAGTTGGCTATCCGGAAGATGGAATTCTGGCTGGCATTCTTCCTGGGAATGCGAAAATGCTTCACGGGGATGAGGCTTTGGCAAATGAGCTTCATTTACGTTTGGTTCACCCTTTGAGCGATGGTGTGGTAAGCGACTTGGAGGCAACAAAATCCTTTCTATCTTATTTGCGGGAGAAAGTTGATCCAGAGCGCAAACGAGAAGTCTATTGCGTAATTGGTATTCCTGCCGTTGCGGATGCGGATGCAAAAGAAAATCTCAAGAAGGCATCGCAGGGTGCATTTGAAGGCATTCTTTTCATCCCAGAGCCGTTTCTGGCTGCACTGGGAATGCGTGACGAGGAAAAGCTGGGCGATCCTGACTATAAGGATCCAGTCAATAATTCACTTTTCGTTGATATTGGTGCTGGGACTACAGATTTTTGTATCGTTCAAGGATATTTCCCAAAGCCTGAGGATTTATTGAGTATTCCCTTTGCCGGTAATGAGGTGGATGTGATTCTCGATAAGGCGATAAGGGAAGCATACCCAGAGGTGGATGTACCTCTTTCCATGGTTAGGAAATTCAAAGAGACCTATTCCTATGTTGGTGAGGTGGAGACAGGTGCCCGCGTCAAAGTACCTGTAGAAGGCAAGCCGAGAAAGATTGAGGTGGGTAAGCAGATTGGAGATTCATGCAATCAATTGCTGAGAGAAATTTTTGAGTCGATCAAGCAAGTGATTGCTTCGGCTTCCCCTCAATCCGTATTCTCCATGCTACAAAATATAATTCTGACGGGTGGTGGGAGTCGGATTCGTAATATTGATCAGGAGTTGCAAAGACTTTTGGCTGATGATGGCTATGAAGATCCTGAAGTGCGTATTTCTGCCAGAGAGGTAAAACCCTTTGTGGCGATCGGTGCAATGAAAGTCGCGAAAGCTGCTCGGGAAGATCAATGGATTAAACCCTAAGCTTTGGGAAGTTTAGATGATCCCTTGAAGGGTTTGGGATAGCCGATCAACGGCAAAGCTTAATTCTTCCCGAATTTCTTCCTGTTTTTCGATTTCCCCAAAGAGAATATTCCATCCCGAGAGTTCAAATTGTAGATTGGGTTTGATAGATCCCGTTTTCTCCATGCCTTCCACATTAAGCTGCTTGGTCAGGTAATCAGCAACTTGGATTGCAGCGGCTAATTTTGGGTTAACTGTCGCTTTGTCTGGTTCATTATGCCAATGCACTCCTTCGACAACTTCCTCTGAGATGTGATGGTTCCACAGATAATATGCTCCGACTTTGGCGTGATTCCAACCAACAGACTCAATTTCCTTGTCTAGTAGACTAGATAATGAATTGTATTTCTTTCCATAGACGGATTGGAAGTGATCCGGAAAAGTGATTGCGATAATGAGTATGCCCAAATTATGAAGTAATCCAGCAATGTAATCTTCCTCTTGTTCGAATTCTTCATTTGCAAGAGAAAGGATTTCCCGAGTGAGAATAGCAACGCCAATACTGTGTCTCCAAAAATCTACCCATGGAAAATAAGTGCTATTTTTACCCAGTTTGAAAATTTCTTCAATAACCGGAGTAGCCGCAAGAAGTTCCTTGATTCGATTTAGGCCTAAAAAAATTGATGCCTCTTCCACTCCTGAAATTCTTTGGTCTTCTTTGGAGCCAAAGAAGATTGAGTTTACCAAATCGAGTACTCGTGTGGTGAGGGAGGGGTCGAGCCGAATGACTTCCGCGATTTGAGCCATAAAGGAATCTTCGGATTCAAGCAAAGCCTCTAATGTTTGGTTTATGCTTTTTAGGGATGCAAGCTTAGGACACTGATTAATCCTTTCAATTAAAAGGAAATCAGAGGGTCTGTTCATTTTAGATTCGAGGCCTAAGTCTTACCAGTGAATCCAGTTAAAAATGAATTTTATTTAATGAGGTAAACCGCACCCGGATGATGTGCGGATTGATTGTTCTCATTTGTAAGGCTTTTCTCGAAATATGACACTGCTATCTGATTGGTGGTCGTAGTTTTATCGAGAACGAGGGTTTGCCCGGAGGAAGAGCAGAGTTGAATGCTTCCATCTGCTCTTTTTTGTAAAAATATTTGGCTATTTGGATTTGCTTCCGCAAAAGATGCAACTGTTGGGTCTTGCAAGAGCATTGTCTTCAATTCTTTCTCGTCCAATTTTGCATAAATTTGCTTGGGGTTTTCAAGAGAAGTAAATTGAGCATCTTCCAATTCCGAAACAAATGGCTTAGGATTGGATAACTCCGGAACCGAAATAGTGTTTTTGGGGGTTGATATTTTTTCGATTAAATCTTTACCCAAGGAAATAATACTGCTGGCAACAACTGAATTCATAAATCAAAAAAAGCATAAACCTTGCCAGTTTTGGTGAGATTTTATCAATTAGTTCTTCAGAGGAAGCGAAGGCATTGTCTTTCAATGAGTTGTTCGGCAATTTGAACAGCATTAAGTGCCGCTCCTTTCCAAAGTTGATCACCAACTACCCAGAAGCATAAGCCATTCTTGAATCCATGATCCAAGCGAAGGCGACCAATTCCACAGTTCTCTTTTTCAGAGTATGCCAGTGGCATCGGATAGCGATTCGCATTGGGTAAGTCCCAAAGTTCGATTCCATCAAAGCCCTCGATTGCTGTTTTTGCGTCTGGTACATTTACTGGGGACTTGAATTCAGCATTGATGCAGATTGAATGGGCTCGATGAACCGGTACTCGTACGCATGTACATGAGACTTGGAGATCCGTTGTGCCCAGTATCTTGCGACTCTCGTTCCTCATTTTCATCTCTTCTTTGGTGTATCCATCTTCGCGGAAGGAATCAATATGAGGTATAAGATTAAAAGCAATGGGATGGTTAAATGGGGATTGGGGTTTTTGCTCGTTTCTCTCGCCAGATAAAATTTCTTCAATCTCGTGATTCAAGGTAACTGAGCCTGAAGTCCCTGCACCAGAGACTGCTTGATAAGTTGCGGCAAAAAAGCGAAGAAGTCCGAATCTTTGATGCAGTGGGTAAAGTCCCATCAAGGCCACGGCAGTCGAGCAATTTGGGTTGGCAATGATTCCCCGATGTTTTTCAAGTTCATCAGCATTGATTTCTGGAACAACCAGAGGAATATCTGGTTGCATTCTGAAGGCAGAGCTGTTGTCGATTACCACGCAGCCTTGATCACGGGCAGCTTCGGCAAATTGAAGAGTGTTTTCCGAACCAGCGCTGAAAATGGCCAGATCAAGTCCCTCAAATGAGTCAACTGTTGTTTCCTCGACGGTTTCGAGATTTCCACACGCTTGCATTTGGCGGCCTGAGGACCGGCTTGACGCGAGTAATTTAGCTTGAGCGACTGGAAATTCTCGCTTTTCGAGTAAACGAATGATTTCTTGACCTACCGCACCGGTAGCTCCGACGATTCCTATACTATATTTTTTCAATGAATTTTAATGATATTTACGAAGATTATTTGCTGACGGTGGAGCAAGTGGGGAGTACTCCATCCGAAAGCCTATTGCTTGCATCCATAACCGAACAGTCATTAATGCGCTACTATAAAGGGAAAAGCGTTAAGCGGTACCATATGTCAAGTTCCAAGCGCCCTCCTTCGTGTGTTGAAGATTCTCTGGGTACGCCGATAGGTTTGCATTTGATTTGTGAGAAAATTGGTGATGGAGAACCACTAGGGATGATATTTAAGGGGAGAAAGCCTCAGGGTGTAAGGTTTTTCGAATCCGACAATGGCGAAAATCAGAAGAACTTAATTACAACTCGAATTCTCAGGTTAGATGGGTTGGAAGAGGGATTAAATAAAGGGGAGGGAATTGATACCTATGAACGCTATGTATATATTCATGGAACAAACCATGAGGAAAAACTGGGAACCCCTTCAAGCTCTGGTTGCTTACAGGTTTCCAATAAAGACATATTGGAATTATTTGAGGGTCTTCCCGAAGGTACGCATCTTTATATTGAAAAGGTATTAATTTAAATGAAAGTAGAATGACTTAATCATCGAAGAAACTGTTGACCTTTCTCAATACTTCCATCGGAGACTCATCTTCATTAGTTTCGACACAAAAAGTTTCGGAGTTTGAATTCTTTATTGTGGATAAAAGTGCTTCCTGTTGATTTGCATGTGAGTCGGAGTCGAAAATCAAGCAGTCATAATCGATTTGCCTTAGTTGAATAAGTGCTCGGTCATGCTCTTTGGCTTCGATGACTTGGTAACCAGAATTTTCCAATAAGTTGATCACGCCGTTTCGCATGTGATCATCGAGAAGATTTACTAAGACGGAAATACGACTTTTTCCTCGAATCAAGTTAATTATAGTTTCTACCTTGATTGGTTTTTTTAGAAAAGCATGTATTTTCATTTGATTAACTTGTTCTTCATGTTCGGGTATGGAATAAGCCGTTATCACAATGAATTTAGCCGAGCTTAAGTTTTCTCTTTTAAGTTGTTTGATGACTTCAAAGCCATTGATGTCTGGCATTTGCAAATCCATAAGGATGAAGTCGAACTCTTGTTCTTTGCACTTCTGTATGGCTTCCTGTCCATCGCGAGCAATTGAAGGGCGAAAACCCTCGGCATCGAGGATGTCCGACATCGTCGATCTGATCGCTGGGTGGTCGTCTACCACTAAGACTTTAAAGGAAGTATTCATTGAGGATGTCTCAGACTCGCTTGAAAATGAGTCCATTGGCGTTGGGTTAGCGTTTATCAAGTTAAGTTTTTTTTAGATGGTGGTAGTTCGATTAGAAAAGTAGTGCCAATATCGCTTGAATATTCCAAGCTGATTTTACCATTGTGCCTGGTAAGGATATCTCTGCAGAGAGGAAGACCTAATCCGGCTCCATTATTTTTATGGGAAATTAATGGATCAAAAATATTGTCTTGAAATTCAGTTCTTATTCCAGTGCCGCTATCCCAAACTCTTATTTCATTAGTTTTCTCTTTTCCTTTTTTCGCCTCAATTCCGATTTTGCATTTTTCAGTAGATTGCAAATCATGAGCCTGCAGTGAATTAAGGAAAAGGTTTGATAATACTTGCCTAAACAAAACTCGATCCGCATTAATTATAAATGGTTCAAGATCCGCATCAAATTGGAGTTCGGACAGATTGGAGGAATCCGTAAGTCTATGTGATTCTTGCGCTATTTGCTTAAGGTCAATTTTTTCGAACTTAATGATTTCACTCCGAGTCATTTCAAGCAAACGCTGAATAACTTCGTCTCCAAGTGTTAATTCTCGATCGATTACCTCTAGATGGTGTTTGATTTTTTCGTCTTCGAAATTCTGCAGACCCAAGAAATAAACTGAATTGCGAATTGCAGCCATAGGATTTCTTAATTCATGGGCAATATTCGAGGATAGTTGTCCTACGCTTGCCAGTTTTTCCTGCCGACTTAATTTATCTTTAGTTAGAAGTAATTCCTGATTTGCTTGCTCTCTTCTCGACATTTCGTTGACTAATTTCTCATTGGCAACGGTAAGGTCCTTTGTCCTCTCAATAACTCGACTCTCCACTTCGCGTTTTGAATCAAGAAGTCTCCTGTTTGCATCAGATATTGAAGCTAGCATTTGATTGAAAATTGTTGTGAGTCTGCCAAATTCATCTTCACTCAATTTTTTGGCTCTATAATCATAAGAACCCTCTGTTGAGACTTTTTCAGCAACTTTCATGAGTTCTTGTAAGGGGGCGGTCAATGAGTATTGATACCATATTGCGACAAGAATAATTACTCCTATTATAATCAGCCAAGAAGTAAGAACGAGTTGAAGGTATGAATGTCTTTTTTCCTGTAAATCGGACAAGGATCTTTCAGCTTTTATAAATCCAGCAAGATTACCAAATGCATATACTTTTTGGCTTAGGGTCAGTGAATTACTTGTCCATTTTCTGTTAAAGGAAGGAGGGTTTGTCTCCTTTAGAATAGGTAGTTCTTTGTTTGTCGCTGTAGTGGCAAAAAGTTTATACTTCGACCTATCACTAGAATTTTCATCTTTTTGCCAAACCTCCACTCTGTTTATTTGTGGATTAATTAAAAGTGTTGAAATTAATTCATTAGCAGACAATTTATCATCAAAACTTAGTGTTGGATGGAGGCTCTCTGCTAAGTGGGAAAGTTGAGTAACAAGGTCGTCTTCAATTAGACTTTTTGCAGTAGCTAGTTCCCTGTCATAAAGAATTATACCTCCTGTTGTGGGGAGAATTAGAGCTATAAGAACAGTAGAAAGGACAAATTTTGCGCGAAATGACCAAGGGCGACGCAATAAATTCATGATCTAAATTAGAAAACAGACGCGAGGTTTGGAAAACTAAGGATTGGGTTTGATTTTGGATATTGCGTCTTCTAGAATTTTCTCTGGTTCGACATGCATTCGATTTCTTAATTTATCTTGTATTTCCTGACTTAATTTTATCTCTTCAGGTTGTAGCATTTTGCTGTCGATTCTTTCATTATGCGTCAGGTGGGTGTAGGATTTTTTACTCCGGTCTTCGAGAATGAAATTATCTACGCAATTCTCAATGTGCAGATCACGATTGGCATCATTGAGTGCTTGTGGGAAACTTGCTTTGAATTCAATCTTGCAATTGGCAACCGGAAGAACAGTGAAGCAGTTTTGCATTCGGTTCTTGAGCAATGTGTGAAAATCATCAACTGAAACGAATGCATTGTCGTCTTCTAAGTAAAATAGTGAGTATTTGCTGTAAAGTCCGGAGCGAATAAGTTGATGAAGTGAGTCACAGTGTTCGAATTTGTTTTGTAACTCCCTATCGATTTCCTTTCGATATGATAAGAATTTATGCAGATTTGGAGTTATGAACAGTGCTTTAGCTAACGATGGGGCTTTTCTAATCAAGTTGCCTAATTTATCAAAATCAACGAGGCTAAGAGTTCGTTCTCTCTCTTGGGGATGAATTTTTGAACAGGAATCTGTCATGGGATAATGGGGTTATTCTATTACCCTAAATGATTGTGCTTTTTCGGTCAAACACCAAAGGGTTGGTTATCTGTCCCCAAGATTTTAGTGATCGAACAGAAAATTATTAACCTAAAATAAATTCTCGAAAACTGGAACATCTTTATCTAATTTCAGTTCCTCGAGTGGATGCGTCCCCGTTGCCACAAGTATACATTTCATTTCAGCGTTTTTAGCGGTGTGGAAGTCATACGGTGAGTCTCCTACATAAATGGCTTCATTTGGTGATAGTTTCAGTTTGCTTAATGCATGATTCGTTAATGCAGGGTCTGGTTTTCTCCATTCGGTATCATTTGCACCCAGAGTAAATTCCAGGTAATGACAAAACCCAAGGTGCTTGCAAGCAGCTCGAGCGTGAGGTCCATGTTTATTGGTTAGAACTGCTGCCTGAATCCCCCTTTCATAACATGATCTGAGGATTTCTACAGACCCCGGAAGTGCCCGAAGTCCATTAAACATTACCTCCTCAAAAATAGGTCTTAGGCGATCAACGGCCTCTTCGGCTCTTTTTTCTCCAATCAGTTTGCGCATTGTCGTTTCTGAGGCTCCGCCTACGGAACGCTTTACTTCTTCGTAGCTAGGTGCGGGGAACCCCATCTCCACTAATACTCTGGAGAATGCTCTGTGAATTGCATCGAATTGATCGATTAAGGTTCCATCTAGGTCGAACATGATTGCCCGATTAGTCATAATTCTATTATTTTATTGGAATTAAAGATATGAATGAGTCCGACCATACTTCGATTTTTCGAGTAGATGGAAACAAAAAAACTGGAATTGAAATATTGCGTTCCGGAAATCGAGCCCGATGTCGTTTTTTTGGTGCATGGCTTATTTCATTCGAGCGAAAGGAGGGGATTAATCGAGACTGGCAAGCATTTGTAAGAAAAAACCAATCCGTTGAAAGTTATAATTTTGAATTTGGAGATGAATTGAGATGGGATTCATCTTTGATTGTCTTTCTTGCAAGGGTTTCTAAGGATTTTTTGCGTGAGGGGAAATCAGTAGAAACTGAAAGGCTTCCACAGGGTGCTCGTCGCCTTTTAGACCTAAATCGTATTTCAAGCGATTCGATTTCATCTTCTCCTGACCGTAATGAAGTTGAAGGTTTTTCGCAGGGATTGATGGGAGTTTTGGATTTTATAGCTTTCTTCGGAGAGTGGCTATCGAGTTTGGTTATGGCAATCAGTGGAAAGTCGAGTATGCGAATGCGTGATCTGCTAGAGGCTGCCAAGTCCTGTGGAGCATCTGCATTACCAATTGTTACTCTTATTAGCTTTCTTACTGGTTTAACGATGGCATTTGTTGGAAGCGTACAACTGGAGAAGTTTAACGCAAAAATCTACATTGCTGATTTGGTTTCACTTGCAATGGTTAGGGAGATGGGGGCATTGATGGTTGGGATAATTATGTCGGGGAGAACTGGAGCAGCTTTTGCGGCCGAAATCGGAAACATGAAGCTAAATGAAGAAATTGATTCTCTAAGAACTTTTGGTATTTCTCCGATGGAGTTCCTGGTCCTGCCTCGTACGCTTGCTCTTTTCCTTATGGCTCCATTACTTACCGTTTATGCGGATGTTGTAGGTATCTTGGGTGGTTTGACCGTAGGTACACAAGTGATGGACTTTTCATCCTTGCATTATTTTGAGCAAACTCAGTCCGCCTTATCTAGCATCTGGGAAGTTTTTTCTGGATTGCTCAAAAGTCTTCTATTCGGATTGGTGATTGGTATGGTAGGCTGCTATAAGGGTTTGAGTACGGGACGGGATTCGGCAGCACTTGGTAAGTCCGTCACTTCAGCTGTTGTTATGTCAGTAACCCTTATTGTAGTATGCGATGCTGCCTTTGAGATTATCTTTAGCTACCTTGATTTACGATGAACGATTGTGTTAAGGCAATTGATGTTTCCAATTTATCTTTAGGCTACGGTTCCTCACTTGTACTAAAGGGTGTCACTTTTAGCGTTAAGGAGGGAGATTGTCTTGTCATCATGGGGGGGAGTGGTTGCGGGAAAAGAACACTTCTGAAATCATTGATCGGTTTGTTGACTCCAAGATCTGGGAGTATTTTATTGGAAGATAGGAATCTCTGGGAATCATCGATAAAGAAAAGGAAGGAAATCCTTAAGAGTTTTGGTGTCTTATTTCAAGGAGGGGCATTATGGAGTTCGATGGATTTAGTCGAAAACATATCTCTTCCATTAAGGGAATACACAAATTTGCGAAACCGGGAGATTCGGGAGTTAGCCCGATATAAATTGAGTTTGGTAGGTTTAAGTGGTTACGAGAATTATTTTCCTTCGGAATTAAGTGGAGGGATGAAGAAACGGGCTGGATTAGCTAGAGCAATGGCCCTTGACCCCAGCATTCTTTTCTTTGATGAACCTTCTGCTGGTCTTGACCCCATAACCTCTAGAAAGCTTGACGAGTTGATTTCCGAGTTGAAGCAAAGTCTAGGAATGACTTTCGTGGTTGTTACGCATGAGTTGGCAAGCATTTTTGCGATTGCAGATGATGCTATATTTTTGGATGCGGACACGCAAACTCTACTGGATCAAGGTAAACCTGCTTATCTTGTGGAGAATAGTATGCACGATCGAATTCGTCAGTTTCTTAAAAGGGGACTGCTTTCGAATTGAAAATGTTCGTTGCCTTTGCTCCTGCTAATGCGTTAGAAAATCAATGTTTTGAAATCAACGGGTAATAATCTTTTAGTTGGCACATTTTCTCTTGGGGCCGTCATGATATTATTAGGTTTTGCGGTATTTACGGGAGGATTTTCTTCGATCGGAAATAAGAACGAAAGATTTGTACTTGTTTTTCATGAGAACATGTATGGACTCTATGAAGGAGGGAAAGTTACCTTAAATGGTGTAAGGATCGGAAGAGTGGAACGCTTTTTTCTTGGCGATGAGATTGAGGAAGGACCTGTACCTGTTCTAATAGAAATTAATCGAAAACTGGTTCTTCGGCATATGGTTGAGGATGGAAATGAGATATTTAATGAAGATGGTTCTTTCAAAAATGAGATTGTGCCTCGTTTGGTCGGTCAGTTAATCCAGGAAAGTTTCGTAACTGGTATTCTTTATGTAAATCTAACTACCGAAGTAATGGATACCAATGATTCTTTGAATGACTCCGAACTATACGGTTACAAGGAATTAAAAACCAAGGATTCGATTTTTGCTGAATTAAGCGAAAGCATAAATTTCGATAAATTGAGCAAGCAGATCAGTAATTTGATGGAAGTTGCTACTGGTCGTCTTGAAGATTTGAATCTTAAGTCCTTTGAACAGGAGTTTGTCGAAACTAATAAGGTCGTGAGAGAATTCCTTAAGGTGTTTTCTTCATCATATGTTGAGTTGGGCCCAAGTCTTCTTGTTACTTCTGGGAAAGCTCAAGAAGTTTTTGATGAACTAACAATTCTTTCAAAGCAGGTAGGTACAGTAGTTGATCCGAATTCGGATTTCCGCTTTAATTTTGGCTCTACTTTGCGCGAAGTAAGGGCCATGGCTCAATCTATGAAGAAACTTGCCGATTTGCTCGAGCAAAACCCACAGGCTATCCTTCAAGGAAAAAATCAAAAAGAGGATTAACTTGAAAACTAAACATCTTGCCATCCTTACGATACCTATATTGCTTTTACTGCATTCTTGTGTCGTACCCGACTCACGCTATGTTGAACCAACTTTCTATCTTTTAGGTTCGATTGATGGAGATAAAAACGAGACTGTTGTTGATTCCGAATATAGTTTTTACCTCAAGGGAATAGAATTACCCAAATATTTAGATGATTCCAGGATGATTTTCCGTCCAAATGAGATAGAAATCAAATTTCGGGAAAATCACCGTTGGGGAGAACCATTAGAGGAGGGGATAGCAAGAAGTATTGGCCTTTATCTGGGTAAAGAGTTGAAAACTCTTACATATTCCGTTTACCCTCATCGAAGAAAATCCATTGCTGATATGGATATTTTTGTGAGTGTCCAAAATTTCGAAAAAGTTTCTGCTGATAAGGTTAGACTAAGAGCTACTATAGATCTCAGTTTCATGGGGGAAGGTGCTAAAGTATTTTCCTTCGATGAATACTTCCTTGTCCGGGGAAATGGAGGCGAGAGTCAAGAAGTTCGCGCTATGGACCAGGCTCTACATTCTCTCGCGAAAGCAATTGCCAGAAATAAGGCAAATTCAAAGCAGATAAGCGAGTGATTGAGTTTTTTTTTGTGCATTATTGGTTGTAATATTCGTAATTACAGCATTTTGGATTCGTTCGAGGACTTTCAAAAGGGATCTCAGAAAACTCGATTCAGAAATCGAGAATGATTTCTTGGAAGATTTTGCCGATACCAGCAATGACAATGAGGAGATCTTGATCAATTGGTTGGAAGAGGAACAGATGCGTGAAGAAATCGAACGAGAGAAGATTTAAGTTTCTTTTATTTAGTGTTTTAATTATGCCCATTAATTCATCCCAAGTTGTTCTTTTTTCTGGATGTTTAGCTTTGGAGTGGCATATGATTAGAATATGAATCTGATCAATATGTTTTTCTCTTTATTTTTTCGTACTCTTTTGTGCATTCCCGTCTTGGTGATGGCCAATGAATGGTCGAGTTGGAGAGGACCTTTATACAATGGTTCTGCTGGAACGAATGCTTCACTTCCTGAATCTTTCGGTCCGAACGAATCCATAGCGTGGAAAACAAAATTACCTGGTCCCTCCGCTGGTACTCCGATCGTTTTGAAAGATCGAGTATTCTTGTCCTCGGTTGAAACTTCTTCTTCCGATGAGCAGAACGGTCGTCTGCTTGCTCTTTGTTTAGATCGCAAAACTGGAGGCATTCTATGGCGGAAGAACGCGGGAAGCGGTTATCGTGCAGGGAATGATGGATTCACTCACCAACTGCATGCAAGGTCCAATTACGCAAGTCCTTCTCCGGTAGCTAACGACGAGCGAGTAATTTTCTTTTATGGTAACGGAGATCTTGTTTCATTTACGCATAATGGCTCCGAGGAGTGGAGGAGGAATTTACAAAAGGACTATGGAGATTTTTGTTTTCAGTGGACTTTTTCAGCTTCTCCCACGCTGTTGGGCGAGCGTCTTTATTTACCGATCCTTCAAAGGGATGAGAAAGTTCATGGTAGAGGTAAAGATGGGGCACAGTCTTTTTTCCTTTGCATGAATGCATCTACTGGAAAGACAATTTGGAAAAAAGTTCGCAATTCCCCTGCAAAAAAGGAATCACTCGAATCATTTGGCACGATAATTCCTAATGAAAATCAAATTTTAATTGCTGGTGGAGATGTCCTTACTGGACACGACCCGAAGACAGGTCGGGAATTATGGCGCTGGGGTACTTGGAATCCGGGTCATCGCCAGGAATGGTGGAGATTAGTTCCTTCTCCAGTTGTCGGGGATGGTGTTATTTTGGTTTGTGCGCCCAAAAAGGCTCCTATTTTTGCCGTGAGTTCTAAACTATCTGGAGTTCATGATGGTAAAGATGGTTTAGTATGGGATACTGCGGAGAATCCTGAGTTGACCTCTGATGTGCCTACGCCGGCATTTTACAAGGGGCATTTCTATGTGTTAAGTGATTTGCGCAAAACCTTATGCAAGGTCGACCCCAAATCTGGTAAAATCCGCTGGAGCCTTCCTCTTCCGGGAAAATATAAGTGGCGTTCATCTCCAAGTGTTGGAGATGAAAAGATATATTTTATGAACCACAATGGTGAGGTGCTCGTGGTATCCGTTAAGGATGGAAAAATTCTTAATCATGCTAAAATGGGAGGAACATACGACGATAATACACGATCATCCATTGCTCTTGCAGGTAATCAGTTGTTTATTCGAACAAACGAAAATTTGTATTGCATTGAATAGAAATTACTTCATTGTTAATAACTTTATTTCCCATCCACCACACCCGCGCCGGGCGGTTCCCGCCAATCTACCGCCCGGCGCTTTTTTTTGTCCAAATTTCTTTCTTCACATTTAGGTAAAAAACCACAATGTTAAGTCTTTTAATTGTATGATTTTCATTGCCCGAATGTGTAGGTTTTTATCCTTCTCTATTTGTTCCTCGTTGTTGTGTTTGCCCTTGATTGGCTTTGCTAACCTATCTTTAAGCGAAAGATTAGCTGACTTAAAAGCACGATCATCTCAACATGAAGAACAAGTCTCTGTGATTTTGGGAAAGTCTAATTTGACACGAACCAGTTTCGAAACTGCCGTCCCTGTAATTATTCCAGAAGAGATTACTCCGTCTACGGAGACACCCGCGCCCCCCTATATACCAATCCCCGAATATTACGATTCTAGTGAGAGCGATGTGGTTCGTGAGGTGCCTGCTTCATCCGTGCCATCCGTGGATGATTTGGTGGAGGATCCAAATTTAATAGCAACTCCTGCTCCTGATGACGATAACCAGTCAAAAGATGACTTGG
>JAYYQI010000047.1:0-15035 GCA_036128475.1 Verrucomicrobiota bacterium
ACCTAATCAATAATAAACATAAAAAAATAAAGTATCCTGACGCTAAATCAACTTTTGATATAGCATTTGTCGCTAATAAAAATATGTCAAGAGGTGAAGATAAAGGGTATGATACTTTTGTAAATACGGCAATTTTGTTACTTAAATCTTCCGACAAGTTCAAATTTCATGTCGTAGGCGGTTTTACCGAGAAGGATATTCCATTAGGAACCCATAGAAATAACTTTACATTCTATGGGCATAAGCCCATGCAATTTTTTCCAGCATTTTATGCAAGTGTTGATTTAATAATGTCACCATGCAGACCTAATGTATTAGCAAAAGGAGCGATTGATGGAGCCCCGAATGTTTCTGCTATTGAGGCTGGTCTATCAGGGACTGCAGTGTTTGTAACCGACCAACTCGGACAAAACCTAAAATATGATTGGGACAAAGAAATTGTAAAATTATCTGACAATCCTGAATATAATTCTGGGAAAATACTGAGTTTTTTTAAAAATCCTGAAAAACTCTATAAATTGGCAGAAAATGGTGCATACAAATTCGCAAAAGTTTCATCCTTTGAGTCGCAACTGCAACCTAGAATTAAACTCATAAAAGAAGCGATTGGTAAAAATACCTGAAGGCCGAAGGTTACGCTTATGATTCCTGCTCATATGGCATACGATAGTGCACTCTAATCAAGCGACCCCTTACGATTGGACGATTGGACAGGTAAAAAGTCAATGAATACAGATGAATGCAAAGAGTATTATAGATAAGTACATTAACGAATGCAGTTTCCCTGAGCGCGTAAGAAACAAGTTGAACGAAATCACTGACATCGACGCCTTTGTTTCGGATTCAAAAAATGAAGATATTGTCGATTTCTTCATGGATTTACAGGAAAACGATTTGGCATTGTTGTTGATTAATAAAATCCTAGAGACTACAGAAAATTCTTTCGAGTGGTTGTATCGGAAGTGTACGGTAGCATATCGACTGCAAAGATATGACGAATATCTTGATGCCGCAAATTTTATTCTTAAAGACAAACCTGATGAAGATAAGTGGCTATTGATAAATACTGCTGAAATTTCAACCAAGAATGGAAATCCAAATTATGCAATAGAGCTACTTGGTCGCATTTATAATCATAATGCAATTAGCCACTTTTGGCTCGGAGAAGCGTATAAACAAATTGGAAACCATGCAGTGGCCGGCAACCACTATGACTCCTATTTAAGTTTAGAACCCACTTACAGAGGAAAGTCCCAAATATTTTATAAATCAAAAAATTTGGTTAATAGTAAAGTTACCCCTAAAAATATAAACATTAGCCAAAAACTCTCGGAAAACACCGCTATTTTCGTCAGTAGCATGCCTCGATCAGGAGTGAACTTCATTACCGGATTGATTCATAATTTAACGGCAAAGCCCTTTTTTTATGCCTACAACGAAGGGGATGATGACCAACAACTTGACATATCACTTTTTCTTGATGGCTTAAAAGGAAACTCAATTATATCACATCACACAAGGGCAAACAATAAGACAGTCTCTATGCTTCAGGCTACCCAAACCAAGTGCGTAATCGTTATAAACAATATTTTTGAATCTCTTTTAAGTTATACATATCACATAGATGAACATAAATCTCCCCGAATATTGAGTCACGACTGGAATCTGTTATCCAGATCACAGAAACTCGATCAAGTTATCGAATTACAAACATTTTGGTATCTTGATTTTTATACGACATGGAAACGTGCACTTGACAATAATTTAATTGATTTTTTGTTGATTCACTTCAATGAGCTTAAAGCAAGCCCAATTAATACTCTTAAGAAAATTTCAGATTACATTGAATTTGATGCAGATGAGGATACTTTACAGCAAAAACTTCTCCAAACCTATAAAAGCGCAAGTGCCTTGATTATAAAGGAGATGGAAGAAGCTCTAACCCTTGATACTGAAGTCACACTAAGTCAATTTACGGAAGACCAAATAAAAAGAGTAAGGCATACGGCTTCCTTAGTTACAGACATCGATCTCTCTCCACTCGGTCTTTAAGAAGATTATGAATTGTAGCCCAGAAATCTACGAATTGCTTGATACTCAAAAGTACCAAGAAGCAAACCTATTACTGCAATCCAATCCTAATTCATCGCTAATCCCGTCCTCTCAATTAAGCGGATTTTTATGCTATACATATTATAAATTGGGGGAATATGAAAAAATACTTCCTCTGATTTCCGAGATAAAATCAGATTTCTATTCTACCAAGTCTGGAAAAGAACTGTTTCCCTATATCGGGAAGACTCTACTAAAAAACAACCAGTTAGATATCTATCATAAAATCATAGACTCATTACCAAACGATTATTTTCTTTTTGATTATCGTTCGATGGATGATTCCATATCTGCCTACAAGGAAATTAATGGCAGCAAGAAGGCTCCAATCCTTTTTAACACACTTCCAAAATCAGGAACTGTATTCATAAACGCATTTTTGTCCTCTCTATTAAAGAGTAAAACTATACTTGCCCCAATCAATCAGTTCCCACATTCCACAATCCACTGGAAGACAATAGAAAAACTTCAAAATAGGAATTTTTTTATACATGGTCACTTTTCCGCTTCGAAAAATAATATTGAAGTCATAAAAAAAAAGGTTCACAAGGTCATTTTGCATCTACGAGATCCCAGGCAAGCAGTATATTCATGGTATCGCTTCATTGACAGCAACTACGAAAATACAGGCCCATACTTATATAATATTCCTGATGATTACTGTAATTTTACACAAGATGAAAAATATCATTTCTTTTTCAATGATGAGCTAAATACATTTGCTAATTGGATAGAGAATTGGCTTACAATCAAAAAAGAGAAAAATGATCAAATTTTATTTACTACATATGAAAAATTTGTTGATAACAAACACGCTTATTACACTGAAATTTTAGATTTTCTAAATATGGAGACTCATGTTGAACATATTATGTCACATGAAAATGCTTTGCACAACCGAGCGAAATCAAACAAATTATTCCATTTTCGCGAGGGAAAGAAAAGTTCATGGAAAGAACAATTGCCAACGAAGTGGATTAATCATTTAAACGATCGAATTTCCGATACTTTATTGGAAACCTTCGGTTGGTTGCGTTAACTCTCCAAATAACAACATGGGTCTTCTGTCGCCGATTCTAGATAAGTTAGTCGAAACCGTAACTAAAACAAAACTTTTACCAAAAGACAGGTTACTTGTTCTGGGTCAACAAGATGCGTTGATTGATCCGCTAGAACTTAAGAGAATAATTAAGAAATATTCTCTGAATTTGAGTGAAAAGGCTTATCAATTGTACTTTTTACATCAAAAAAACAAGGATCATTACAAAGCCAACATGATCATATATCGAGATGTTTTAGGGTTTAACCAAGTATTTATTCAAGATGTATCTGATTATGAAGGAGCTGATATTTTATTTGATCTAAATGAACCAGCGCCTTCCGAATTAATGTCGTCATTTGACCTCATTCTTGATTGCGGCACTATTGAGCATATTTTTGATGTAAAGCAAGTTTTTTCAAATCTTTTTTCAATGATAAGATTGCATGGTATTATAATCCATTTTTCTCCTTTTAATATATGGCCTGAACACGGATTTTATTGCTATAATCCTACATTATTTAAGTCTATATATATTAAGAATTATTTTAAGATAAATGAATTGTCAATCTACTCAATAAAAGATGAAAAAGATTGGAATTTCATTAGATACGAACCTAGTATTATGAATCCCGATAATAGCGACTACTGGAAGCAGAAAATGGGAATATTTTGTGTCGCTAAAAAAGTACAAAAAGAATCTTCTCTCATTGTCCCACAACAAGAAATTTATGAAAGTAAACTTTGGAAATACCCTTACCCTACAGATATTGAGTCTGAAAGTACTATAAACCGCATTGAATTATTATTATTAAACTTTACAGAGAGACTCATCGAACAAAAACTGAATGAACAAATTACAAATGTTGCCATCTATGGAGATGGAAAGCACACCACTTGGGTTTTGGATGCATTACGAAATACTGCAATAATTAGTCCTTCCACAATTATTACTACTGCAACAACAAAACCCACTCGAAAAAATTTAACTTACACAACAATTGATAAAGTCAATAACGATGACTTCTCAATAATTATTTTATCATCTCATTTATACGAAAAGGAAATGTTTTTTGAGTGTCGTTCCAAAAATATCCAAATTCCAATTTTAAAATTATATGATAACAACACGGAGGACATTATCAAACAACTATTAATCAATAACAATTAACATTATGGCTACCACCAATCATCCAAACTTAAGATTAGATAAATTTTTATTCTCGAAAAATGTCTTACCGGATGTGCTTTCAGATTTCATTAACAAATACGGTTTTGCCATAATACCAGAATTCTTGTCTACTGATGAAACATTATTTCTTAGCAACCAATTTAATGCAGTTCAAAATGGTGAAATAGAAGGTATAGACGAAGAAAAGTTAGCATATAGAACCACTCATTATTCTTTCACTAAAAATGTGATTAAAAATAAATTAAATCGTAACACTGGCGTTCACGGTTTCAAACATTCTTCTGTGATACATAAAATTACATTCAATTCACTCTTAACTCATGTTGTAGATAAATTCTACCCTAGTGATTGCAATTACCTTTACCCATCCAGATACCAATTCATGGACACATTTGATTATCCCCCCGAAAGAAAAAAAAGAGATCATAGACTACTCCCCTATGACTTACATTTCGACAGACAGCAATTACTAAAATTTTTCTTTTATACAACTAATGTAACACTAGATTCAGGACCTTTGGTAGCTGTACCGGACGAAAGGGTCTTGGCAAAAAACAAAGAAATTCAAAAACGACATCGTTTGACTGATGCTAGTTGGGAGGAGGTAGATCAGTTTCTAGAAATCGATGAATCCTTGGAAATTCCGGCAGTTGTGCCAATGGGATCTTTAGTAATACTAGATAGTGATGTTCCACATAGGCAAGCACAAGTAAGAAATAATCAAAGAAGAAAATGCATGGTTATAGAAGCACAAACTTTGGAAGAAGCATTTTATACAAAAAACATTAAGATTAACTGATCCAGTCGAAAGAAATTCATTTAAACCTAAAAGCTCCAAAAAATATTGAAATTAGATAAGTTATCTTTTGTTTTTTTATAACTACAAACTGCCAAAAAATGAACCCTCATCAAGTTACCAAAGATTTTGAAGAAAGTTTAGCCAAGTATACTGGATCTACTTACGCAATAGCCTTAGACTCTTGCTCCAATGCTATCTTTCTCTCTCTTAAATGGATAGGTATCGATGGAATTGTAATTACCATTCCGAAGCACACATATATGTCAGTCCCGTGCCAAATACTCCATGCGGGAGGAAAGATTTCATTCAAGGATTCGCCAAGATTCCTCAAGGGAGCATATAAACTAGATCCGACTCCTGTTTGGGACAGCGCACTTTCCTTCACCAGAGACATGTATGTCCCTGGTCAATTAATTTGCTTGTCATTTTCAGGCCCAAGTAAAATCCTGAAGCTTGGCAAAGGTGGAGCCATACTTACCGATGACCGAGACGCTTATGAATGGTTCAAAAGGGCACGATATCATGGCAGAAACCCCATCGATCACAGAGAAGATAATTTCGACATGCTTGGTTGGAACATGTATATGACCCCGGAAACCTCAGCTCGTGGTTTGGTCCTGATGCAGGGTATGAAAGACAACGAGGATGTGACCCAAGAGTACCAAGACTTGTCAAAATTTGATGTTTACAAGTGACTAGAATTGCAGTCATGCAACCTTACTTTTTGCCGTATATGGGGTATTGGCAGCTGATCAAATCAGTTGATAAATTCATCATTTTTGATGATGTGAATTACATTAAAAGAGGATGGATTCACAGGAATTTCGTTTCAACCAATGGCCAAAAGCAACAAATCAATCTATGTATTGAAAAGGCGAGTATAAACAGAAAAATAGATGAGCATAGACTATCCAATGAACCCAAGTGGAGAGACAGGCTTTATTCCCAAATCAGGCACTCATCGACCCGAAAAGATTTATTTGTTGAATATCAGGAATTAATAGAATCAATTGTTTTCCACAAAACCTATAATCTTAACGACTATCTCCATTATTCAATTTCAAGAATATGCCAGTTGCTTGAAATTAAGACGCAGATATTGCCTTCAACTTCCGCATACCAAAACGACAACTTGAGAGGACAGGAAAGAATATTGGATATTTGCAGAAAGGAGAATGCAAGCGAGTATGTAAATCTTCCTGGAGGACGTTCTTTCTATGATAGTGAAAGTTTTGCTAGAGAATCCATAAAACTTTCTTTCGTAAAGACTAAGGAGGGTTTATCAATTATCGATGACCTGTTGAACAAAGAAAAAAATCAAGTGATTATAGAATTAAATTCAATTACCATTGATCATGATCGAATTAAATAAACAAGAAACTACATTGAGTAAAATCGGCGAACTCATTTTACTTCTTGGTAATGAGGAATTGCCCCTAATCCTAAGAAACGCATGCAATGAGGATTTCTCGGAAAATGAGTGGTTTAATTATTTAGAAAGTCAATGTAAACTTCGCCCGGATTTAAGGCATATATCCTTTGAGGGGCTAGTTGAGGAGCAACATTGGTGGGAAATTTCCAACCAAGTCGATAAATCCACCACTTATGCTCACAGCACCACAGCCCAACCCTTCCATACAGACAACGCTTGGTTTTCCAAAGGGCCAGAAGTTAATTTTTTCATCATGAAAAAACAGGCCAGCAACGGAGGAGAAAACTTGTTCTACCCGATTTCGAGAATTATAGATGATTTGGAGAGGCAAAACCCTTCTCTTCTCAATGACCTTTCAGAAACTGAAGTTACCATTTCCAAAGGTAACCATGATGTCGTTCACAAAACTCCAATCATCATTACTGAGGGAAGCGGTAAAATTTTTTGGAATTTCTACAGAACAGACAAAAGTGATCCTTTCATTCATGACATGTGTCAACGTTTTTTCTCATACCTTTCCGAACAAGAAGAAAAATCTTCTGTCATAGAAATTAAGTGCGAAACAAACGATGCATTTTTGTTCAACGACCAGAAACTGCTTCACTCAAGAAGAGGTTTTAAGGCATCTCAAAACAGGGAGCGAGTCTTACTTCAGTCTATGTGGTATCTGCCGTGAACCGTCTAATTTGGAGCGAGTCGCAAAAAAGCAACTGACTTCCAACCCATTTAGACCAAAACCTGAAAACACGAAGTAATGAGGAAACCTTAATTTCAAGCCATGACCCAGACTCGGTTTCTATACGAAAGCGATTCGACTTTCTCATCAGCTGAAAGTCTGTGCGAATGATAAAATCAAACACTGTGCAATGCCATGTATGCAAGTCGTGTGACCTGACCTTAATCCCAAGTGCAGAGGGACTCTCAGGCGTAACCTCGGATTGTAAGATTTGGACAAAATTGAACAAGTTTGCTTTATGTAATCGATGCGGCATTTCTCAAACTATTGCCGATGAAAAGTGGTTTCAAGACACAAGGGAAATCTATGAAAATTATGAGATTTATCATCAAGGCGATTCTTGTGACCACTTCATCATCAAAGACGGAAAGAATACTCGACGCTCAAATATTCTCGTGGACGAGCTTATCCAAAAGGAATTGGTTGGAAAATCCGGAACTATGCTTGAAATCGGGCCGGGTGGTGGCAACTTGCTCAAGGTTTGGAATGAGAGTCTACCCGAATGGCATTTACATGCGGCGGACATTAACGACAAGGCTAAGGAAAGTATCTTATCCCTCAAGGGCGTAAAAGACTTTTACTCATGCAACATCGAAGAGATCCCCCATAAAATTGATTTTGTTGTCTCCGTGCACTCTCTTGAACATATTCCCAACCCGTTCGATTACTTGAAAAACTTGAAAAAAATCATCAAGCGGGAAGGTATTTTGTTAATCAATGTACCGAATTGCGAAGAGAATCCTTTTATCATTTCGGTAGCTGACCACTGTTCCCATTTCATTCCGGACACGCTATGCAAACTTGTTGCAGCCAGTGGATATGAGGTTCAGTTCCTCTCCACTGAAATCATTAGTAAGGAAATCGTTCTTTGTGCCCGCAATGTACCAGATACCGTTCCAAACTTAGCAATCCTGAAAAGTCCTGAAAGTTGCATAATGCTATCTTCTCATCTGGATTGGTTGAGTCGAATCTTGTTAGAACTCAGAAAACTTGATAGAAATACCAAACTCGGTTGCCTAGGCACCTCCATTGCAGGCACTTGGTTACATGCACAACTGGGCGAACGTTTGCAATTTTATGTTGATGAAGATGGCTCTCGCCAAGGAAAGGATCACTTGGGTCTCCCAATCCAGAGTCCTGAGCAAGTAGAACCTGAGTCCCTGGTTTTTCTCGCATTCCCCTTTCCCGTGGCTCAGAAGATCTCCCGAAAGTTTCAAGACTACGATTTCGAAATTCTTCTTCCTCCGAATCCGTTAAGATAAAGAATGGCCGATTGGTTAATAGTTGGAGTTGACAGCAAAATCGGAAATGAAATTAGCAAAAGATTAAAGTCTCGGGGAAAACAGGTTCTAGGCACTTCACGAATTACAACCGAAATTCGTCAGCCCGATGTCAGTCACCTAGATCTCAGGCAGGATCCGGCAAACTGTGAAATTCCCGCTGGCATAAAGTTCGCTATTTTTTGTGCATCCGTGACAAACGTAAGGGAATGTCGCTTAAACCCAGTTCTCTCGAACCAGGTAAACATAACAAATACCATCACATTGCTCAAAAGGCTCGTCGATCGCCACATTCATGTAGTTTTTCCATCATCTACACTCGTTTTTGACGGGAACACACCCTATCAAAAAACCAGTGATCCAACCAATCCTATTACCCTTTACGGCAAACAAAAAGCGACGATTGAAGAGATGCTGGGGGACCTGCCTAACCATTCAATTGTCCGTCTTGCCAAGGTACTTGGGCGAAGAAATCCTTTGTTTCAATCATGGAGTTCAAACTTAAGAGAGTCAAAGCCCGTCCATCCATTTTCTGATCTCAAGGTCTCTCCAATCTCTTTGGATTTCGCCGCAGAATTTATCATTTCAATCGCTGAAAACCATTACTGCGGAACTTTTCATGTCGGAGGAAGCACAGATCTTTCTTATCTTGACATTTCCCTAAGAATTGCAAGTGAAATGGGATTGAATAGAACACTGATAAAACCCAAGATGGCGGCTGAATCGGGGATTCCTCAAAACGAGATCCCCAACCATACGACTCTGGATACAATGGCCAGTTACAAACAAGTCGGGATGAAACCTCCAGATATATGGGAAGTCATTCTAGATGCTGCGAGGGAATAGGAATTTGAGTGATGGGAGATAGCCACCAACTAACTAAGGGACCGACAACGATGAACAAAAGTTTTCCAGCTATTTATGACTTTTCCGTCCTGCCTTATGCCTTGGGCGATGTCATTACTTGGTCAATCAAAACGGCAATTAGGGCATCTCGAGCAAAGTACCCCACAGTTAACCTTTTTGTCTGCACGGACAAAAATGAGCCGGCATGCTCATTTCAGAGTTCTTATGTCAACTCGAAGAATTATCGATTTTTCTTCAAGGATCTTGATTCAATATTCCAGTTTCATCCTCTCGCCAACAAGTATAGGGTCTTCAATGACAGATCTACATTCGAAGAAGCGATTTATGCATTTCACGCAAAGGAAGAGAATCCCGTCATTCAGGCCAATTTCCTACAATACCTAAAAGCATACAAAAGTAGGTTTTGCCCTCAATCATTGCGAAAATATCATGAGTCGGAAATTTCCTTCCACTCCGATATCAACGAACATTACCTTCAAAACTTAGAAATCCCTCGCTTGAAATGCCTCGATTCAATTCGCGAGCATGTCAAAACTTCAAAAAGAAATTTAGGAGATAGAGTTTTCATCGCATTAAACTTCAGGCTCAGAGGTCATGACAAAAACACCGATGACGCGTGGCTCAACAGAGACTCGGACATCGAGACTTGGCTTAAATTCTTAAGCTATTGTTCTTCTCAGCACCCCAATGTTTGCTTCGTCTTGCTCGGCAAGCTGGAAGAAAAGCCGCTGGAACTGCTCGCATTGGAAAATTGTTTTGTCCCGCGACTTAACAATCAAAGTCTCGCACACGAACTGGCATGGATTGAGGAATCAGATTTCTTTATGGGAAGCTCAAGCGGATTTGCAGCCATGGCCAACTTTTCCAAAACTCCTTACGTAATAACAAAAGTAACGAAAATCGCAACGGACGCATACTGTATTCCATTCGGTACTCAAAAGTTACCTTTCGCCAAGGGCTTTCAAGAATTAATATATGAACCAGAGTCAAAGGAACTATTAATCAGGCTTCTCAAAACTTTTTTGCAACATTCGTCAAACCTCAAGAAAAGCAAAGTTATGCCAAGAGAAAAAATAATAAAGGCTAGTTCAGGGCAAGTGCCTAATTTGGATCAAGAATCAAAACCAACGACATCCCTGTCAGAAATTTCTTCACTCCTCGAAAATGGGCAATTTCAAAAAGCAAGGCAGCGGCTTGACATCACTCTTTTACGAAGTCTTACTTCGGACAAGGACAAATCCCTTTTCCATTATTACAGCTCCAGAGTTTTATATGAGTTTCGAGAGTACCCCCAAGCAAAGGCCGAATCCTCAAAAGTAACGAAGGAATTCAATTTGGATGAACATCAAACTTTAGTTGAACAAATTAATGCCTCATTACTTCTCGAAAATATTGACAGATTTTTGGCACTAAACCCAGATGCAGATTCTAGTTTTCTTGGTATCGAAAAAGTAAGAGCCAAATGCTTCTTGGTGGTTGAAGATTTTATCGAAGCATCTCGTTCGCTTGAAAGACACGCGGAATGTTTCCCAGAAGATTCCGAAACCAAGAAAATCGAAAAGTCACTTGGGCGGCACTTTAAAAATGCCCTCGAGAAAAGAACCAACTGACAAGAATGGGGAATCTTGTCTAAAATGGCTTCCATCGGCGTCGTAATCCCTAACTTCAATCAAGGTGCTTCAATCGCTGAAACCATCGAATCGATTCTATCCCAAACTGTACTCCCGAATGAAATTGTCGTAATTGATGATGCATCCACCGATGACAGTGTGGAAATCATTCGTTCGTTGAGCTCAGAGGTTCCGATCCTTCGGCTTATCAGAAACGAAAATAATCAAGGCGTAAGCTATTGTATGAATCTCGGAACTAAGGAAGCCCAAAGCGACTTTATCATTTACCGGGCAGCGGACGATGTTTTCATTCAAAATGCAATTTCAAACGCCCAAAAAGCTTTCCAAACATACCCCCATGCCTCCATTGCCTGCGGAGAAACCATTTTCTTTCAGGATGAGCTAACTTATGGCACACGCGAAACCTTAGCCCTCGCAGACCAGACTACTTTCTTCCTCCCAGACAAGCTCATGGAATGTTGGCAATCAGACTTCAATCTTCCAAGCAGTGCCTGCATTACAAGAAGAAATGCGGTGCTGTCCGTTGGAGGCTTCAAGGAAAAGGCTAGATGGCATGCTGATTGGTTTTGCCTTACGACGATTGCCTTGCGGGATGGACTCACCTTTATCCCCCATCCAATTACCGGTTTCAGACTAAGTGCGACCTCGTACGGGAACTCAAATCTTCTTAACCGAAAGGCTCAAAGAACAGTGCTGAAGCACTTGATCAAAGAAGTAATGGATTATGAGCAGCCTTTACGAGACAGGTTTTTGGACAGTGGTGCTTTTTGCATTTTTGGAGAACCAATCAAATGCCTTCTTGACGAAGAAGGTGACATCTTTTCCATGAAATCCCGTATGCTAGCCAAGCAGCAATCTGAGAAAAACGCTAAAGGCAATAACAACATAGAATCCGGCATACTAGGAGTCGTGAACAGGCGTTTGATAGAAGTGAAGGATGAATTAACCTTTCTCAAATCAAAGAGCGATGCAAAGATATTCGTTTATGGGGCTGGACTACAAACCTCATTTCTTCTCGAGGCTTGGCAAAATCTTTCTCTCCCTCCGATTTCAGGAATCATTCTGACTCAGACCGAAGGTATCACCAAACGCTTCGGATATTCAGTTTTTTCTTTGAATTCCTTGAGCAATGTTGATTTGGTTTTGCTATCTTCTAAATCCTTTGAATCCGAAATGGCAAAAACACTTGATCATGAAATGCCATCCGTAAAGAGGTTGTCCTTTTGGATCAAGCAATTCACAAAGATCTAGCGAAACGATAGACAAACTTCCCTAAGTTCGATCTAAAGATGAAGAAAATCTCAAGTTATCGATTCGTTAGCCCTACCCCATGAAAAAAGTTCTTATCCTTTCCGATTTTTACCGTGGCAGCTACCGTCTTATTGGAGATTTCTACGAGTCGTGCTTAAGAGAATTCAGAGATGTATCACAAGCACCTACACCAACAAGCCAAAAGGAAAGAAATGCATTAAATTGTCGCGGTTCAGTAGTCTTGCACAACACTTTGGGAGACGGATTCGTCCCAATCCGCGGTTGCTACAATGTGGCGATGCCTCTCCATGAATGGAGCGAGTACCCTCGACAGTGGATAGAAAACCTTAATCTGTTTGACGAAATTTGGACCTCGACAAATCACATCCGCGAACTGCTTCAAAGGGGTGGACTGAAGGTACCCTCTTTCCTTCTTCCTCCTGCCTTGGATGATGAAAACTTCATCCCTAAAAATAATTGGGAAATAAAAGAAAAACCTAGTTTTCTTTTTGTAGGTGAATCTCATTTCAGAAAGGGAAATCATTTATTGATAGACGGTTACATTAAAGCATTCCCCAATTCTAATATGGCATGTCTGACAATCAAGACTTCCCCCAATTGTCCATGGGATAGCCCGCGTGAAGACATTATTGTCATCAAGGAAGACTGGAACAGGAATAAGCTTCTGGCTGAATACTCACACCATGATTGCTTTGTCAGTGCAAGCCTTGGTGAAGGGCTTGGACTTCCAATCGCAGAAGCGATCATGTCGAAATTACCCATCTGCACGAATTTCTGGGGTGGTCATAAATCTCTTTTGACTGCTGGTGGGTTCATTGAAATTCCTCACGAGGAAATCATACAACCATTTACGAGTGATCCTGCATTTTACGCTGAGGGTCAAAAATGTGCATTCTCTTCGCCTGTTAGAGTTAAAAAAGCACTGCGACAATTTTTAAAAACATCTCTAACTGAAAGAAAAGAAATAACTCAGATAGCAAAAATTAATTTCCTTCAGATGTATGGTCGTGAAAATGCCATGAAAAACATTGAATCAAGACTCGAAAAAATTCTTAACACCTGAGTTTTATTTTATATCAAAAAATTGACACAAAATTATAAAATAAAAAATCAATCGGCAATTTTCATAAGTTTAAAATTGATTTAAAGGCAAATTTCTTTCATAAATAGATTATGAAATCCGCTAGCAAACTAAACTCATTAAAATGGGCGATTGAAGAATTGTCCAAGCAAAAGGAAGAGTTGGATGGAAAGCTTAAAATTGCCCGTAAAAGGGAAGAAACTGGTTCATTGATAGATGAAGTTAATGCCCAAAAGGATGCCTTAGATCAACGAATATCTGCATTAGAGGATGGATTGAAAGTTTCTTCCGAACTAGTCGACACACCCATTAATTGTTTAGAGGCAGATATTTCTGTAGTTAACGAAAAACTTGAAATTGCGCAGGAAAGGTTAGCCAGTCTCGAACAGGAACAATATCTTGAAGAGTTAGGCAGAAAACTAAATCGTTCTCATGGTGAAGAATTTACGGAAGATGAAGTGTTGAGTTCTGAAATTCTTTCAAAAGAAGAATTACCTAATATTTTGGACTCTCTTCAAGCGTCGTCTAATGAAACTGTAAATAAAGAAATTTCAACAACAACTCAGACCATGACTACTCCAACTAGCCGAATTGAAATCGAAGAAGAAAAAACTTCATCCAGGATTCCCGATGAACAAGCAAAAACGATACAGAAATCATTGGATAAGAAAAACACTTTGCCAGTTCCAGTCGAAGGCTTAGAAGAGACAGCTATAAAACTAGGAGTTGAACCTGAGTTTCTTGTAGAGAAAGGAACGAAAGCATTACTCAGAATGATCGCCCGTAATGGGGGAGAATTGCGATTCCCATTAGAAATCGACCAGATAGACTAAATCATCTTTAAGATTTTTTGAAGTGGCCCATCTGGGTCACTTTTTTTTAACATGCATAATTAATAGTCTTGAATGATAGAAAACAACAATTTCTTTAATCTTGCTACCCTATCTTAATTGATCAGATTTTATAAGCTAATGAACAAAAAAATATCGCTCTTCTTTCGCTATTTTTGGATTTTGAATTTAGGTACTTTATTCGCTTTCTCGGAATCAAATTCGACTCAACAAACTAAAACTCTCCCAAATGAAAGTTCATCTCAAAAGGATCATTCCATAAGGCACAACTCAGTAAAAGATGAGCCTCTTACAATTTTCCCAACCAAAAAGACCATTCGAAATACGATCAAGCTAAATGGCTTCATTGAAGATCCTGATGCAATCCCAATTTCAATTAATACCCAAAGCTGGATTGATCTTCGGGTAAGCACCCCTCCCGCTCACGGTAAAGAGGTAAAAAAAGGTGAAGTGATTTTGGAGCTAGATATGGAAAAAATTCGTAATCACCTGCAATTACTTTCTCACGACTTAAATATCCTAGACATTAATAAAGAAATTCTACTGGCCGAAATCAAACTGGCCGAAGAACTCGCTCCATTAGAAAAAGAAGAAATGGACCTCTTCGAAAAGTATGTGAAAGAAGACTACAATCGATATAATAGTATCTACCTTCCTTTCGACAAGAAATCTGCTGCCATGAGTTTAAAGTCATCAGAGCAATACCTTGCCTACGCTGCGGAAGAGTTGAACCAGCTTAAGAA
>JAYYQI010000048.1:0-28246 GCA_036128475.1 Verrucomicrobiota bacterium
CATGGCATGCCGATAGCTGGCCGAATAGTGGCCCGACACAAAATGTTCAAGTTGTCGTTCGATATCCCCCAATAGACTGGAAGCACCAAATCGAAAAAGATCCGGTTGGAGCCACCGGTCACCCAGTTCCTCCTTGATCAAGGCAAGGTATGTAAGTGCATCCTTAGCCTTGGAGATTCCACCTGCGGGTTTATACCCAACATGATATCCGGTGCGGTCAAAATAATCCCGAATCTGACGGATCATAGTCAGGCTAACCGGAAGGGTTGCGTTCACACTTTCCTTCCCAGTCGAAGTTTTGATAAAATCCGCTCCCGCCATCATACAGATCAAAGATGCACGGGCCACGTTTCGCAGAGTACCTAATTCACCAGTGGCCAGAATTGCTTTTACGTGAGCATCTCCACAAGCCTCACGAAAAGCCTTCATTTCATTGTAAAGTGCCTCCCAGTCCTGTGAGAGCACATGCCTTCTGGATATGACAATATCGATTTCCTTGGCCCCGTCCTTTACGGATTCCCCAATTTCCGCGAGTCTTAGGGAATAAGGTGAAAGTCCGGCAGGGAAACCGGTGGATACCGCCGCCACTGGGATCTTCGTTCCCTCAAGTGCGGATACTGCCGCTTTCACCATGTCGTGGTACACGCAGATTGCACCGGTGGTTATGGTGCCTGGTTCAATCTCGAGTGCTTCCAAAATATCTTTTCGGACGGGAAATTTTCCTTTTTGGCATAATCGTCGGACTCGTTCCTCCGTATCGTCGCCTGATAAGGTAGTTAAATCGATACAAGTAATTGCCTTGAGCAACCACGCTGCCTGATTTGCTTTTTTGATGGAGCGCCGCCCCGGTAGAGCCTGGCATCTTCTTTCGATGGCCGATGTGTTTGCCTGTACCGAAAGGGCCCAGTCGAGGTCTAGTTCCACACCTGGGTTTCGCGAAAGTTCTGAGGATAAATCAGTCAAAATAAATTAAAAAGGGGTTATATCTAATTCTTGGGAGTTTTGTGTATGCTGGCAAGGCTTGATCTTTTTGCATATGCAAGTCAGTCTTTTGATAAATGAGTGATCTTTTTGAAAAAGCGAGAACCGTTCGGGAAAATGCTCATGCTCCGTATTCAAAATTTAAGGTGGGAGCGGCTCTACGTACGGTAAGCGGAAAAGAATTTATTGGATGCAATGTCGAAAATTCGGCTTATCCACAGGGAACCTGTGCGGAAGCGGGTGCGATTGCTGCCATGATTGCCTCTGGTGAAAAAGAAATTTTAGAGATTTGTATTGTGGCGGATAGCCCGAGTCCGGTTTCACCATGCGGTGGATGCAGACAAAAACTCGCTGAATTTTCTCAACCTTCGACTCAGGTTACCTTAGCGAATTTGCATGGGATTCTGGAACGTCACACCCTTGAAGATCTCCTCCCTCGTTCCTTTTCTTCCGATCACTTACCGGGTGGATGAGCATTTCCATTATTTTGGGAAAGGTGCGGGATCAGATTCCGCTGCAAAAAGAAGAGATTAACGAATTTTCGACGGGTCTCGCTGATGGAGCCGTCAGTGATGCCCAGGTAGCCGCTTTTGCCATGGCAGTTTGTCTGAATGGATTGAGCGAGCGGGAACGGGTCGATCTGACGCTGGCCATGCGGGATACCGGGAATGTCATGAATTGGGACCTGCCTGGTCCGGTCATCGATAAACATTCAACCGGTGGAATCGGGGATAATGTTTCCCTGGTACTGGCTCCGATGCTGGCTGCGTGCGGTGCTTTTGTTCCCATGGTTTCAGGCCGTGGACTTGGACATACCGGTGGAACCCTTGATAAACTCGAATCAATCCCGGGATATCGTACACAGGTTTCCGGTGAAGAATTCGAACATGTAGTTACGGATCTGGGCTGCGCCATTGTTGGAGCGGGGGAGGGGATTGCTCCGGCGGATAAGCGACTCTATGCCATTCGTGATCTTACCGGTACTGTGGAAAGCGTGGATCTCATTACCTCCTCAATCCTTTCCAAAAAGTTGGCCGCTGGATTGGAAGCCCTCGTATTGGATGTTAAAGTAGGGAGCGGTGCCTTCATGCAAAACCTGGAAAAGGCGACAGAACTTGCCCGTTCATTGGTCTCTGTGGCTAACGGGGCAGGTTGTCGATCTTCCGCCATGCTCACGGATATGAATCAATCTCTTGCTTCCTCGGCGGGTAATGCCTTGGAAGTAAAGTCCGCCCTTACCATCCTCAAAAACGAACCGGGCGAAGAACGATTGCTTGAAGTAACGCTCGCCCTTGGATCGAACTTGCTTGTTAACACGGAGATATTTTCCGATGAGGATACAGCAAAAGAAAGTTTAGAAGAATCTTTACATTCTGGAAAAGGAGCGGAAATTTTCGGACGCATGATTACTGCCCTCGGTGGTCCTATTAATTTCGTTGAGAAACCGGATGAATACCTTCCAGTCGCGGAAAATATTTTAGATTTTCCTTCACCAAGTTCAGGCTATCTCAAATCAGTAAATGGTAGAATTTTGGGACAGGCCGTTATCGAATTGGGAGGAGGAAGAAAAGAGGCGGATGATAAGCTCGATCTTTCCGTAGGTCTCGATCAATTCCTCCACATTGGAAAATATGTTGAGCAGGGTGATCCTCTATTACGGATTCATGCTTCCAATGCTCGGGACATGGAGCATGCAAAAAATTTGCTTTCGGAAGCTTTTCAGTTTTCGGAAAATTCGGTAGAATCAAACCCATTAATCTTGGAATCCATAACTTAGGAATCATGAACGACAACTTGACCATCATCGACCACCCATTGGTTCATCACAAGCTTACCCTTATGAGAAAAAAGGAAACCCCAAGTTCCTCCTTTCGTCAGTTACTCTGGGAGATTTCCATGCTTCTGGCTTATGAAGTTACCCGTGATCTTCCCTTGCAGGAAGTCACGGTGGAAACCCCTGTTTGTCGAACCAAAGCCCCACAACTATTTGGAAAGAAACTGGCCCTCGTTTCGATTATGCGTGCGGGTAATGGCTTGCTTGATGGGATCCTCGAATTAATTCCCGCGGCCCGGGTTGGCTTTGTTGGGTTATATCGGGATGAGGAGACGCTTGAACCGGTCGAGTATTATTGCAAGGTTCCTGATCAATTGGAGGATCGGCTTGTTATTGCGGTAGATCCCATGCTGGCCACCGGTAATTCTTCCGTCGCTGCCATTACCCGGTTGAAGGAAGCCGGAGCCAAGGATATCCGCTTGCTCAGTTTATTGGCAGCACCTGAAGGAGTGGCGTGCATGAAGGAGGCTCATCCGGACGTGCAGGTCTTCACTGCTTCCCTCGATGAGCGTCTCAATGAAAACGGATACATTGTACCCGGATTGGGAGATGCGGGGGACCGTATGTTCGGTACGATCTGATCCAAATGAAATTAATTTAGTTTCCTGGGCCGCGGCCTTTGAAGGTCAATTCGGCCACTCCGGATTTGTCCAAATCTCCGAGACCGGCAGTTACCATCTTCTCGTATTGAGCAAGGGTAGCCTTGGCAAGGGGTACCTGAATGCCAGCTTCTTCAGCCACAGCGATAGCAATGCCTGAATCCTTGGCGGCATGTTCGGCTGAGAAATAGCACTCATGATCGCGTCCGAGCATATCCTCGGCATCAGTTTCCAAGACACGGGAATTCGCACCGGTTTGGGAAAAAATTTCGCAGAGCATTTCAAGGTCAAGTCCGAGAGCATCCCCAGTGCCCAATCCTTCAGCGAGGGCGGCGGTGTTGATATTCATAACCATGTTGACAAGGGCTTTCACTTGAGCGGCCCGACCGGCTTCGCCTACAAAGCGTAGGTTGATACTGAGATCGTCGAGTAGATCTTTTACGCTCTCGAATACTTCCTGCTTGCCACCAATCATAAGGTAAAGGGTTCCTTCACGAGCCTGGGTGATACTGGATGCCATGCAACCTTCAAGAGTGGTGGATCCATTCTCGGCGGCGGCATTTTCCAACCTGACGTGCATGGCAGGAGAGAGAGTGGCGCAGTTGATGAAGAGGGTATCGGATGCGTTTTGAAAAAGATTGTCCTCGGCACCAAAGAAGATCGACTCCATGGCGGCATCGTTGGTGACAACAGTAAGTACGATATCGGACTGAGCGGTGACTTCAGCAAGACTTCCAGCGTGCGCACATCCAAGTTCTTCGGCAAGGGAGGAAGCCGCATCTTTATTAACATCATTTACACAACTGATGGAATATCCCTTGTCCTTTAAGTTTCGGGCCATATTTGCACCCATGCGTCCAACGCCGACAAATCCGATTCGTTTCTCTTTAGAGTTCATAGTGAGGAGTAATTATTATTAAGGGTTTTTAAGAATAAAGACTTTACCTTTGATGAATGGCATGCTGAATTTGTCGAACCTATTTTTGAGAATTGTAAGATTCTCTCAAAAGCCAGCCCCTTTCTTTAACCCTAAGTCAAAACAATCAAAATAGAGAGAAATTATGTCTAAAATCGTACCTCTTATTTGCTCAGGAACAGCCGGACCTAACGGAGTTCTTCATCTCCCACGCCTTTGGCAAAAAGTTTCTTTGGAAGCAGCCGGTAAGATTGCTGACGGATATCCCAGCATTGGAGCCGGATATGACTCCATGGTAATCGATGCACTCGGATTGAGTGCGGATGCTGTTCGTTCCTTCATCACCGATTCCAAGCCAACCTATCCTCAATTTGAAGCATGGATTGCCGAGCAACCCGGCGTAAAGTTAGATGCTGAAACAATCGGTAATCTAAATGATTCCATCACCGGATACATCCATGACGACGCAACTCGTCAGGGAATTCTTTCCGCCAATGGATTAGCTGATGGAGATCCCAAGGATGCAATCAATCTGAACAATTTGGATGATTGGTTGGAATTCCACGTTGCGGAAATTGCCTAAGAGGAAAAGAAAATTTTTATTTTCAGGAAAGCCGGTCGTAAATGACCGGCTTTCTTCTTTGCTGAAGAGGGAGATTGAAGGATAAGTATACTGTACTTGCCAGAGTGGAGCACATCAACTATGGCAAATGCCTATGAATGAGATCGTTACCAATCCCAAGGGAGAGACCTTGGATTATACTTTTCACGATCCGGGCAATCAACCCCGGGACTTATTGATCATCGGACATGGAGTAACCGGAAACAAAGATCGTCCATTCGTCGTTGCTTTGGCGGAAGCAGTTGCGAATGAGGGAATGGCAGTTTTACGCTTTTCCTTTGCCGGTAACGGAGCTTCGGGTGGAGATTTTAGGGACTGTACGATTTCTAAGGAGGTGGAAGATCTCAACGCAGTAGTGACCGCTGCGGTTAATAATGGATACCGGGTAACTTACGCGGGACATAGCATGGGAGGAGCCGTCGGTGTATTGGCGGCATCAAGTGACGATCGTATCAGGCACCTTATCTCTCTTGCTGGTATGGTGAATACCAAGGATTTTTATGACCGTGAATTTGGAGAGGAAAAACCGGATGAAGGATGCATGTGGGAGGAGCCCAGTTGTCCATTATCCTCCGCATACAGGAATGATATGTACGATATTGGTTCTGTAGCGTCCAAGGCGTCTGAGATTAAGGTGCCCTGGTTGCTGGTACATGGAGATGCGGACGACGTGGTCCCCATTGAGGATTCTCGCGAAATTTTCGCTCTCGCCACGGAACCCAAGAAAATCATTGAAATCCCCGGAGCCAATCATGTTTTTTCCGAGGCTGGACTGGCTCCAATGAGTGAGGCGGTGATTGCTTGGATTGGAGAAACTCTCCAAGGATAAATCGAAGCTATCGAATTTCATACTATTTATTTCCCGAATGGAAAAAGATATTGATGTCGTCTTGATTGGTAGCGGCGTGATGTCGGCCAATCTGGGTGCTTTGCTCAAACAACTGGATCCAAATTTAAAGATCGAACTCTTTGAAGTGACGGAAGAGATTGCACAGGAAAGCTCGAATGGATGGAATAATGCGGGAACCGGGCATGCCGGGATATGTGAGGTCGCATATACACCCGATTGGGGTGAAGATGGTGAGATTAAAGTGGGGAAGGCAATTGAAATTTTTGAGGAGTTCGAACAGACCAAGCAGTTTTGGGCGTATGCTGTGCGGACGGGGATGATTGATAAACCCTCGGAATTTATAAATCAGGTTCCGCATATCAGTTTTGTTTACGGGCAGGAACAAGTCGATTTTCTAAGATCCAGATACAAGGGTATGTCAAAACATCCGTTCTTTTCGACGATGCAATACACGGAGGATCCTGAGCAAATTCGGAAGTGGGCACCTCTGTTAATTGAGGGTAGGGAAGATCAACATGTGGCTGCCACTTACATGGAAGCTGGAACGGACATTAATTTTGGCGAGATTTCTCGGAAATTAATTGAGTGGCTCGACCAGCAGGATGGAAGCTCGGCTTACACCAGACATCGAGTGACGGGTTTAAGAAAATCAAAATCGGGTTGGGATGTGACCATTCGGAATTTGGCGGATGGAACCGTGGTTCGGAGGACATGCAAATTTGTGTTTATTGGGGCGGGTGGTGGATCGCTCCCACTTTTGCAAAAGGCGGGGGTGGATGAAATTCGTGGATACGGAGGTTTCCCGATTGGTGGACAATGGCTAATTTGTGAAAAGCCCGATATTGTTGAGAAGCATCATGCTAAGGTATATGGACTTTCACCTGGCGTAGCCCCGACAATGGCGGTTCCTCATTTGGATAGTCGTATATTGGAGGGTAAGAAGGCTTTGCTCTTTGGACCATATGCCGCATGGACAACCAAGTTCCTGCACGGTGGAGGAAGCTTTTTTGATCTACCCGGTTCGATTAAATTTCATAATTGGCTCACCTTATTGAAAGTGGGAATAAGCAATCTTCCCCTCGTGGGGTATCTTATCCAGCAGGGTCTACAAAGCATGAATACCCGAATGAAGGAATTAAGAAATTTCTACCCGGATGCACAGGCGGAGGATTGGAAGCTGATTGATGCGGGTATACGGGTGCAGGCAATCAAAAAGGAGGATGGAGATGCCGGAATTGTCCATTTTGGAACCGAGGTAGTGACCAGTGAAGATAAGACGGTTTCCGCTTTGTTGGGCGCTTCCCCGGGTGCTTCGGTATGCGTAAATATCGTTCTGGAAGTGGCACAAAAATGTTTTGGCGATCTTTTTGGTAAGGATGAAGTAAGGAAAAAACTTTCTGAAATGATTCCCACTTACCGAAGTCAAGATGATGCCGAGGCAATAGATGTTTCTGCCTTTAGCACATACAGTGAATCAGCCGAAAAAATTCTTGGATTACGCCAATAATAAAGCCCTTTCACTAAGGATGAATTAGTGAGTAGGCAATGGGCCTATTTTACTCCAAGTTTGCTTAGCATGGTAAGCGTCAATTCCGATGGAAGAAAATTTTCTTTTTTCGGAATTGATGACAATCACCTGCCCATTCACAAGGTCCGCACAGAGTTCCTTAACCAAATCCGAATGTAATACTTCTTTCTTGGATAAACCAAGAATTAAGCTCATGCGATCTAGTATTTGAGGAAACATTACATCCATATAACCCAAGCAAATTCTTTTTGTCGAAAAAGCTTTTGCGGGACAAGTTGAAATATAGAAAGCATACTAAATATAAAATTTAGTCTTTGCCTTCACTTTTATTCTTCAAGGCTTAAGCACGAATAATTGCGTTTATTTTCTGTTGATTTGCGACAGGCAGTCGAAGGCAAGTGAGTTGAAGTTCAGCCTGAATCAACCTCTTACTCAAAAGAATTTTTCTCAGTAAGATAAATTTATTTGGACTTTTAGGGTAAGCAAAAAAGACCCAAAACCTTGGTTACTCATAAGACCATTTCATAACCCATGGATCATCAAAAGTACGCTGAGTGCCTTTTAGCTTTTCTTTATACTCTTCAAGTTTAGCGGCAAACTTTGGATTGCCCGCCAGGTTTTTTGATTCTTCGGGGTCTTGATCAATTTTAAAAAATTCGAATTCAGGTCGGTGTATGTATTGCCTGACTGTTTTCAGACCATAGGGCGCGGAGAGAGATTTTTGATATTGTGCCTGAAAACTACTGGCGGCCCAGAGGTCGGAAGCGAATGGGTAGGGTAGTGGATGGGCAATATTCCAAATAAGTTTAAATTCTTTATCACGAAATACCCGCATGGGGTAGTACATTTGAATCTCATGAAAAGTGTGGGATGCAAAAATACTCTCCCAATGGGTGGCATCCTCTTGACCAAGCACAGATAGCCAGGATTTTCCGTGATAAGAGGATAGCTTACCGCTAACTCCTCGATTATCTTTGGGTCCTCCTTTTTTCTCGACCGGGAAGGATTTATTTGGATCCTGCCAGTTCATGGGGCGGTTTACGTTGGTGTCCAATGCACCAGCAAAGTCAACCAGACTGGGAGTGATATCGATATGACTGATAAGTGCCGTCTGGCGGATACCCCTTTTTTCCTCGTAGGGATTGCGTACCACAAAAGGTACCCTTAGACCTCCCTCATAGACAGTTGTCTTACCACCGGCAAAGGCCATTCCATGATCAGAGGTAAATACGATGAGGGTTTTGTCGTAGAGTCCAGACTCCTTTAGTATTTCGACCAACTTCGCTAATCCCTGATCGATGCGAGATACACTTTGATAGTAGTGAGCGAGTTCTTCGCGGGTTTCCGGAGTATCGGGGAGGAAACTGGGAATGGGTACTTTCTTCGGGTCGTAAAAGACTTCGTTTACTCCGTCGTGAGATTTACGGTCCTGTTTATTTCCAAACATATCAGGCTTGAGTTTCAACTTGGAATTACGATCAGTCCCTCCACCTCGGTGCGGATCAGAGGTTGCAAAATAAAGGAAGAAGGGTTTGTCGTTTTCGGCGGTTATAAACTCCTTGGCTTGTTTTGCCATTTGGACGGCATTACGTGAATTTCCCTTGATGTATTGATCAAATCGAAAAACCTCTTCAGGCGAAACGTGATATTTGCCAATATGACCGGTTCGATAACCATGGGCGGTTAGAGTTCTGGGAAGGGAGAGGCCAATTACATTGAAGTAACTCGAGAATTTATGAAAAGAATGCTGATGTCCATATTGACCATTGGCATGATTATGCAGACCACTCATGACCACGGAGCGACTGGCTGAGCAACTTGCGGTAGTGGCGTACGCATTTAGGAAGATTGTGCCGTCTTTAGCCAGAGCATCAATCGCCGGTGTTTTGGCTACGGGATCTCCGTAACAGCCAAGCGTGGGAGATTCATCATCGGTTATGAAGAAAATAATATTTTTTTCAGCTCCATAGGAAGACATTGAAACGAGAAAAAAAAGCCAGAAGAATTTACGAAAGATAATTTCCATGAATTGAAGACTTGATAATTCAGACAAGTGAGTCAATCGATCTAAAATCCACCCTTGAAATATTCTGGCTCGACCCGAAGCGCATTTATGGACATTAAAAATTTTCATGACTGAAAAAAAGTGCCGTTGGGGAATTTTAGGTTCCGCAGGGATTGCTCAGAAAAATTGGCAATCCATTCATCATGCGGAAAACGCAGAGCTTCTCGCCGTGGCAAGCCGTGATCAGGCGAAAGCACAGGATTTTATTGACCGATGCAGTGCCCAAGTTCCACATGTAAATGCACCGCAGGCATTGGGAAGCTATGAGGAACTTTTGGCCCGTGAAGATATTGATGCAATTTATTTACCCCTTCCCACGGGTCTTCGGCCTGAATGGGCCTTAAAAGTTGCGGAAGCAGGAAAACATTTACTGTGTGAAAAACCTTGCGGTACAAATCTCCAGCAAGTGGAAGAGATTGTGGAAGCCTGTGATCGTGCGGGTGTCCAATTTATGGATGGTGTCATGTTCATGCATAGTGATCGATTGAATAAGGTCCGTGAGGTGATCGAAGACGGTACAACGATTGGTAAACTCCGTAGGATCAATACCCAATTCAGTTTTTGTGCCCCAGATGAATTCCTAACTGAGAATATTCGGATGCATAGTGATCTCGAACCTCATGGATGTCTTGGAGATTTGGGTTGGTATACTCTTCGCTTCATTCTTTGGGTTATGAATTATGCAACGCCGAAGGCGGTTACGGGTCGTTTACTTAATTCTTCCGGGCGATCTGATAGTCCCTATCCAGTACCCACTGAATTTAGCGGGCAATTATTTTTTGAGGAGGTGTCAGCTTCCTTTTATTGTTCTTTTCTAACGGAGCATCAACAATTGGCTCACATTAGCGGGAGTAAGGGAAATTTGAGAATCGATGACTTCGTTCTTCCTTACTTTGGAAATCGACTTGGTTTTCATTCCTCCAATGCCGTCTTTGATTGTGACATTTGTGATTTCAGAATGGAGCGACATGAGCAGATTCATCAGGTGGACGAATATGCCAGTAGTCATCCTAGTTCACAGGAGACTAACTTATTTCGTAATTTCTCAGGTCTTGTTCTTGGAGGCACTCCAGATCCACATTGGCCAAAGATTACCTTGCTCACTCAAAAACTTATGATGGCTTGCATGGAGTCGGCCGAAAATGGAAGTAAGGAAATCGAAATTTCCTAATTTCCTTTAAGAGGCAGTCCACCCGCCATCTACGGAGAGCATCGCTCCCGTCACGTAACTGGATGCATCTGAAGCAAGAAAGATAGCCGCTCCTTGGATCTCATTGAGTTCCCCCCATCTCTTGAGGGCGGTGGCTCCTACAATGAATTTCATTCCATCTTCTGTGTTGGCGATTTCTTCGTTCATTGGAGTCAGGAAGGGACCGGGGCATATTGCATTGACGGTGATCCCCGTCCCGGCAAGTTCTGAACTTAGAGCTCGGGTAAGTTGAGTGACGGCGCCTTTGCTGGCGGTGTAAGGGGTACGATTAGGAGTGCCGACCAGACCAAGTGCACTTGATAAGTTGATAATTCGACCTTTTCCATTCTTTTTCATTTGGGGAATCACTGCCTTACAACATAGCCACACGGCATCGACATTGATTTTTTGAACCTCCTTGAAATCTTCGTAAGACAGTTCCTCGATGGGGCCCCTTCGATTAATGCCCGCATTGTTGATAAGAATGTCAATCGTTCCAAAATCTCGGTTTACGCGCTTGATTAAGTCTTCCACCTTTTGCTCATTGGAAATGTCATATTCATACCCTTCTGCCTTAATCCCAAATGTGGTTGCGAGATGGGATGCCACGGTAATGACTTCTTCCTGATTGCGACTTACGAGGGCAAGGTTAGCCCCTGCAGATGCTAACCCTTCGGCCATGGCTTTCCCAAGACCTTTGGAGCCACCAGTTAACAAAACCGATTTGTTGGTAAGATCAAACTGCTGGATACCGGATTTCATCTTAGCATGTAATCAACTCAAACCTTATTGATGAATGCCGGGCTAAGGGGGCAGGAAATAGCGGCAGCTAGCCCACGCAAAATTTGATATTCATTTTCCGAGATGGTTTGATCATGTTCCGACGTGGCCATACAAGCGGAAAGAAGTGTTCGTTTATCTGAAGCCGTGAGAGATTGAAGGCGAGGGAGGGCCTCTTCGAGTTGGGCAATGCCACATTCTGTTACAGGCGGAATGGCTGCTTTGTTTTGAGGCGAAAGGGAAGCGATGCCTTTGGCAAAAGATTGTTCGGTTTGATCACTTTCTCCTCCGTAGTGGGCGAGAGCTCCAAGAAAACAGATGCATTCGGATAGATTTTTGTGGATTGAGGATGAACCATGTGGATCTCGATTTTCACGTAAGTTGAGCTGATGAAAAATTACTTTTTCCATACTCCATTCAAACAGATCAATTTGTTGATCTATCTGAATCAATCCATCAAGTACCTCTGCAAAATCTGACATTTGATTTGGCGAAAGTTCATGCAGGGCTGCTGCGCATTCCTCGATTAAAACAAATTTTTCGAAGCAGGAAAGGGAAGAGCTATGAGAAGAGATTTTCTCGGTTAGTTGATCCGTGGCCGTTTCAAGTCGATTTTGAATGAGTGCAATTTGTTGATCACGAACATTCGAATTGGAAGAATCCAGTAGAAGAGCAAAAACTACACAACGGGCTCCAAAGGGTTCCCGGCTCAGGTCGAGTAAATGAGGGGGTATTTTCGCAAGTAATTCACGGGCTTGTTCTATGTTTTTAGCACTTGGTCCATCAAAAACTTGACTGAAATTGCTTTCCGTTGTTTCCGCTTTTGGGACGCTGATGTTCCCCGCAAAGCCTGCCGTTTGTTCGGATTGCAAGTCGACTTTCTCAGAAATCTTATCGGTTTCCGGGAAAGATGCATTCCAGTTGGGTTCTATTTTACGAATCCGTTTTTCCAGGGGTGGATGAGTTGCAAACATAGTACTCAAAGCAGAGCCAAAAAACATATGGGAGAAGTCACTGGCGTTGGCATTTTCTAATTTTGATCCGGCAGAGAACCCGCCAATTCTTTTTAGTGCTCCGCTTATCCCGTCTGGATTGCGCGTAAATTGTACGGCGGATGCATCGGCTAGAAATTCGCGCTGTCTGCTCACTGCAGCCCGGATTAAGGAACCAAAAAAGCCTCCGATCAACCCGAGAACAAAAAGAACTACACCCAGAGCAAGAATAGCGGCGGTCCCGTCATCTTTTTTTCTTCTTCTACCTCCTCCCGAAAACGCGGCGGCTCGCATCAGAATCTCTCCAATCCTTGAGAGGCAAACAATACCAAATATCATCCCTGTTAGTTTTATGTTCAGACGCATGTCACCATTGAGAATATGACTAAATTCATGAGCTACGACTCCCTGCAGTTGTTCGCGGTTCAGTTTTTCCGCACAGCCTCGGGTTATGCCAACAACTGCATTGTTTACTGAATTTCCGGCGGCAAAGGCGTTGATGCTCTTTTCTTCCATAAGATATACAGGAGGAACTGGAGTTCCGGATGCGATGGCCATTTCCTCAACGATGTTTAAAATCCTTCTCTGCGGTGGATCACTGGTATTGGGAGAAATGAGTTGTCCGCCTAAGGCTTCTGCCACTACCGAGCCACCCGAAGCAAGGGAGGCAATCCGGCCAAGACTGGCAAGGCTAACCACACCAATTGTGCCTGCACCTGTAATCCAAAAGAGTTCCCAACTAGGTTGGTAAACGTAACTGAGGACAAAGAAGACGGACAGGGCAATACTGATAACAGCCAAGCAGAAAAGAACCACTAGCCATTTGGATCGCTTGCGCGCCTGATCTTGCTCGGCGAAAAAATCCATCTTGCAGGCAGGTGCCTATTTCCGAAGAAACTAAAACTGGACTTTGGGAGCTTCCTTGATTTTTTTGCTTTCGAACTCGAGTAGCGTGCCATCCTGTCCATGTCCAAACATTCCGGCAAAAACAACTGGTGGGAAAGTCTGTTTGTAAGTGTTGTATGCGGTGACTGCATCGTTGAAAGCCTGACGAGAAAAAGCGACCTTGTTCTCGGTGCTGCTTAGTTCCTCTTGGAGGTTGGCCATGTTTTGATTGGCTTTGAGATCAGGATAGTTTTCGGAAAGGGCAAAAATGCGTCCCAGCGCTCCACCGAGTAAACCTTCGGCACCGGCAAGTCCGGCAATCGCACCCGCATCGCTTGGGTTTTGAGAGGCTGCCTGCAAGCTGCTTTGTGCTTGGTTGCGAGCTTGAATGACTGCTTCCAAAGTTTCTTTCTCATGAGCCATGTATCCCTTGACTGTCTCAATAAGATTGGGAATTAAGTCGTAACGTCTCTGAAGTTGTACCTCAATCTGCGAGAATGCATTTTCAAAGCGATTTTTTAAGGTGACCAGCTTGTTGTAAATTCCAATGATTGTAAAAAAGAGAATTAAGCCGATTACGGCTAAAACAATAAGGGTGATGATAGTTGGACTCATAACTTTAGGAGATAATGGGTTAAAATTTTACCTAGAATGTGACAAGGATGACGCATTAGCAAGCAACAAGGAAGCTTAACATTGGAGATTTCCTTATTTTCTTACTCTGGTTTAAAATTTGGTAGCTTCATGCCTTTGCCGTTGATGGAGTATATCCAAAAAGAATAGATATTATTAATGATTTCTAATTATCTTTCCCCAAGATTCTTTCTTTGGATAAACTTTTGTTTCTTGAGTAATCTTTTGGCCAAGCCAAATGTGATCCTGGTCTACACCGATGACCAGGGAAGTGTGGATGCCGGGTGTTATGGTTCCAATGATTTGCGCACTCCGACTATCGATTACTTGGCGGAAACGGGTATTCGCTTTACCAATATGTATGCGCCTTCAGCGATTTGCTCGGCATCACGTGCCGGTTTGCTTACGGGTCGCATCCCCGCAAGAGCGGGTGTACCGGGCAATGTAAGTTCATCCAAAGGAGTTGCGGGTATGCCAAGTTCTGAGATGACGTTGGCGGAGTTATTTAAGTCCAATGGATATGCCACGGGGCATATCGGAAAGTGGCATCTCGGTTATACCCCGGAGACAATGCCCAATGGACAGGGGTTTGATTATTCATTTGGTCATATGGGTGGATGTATTGATAACTATTCGCATTTTTTTTACTGGGTTGGACCGAATCGCCATGACTTGTGGAAACAGGGTAAGGAAATTTGGCGGGATGGTGAATATTTTGGGGATTTAATGGTGGATGAATGCAAGGAATTTATTGATCGTCAGAAGGATAAGCCATTCTTCGTGTACTGGGCAATCAATTGGCCCCATTATCCCTTGCAGGCCACCAATAAATGGAGAGATTTTTATGAAGAATTACCCCATCCACGCAATAAATATGCGGCTTTTATGTCGACCACGGACGAATTGGTTGGACATGTGCTGGACCACTTGAAAAAGCGTGGATTGCGTGAGAATACGATTTTCATTTTTCAATCGGATCATGGTCACAGTGTGGAGGAACGAACCTTTGGAGGTGGCGGAAGCGCTGGTCCATATCGAGGGCACAAAGGTAATCTTTTCGAAGGCGGCATCAAAGTGCCTTCGGTTGTTTCTTGGCCCCAAAGGATACCGCAAGGCGAAATTCGTGATCAATTCGTGACCGGTACGGATTGGTGGCCAACGCTGGCGGAATTAAGTGGTTCGGAGATACCGGATGGACATCATTTGGATGGAAAATCTATGGTCAAAGTGATTAATTCAAAGGAAGCCCAATCCCCCCACGATGAATATTATTGGCAATTGGGAAATAAAAATGGGCAATGGGTCGTGCGGGAAGGAGATTGGAAGTTGTATGCGCGAGCAAGGGAAAATATTCGACCCGAGGGGATCCCTGAATTGAATAAGGATGATAAAAAGTTCTTTCTGGTTAATTTAGCCAAGGATCCAGGCGAGCAACGAAACTGGGCCTCCGAAAATCCCTCCCAACTCACGCGACTTGAGAACTTGGCAAGGAAATTTCAAATCGACCTTGCTTCCTCCACCAAGTGAACTCATCTTTCGAATTCTTAATGAAAATCAGATTCTTACTCCTTACCTGTTTTTTTACTTTCTTATTCAAGCTGGACGCCAAGCGTCCAAATATCGTCTTCTTTTTTACGGATGATCAGACATCAAGCTCCCTTGGTTGCTATGGTCATCCTTTGGTAAAGACACCCCATATTGACCGACTTGCGAAGGAAGGCACACGTTTTGCGAATGCATTTGTAAGTCAGTCAATTTGTTGGGTTAGTCGGACAACAATTCTGACTGGATTAACTGGTCGAAGCTATGGTGTTCCCGGAAATCACGATATGGCCAAACCTGAAGCGGTGGAAAAGCTTTATGTGGATTATTTAAGGGATGCTGGTTACCGAACTGGATTTGCCGGAAAATGGCATGCCAAAATGCCCAAAGGTTGGAAACCGCAGGATCATTTTGACGTATTTCAACCGATTGGTCGGAATCCATTTTACAAGAAACAAGAGGATGGCAGTTTGCGTCATGAAACGGAATTAATTGTGGATAAGGGGATTGAATTTATTGAAACTCAACCTGCTGATCAGCCATTTTCTCTTAATATGTGGTTTAATGCCTGCCATGCGGAGGATGGGGATCGGCGACCGGGGATCGGTCATTTTCCTTGGCCACGAGCCGTGGATGGAATGTACGAAGAGGATGAAATTGCTCCACCCAGATTGAATGACCCCAAGATTTTTGAGGAACAACCCGATTTTTTAAAAACTACGATTAATCGAGAACGTTTCTTTTGGCGCTGGAATACGGATGAACGCTATCGAACGAATATGCGGGCATATTTACGAATGGTTAGCGGTATAGACAATGCAATCGGCCGATTCATAAAGACTCTGCAGGAAAGAGGGTTAGCCGATAATACCATTATTGTATACACCGCCGATAATGGATTTCATATGGGCAACCGAGGATTTGCGGGTAAGTGGTCCCATTACGAGGAATCCCTTCGTGTGCCTATGGTTGTGTTTGATCCTCGGGTAAAGGGGAAAGCTCGGGGACAGGTGCGACAGGAATCAGTGCTGAATCTTGATCTGCCTTCAACTTTTTTAAATTGGGCCGGAATTAAAATTCCCGAGAGATATCAGGGAAAAACTTTTGAAAAATTGGTGTCGGATTCCAAAGTAGTTCCTTGGCGTGACTATACCTTTCATGAACATTTTGCAGTTCGCCATCGGATTCCCGCATTCGAGGGATTACGAGGAGAACGCTACAAATATGTCCGTTATGTGGACGAAGGGGATTATGAATTTTTGCATGATTTACAGAGTGACCCTGATGAACTCATCAACCTTGCAGGAAATTTAAAACATAGAAAGACCCTGCAGAAAATGAGACAACTGACCGATCAGCGAGTCGAACAACTTGGTGGTCCACTCGCACCGATGAAAGGGGAACTTTCTCTTTCCACGGTGCCTCAACCGGAATCTGCTGCTCAAGTGGCGAATCGTCCCGGAGCCGATGGCTTCGCTAATCTCATTGCCCCAGGGAATCGGATTCGTAATTGGTCGGGTGATTCCAAGTTCTGGTCCAAGCAGGATGGTGTGCTTATTGGGAAGTGTGATGGGTCCTTGAAGATGAATCGGTTTATTACCTGGAAAGCCGCCACCGTTCGCAATTTTGATTTGCGGGTCAAGGTTCGTATATCTTCTGGCGGGAATAGCGGTATTCAATATCGTGGAACTTCCCGCCCGGATCTGGGTCTGGATATAGTAACAGGTTATCAATGTGACGTGGTGGCGAATGTCGCAAAGTACAATGGTATGTTATATGAGGAAAAAGGAAGAAGGATTCTTTCCCATACGGGTGAAAAAGTCATGGTGGACTCCTCGGGACAACCATGGATCGTGGGTAATTTCCCGGTCAAAAATTTTGAACCGGGTCAATGGCATGAATATCGAGTGTTGGTTGAAGCCAATCGACATCGTCATTGGATCGACGGACATCCTACAGCCGATCTAATCGATTTTGATGAGAAGGGCAGGGTGTTGGAAGGTGTCCTGGCGATGCAAGTTCATGTGGGCCCACCGATGACCGTTGAGTATAAAGAAATGCGGATCAAGCATTTGCCGGATAATTTACCCTTGTTGCAAGTAGAGAACCATCCGATTCCCAAGGGATCGAGGGGAGTTCGCCCACAGGGTCGATTGCCTAAGGATTGGAAGGCTCTCATTTACCAAGGTAAAAGATAACATTTGTTTAAGTCGTTTCAAAAATTAAACCAGATTTCTCTTTCTTTTCGCGGTTTGCGAATAACTCATGCTTGGCAATCGCTTAATTCCTCATTGGGGTAGGCGGATTATGAATTCCGAAGAAGAAGAAGTTCTGGGACTTTTCGAAAAAACAGGGGCCTTGCTGAAAGGACATTTCGTATTGCGTTCCGGTTTGCATAGTGGGCATTTTTTCCAATGTGCTCAAGTTTGTCAAAGTATGGAAGCCGTTACCCGCTTGGCCGAAATAACTCTGCAGAAGGTGACTGATTTTGAATTTGATACTGTGGTCGCTCCTGCCATGGGTGGGTTAGTCATAGGTCAGGAAATTGCCCGGCAATCTGGTAAACGTTATATTTTTCTCGAAAAGGTTGATGGAAACTTAGCTTTGCGTAGAGGCTTTAAGATTCGCGAGGGAGAAAAAGTGTTGATCACGGAGGATGTGGTTACCCGTGGAGGTCGTGTTCAAGAGGCTTTGGACATTGTGAGGAGTCTGGGAGGTGACCCCGTCGCCGTTACCGTGATTGTGGATCGAAGTGGAGGCGCTCCGGATTTTGGAGTTCCTTTTAGGAGTTTGGCTGCGTTAACCTTTCCGACCTATCCGCCGGACCAATTACCCTCGGAATTGGCGGATATTCCCATTACCAAACCTGGGAGTTGATTCGTCTGCGGGCTTGGGCAATGGATATTGATTACCAAGTTAGATGAAATCATAGATAGAGCGAATGCGAGCCTCTGGCACTCCATCACCCCGGGCTTCTATGACGCATATTGCTTGGTCAACCCTAGGAGGATTTACAGGCATTTTCGCTATTGAAAGAATCGGTTATCTTCTCGGACTTTCTGGTTATGGATATCTTTTTTTGATTGGTTCCTTTGGTGCATCCCCAGTCTTGGCTTATGGAATTCCCCAAGCTGAATTTTCCCAACCCCGTAATCTAATCGGGGTCATGTTGTTTCCGCTTTGGTTGGAGTATGCGTATTTCAAGTTTTGGGAGCCGATTCGATAGCATCTTATCTATTGGCGGTTGCTTTAGCTATACTTGCCGAACAAGTAATGCGTAAGGTACATCCTCCCGGTGGAGCCACCGCATTAATTGCCGTTATCGGAGAAGAAAGTATTCATGAATTGGGATTCCTGTTTGTTCTCTGCCCAGTACTGGTTGGCTCCGTTATTATGGTACTGGTTGCTCTACTGGTAAATAATCTCTCTGGAGATTCGAAGAGAAACTATCCCACCTATTGGTGGTAAAATCTTATCTGGATATATTAAGGATTGGTCGGTGCCAATCCCTCCATTGATCATATCCAAGTCGATTAACGTGCAACTGGTCCTTGTCCCAATGAGTCGGATTAAACTTGAAACTGGGCTTGAGCAGGATGGGGGATAGGTCAACAAAATCTAGCTTATCGTCTCGCAGGCAAAAGTTTTTGATTCGCAGATTGAGCGCTTGATAGGTGTTCCATTTTTCAAATCTTTTGGGAGATGGTTTGCAGGATAGATAAATCAAGGATGCGGAAGGAAGATCCAGTCGAATTTTTTTCCAGAGGGTCTGGAAATCCTCGAATACTTGAGATAATGATTTTCCAGACCAAAGATCATTCTCTCCACAATACATCACGATTCTTTCGGGCTTATATTTTGGAAAGAGTTGGTCGTAATAATGAAGCATGTCGGAAATATGGGCACCTCCAAATCCACGATTCAATGGATTGTGTTGAGGAAAATCCTTTTCCAGTCCATCCCATCTGCGAATGCTTGAACTACCGGTAAACAGGGTTAATGGCCTAGTCAATTTTGCCTCTTTTGTATCCTCCTGCACGAACTTTTCGAAACTATCCGAGAATCTCTTTGGATCCGGATTTTTTGCTGCATTCGAGATGAAAAGACCCGTCTGTCCTATTATAAAGATACAAAGCAATAAAACTTTCATAAACACTTTGGAGAGGAATTAAATTTTAAGATCAATCCCCATCGATCATCCGGCCAATTCCACCCAACAAGGAACCCTCCCCTTGGTCTTTCCCCCCCGCACTGGGTGCACTTTGCAATACGCGATCAGCCAGCCTGGAAAAAGGCAGGCTTTGCAACCAAACCGTTCCAAATCCGCGAAGAGTGGCCAGGAACATTCCCTCGCCCCCGAAGACCATTGATTTTAGCCCGCCGGCCATTTCCACATCATAATTTACACTTTCTTCAAATGCCACGATGCAACCGGTATCCACTCTTAATGACTCTCCATTCAATTGCTTTTTCACAATCGTGCCCCCGGCATGAATGAATGCCTTCCCATTTCCCATCAATTTTTGTAGGATGAAACCTTCGCCGCCAAAGAAACCTGCTCCTAGTCTCTTTTGGAAGGCAATCGAGACTTGTGTGCCAAAGGCGGCACAGAGAAAAGAGTCTTTTTGACAAAGAATAGAATTTTGATGCTCGGGTAAATCCACACAAATAATTTTCCCGGGATATGGTGCGGCGAAACTCACTCTTCGCTTTCCCATCCCTTGATTCGTAAAGTGAGTCATGAAAATGGATTCACCGGTTAATGCCCGTTTTCCCACATCGAGAAGCTTACCGAAAATTCCTTGGTTTGGCTGGGAACCATCTCCCATCTTCGCCTCGAATTCTATATGTTCCTCCATATAATTCATGGCCCCGGCTTCCGCGATCACGGTTTCTCCCGGATCCAATTCAACCTCCACGATTTGCATATCATCCCCAATAAGTTCGTAATCGATTTCGTGGCTATTCATAAATCGAATCTTTAGTGCATTTATTTCTAGGGGTAAATTGGAAACTTGAATCCATTACTTTGAAAATTTCAGATTTCAAAATTCAACTCCATCAAACTTGACGATTGCCAAGGATAGGGAACTTTTTAATCTATATCTAAATGTTGCCGAGATAGCTCAGTTGGTAGAGCAACGCATTCGTAATGCGTGGGTCGTCGGTTCGAATCCGATTCTCGGCTCCATTTTTTTGCTACTAGATGCTTGATTAATACTGAGGTTTAGCACAAATTCTCTCCATTGATATTGTTTGGGAGATTTCAATTTTTGGAGTGCTATTATACATGCGTCAAACCATTTCATGTATAAATGATGTATAAAATATGTATAAAATTTAAAGGGGGGATGGATCGCCTAACAATCCTCGCTAAATCCTATTATCGATTGATGCCCAGATAAATATTTCCACAATTGCGATTTAGGCGAAAATTCGAAAATACTCAGGGACTTAACGATGCTTAACGCATCCGTCTTTCGAGGAATCAAGATTAAATGATTAACCAGTTAGCTTGAAAATCTGAAATTGGGGGTTGGTATTTCACACTCACACATTCCTAAATCAATTTGTAAAATTGAAGCATTGACTCTCTCTCAACTAAAAACTTAAAGTTTTGAAATGAAAAAAATTAAACTTTCTTTTATTCCGTTATCTATCATGATCTTTATCTCTTCTTGCGGAAGTGAATCTCCTGAGGAGAATACAGATGAGTTAGAATATAAAAAGGATCTTTTAAATTCAACAATCGACCAATTAGAAGAATTAGAGGAAGATAAATAAATCGCTTTTAAGGGAGTTTTTACAGAAGAAAATCCTCCCCAAAAAAATCCGACTTGCACGGGTTGTAAACTATTTATCTCCCCACTTGACCCAGTCGCTACGGCTGCAGATGCTATTGTGTTGACATTTCATACTTGAGCAAAAAAAAGCGGGAGATTGCCCCCCCCCGCTTTAATTTTTACCTTGTGACTTATAGTCAGCCCAATTTAGATTTAATAAACATAACGATACGATTTTAAGGATGGATCAGTTTTTTTAATATCGGCAGTCCCAGCATCATCCGCCTCCCTTTGCATTTGATCCAGTTCCCGCTTATTCTAGATAAGACCACTCGTGGGTTTAGCGGATATTTTACATTTGGGGGTAAACTTCCAATTTCTAAATTTTGGAATCTTTATCTAGGAGTTGGACTTGGAGGAATAAATAAGGAAGTTGCCTTTCGACTCATGGACATGTCTGTAGAAGAAAAAACTCTTTGCCTACATACCAATTGTTGACTGGTCTAGAATTTCATCCATTCGAAAACCTAAAGATGGGTATTAACTAAAGATGGGTAAAATTGAATCATATGCATTCATTTAGTTCGCGCGATCTTCACCTCGCTGAATTGTCCTTTGGATACATTTTCTAAATTCCCTTCGCAATTTCCAAAGAAAGCGATAAGCTAGGGAAAGTAGATTATTTTAAAATATGGGTTTTAGCTTCTTAATAATTCTTACTTTGTTTTAAAGACTTAGAGAATAGTTTTAAAATTCCATGCTACTACTATTTGGTCCAAAAAGATAAGACCTTGTGCTAAAGTAGGTTTTTTGGCAATTTGCTCTCATCTTGCCTTTTATGCCTTTATTAAAAACGATTCTTTCAACGCAATAACTTCACACTATGAATTATTGGTTTAGAGGAATTTCGAAGTGGTTGCCCATGGTAATCACTCTCCTAGCTTTGTTCTGGATCGTAAGTTATTTAATTGATCGAAAAAAATTCGAATCACCGGTTACTAAAGACATTGATTCAGAAAGTATTAGAGAGGAGAGTTTTCAGTCAGAAGATGATACGAATAAATCGTCAAGTGAGAATACCGAGAAAGAAGAATTTAGCATAGTTTCGATTGAAAAGCTTGAATCGCAGGCAAAGAGTGTTTTCCAGTTAAGAGGTTTGCCTGGAAAAGAACTTTTCTTTCTGCCAAATGACCGAAGACCTTATACTGGATGGCTGAGAGATCTGGAAAAAGATGGAATGAAACGGATTTGGGAAGTTAGAGATGGACTTCGAGATGGTTCTTCGCACATTGTGGATGCCAAAAAAATCATTCGCACTGAGAGTTATTCGCGAGGCAGGTTGGATGGTTTGACGACTGAATGGTATGAGAATGGTCAAAAGAAATTGGAAGTGTTTTTTCGAAATGGACTAAAAGATGGTATGGAGTCTGAGTGGTTTGAAAATGGGCAAGTCAAACATGAACATGAGTATGTAGAAGATTTCAAGAATGGATCCTTCCGTACTTGGTTTAAAAGTGGTGTTTTGCATAAGAAAGGCAATTATTTGGAAGGAAAGCTCGATGGGGAATTTTTAGAGTACCATTCAAACGGCAAACCTATGGAAAGTTGGGAATATAGCAAAGGAGTACCGGATGGGCCATATTTGAGTTGGTACGAAAATGGAAACATGAAAAATGAGCATGCATATGAAAATGGAAAGACGCATGGCTCATACAAAAGTTGGCATCGAACGGGTACCAAGAGATACGATGGCCAATTCATTCACGGCAAAAAAGATGGTCAATGGACTTTCTTCTTCGAAAATGGAGTAGAAATGTATAGTAAAACTTACAAGGATGGCGTTGAGATTACAAAAAATGATTAATCTTTCTTTTCTCGGATTTTTTACTGAATTGAGGTTTTGTCCAATCCGAGGGGTACTGTTGTTGTGTTTTATATCTATTGTTTCCTGTTCCGAAGAAGATACCGTGAAAACTGGTGCTCAAGGGGAAGGCAATGCACTGGATCGCAGGGAAAAAATCAGGCAGTTAGAAATGGACTTGGAAATATTGCGTTGGGAAAAGACTAGGCTTTCATTGAAGATTCGTACGGTTGACGGCTCTGCTTTGGTTCGGGATAAAAAGACTGATCTGTGGCATTTTGATGTTGAGCGTTCGCCTTTCACGGGAATGGCAGTAGAAAATTTTGAAGATGGAACTCCCAGAGCAGAAGCGAGTTTCCTTCGTGGAAAGAAAGATGGGATAGAGAGGTTTTGGTATCGAAATGGTGTACTCAAAGAGGAAAGCCAATGGTTTAATGGTCTTGCAAATGGCATCATTCGCAATTGGCGAGAGGATGGCAGACTTCTTCGAGCACTGCGTTACAAGAAGGGAGAGTTAATCGAGGTGATTCGAGATTAGTGAGGAATTTACTCTGAAGATAAGCCTCTTGGTAGGATAGTTTCGCCAATCCATTCTGATTTTTCGCAAAAAAGCGGTCCTTTGGGCGTAAGAATCACTTCCTTTATCATGATTTGAAAAATCTTTTTTGGGTATCCATAAGAAAAGGTCAAAATCAGATCGGTACGTTGATTGGCTTTTTGAGGATTCTCAAAGTCACTAACGACGATTTTGCCTCCTGCACCTTCTTGATCGGGACAGAAGTAAAACATTTCATTTGGGGTCGATTGATCAAATCTTACAAGTAGTTCTCCTTCTCCAGCTCCATTCCCCTTAATATTCCTCTTGTAAGCCATATCCGAATCTTCGGGGTCTGTTCCGATCATTAGAGCCTTAGAATAGGTATTTTTATCGGGTTGGAATCGATAGTCTAAGTTCCGGTCTAGGTAAAGTGTTCTGCGGTCAGGTGAATACTGATCTAAATCAGCATCACTTTTAACTTCGAATCTCCCATTTTTCCAAGTCACGGGAATAGAGACCTCGATGGCCAATAATTTAGCTGTTTCCCATTGGATGTCATACTCCTCAGCTCTTAGAATAATTGGTCGGAATGACTGCTCCCATACCAAATTCGGTGAGTAACTGGACAAATGTCGCCATTGGGTTCTCCAATTGTGTTTAAAAGCAATTTCCCACTTAGATGATGCAGAAATTAGATCTTCCGGATAGGGTTGGCGGTGCAACGCCATCAATTCATTTCTTATGTCTTGGTTTCTTATGTTAAATAGGAACGATTTGAATTCTGCTTCCTTCAGCGTGAATATGGACCGAGCATAATAGGAATCAAAATTATGATTTCTGAAGGAATCAAATATTACCCTTCCGAGTGTTTCGTAGGGGTGAAGCTGTGCTACTGCCTTTTTTGGGGAAAAGAAAAAAAGGAAGATCGAAACTAAGCAGACCGTACGAGCAATCATGAGTTCATGATGTTAAATTTAATGGATCAGTACAAGCGAGAACGATATCGAGCGAATCAATGTTTGAGAATAAAAAACTTTATTCAAATTTAGATACTTTAGGGAATTGGTTCATTAATTGCATTCATATACGTAGATGAAAAGAATTAAGCCTCTAGACAGCAGACAACTTCAAGCTTTCGAGGAATTATGTTCGAATGGAAGTTTTACCGAAACCGCGAAACGGCTCTTCCTCACACAGTCTGCGGTGAGTCATTCAATGAAGAGCTTAGAAAAGGAATTGGGTTGTCAGCTCCTGCGTAGACAGGGAAAGAAAATTTCGCTTACCGAGGCAGGAGAAAGACTACTTCGTTTTACCCGCCCTTTTCTTCTTGAAATGGAGCGTCTTCGTCAAGAAATGAGTAGTTTCGAAAAATTTGGGGCTGGCCGTATACGTTTGGGAGCTGGAGACCGGGCTTGTCGTTACATTCTGCCTACAATCCTTGAAGAATTTAAGGAAAAGTTTCCTCAGTGTAGATTCGAAATTAAAACAGGGGATACACCCAAGTGTTTGCAGTTATTAACTCTCGGTGAAATCGATTTGGCGATTACTCTTGAGCCTATACGAACTACCGATATTGATTTTGTACCCTGTTTTTCAGATGAATTGCTTATGGTGGTTCCAGTCGATCACCCTTGGGCAATGAGTGGGCAAATTGATTGGAACATGATGGATGCGGAAAATTTGCTTGTCTATAATCGAGATAGTTACACTTTTCGTATTCTTAAGGACTTTTTCGATAAAAAAAGAATTAAACTAAGTTCATTTACGGAAATTGATGATTCTGAGGCCACAAAGGCTTTGATCAAGGCGGGTATGGGAGTAGGTGTCTTGGCGAATTGGACTGTCGAGCGGGAGTGTAAGGAAAAGAAGTTGATTTCACTCGGATTGGGAAGAAAAAAACTTCATCGCACATGGGGCATATCCGTTCGAAAAGGGCGTAAACTGAACAAAGCCGAAAGAATTTTCATTAAAGTTGCCGAAGAGTCCGGATGTCGTTGGATGGTGGGGCAATCCATTGGGTTATGATTTTTTCCTTTTTTGAAAAGGAAAGATTCTTGCGCAAATATCGAAAGGGGTACAAAAAGCATGAATGCTTAAGCTTATAAAACTAGTTGTCGGATTATCTATTTGTCTCCATTTTATTGATGCTCAAGACCTCAAAAGGAGTGGGGATGGTAGAAAGTTCAAGCTTTCCCCTGTTAAAACGGTTAAGACTAATATTCCACCCACTATGGATAGTGCAAGATTGGGTGCGGATTTATTGATTGACGGTAATTTGCCAAAAGACGGTTGGCGATCAACCTGGACAGCTTGGTTCAAGAAAAATCCTTCTCTGATCTTTGACCTCGGAAGCGAAAAAAGGATCGGCGTAATTCGCGTTTTCTATCAACCCTGGGAACGCTCGGATGAGTTGATGGAGGTTAAGGTCGAGGTCAGTAATGATGGAGAAAACTTTGTAGAATTCAATGAATATGTAGACTTTAGCTCCGATCGTGAAAAGGGTGTTTGGGCGGAGATGGATTTACGTGCGGTCAGAGCCAGGTATTTCAGACTTTCTCCAAAGTATCGAGGGTGGGGGAATCAATGGGGCGAAGTGGAATTCTGGGAATTGCGAAAATGAATTATTAAAATTTCGAATACATTTGTTTTTCCGGAATGCTGACAAGGGTCTCTAACACACTTGTTCGTTGGTTTCCCGCTCTTTCCCTGTCAGTGGGAATTCTTGCTTTATTAGAACCCAAATGTTTTCTTTGGTTTGGAAGCGAGAGTATTTCCTTCGGATTGGGTCTTATCATGCTGGGAATGGGTATGACCTTGGAAGCTGTAGATTTCGTTCGCGTATTCCGGAACCCGAAAATTATTACACTAGGCTTAGCGGCTCAATATGGGATCATGCCAGTTGCAGGTTGGGGGATATCGGTCCTTTTTGATCTTCCTAAGGAAATAGCACTAGGGTTGATTATGGTTTCCTGTTGCCCGGGGGGGACTGCCTCCAATGTGGTGGTTTATTTGGCAAAGGGTGGTGTTGCTCTGTCTGTCGCCTTGACTCTTGTTTCAACTTTCCTCGCCGTCTTCTTGACTCCAAGCCTCGTTTTACTTTTTGCTGGCCAATATGTCCCCGTTGATCCACGGGGTTTGTTTAAAAGTGTTGTTGTTATTGTATTATTTCCATTAATCGTAGGTCTGGTTTGGAATCGTTTTTTTTCTCAATCCGCGAGAAAAATCTCATCTTTTTCGCCCATCATCTCAGTATTGTTTATTCTCTTAATTGTGGGGTATGTGATCTCCGCGAAAAATGATCTAATTCTACAGCATTGGGGGAAGTTGCTTCTCTCCGTTTCCTGTCTCCATCTACTGGGTTTTTCATTTGGGTACTTTTTAGCGAAACTCTTTGGTATGGAGGAACTTGTGCGGAGGACCATATCCATTGAAGTTGGTATGCAAAACTCGGGACTGGGAATGGCTTTGACCAGTAAACATTTTTCTCAATTTCCCTTGGCTCCCGCTCCATGTGCCATTAGTGCGGTTTTCCATTGCATTATGGGAAGCATTCTTGCTTGCCGATGGGGGCAAAAAAAAATTTGACTTAGTCAAAATAAAGCAACATCTTATACGCACACGCACGGATGCGTGTGCGTCATTAGAGTAATTTCGCTTTTAGGACGATGGCATGGAGGCCACCTCTCAATTGTATCATGCTGTCTCCAACTTCACCCATCTTTTCTACCCTTCACGATATTTCCAGTCGTGCATTGGCTAGGCATGAATTATCGGTGTCGAAGGCTTTGGATAAAACTGAGCAATTACCCCGTCGCATGGGAGACGATAATTCGGGGCAATATGTTTACAGTTCACGATTGCAAAGCGAAGTCAGGCAATCGAAAGCAATGAGTTCGAATTTGCAAAACACATTATCGCATTATCAAATCCAAGAGGGATTTCTTGATTCTGCGATGGATCGATACTCACACATGTCTATGCTGGCAATAAAGGCATCTGATCCACTTATTTCCGAATTGGAAAGAGCTCGATTGAATGAAGAATTTGATACCATTCGTAAGGACCTGTTGAATTTCAGTACGGAAGAGGTAAATGGAAATGATATTTTTCGCGAAGCAAAGAAATACGAACTTGTAAACAAAGAAGCCAATCTGAATTGGACTGATGCCAAGGCGGAAGCGGATGCACGGGACCAAGCGGACCCAATCAACGACCATTACTTGGCAACCATAACGTCAGAGTATGAACAAGATGTAATTTCCTTTCAGATTGGTCAGGTTGGCATAAATGCCTGGTTAGGCGGAAATGATACCGCAGTCGAAGGAGAATGGAGATGGACGGAGGGTCCGGAGGGATTGGAGGGTAATGGGAACGGTCGTCTTTTCTGGCAGGGTAAAAGCAGTGGTTCCGCTGTTGGAGGAGCATACGAAAACTGGGGTAACAATGAACCGAATAATGCGGGTAATGAGGATTATCTACAAATCAGCCAAGCGGTTCAACCTGATGGAAGTGTAGGTAAGTGGAATGATTTACGTAACACCAACAGCTCGGGTGCAACTTATCAGCCTAGAGGCTACGTCTTGGAAACCGATCAAGGTAAATTGCTTGGTGTCATGCCCCAAAGCAATATCCAACTGGAAAATGTAAG
>JAYYQI010000049.1:0-27599 GCA_036128475.1 Verrucomicrobiota bacterium
TTGTTTGGCAAGAACAGGAACCAAACTAATACCTTCTACAGAATCAGGTATAGGCAAACTGGTAAGCTCGCAAGCGGTGGGAAATAGATCTACTAGTTCAACAATCGAGGAACTAATTCCGGATGGCTTACCCGGGGATCGGATAATGAGTGGGATTCGGGTTACCTCTTCCCTCAGGTTTCCCTTTTGCCAGAAATGGTGTTCCCCAAGTAGATAGCCATGGTCACTGGTAAAAATAACAGCAGTCTCTTTTTCCAGTCCAAGTTCTTTGAGGCTTTGTAAAATCCGACCAATTTGCTCGTCCATATAAGTCACGGTTGCAAGATATCCTGACCACATCCTTTTTTGATTGTCAGGAAATTGATCGATTCCAAATCGGACTGAATTGGATTTGGAAATTGCCTGTGATGGCATGTCTTGCCAGTCATCTTTGGGGACAAGAGGTAGTTTCATTTTGCGGAAAGGATAAAGATCAAAATATTGTACGGGAGCAACATTTGGGTAATGGGGTCTAATGAATCCTGTAGCTAGGAAGAAAGGTTGGTTTTCTTGCTTAAAGCGCTTAAGAAGTTCAATGGATTTGCTTGCGGTTTTGAAGTCAGGTTGATCAGAACCATCTCCCTTGTAGTCGACAGTTACAAACATACGGTTTGGCATGCGAGTGGATTCGCGACCCGTAAGATCGGTGGTGAATTTATTGAGATTCAGGCAGGCGTAATTTCCAGGCGTGTGTGCCTCCTTCCCGGGACTATTGTATTTTTCTGACCAGCAGGCGGGAACGTCTTGTCCATCCGTACCACCAATTATATCACCTGGTACTCGCATGTGAAAAATTTTTCCTACACGTACACTTGAATATCCCTGTTTTTGAAAATGTTCACCCCATGTAATTTCATTTTTGCCGAAATATCTTCCCCTCATGAAACTTGCACGTGAAGGAGCGCATACGGTGCCCTGACAGTAAGCATTTTGAAATAAGGTTCCCGCAGAAGCAAGTTTGTCAATGTTTGGAGTGTGGGCCGTTTGATTACCATAGCAATTAATCGCATCGGCCTTTAAATCATCTGAAACAATGAGCAAAATATTTTTGATCGAACCAAGAACAGAAATCGTCCATAAGCCTGTAAGGCAACAAAGCAAAAGCTTCATTGGTTCTTTAGGAATTTTAGGCTTTTTTGGATGCTGGATAGAGGGGCAGGGGAGTGGTCCTGTTCAACATGGCAATGCTTGACCCCAATTTTTTTGGCGGCTTCCATAATTGGAATCATGGGGATCATTCCATCACCGATTTCATCAAACGCCTCTGGCTTGACTTTGCCATAGTTTGGACAAACGGAGCCCTTTTGGAGATCTTTCAAATGAAGTTGCGAAACTCGCTTGTTGAGTTTTTTAAGCAAAGCAATGGGTTCCACTCCTCCCAGTTTGACCCAGAATACATCGACTTCAAAATGCATTTCTGGTGAAAAAGACTCTACAAAAATATCATAACCCGTTTTGTCTTTGCTTAAGGGTTTGAATTCGAATGCATGGTTATGATAGGCCAAGCGAATACCAATTTTTGAAGCTTCTTCTGCCCCTTGATTCAGCTTTTCAGCAGTTTTTTGGTATGCCGTTAAATCCTTACGGTCCTCGTTGTGTAGATAAGGAACGACTAGATCGGTGAGGTTATGCTTTTGAGCAGTTGCCAAGACTTCAGCGAAAGGTAAGATGCCCTTTTTGTGGGGGTTTAATAAAGAGTCCCAAGTGAAATGAGAAGAGTTTACCCGCATCCCTAAGTCCTTAGCTCGTTCAATCATTTCAATGGATTGTGGTGACGGAAAGCCATAGGGTTCAACCTGTCGGTAGCCAATCTTTTCGACTTCATCAAGGGTCTCAAGCAAATTCTCAGCTATGGCTTTGCGCAAAGTATAAAGTTGAAGCCCAATTTCTCGAAGATAGGGTGTAGTGTTAGTTCTGGCTAACGCGGGAAGGCATAAGGAAATTCCACAGGCTTGTTGAATGAATGATCTTCTTCTCATCTTTTTATCCTTTAAAAGGAAGAGAATTTTTGCAAGCGATCAATCCGGAGTAGATGAATCTTTATGAGAGGAGCCTTCGGACTTTGAAGGGACTAGGGCTTTCTTGACTTTTTTGAATATGGAAGAGAAGAAGAGAAGAAGGTGGAAGCAGGTTGGGAGTGCGGCGGATATTCCCATAATCAGCCCAAAGTATATGTTTTTTGCATTTTCTCGTTCGATTGGATCTTGAATCGCTTGTACGGCTCTACTTGCATATTTAGTTCCCCGTTCTGAAAGCTGTTCAGGTACACTTTCCCAAAGGCTGATCAACCATCCACCAAAGGTAAAAACGAAAAGAACCCATAGAGTGGCTAGAATTGCGATAAGAAAATCGAGAGATAGGTGAAAGAGGTATTCGACGGTACTTGCCGATGCAAGTGCTCGTTTGATGATCCAGATTGTCACGAAGAAGGAGAGACTATCGAAAAGAGCCCCTAGCAAACCTACCGGGATTTGAAGTTTAACATAATGCGAAGCTTCATGCGTTTGCATATAGTATGGGAACGCCGTATAAATTGCCCACCAATAGCATCCGATATTTAGGAGAACGAAAAAGAGGAAGAGAAAAGGAAAAAAGAATGCAATATTCCCTCTTTTTCTCTCGTAAATGTCTAAAACCGTATGTAGGGAGTCTCGCCAAATGGCAATGATTTCAGCCATGAAATGTTGAAAGGTTACTTCTCTATCTTGACATGCCTATTTTCATCAACGGAAATCTCGCAAGCCTCAATAATTTTCATACAGGTAATTGCGTCATCGAGTGTTGATAATGGTTTCTCTCCAAGGCCCACCACTCGATCTAAGAAGTGTTTTCCTGTTTCCCGAATGGTATAAGGATATGCCGAATATGTTTGAGAATGAACGACTGCAGGAGTGTTTTCGACCCAGTCGCGATAACTATAACGCGTGGCTCCTTTGGTTCCGATCAACTTGATCATAAATGTCCATGGATCTCCTGCATGATCATCGGAAGCGAAACTGGCACATAGATGAGAGAGAGCCTGGTTTTGCATCTTCATGTTCACCATGGCTATGTTTTCCTGAGGAACCGTTCCATCATTAATTGTGGATTTCATACAGGATAGCATTTCGGGTTGTCCGATTAAATAAAGCGAGCAGTAGGCATGATGAGTCAAAATCTGTCGAATTACTCCGGGGTAGCGGGCAGCAACTGCTTCAGGATGATGAATATTATACAAAACATACAAGGAGACCAAGTCACCCAGTTTTCCTGAGTCGATCATTTCCTTGGCACGGAGGACTGATGGCTCATATACATAATTATGCACGGGGGCTACCTTGACGGAGTTTTTTTCAGCCGAGGCTTTCAAGTCTTCGATTTCTGCAATCGTTACCGCAGTCGGTTTTTCGACTAGAACATGCTTACCCGCTTCAATAGCCTGTTTTGCATAGGAGTGGTGGGTTTCCATGTTAGTTAGTACATACACCACATCAACGGCATCAATGAGGGCTTCAGGGGTTTCAAATACCTGACAATTAAAGAGTACTGCTTTTTCTTTGGCTTTCGCTTGGGTACGATTCCAGATGCCAACAAGTTCGGCATCCTTGGATTGCTTAACTCCTTCTCCGTGTAAATAGGCGATGTCGCCTGCTCCGATAAATCCAACTTTTAGCATAATGATCATTACATGCATAAGCAGATGGGAACAAGTGCAAGAAGAAATTTATTTTTTGCTTTTCAGAATCCAGGATCTGTTCATCTTTCGATTGTTAGTATAAATGGCGAAAAATAAGTTAAACTTTCGAAACTTCAAAATCTGGTTTTTTTCCATTTTTTGCCTGACGGTGCTTTTACTCTGGTTTTTTTCTCCACTCATTATTGACAAGAGCATGCGTTGGGCAGCGAAGGAAATGGGTTTTGATAAATTTGATGCAAATGTTTTGAAAATAAATCCATGGCATCTGGATTTGGCGAATGTTGAAATGAATGGATCGATGGGTGATTTTACACTTGAGCGAACAAATTTCCGCTATGATCCAGTAGATTTGATGCAAGGCAGGCTTTCTTCAGCGTCAATAACAGGTCTAGAGGGAAAGCTATCAATCCGAAAAATAATTGATGAGTACATTCTGCCATCGGATGATTTGAATCATACCGATGAAACTTCTCTTGATTCTTTTTGTGAAGCCATCTTGAAAGATCCCATCCTTGCTTTTCTTCGAGTTAGAAAATCCCAGCTTTATTTTGTTGATGATAGGGGAGGTTTCCCGCTGGATTTTTTGTTGAAATTAAATTTTCACGAGGATTTTGCTCATGGAGTCTTTGATGGTGAATTTGATCAAGGTGATTTCTTGAGTGAGTTCCGGTTGTGGAAGGAGGATGCCGAGGTTTTTTTGGACGGGAAGTTGACTTTCCCTAATTTGGAAAAACTTAATAATCCATTAAAGAAACTTTGGGGTTTGTTTTTCGAATCCACAAATCCGGTTTTTGAATTTCAAAGTGGGTCAGTTGTTGCGGAGGCGATAACACGAGTTATGGACGGGGGAATCTTGAAGGAATCCTTTATCGAACTTAACGCGAGTGAAGTTATGCTTCCTTTGGGAGGTATGGTTTTAAATTTCGAGAATTTCATTGGTTTTGTGACTCCAACTAACATGAACGAAATTAATTTTAATGGATATGCGAACCTAAAGGTTGACGATGAGTTTCATTTACAAGGTGCTAACATACATGCTGACTTAGATGGGGATACCCTCGGGTTGAGAGCAAGCATAAGCGATTTTTTTGCTGTAAATGAAAGTTTTCCAATTCAACTGCACGGATTTACTTTTCCTCATCTAGACTTCAATCTTAGCCGCCCAATTGAAATTCCCAGTAAGGTGTTGGATTTTCATTTTGATGACATCTCAGTTGGGGAAGATTTATTCAAGCTTTATGACGGTCATGTGATGTTACGAAATATTGGCCAAGATGAACTATGGCATGTGCGAATTCCTCCCATTACAGGCTCAATGCCAACAACAAACTTAACTTTTGTTAACTTTTCTTATGATGGCATTTTGAATCTCATGGAACCTTTTAGTATGCCCTATAATCAAGTTCTTTCCGGATCTCAGATTCTATTGGGAGACGAAGCTTTTATAGAAGATTTTACACTAGCTTTTAAGACATTATCCGCGAATCATATTCTGGTCGACTCCATGACTGCGAAAGTTGACGATTTGCAATTAGAGTGTCAACCAGCGGGATTGAGTTTTAAATTGGACTCTAATAACAGCTCTGCTCTTAGCCTTATGCTGGATGGCACGAGGATTACATTCCCTCAATATAATACAGTTATAAAAAATATTAGGGGTAAGGTTGACTTACAAAGTATAGATCCATTCATCACTGATGGGGTTCAAGTGATTACATTTGATGAAATTCATCATCCCTCCTTGACTCTCAGAAAGGGTAATTTCTCATTCGAGATTATTGATGGGGAGCAAATGGTCGTTCATTCGGCAGTTGCCCACGCTTGGGGTGGGGAACTGGGAGTATCTTCAGCAAATCTAAACTTTATAAACGGGGATACTTGGGTTTTACTGGAAGCCCTCTCTCTTAATGGCCAGGATTTGGTCGACCTATTTGCAAGGAAGGAAGTTAAAGGCAATTTTGAAGGTAATTTTTCTGGTTCGGTTCAATTGTCCAATTTGAGTGACCTGTGGGATTTTGGAAATGGATATTTGCAACTTGTCCCCGCTCAAAACAACAGAGCTCAATTTGAAGTATTTGATCTACTGGTGGATGGTTTGGAGGAAGGTAGCGAGGAGATGGAAAAGATGAAGCTGACGGCATGGGCATTGGAAGATTTGCATCTAAATTCTGTTAGTGTGAACTTGAAGGTTTTCGAGGATGAAAGACAAATTCTGATTTCTTTGGATGGAATTAGAGAAACTAGCGAACGAAAAGTGGATTTAAAATACCGACCCAAAATAATCGGAGGTTTGCGCCAGTTGCTTAAATGGCAGAGAGCAAATAGTCCATAAAACATCATTATCAAATAGCTGGAATTGATGATTGCGAATAATGAATTATCTGCCTTAGAGTATTAAATACATGAGATTTCTTCCTTTAAGTCTTTTTCCAATATTCTTCCTTTTCGGATGTGCCAAAATCAAAACCGAACATCATATCACTCTTGATCACAACATCACGATCAAGATCGAGAAGGAGGTGGACGATTTCTTGGATGATCTATACGGAAGTGACGAATAACTTTGCTAGAAATTGAAATGATTGAAAAAAGATATTTACCTTTAATTATTAACATAATTTGCCTTTTTGTTTTTTCCTTTTCCTCATGGGGAGGCCAAACTGGATTTGCCGAGAGTATGAAATCTCGATTGGGGAAGGTAGTGCAGGCGAAGGATGCTGGTTTGGTTGGGGAGGGGACAGATGGTTTGTTGCATCTTCGAATCCCGAGTGAAAATATGCAGAAACTGGTTCGGGAAGAGAATGCCGATCGAAAGGCGTTATTTGAGTCACTTGCTAAAAAAACTGGTGGCAGCAAACTCGATGTGGCTTCGAAATTTTCCATAGGTTTGGCCAAAAAAGCCAAAAAAGGACACTGGTTTAAGAAGGCAAACGGGGATTGGATTCGAAAATAAAGTTTATTTTCATTCAACTTACTTTTTTGGGTGTGCTGTTTGGGTCCGCATGCAATCGAGTTGAAAAATCAAAAAAGGGTCAACTAAATCAAGTTGATTTTTCCCATAGGAATTCAATCGAACATTCGATTCCAAGTGAGTCTCTTATTCGAATTGAGAGGAGACAAATACTGGAAATGGAGTGGTTGAAATTAAGAATGGAAATTCTCCGAATGGAAATGCTTTTGAACCAAACAAAAATATCCAGAAATTCATTGAATGCGAAGCTCGCCCAATTCGAAGGTTTCAATGATCGGATGCCTTCTAACAAGCAATTTATTGATTCAGGAAAGAGAGATGCTTGGGCAATCCGTATGAGTGAGAAGGAAAATGAAGTGGAACAAGTTGCCGCTAAAGTTCGTTTGCTCAAAAGAGATATGATGGACTTGCGAGTCAAGATAGCCCGAGAGGGGTTTGTTTTTCCAGAGGGGACCGCATTAACCGCAGTCTCAGGAAGAAATGATGACTAGTTCGTCTATTGGCTTTTTCATTGTCCGAACGAAGTCCTTCAGCAAAATCAAATTGTCATGGAAGTTATAATCGAAAAAATTTTGAATCATCCCATCTTACTGATCTTACTCAGTTTGTTGTGTGTGCTTTTGTTTTTTTCGGTTCTGAAGGGTTTAATTAAAATAACTATTTTCGCTATTGCTTTGGGTGTTTTATATTTTGGTTATTTACATTTTTTCGAGGAGCAATATCCGTTACCCGAATTTGATTTTGCTCCTTTTGATACTTTTCGCGATAAAGCTAAGGAGTTTATAGTGAATGACCTTAATCTGAGCGTGGATCTAAACATGACTATTCAAGACCGTAATCAAACTATATCCGATTAGGCGTTTGAATATGTTTTTATCACCTTAGTCTGATGAAATTTCCCTGGTTTTTCTATCTTGCTTGGAAACAATTATTTCCTTCGCGTAGAAAGATTTCTTTTTTCTCTCTCCTGGCGATTTTGGGAGTCGCCTTGGGCGTAAATGTAATGATCGTAGTGATTGCGTTCATGCAAGGATTTCAGCAAAAGTTCAGAAATGATATTATCGACTCTCAGGGACATGCTCGAGTAATTCCGGTAGGTCCTGATGCCGAATGGAGAGAAATTCAAAGTAAGATAACTGAAAGGAGGGATGTAGTTGGGGTTACACCTTATTTACAGGGTCAACTTCTTTTGCAGAATCGCTCTTATCACGCTATTCCCTTTGCAATGGGAATGGATCCACATGAGTGCAATACCGTACTACCTATGAATCAATTTCTGGAAAATGGCCAGATGCAGGTACAGGGATTCGAAGCAATGGACATAACCCCAGTCCCAACGGTTTCTTACTTGGAAGATGAAGTTGTATTCGTTACCAGGCAGGTAGCGAATCGTTTGGGCGTAAGACCGTCGACTATTCTAGAATTGCAGGATGAAAATAGTAGCTTGCGAAGAGCGGGAAACGGAAGAGTTTTAGTAACTCGCTTGGATCCATTTGTCCCCAATGGTCAGTGGTCGATTACTTTTCTGGATGAATCCCGTTACCAACTAAAGGAATCAATGAGTGGTTTCTCATGTGAGTGCGAAATTGGCTTGGAAGAAGACCTGGGCATCGGATATCCTATTTTTGTAGTTGAAAGAGGAGACAAACCTTTTGCGGTTGGTGATTCGTTCCGTTTTCAAACCTTTAGGTCTTCGATTATTGAGGTTTATTCTCCACACATGATAGAAATGGCCAAGTCGGATGAGCTGTCTCCTCCACGAGAAGTTCGTCTGGGCGGCATTTTTGAAGTTCCCTGGCAAGGGTATCATTCCGAGGCATTGGTTGGAACAATGAGGTTTATGCAGGATCTTCGATCAGAAGAAGGGGTTTGTGATGGTTTTTATTTGCGTTTTAGCGATAAGATTGCGTCATCAGAAAATCGATTAAAAGAATTTTGTAATGAATTAGAGATTTTTCTTGATCGGGATTGGCTACCAATTCCTTGGTTCGTTGAGAATGCATGGTTTTTCGAACTACTCAAATTTGAGGAGTACTTAATGATTTTGATTATGATTCCTATTGGTCTGGTTGCTGCCTTTGCTATTGCTATTGCATTGATGACCTCGGTTCTTCGAAAGATTAGGGAAATCGGACTGCTTGTTGCTATGGGTGCAAAGAGATGGTCTGTTGGCGGAATTTTTTGCATGCAGGGATTCATAATTGGTTTCCTCGGTTCCATATTGGGTTGCGGTTTTGCTTTGTTGTTCATCAGATTTAGAGATTCTTTGATGAATCTAATCGTAACAAGGATTGCTGGTGAATCCGGCAAGGTAGAGGTTGTTCAATTTTATGACTTTTATGCATTGGATGTTCCTTACCCATGGCAAAGCGAGCAAAGCCTGATGACTTTTTTGACATTTGCGCTTTTTGCCATTCTGGTATCAACAATAGCAGGCCTGCTACCGGCTTGGAGAGCTTCAAGAATGAACCCAGCGGAGGCATTGCGAAGTGAATAGATCTTCTCAGGATTGCGTACTTCGAGCTCGAGGAATTCGAAAAAGTTTCTCCTTAGGTTCCGAAAATTTGGATGTACTCAAGGGCGTTGACATGGCTTTACCTTTCTCTTCCTCTCTTAGCATTCGAGGAGATTCTGGTTGCGGGAAATCAACCTTGCTTAATTTACTTGCCCGTCTAGAACCTTCTGATGAGGGAAAGATTTTCTGGGGTGATCGGGAGATTGATGCGGCTCGAAAACTCTCTTCGGTTGAATCAAACTGGAGAGCTAAGCATATTGGTGTGGTTTACCAATCCTATTACTTAATACCCGAATTGACTGTAATGGAAAATGTCTTGATGAGTCTCCGAATTGGAGGTCTTTCAATGGAAGCAAATCTTAATAGAGCCAATGAGTTACTTTCGGCCATGGGAATGGAGAGCAAAGCAAATCAGATTCCTACCAAACTTTCGGGAGGGGAACGTCAAAGAGTTGCGATTGCACGTGCTTTGGTAAATCGCCCCAAGGTAATTTTTGCCGATGAACCCACAGGTAATTTAGATGAGAGAACGGGTGGAGAGGTTATGGATTTATTGCTTGAGTCATGTGAGTTGGAGGCGGCCAGTTTGATTTTAGTCACTCATAATCCTGATTTTGCTAGGGCTGCCCATAAATCTATGAGACTTCGGGATGGACTGTTGTTTGAGGAATGAATTGATAAGAAAAAAATCTATGATGATTAATGAAAAGATTGCATGTGGGGTAGTTGGAGTAGGTTACTTGGGGAGACATCACGCGAGAATTTATCATCAACTGGATTCGAGCGAATTTGTTGGGGTTTACGAGACAAACGCAGAAGCTGCCGAGGAGATTTGCCGGGAGTATTCATGCAAGCGTTTTGATTCCCTTCAAGAAATGGGAGAGGCTTGCGAAGCCGTTAGCGTTGTTTGTCCAACTGATAAACATGCAGAAGTCTCTTTGCCATTATTAAAAAATGGATGTCATTTGTTGGTGGAGAAACCCCTTTGCGTATCTATTGATGAGGCTTCCCAAATTCTAGAATCTGCCCAAAAAACTCAATGTATAGTCCAGGTCGGGCATATTGAGCATTATAACCCAGTGATGGATTTTCTCGAAAAAGCTGTGGTTGAGCCAAAGTATATGACCGTTGAGCGACTGGCCCCTTTTCAGCAACGAGGAACTGAAGTTGGGGTAGTTTTGGATTTGATGATTCACGACATAGGGATTGCAATGGCTTTGGTCGCATCTCCTCTGACTTCCGTGGAGGCAATCGGAGTAAGAGTGCTTTCCCAAACCGAAGATATCGCGAATGCCCGTTTACTCTTTGAAAATGGATGTGTTGCGAATTTAAGCGCCAGTCGTGTAAGCGAAAAAAAAGCAAGGGAAATTCGAGTTTTTCAAGATAGTGGCTACCTTTCTTTGGATTTTATGAATCAAAAAGGGCACTTGATTGAGAAAAACGGCTTTGAATTGAATAAAAGTGAAGTTCCTGTTCGTAAAGGCGAACCGTTAGCATTGGAAATTGAGTCATTTCTTAATTGCGTTAAGCAAGCAACTACGCCGAAGACTGATGGTCATTTTGGAAAATCCGCTCTTGAAATCGCATTGAGTATAACACGGAAAATAGAATCATCCTGGTAAGGGAATTATGCTGACGGCGAGTATGTTTTCCTCGATCCCCGAAGATTCAGTCGATTTATTGATTATAGCCGGAGAAGCATCCGGGGATGAACATGCTGCCCTGATTGTCAAGCAGATCAAGAGGAACAGACCGACAATGCGTATTGTGGCAATCGGAGGAGAAAAGATGAAGGAAAGCGGTGCACACCTGCTTTTCAATCTGGTTGAACATGCCGTAGTGGGCGTATTTGAAGTTTTAAGGAATTATTCGTTTTTCAAGAAACTATTTCAAGAAACTATTGATTGGATTCAGTCGTTCCAACCTAAGGCCATTCTCCTAGTTGACTATCCGGGATTCAATTTGAGATTGGCCGAGTCTTTAAGGAAGTTGGGTATTTCTCAAAAGGGTGGAGGAAAGATTCGAGTATTGCAGTATGTGAGTCCGCAACTCTGGGCTTGGAAACCGAGAAGAAGGTTTAAAATGGCTAATGTGTTGGATGGGTTAGGTGTTATTTTTCCATTTGAAGTGAACTGCTATGATGATGTTGATTTGCCGGTTCATTTTGTTGGTCACCCATTTCTATCGAAAAGTTTTTCTCTACCAGTGGAATTTAACTCAAATGGCCCGATTCTCCTTTTGCCTGGTAGCCGTTTACAGCCGATTAGGCGTATATTGCCTCCGTTTCTGAAAACTTTTCGGAAAATACTAACTGATTTTCCCGAAATGAAGGCTCAAATCCCGATGCCCAATTCAAAATTAGCTTCCTTTACTCAAGAAATTATTCAGTCCTATGATTTACCCGACAACTCCATTCAAGTATGTGCTGGATCAAGTAAACTTCAGGCTCGTTTCGTACTCATGAGTTCGGGTACGATGTCTTTTGCATGTGCACTTGCTGGGATACCTGGGATTATAGCCTACAAGGCCCATCCTTTAACTTATCTTCTTGGGCGTTGGTTGATCAATGTGCCTCACCTTGGAATGGCGAACATACTTTTGCATAAAAATCCACCTTATCCCGAGTTTATTCAGGGCGAAGCGAATGCAGGGGCAATTTTTAAAAAAACGAAAGAAATGCTTTCAAATTCCAAACTTGAAAATAAATATTTCCAAGTTTCCAATGAATTAAAAGACATTTTAAAGCAAGACCATCAAAGGGATGGTGCTGATTGGTTACTTGAGGAATCAGGGTTAACTGGTTGAGAACACATCTGACTCCATAGACGAATTGCCTTTTTGGAGAGTGTCAATCGGCATCGATCCACTTCCGCAATACGGGATTTTAAGTTCTCGTTTGCGATCTCGGAAACATCATCCATGTTATACAGAAAAACATTATCGATTCTGGAAACTCGTGGATCGATATTTCGTGGAACTGAGGCATCAACAAGAAATAGTGGCTTTGCGGGTCTTTTTGCCATTGCTGCCTTAATCTCATATTCACCCAAAAGACTTTTGGCGCTTGAGGTCGAGGTAAGGATCACATCGAAGTGATGAAGCGAATTCTTAAATTGTGAATAGGCTAAGGCATATCCTCCATATTTTTCAGCTAGTTCGTCTGGTTTATTTCGACTTAATGGACACCAATCGAAAGTTCTTCCCGTAACGGTAATTTCTTGAGAACCTCTCGACTTAAATGCCTCCATTGCAGACTCAGCTACTTCTCCTGCACCCACGATCAATAATCTTGAATTCGAGACTTTTCCGAAAATTCTTCTAGCTAATTCGCATAGTACATTTCCCAAATTTACTTGCCCCTTGGATATACCCGTGTGCGTACGAGCCCACTTTGCCGCTTGAAAACCTTTTTGAAAAAGACGATTCATTATTTTCCCGGAAAACTTGCGCTTACGAGCTTCTTCGTAGGCTTTCTTGACTTGTCCAAGGATTTCAGTTTCTCCAACCATTTGAGAATCAATACCAGAAGTAACCTCGAAAAGATGGCGAACTACTTCTTCTCCACTTCTTCTGTATGAGTACATCTTTAGGAATTCAGGATCCAACTGTCTAAATTCACTCAAGTAATTATGTATGTAATCCAGACTGAAATTGTCTTTTGATACGCCATAGATTTCTGTTCGGTTACAAGTATTAAGTAGAACGCATTCCGTGAGTCCGGGTAATTTGCCCAATCCATCGTAGAAATCGTCAATCATTTCTTGGGTGAGCCCGATTTTCTCTCTAACGTCTAGGTCAGCAATCTGATGAGAGCTTCCAAGCAGATGAAGAGACATTCCATTTGTTGCTATCATAAATGGAAGACGGTTTGAGTCCTTGATTCTTTAGTAAGATTCTCTTTTTTGGAATTTACGAATCCAAGACTGATGATGGCGGCGGCGAAAAGTGCTATGGAGACTTTTGCAAATTTTGAACCGAAAAGAATATTTTTGTTTCTGAGAATAAGAAGAACTCCATAGCCTAGCCAGACAACAAGTGTAATGAACAACTTGCTGGTTGTTACAAATTCAGGATTTCTACTCCAATGCATGCCTCCCACAATTATCGACAAAGTCAGAAAGAGTGTTCCAATTAGTAGAAGTTTGTGTGCTGCCTGCTCCAAATCGTGTATGGGTGGAAGAAAAGAGCCGGAGAATCCCACTTTTCTTGCAAGTAAAGACTTTCGCTGAATCAAATACATGGCACTAACGATGCTTAGGAGAGCAAAAATTCCATAACTGAAAATAGCTATGGAGGCATGGAGTTCAATCCAAGGATCCGCAAAAAGGCTCCCGTAGTCAGGATTGAGCCAGTAAGTTTGATCCCATTCCTTACTGGATAATGAAACAGCTCCAAATCCGGCTGCCATGCAGGAGCAAAAGGAGCCCAATAAATTTAGTTTCCAGAGAAGTCGAAGGATTAGGAAAGTTAGGATAAGAGACCAAGCGATAAATTGAATCCTTTCCAACTCGTTTCCCAATGGACATCCACGAATTTCCAAACCACGAAGATAAAGTCCACGAGTTTGAAAGATGAACCCGATGACAATTGCGGAGAGTGTGCACTTTTTGTAAAAGTTTTCTTTAGTGAAATAGGTACTGGCAAAACCAGAAATGACTGCAATCCCGTACAAAATAGCCGCAAGCCAAAGGAGATCTCTTGTTTCACTCAAGTCCATCTTTAATTCATTTTACGGATTTAAATATAAACAACGAAGAGTCATGAGTTGTAGTGGACCGGTTCTGAAGAGAAGAATTTTCTCATAGCCTCGCAATCTTTTCCAACGCAATTAATGCAACAAGGGCGAATGGAAGATCGAAACTCATTATCCATATGTTCGGAAACGAGTTTTGAACAAAGATCAATGAATGATTCATCCAGATTAAAGCAATCAACTCGGCCAAAGTATTTTCCTGCTTCTTCTACATACTCTCTAAATTCGATATCAATTTCGTCCAGAGTTTCAATGTGGTCAGTGGTAAAGGCAATCGGAACAATAAGAATGGCCTTCTGTTTGGTCTGTTCAATGACTTCTGGTGTGCTGGGAGAGAGCCACTTTGTTCGCTTGGGTCCAACTTTACTTTGCCATCCTAGGGAGTGTTGGTGTCGAAGACCCATCGAGTTGAGTTTCATTTCTATGTTTCGAACAGAACCCTCAATTTCAAGATTATATCTGTCTCCCTTTTCCAGGCAATATGCTTCAGGAAGACTGTGTGCAGAGTACAAGATGAGAATATCTTCGTCCTTTAAATCATGGGATTCCTTAAAAGTCTTGAATTTTGACTCGATAAGTTTCGCCCACAATAATGTGTAATCTTGCCTGTCCCACCACTGATCAATGACAGAAATCTTTTCTTTGAGTTCCGGATGTTTTTTGAGTGTGCGGTACGCGTCGCAAAGACTCGAACCACTAGTCGAACAACTGTGCTGTGGGTAATGAGAAAAAAGGATAATTTTTTCCGCGTTACTGAGTCGATTCAATTCTTCCCCCGTTCTGGGTTGGGCATAGCGAAATCCTGGAACACATTCGTGTGGAGCAGTTTCGGGACAAATTCTGTCGAGTTGCAATGCGATCAGCCTGCCTTGTTCTTCCATGATTTTACGAGTGGGCGAGTACTGACCTAATTCCTCATATCTTTTTTGTATAAAAGGGGTTCTTCGCCAGGCGATGAAATTACCAAGAATTTTTTGAACCGGTAGTTTCAGAAGTTCCTTGTCTTGGAAAAGCTCCTTTAGGTAAGGATGGACTTCTTCTTCTGTTTCAGGACCGCCCATGTTGAGAAGAAGAATAGCGGTTTTGGGTGGATTTTCTTTAGAGTGGGAATTCATAAAACGAGGGATAATTCTAACACGGTTTCAAGTTTAGTCAAAAGGAGACCTGTATGCAGGAATAATACAGTTGGGTAACGGAGGACCGGAAATATACGAACCACCAAAGAAGAGGCCTCTATTATTTTTTTCAAGTCCTTTGGCCGCCTTAAGTCTGCAATTCATAGTTAAGTCAGGGAGTGGAATAGATTCTTTCCAGTGAATCACTTTAGTGAAGTCGGGAGGTCCATCAATACCAAGAAATTTGTTGTTTTCTCGGATCGTGAGTTCGATAATTTTCTTTTCCGAAAGATCACATAGTTCTGGGTTTCTTTCACCACCAACGAAACTGGTTAATAATATTTTGTCTTTGGGGGCTCGGTTGGGGAAAAGGGTGCTCGAAAATAAAGTACCCAAGATTTCAAATTTTTCGACCTCGGGTACTAAAAAACCAAAACCATCGAGGGGATGACGAATTTGTTTTCTTTTGTATCCCAGATAGACGAGAGAAAGTGGAGGATGTACGACTCTGGTCAAGTCTTCTAGGAGTTCTTGGTCATTTAGATTAATCCAATTTATGTTATTCAATTGATGACTGGGTAGGGTACAAAAAATTTCGTCGAATATTCCATTAATCTGATTACCATTTGCTTTTTCACTAATTACATTCCATTTTTCGTTTGGTAGGCGTCTAACCTCCTTGATTGAAGTTCTTAACGATGGAGATTGATTTAAACTTTGAGATAGCCTTTCGGGCATCTCGCTCATTCCATTTTTGAATGAAATTAATCTGGTCTTTATCGAATTTTGGGTGGCATTTTTTCTTTCTTTAAAAAATCCTCGGAATACAGATCCATATTTTCTTTCCTTTTCATATACACTTGGGAATGCATGCTTTACTGAGAGGGTTTCAGGTTTGGCTGCATAAATACCACCAATGAATGGATTGGCGGCATAAGAAAGGACGTCTTGTCCGAATCGTCGTTTGATAAAGCAACCAACAGATTCCTCTAAGGTTTTTTCTTCACGACGGGGAATGAAAGGTTCTGCTAGAAGTCGTAATTTCCCTAAGGGGCTTAGAAAACTCGAGGTAAAAAAGGAGAAGAAACTTTGTGGCAGAGAAACTAATTTCCCGTTTCGCACGATAAATCTCTTATTAGCAAAAAGATTTGCATCCCATGCGTGATCAAGGACATCGTAACGCGTAAGGAAATCTTGAATTTCTTTTTTTCTGAGGCTGAATGTGTTTGCTCCAAAATCAAGAAGATAACCATTTTCTTGTTTTGATTTAAGTACTCCGCCTACTTTTTCGCCCTCATCAAGTATGCAAACAGAGTGTCCTTTTTCCTGGTTGAATAGAGCTTGAACCAGGCCAGAAATTCCTGCACCAAAAACACATATCTTCTTGGACTTCATGGTTAAATTTCGAAAGATTTAGGCTTGTCGACTCGCCCATACTTTTCTTGATTTGTGATCATGGAGGAAGAAATAAGAAAATCCTTAAATGCAATCGTCAATTCCCAAAAGGAAAGCGGTTTGGACTTGGTGACTGCATTGAGAAATCTTGACAACCTAGTTTCCCGATCCGGAGACGATTTGAATCCGCGGTTGCGTCATTTCTTACAAAATAGAAGTTATGAAAAAGCTTTGCTATGGTTGGATGGAGGAAGCCCTGAAGCAGGAATTTGCCAAAAATGAGTAAGAAGAGGAAGCGACTTCCAACGGAATCCGAGGAAGAATTTGGATCAAACCCATTTGGCGATTTGAAGATGCAAGGTTTGTCAATGCATCCATCCGAGGACATGGAAAGACCGAAACAAAAGATCGATGTGTCAATTGCAGAGCGCCTTGGCAAGGGGGAACGCTTGGAGGTTCGTCGGGAAAAAAGTGGCAGAGGGGGAAAAACGGTAACCACCGTCAAAGGTTTTCCTCCCCGAATATCCCAAGATGAATTGAATCGCATGCTTAAACGGCTTAAGTCTCAAATAGGCACGGGTGGGGGATGGAGAAATGGTCAAATGGAAATTCAGGGAGACAGGCGAAGTATTGTCTGTAACTGGCTACTCGAAATGGGATTTAAGCCAGTGCTAGCTGGGGGGTAGGCTAATTAAGTGGCGGTTTGTTGTTTTTCGCCTTCCTTCTCAACAGACTGAGACTCTTCTTTGTTCTCAGTCTTTTTATTGTCGAAATCGTGGTCTTCCAAAGGCTCCTGATTCATAACATCATGAATGTCTTGTTCCCATTCGTTCTTGGCTTTGCGAAATTCATTAACCCCTTTTCCAAGTGATCTAAAAAGTTCGGGAACCTTCTTAGCTCCAAAGAGCAAGAGAACGATTAGGAAAATGAGAATGATCTCGCCGCCACCAAAGTTTCCGATGAACGCCAAGATGATTGGATTGTCTGTAATCATAAGTAAATTCTACTTCAGCGGTTATTTCTAAGCAACTTTTTTGTCAAGGTCTTGGAATAATAAGAAATTCATCTTACAAACCCAATTGACGTAGAGCTTCGGGTTTAGGTTTGTTGACTGAACTCTGATCAGCCTCGAAAAATCCATGAAGTTGACGTATCCGCGTCGGGTGTCTCATCTTACGTAGTGCCTTTGCTTCAATTTGACGAATTCTTTCCCGCGTTACCTTAAATTGTCGACCGACTTCCTCTAGTGTACGACTATAGCCATCTTTTAAACCAAATCTAAGTGAGAGAACATTTCTTTCCCTTTCGGTTAGAGAATCCAATACATCGAGGATCTTTTCTCGAAGAAGGGAGTAGGCGGTCATGTCATAGGGGTTTTCGGCTCCTTTATCCTCAATGAAATCACCAAAGTTTGTGTCATCGCTGTCTCCAACTGGGCTTTGTAGGGAAATTGGTTGCTGTGCCATTTTCATGATCCCCTGGACTTTATCCAGAGGGAGACCCATTTCATTGGCCACTTCCTCGGGTGTAGGTTCATGTCCCAATTCTTGCAAGAGTTGTTTTTGTACCTGCATGACCTTATTGAGCGTCTCGATCATGTGGACTGGAATTCTAATCGTACGGGCTTGATCGGCAATCGAACGAGTAATTGCCTGACGAATCCACCAAGTAGCGTAAGTAGAAAATTTATACCCCCTCCGATACTCGAATTTCTCTACGGCTTTCATTAAGCCCATATTTCCCTCTTGTATGAGGTCAAGAAAGGAAAGGCCTCGATTCGTATACTTTTTGGCTATAGAAATCACGAGGCGAAGATTTGCTTCGACCATTTCGGTTTTTGCCTTGTGAGCAAGTCTCATGTTTTGCCGAAGTTCTTTGATCAAGCCAATCAACTCATCTGGTTGCATGCGGAATTTATTTCTCGCATTTTCTAAGTCTTCTCGAACTTGTTCAATCTTAACGCCTTTTCTTTTAATCCTTGCCTTATCTTTTTTGTATAGTTCGAGGTTATACAGGCTACGTGCGATTGACTTTAATTCAGGATTCAACCGGTTTAGGAAATCTTCGAATACCTTAAGCTTGAGACAACACTTTTTGAATATTGGAGCAAGTTCACCCTCGTAATTGTTGAATCTGGTAGTGGCTCTTTTTCGCTGTGTGTCATTTTTTGCAGATTCAATGCTTATCCACGCATTGGCGATTTTTTTATTGAGATGATCAAGTGCCTCAACTTGCTTGGCTAAAGATTTGAAGTATGACTCGCGACTATCAATTTTTTTATCAAGCACTACGCGATCAAATCTTTCTTCACGATCAAGTAGTTTTTGGCAAATTTCTAATTGAAAATCAGATGTAATTGATACGGAATAAATAATTTTCAGAGCAGCACTTTCAGCCGATTCAATTCTCTTCGATATTTCCACTTCCTCTTCACGGGACAAAAGAGGAACCTGTCCCATTTGCTTGAGATACATTCGAACGGGGTCATCGATCATGTCACTCTGAGAAGAGCGAGCAGATTCTTCTTCCGATTCCTCTTTTTTCTTCTTGAATTTATCCACTTCTTTTGAGTCCAGAAGTTTGATTTCCAGATTGTTGAAGATGGAGATAACATTTTGGAGTTCTTCTGGTTTTTCGGAAATTTCAGGTAATGCGGAATCTACATCCTTGTAGGTGAGGAATCCTTGCTCTCTGGATAAATGAATAAGTTGTCTAACCTTTTCCGTAACATCGTCATCCAATGCATGGGGTTCGACATTTTTTTTCAGAGTTAGGGCCGCTTTCTTGGAAGAAGAAGTCTTGGATTTTCTTGCTTTTGCCTCTGCTTTATCAGAAGTCGGTGCTGCTTTGGTGGGTTGAGCGGATTTCCTTGCGGTGGGCTTTCCCTTGGCAGCACTTGTCTTTTTTGAATCTTTGGGACTGATTTTAGTTGAACCCGTTGTCTTGGCTTTAGCGGGGCTTTTTTTACTAGTAGTTGTTCTAGGCATGGAGCGGAGACTCGTTTTGTAGTATTTCTATGGAAGGAGGCGAATTTCGTTTAGATCTGATTTCCTTGAGCTTTGCACGCAATTCATCTAGGTCTCCCGGCGTTCTGGAAGCGTTCTTGATTTCATTGAGAATTTGCTTTTCGGATAGTTTAGAATTCCTAAAGAAAAGGACGCTGATGCATTCATTTGCAAGTTGCAATAGCAATTCCTTTTCGTGGTAGATGGTTTCATGGAATAGAAAATGTTGAAAAATCGTTCTTTCTTCGTCGTCTTCCAGAAGGCTTTCGATTTGCTGGACGGACAGCGGTCCGTCGGCAGATGTTTCAGCAAGAAGTTTGACCAGAATTTTTCCCGATGTACTAGACGAATCGAGCCAAGCGAGATCAATGGATTGAGCAAGAGGACTGGCGAGGCGGTCATTATGAAGAATCGTGTATAATAAGTCGTCTTCCACAGTTGTCAATCGTTCTGCTCGCTTATTCGGTTCTTTTTCCTTTTGCCGATACGATCTTTTTTTTCTGAAATTTTTCTGAAAACTCAGGAAATCTTGCTTTACGGAGTCGGGTGTGATCAACATGATCTTCGCTACTTCTTCCAAAAAACCATCTTGGACTACGAAAGATTCGAGTTCACAAAGAGGTTCATAAAAGAATTCACTTACTTTTTTTCTGATCATTGGAGTAGCCTCGGAAACTTTTTCAATCTTCTCATCAACGACGAATTGGACTGAGCTTTTTCCCTCATCTATGAGCTTCTGTAGAGCGCTAGGACCAGATTGCTCGAGTATTTGGTCAGGATCACTACCCTTCGGTAGGGTTGCGAATCTCGCATCAAGCCCGGACTTCATGAAAATCGATACATAGGAAAGAGCGGCTTTTTTACCTGCGTCGTCTCCATCAAGTAGGCACACTATCCTTCGAGGATCCGATTTCTTAAGGAGATTTGCCTGCGAATCTTTAAATGCAGTTCCCTGGGGAGCAATGACTGTCTTAAACCCTTCCTCCCAGCATCGAATAGCATCAAGTTGACCTTCAACAAGTAAAAAGTCTGTTGAGTCTGAAATTGCCTTGTTTGCCAAGTGAAGGTTGAATAGAAGTTCACCTTTCTGAAAAATCGGTGTTTCGGGGGAGTTGATGTATTTAGGGGCTTTTCTATCTCCCCATTCAGGCGTGATTGAAAGTTTTCTACCCGTAAATCCGCACACTCTGCCCAATTTTTCTTTGATTGGGATAATCAGTCTACCTCTAAAAAGACAAACTAATTTACCTTTGTGAGGTTTTGCTCCGAATAAACCGGATTTTTGTAAAATCTCATCAGATATATTTTGAGAATGCAGAAAATCATACAATTTACAACCATCGCTGGGAGCCAAACCGATTCCGAAGCGGTTGGCGGTGTCCATGTTGAATCTTCTTTCATTCAACCAATAATTTCTGGCAATTTTTGCTTCTTCAGACTCTCTACAGAATTGCTCTGAAAACCAGGACTTAACCATTTCTTGAAGAGCAAATAAATCAGCTTTAATGGATGTAGTGAATGGCTTGGCAGAACTCCCTTTTTCGTATCTTAGAGGAAAGTTGAATTCCTTTGCCAGAAATTCTACTGCTTCCATGAAGCTGAGATTTTCCATTTTTTGAACAAGGCTTATGGCATCGCCCTTTTCGCCAGAGCTGAAGCAATTGAAAAAACCTTTACTCGGGTGCACATAGAAGGATGGCGTCTTTTCCTGATTGAATGGACTTAAGCCAACCCAACTCGAACCACTCTTTTTAAGTTGCACATAGCGTTGAGCTAGATCGTAAAGGTCTATGCGGTCCTTTAGTTCATTAACGAATCCATCTACCAGGCGAGACATTAGTCAAATATGAAACTATAAGTTTTGTAGTTTGAGTAATTCCATTTCTGCCTGCAGAAAAAGGGAGCTTCCCTCAGGAACCATTCGAAGTAATTTTCGGTACAAGACCGAAGCAGTTGCGGGCATTTTCTCGACTAAATGATATCTCCTCGCTAATTGCCAGATCACTTCGGCGGATTCAGGAAACAATTCATGCACCTTTTCCAGTTCGACCAAATATCTTTTTCCGTCCAGAGTCTCTCTGGCAATTCTGAGGTAATCCAAATGGTAGTCCAATCTGAGTGGGTCATGTCTGATTGCCTCTAGGATAGTCATTTCCGCTTCTCGAGATTCTCCAAGCTGAAAATGAGCTTGTGAACAGGTTCGCCATGCATCGGGATTATTTGGATTTACCTTGATCGCTGACCGTGCGAAATTAATGCATTTTAAATAATTGCCTTGTAAATATGCTGTCTTAGCTTGCTCTAATGGATTGCTTGAGAGATCAACATCGATTGGAGAAGAAAAAGCATCCGCCAGACTAGAGGAGATTTCTGGTTGCACTAGTGATGGGTCGCTAAGATTGGTTGATGAGTCATAAGACTCTTCAGGTTCAGGTAAAGTCGATTTATCTACCAGTTCGTTTTCTTCCCGAGGAGGGGGTAATTTAGATGAAGAGACGATTTGTGGGATTGCTTGTGCCTCTTTCCGAAGAAGTGCTAAGGCGAGTTGAGAAACATTCATGGAGGTTGGAGAAAAGCCTTTATCGATAAGATCACTCAGTCTTCTTGAACGCAATAAATCAGCTGATTCTTGACTTAAATCAGTTTCAATCAATGTACCTGGATTAGATTTCTCAATCGCTAAAATTAGAGATTCTGCACTATCCAAATTACGGCTGAACAAATGTATTCGCAAGATAGCCAGAAGAGGTTCAGGATTTATGCCTTCGTCCCGCTTGGCAGATTCCCTATACCAGTACTCGGCTTGAGGCATTAGTTTCTTTTGAAAAAAGAGGTTTCCTAGAAGCATGCAATCTTTGTAACTGGCTTTTTCACTTCCCTTGGATAAAGCATTGATAGCGTCAGTTTCTCGGTTGGTTAGAGCCAAAAGTCTTCCTAATTGTAACCAAACGGCTAGATTTTCCGGGAAGTGGTTAAGGAATTTTTCGAACCGAATTATTGCGGATGCTCGGTCTTCCGCTTGCAAATGAGCTTTTGCGGCTTCGAGAAAAGTCGCTTTTTCTGCTCCAACTGAAAGGGCTTGATCGAACCGAAAGGCAGCTAGTGGAAACTGACTGGTTTCCTCAAGTGATCTTGCAAGTTGTAAAAGAATTTCTGGGGAATTGGGAAATTCCTCATTCATTTCCCTCAAAAGCTTGATTGCATCCTCGGAGTTGCCTTCAATTCTCATCTCCAAAACACGACTGAGATCGGGGTTAGATTGTGCGGGAGGGGGGGTAGATACTTCCCTGCTTTGTTGGGAATCATTTTTATTTTCACATGAAAACAAGCCAACCAAGGTTGACCCAACGAGAAGCATCCGTATCCATATTTTCATTGTATGCATTATCTTTCTCCCTACTGTATGATCAAACGTCAAGCAATGGTCTTCCTTTTGTTTGTTTTTCTCTCGTTGAAATTATTTCAAGCGGGTGGACAGGAAAAGGTCAGAACTTTTCTTAATAAAGAAGAAGGAACGGAGAAGCCAGAAATTCGAGAAAAAGTTTTTATAGTAAACAACAATAACTCGGTTAAGTCCTATAGAAAGACATTTGATCGATTAATTTACGAATTTAATTACAGGAATGAAAATGGTTTGATTCCCGCGAACATACCCAAAATAGCGATTAAGCTTGAAACCCATTTGGCTCCAGGGCTTCAAACATCCAAGGAGATGGTGGATGGCTTATTGCAATGCCTAAGTGCAAAAGGGTATTCCCAAAGTGACATCGTATTGATTGACTTTGAATCGAGAGGTCTGGTTTTAGGAGGTTTCTTAAGCCAATTGAATCAAAGGCAATATCTTGGTTATCGAGTGATTAGCTTTGTGGATTCAGAATATTCAAATCAAGCATGGTTTCATGATAGTCCTATTCCGCCCACATTGCATGATCGAGCCGAGTACTTCCTGCTTCATCCTCAAAATCGTGAAAGAAGGTTGCTTGAAGAAAGAAGAAGTTATTTGCCATCGATCATGTTTTTGAAAAACTTCCACTGGATAAATTTGGCCGTGGCAATGGATGATCCTTTCTTAGGGATTGATGCTGCAGCGGCGAATGTTTCCTTGGGGGCAGTAAACAACTTCCGTCGATTTTACAAAGAACCCACAATGGGACCCGCATCTATTGCTGAGATCTTGGCGATTCCTGAGTTTTGGGAAAAAAGAATTTTTTCAATTGTCAATCTTGGGAGATTTCAATTTGCGGGAGGTAAATCCTTTGAGGCCGAGTTTTTGGGCAGTCATCCAACTATAATTGCTTCCACCAATCCGATCTTGGCCGATTATTACACCTGGCACGAAATTGCCAAAGAAAGGGAGAAATTCGGATTTTCGAAACGAGATCGAGAGCAAGCTCAGTTATTCAAATACGCGGAGGAATTAAACCTTTTCGACCCTAATCAACATGAGCTTATTGATTGGAGGCGTGATGTTTCCCAAAATCCACAAAGCAAGTGAATCGTAAAATGAAAGTATTTCTATTTTTGGTTTTTTTATTCACGATTAATCTCGTTATCGCAAAGAGTGGAGACAATTGGAAAAACTGGTTGGGACCTACATATAATGGAAAGATTGATATCGATTTGAAGATTCCACCAGATGGATCTGAATATAAGACAAATTGGCAAGTCTCTGTAGGGTTAGGTTGGGCTTCGCCCATTGTCTCATCAGGTGCTGTTTTTATACACGATAGGGTGGAGGATAAGGAGAATATTCGATGTTTGGATGCCGAGAATGGAGAGCAGCAATGGAATTTTTCTTATTTATCGAAATATCGCGATGATTTTGGAATGGAGGGCGGACCTCGTTCCACCCCAGCGGTTCATGCTGGAATCTTAATTTCTCATAGTCCTCAGGGATTAGTACATGCACTAGATGCTTCCACCGGTCGATTAATTTGGAAAATCGATCTAGTGGAAAAATTCTCATCGCCAAAAGGATTCTTTGGGCGTTGTTCCTCGCCTTTGATTGTCGGCGAGAAAGTTTTTCTTGAAGTTGGAGGGGAAAATACGGGTGTAATTGCTTTGAATTTACAGACAGGTTCTATCATTTGGAAAATACCCAGTTACAAAACTGACTACGCATCCCTTGTGCCTAGGTTCAATGACTCGAGTGTTCAGATCGTTGGTTTCTCTAGGGACGGCTTGGTCGTAATGGATTCAGAAGATGGAGAAATTCTTTTTTTTGATTCTTTTAAATCTCCTATTGGAGCCTCCGTTCACGCAGCAAGTCCTTTGGTTTTCAATGAATTCATATTTCTATCTGCCTGTTATGAATTAGGTGCAGGCCTTTGGAAGTTTCCCGCAGTCTTAAAAGAAAATAATGGAGCACGTATTGAATGGAAAAGAAAGGGATTGCTGGATTGTCACTATTCCACATCTGTTGAGAAAGATGGCTTTCTGTTTGGTTTTCATGGCAGGCAGGAGAGATCTCCTGTTCTTCGGTGCATAGAAATTGCAACCGAAGAAATTAAGTGGACATCTCCACCTACAGGAGCAGGGAATATGATTTTGGCAAATGATAAGATTGCAGTGCTTCTTGAGACTGGTGAGTTAAGGATTATCAGGGCATCAACAGAGGCTTTCGAAACCTTGTTTACGCAACAAATTCTAGGTTCTGAGACCAGAGCTCATTTTGCCATGGTAGGGAAACGTTTGTATGCTAGGGACAAACGAAGATTGATTGCCTTGAGCTTGGATTAGAAAGAGATCTCAACCTCTGCAGAAGAAATTGAATGAAACGAATTGGAGCTTAGTTTTGGAAAGCTTTTCGTCAGATCAAGGGAATCACCCATTTTCTTTTGGAGTTTTATGAGCCTCGGAAATAGTTTTGCCACAATTTCACCACCTCTTTGTGTTTTTGCGATATCCGTTATTTCCAAAGGATCTTTTAAGATGTCATAAACTCGAACAACAGGTACGGCCGGATAAACTAAAAGTTTTTCATTTCCTACAGTAATCGAACGTTGTGCATCAAGATAAGCCCCGTAAATCTCTTCATAAGGCGAACGAGTCGCTTCACCTCGAGCAAGCGGGAGAATATCATTAAATTGGACATGTTCTGGCTTCTTAATTCCCCCAATCGATAGGGAGCTTGGCATAATATCCTGTAAATAAATGGGCGAAGAAATTCTTTTGTTTTTGGGAATTCCAGGTCCAGAAACGATAAAGGGAACACGAGTGCTGTGCTCATATAGATTTTGTTTACCAAGCAAACCATGATGCCCTACACCGAGACCATGATCGGCAGAGAAAAACACATAGGTATTCTTTTCCAGTCCAGACTTTTTCAACCCATTGAGGATTTTTCCGATTTGTTCGTCCATATGAGAAATGATCGCATAATATTCTTGCCGGTTTACTTTAATTGCATGCCTAGTTCTGGGCATGGGGGCAAGTTTCTCATCGCGAAGATTATGAGGACATTTGATTTCTTTTTTGTAAGGATATTCAGGAAGAAAACTTTTGGGAATCTTTATGCGGTCGAGAGGATATCGATCAATGTATGATTTGGGTGCCTGCCTGGGGTCATGGGGAGCATTAAAAGCCACATAGGCAAAAAATGGATGTTCTTTCCGATGTTTTTTTGCTTTGTTAATGAAGAACAAAGCGTCCTCAGCTACAATTTCACTCCAATGTTTGCCGCCCTTCCAGAATCCTTCAAATTTTGGATCATAAGGACTCCAAGGATCTGGCTGATTGGGAAGTGGTCTATTATAGCCTGCTGGAGTTTGATTAGGCATGCCTCCTCTAGGATTCCTTACTAAATCAAAACAATTTTCGACATTTGCCCTCACATGCCATTTGCCCGTCATGTAAGTTTTGTAGCCGGCTTTTTTCATATATTCAGACCACCATCGACCTTCGCTTCTCTCTGCCTCCGCTTTTTTGGAAGCAATCTCTGCTTGCCAGAGAAATCTTCCAGTATTCAGCATGTGTCTGCTTGCCACACAAACAGCTCCACTCCAAGAGCCCATATTATAGGCTCGAGTAAAACTTGTTCCCGAGTTCATCAAGCGATCAAGATTGGGGGTGTCAATATCGGTTAGACCAAGTTCTCGGATTGTCTCATAACATTGATCGTCCGCGAAAATAAAAAGAATATTGGGTTTTTGCTTTGCTGAGTTGAGCGAGAAAAAACAAAAGTAAAGCACGAGAAGTAAAGAAGGTTTTAAAAACTTAAATTGATAACTCATGTAAAGGTTTTGGTTTGGGAGTGCTTGTCGAAACAAAGATATACAGAGATATTCTCGAAATGTGGTAGCGAAACTAAAATTATAAAAGTACCTTATTTCCTGCAATCATGCATGATCCTAAGCCAAATCTCCCTTAAATCATGCATGCGTATATCACATTCGCTCAGATAATTTTCGAGAGTTTGTGAATCATGATGAATAAACAAACGGTTCAGGCGCATCGACTCGTTTAGTGCGGAATGAGCCCGCTTTAGGTGACAAACCGCCAGAAGAAAGTCGCCAAGATCAAGAGAGGTTGCGGCTAAAATACAATGTCTTTCTGCGTCTGCCAAGCTAGCACAATAACTCCACGATAAATCATGCTCGGGTTGTTTTCGATTGTGTTTCATCAAGTGCTCCCAAGAGGCTCGAAGAAAAGAGAAGAGAGCGGATGCTGAAATATAGACGGGATGACGGTGAAGAGTATAGGGATCTATTCGGTCATCGTCTTCGGATTCAATTGCTTTATCATTTCTGGAAAGTTCGATTTCATCATCAATATCGATTTCATCGAAAGAGGACCAATCCTCGCGATGCCAACCCATTAGCTTAGCCGCAGCATCCAGTCGATCGTCCTTGTGGATAGATTTGTTGTAAGCACATATAAACCTAGAAATCTCGTTATCGGATTTTCTCAAAAATTCATTCCAATCTCCTTCGTTCCACGCGATACCTTCGTTTTCATCCCATTCACCATCATGATGGTTTTCAAAATCGTATTGGCTCATTAATCTTGTGAAGAAATTGGAGTTATATTCTAAACATTCTTCCCCTGTTTATTTTGACAGGTCAAATACTTTCTGAAAAAACTTTTATGTTTCGAGGGATGAGTAAAGAATTTCGGCGAAAAATTATATAT
>JAYYQI010000050.1:0-58003 GCA_036128475.1 Verrucomicrobiota bacterium
GTGGTTTATTAGATGAAACCTTAGTAATTTGGGCAGGTGAGTTTGGGCGGACTCCATTCTCCCAAGGAAGTAACGGTCGTGACCATAATCCTTATGGATTCTCGATTTGGATGGCTGGAGGTGGAATTAAAGGAGGCACTGTATATGGCGAGACGGATGAATTTGGTTATCATGTTACAAAAGATAAGTGCGACTTTTATGATCTATGGGCAACCGTCCTGCACCAACTAGGGCTTGATCATGAAAATCTAACATACCGGCATGGTGGTCGAGATTTAAGACTTACAGATGTACACGGAAGAATTTTGAATGAAATTCTTGTTTAGTCCCTAGTATTGTTCAGTGTAAATTCATTGCTTGTAAAATGATTCATCCAATACTTGGGTAAATTTTATGTGTAATGATTTATGTAGAGCGTCTAATTATTTATTTTTCTTTTTGACGCATGTTATTCTAATAATGGCTCAACCAAAAGGATACATATATGATGAATCAAAGGTTCCAGTTTATGATTTGCCAGAAATTTTAAAAGAAGAGACTTCGTTGGAAAAATGGGAAACCTTACGAAGAGAGCAAATTGTTAGGAATTTTGAAGAGTATGTATATGGGGATGCCCCAGTGTTTACCGGGAAAATAATGCATAAAATAGTGGAGCAAGGTTCTCATGCATTAGGAAAAAGAAAACAAATTAATCTGGTAATTTCCGAAGGTTCAAAACAGGTTGAATTGCAAATATTAGCTTATATTCCAGGTAACATTGAAGGTCCAGTACCTCTTTTTCTTGGTTTAAATTTTAACGGAAATCATGCAGTGACAAGTGATCCTGCCGTACTACTACCTACTGGGTGGGTTCGGAAAGGTGCATTTGCAGAAAATAATGAGGCGAGAGAAAAGGGAAGAGGTTATAGAAAATCATATTGGAATATAGATTATATTCTTTCGCAAGGATATGGCTTAGTAACGGTTCATTATGGAGATATAGACCCAGATTATGATGATGGATTTAGGAATGGTGTGCATTCCCTGTACGATAATAATGAAAAAAAGCATACCTGGGGTTCCATAGCTGCATGGGCATGGGGCATTAGTCGTATTGTGGATTACCTTGAAAAAGATGAAGACTTTGATCATGAACGTATTATCCTTATGGGACACTCCAGATTAGGTAAGGCAGCTTTATGGGCAGGAGCTTTAGATCAAAGATTTGCATGCGTAATCTCAAACAACTCAGGTTGTGGTGGAGCTGCTCTAAGTCGAAGAAAATTTGGGGAAACCATTCAAAGAATAAACACATCATTCCCTCATTGGTTTTGTGATAATTTAAATAAATATAACAACAATGAAAATGAATGTCCCGTAGACCAACATATGCTGCTATCGCTAATCGCTCCCCGCGGCTTATATATTGCTTCAGCTCAAGATGATTTATGGGCAGATCCACATGGGGAGTTCTTATCGCTATATCATTCGAGCATAATTTATGAAAAATATGGTTCCCCTAGGATACAACCGAATATGCCTGAACCGAATAAACCCATAATAGGGAAAATTGGCTACCATATCAGAGAAGGCAAGCATGCTGTAACCCGCTTTGATTGGGAGCAATTTGTAAATTTTGCAAATGCAAATCTTAAATTTAGCAACTAATGTGATTTTATGTTTTGTTGTGTTTTTTGCCGGCGAAACTTCTGGCACTAATCCCGAAAACAAACAAATTATAAATAAAATTAGCTTCGGTTCGTGTTTAAAAGTTTCTCGACCTCAACCTGTGTGGAATGCAATCAATAATTTCCACCCGGATTTATTTATTTTTCTTGGGGATAATGTCTATGCTGATACTAAAGACCCCTTTCGTCTTCGCCAAGCTTGGCAGAGACTCGGACATCAATCTGGTTATGTAAAATTAAAGCAACAATCCATCATCTGTGCGATTTGGGATGATCATGATTACGGAAAAAATGATGCTGGGAAGGAATTCCCTATCCGAAATGAATCCCAGCAAATTTTTCTAGATTTTTTTGATGAGCCAAGTGACTCAACAAGAAGAACTTCGCCTGGAATCTATACTGAAAAAACTTTTGGACCTATCGGTTCCAGACTGCAATTGATATTACTTGATACAAGGTTTTTTCGTGATCCATTAATTCGCGCAAAAGAACGCCGTCCTGGCAAGGGACCTTATGAACCTACCCAGAACCTATCTTCCACTTTATTGGGTACCAACCAGTGGAAATGGCTTGAAAAAACTTTTAACAAAGAGGTTGATCTGCGAATTGTATGTTCTAGCATTCAATTTTTATCTTCTGAACATGGTTGGGAAACTTGGGGTAATTTTCCACATGAACGAAAGCGATTATACTCAATGATTGAGAAGAACAATCATCAAAATATTTTTTTTCTTAGTGGCGACAGACATTCTGCTGAATTTTCAATGGATGGTAGCACCCTACCCTTTCCCCTATGGGATTTAACATCAAGCTCGCTGAATCTATCTTTAGCCGCAAGAAAAGAAGAGAACCCTTATCGAGTAGGAAATCAGTTTTTTGAAGAGAATTTTGGAGTACTTGAAATTGATTGGACTGATCAAGGTCCAATAGTGGATGCATCTATTCGAAATGTTGAAGGCAACATATTATTGAAAAAAAGAGTTTTGAATCCTTCATCGAAAAAAAATTAGATCATTTATAAATGGACGGATCCGTGCCCAAGCACCCGTGAATACGAGAGACCGCCTCTTTCTTATCCTCGAGCCTCGATAATGCATCCTTCGAGAAGGCAAGCCTTTGGGGAACCTCTAATCTACTTGATGCCTCACGATTGGCATTGTCCTGTAGAAATTCTTCAAGATATTCAATTCTCTTTTTCCAGTAATTTTCAGTTACTTGAATTCGCATATCCAATCGTTCCGAGTACCATTCGCTATCAAGTATCGATTGCGGATCAAAGAGTTTTCTGAAAGAGTCGTCCCCTAATCCCCTGCCCTCCCAGTTACCATTTGCCATGATTTCTAGCAGAGCCTTAAGCGGGGGACATGCCTTATCAATGCAACCATCTTCAAAATATCTTGCTGCAACGATCTTACCGGCTTCAACTAAATTTTTTAAGCTGTCTGCGTATTGTTCCTCATCTTGTAATTCTGGTTTAAGCATATCCTCCGGAAAGACTGAAACTGGGTCAGTAAAAATTCTGCCAAGAAACTGATGGGCAAATCTTCGGGTGATACGATATCCAAGATATTCAGTTGGAAGATCTTCTCCATCATGACTAATTGACGGAACTTTCTCGAGATATCCTTTCTCGATCATATCCTTTGGATCATTTTCATAATCACGGAGCCGACTCCATATTTCAGGAATCAGAAGGCTTATATCATGAGCGACTTTGTACTTCGGCCCAATATATCCGGCAGAGGTTACAAATGCTCCTTGACCCGTTGAAGCATAAGAAATGAGAGCTGCATTTAAATCATGAATCGGTAATATTGCATTGAATGGAGCCTTGGTTAGAGCTCCTTCTGAGCCTGCACCTGTTGTTGAGGGAGATTTCCCGGTTACGGAAACAATGAAATCCATGAATAATTCAGGCAATTCCAGATAATGAATTGGAGCAAAACAACACAAGGGACGAACCTTTCCACTTTCTTCAGCTGGATTGTTTCTTCTTCCTGGAAGTACGGACCTTACGGGATACAGAACTGAATGCTTGTAACTGATTTTTCTCCTCAAACGAGTACCGATTAAAGACAAATAAGTTGATTTCGGATCGAAAAGATCGGGCCTAGTTTGAAGATAACGTGGATTTTTTGTCGGTTTGCCATCTACTATTCTTGGGTTTGCAGAAGAAACGAATTGGCTCTCTTCTCCTGTCTTCTGGGATGCGTCCAGAATTAAGGACTTCATGGGGTCAGTGTATTTTTCGAATGTAAGTGTACCTGAAATTTGATCCTTTGCATCTTCAGCATCCAAACATTCAAAATTACTGATAAAATTGCCGGGGCGAGATAAATCCTTCTCCGTTTGTTTGTCGAAACCACGATGAATAGCATCATCCGGTCGCTGAAATAGACGATATTCGCAATTATGTACAAATTTTGCCGATTCCTTGAAAGTACCTGGACCGATTTCATTTAGTAAACGAAGCGGGGCAACAGTGGAAACCGTGATGTCATCTTCGGCCAAAATCTTTTGAGCGGGAATAAAGTCTTTTCTTAGGGCAAAAAGGCGCCAGGAACCATTTTCATCAAAACCAACCCGCAAAAGTCTTGTTATTAATTTCTCTCCTTTAAACCTTAATTCATTTGCAGGCTGACCATTAACGGAATCAACGCTGAAATACTTCTCCCAGTCATCGCCCCACTCCGCATGATATCTCCGTTTAACGATCAATACGAGGTCTTTGACTCTCTGAGGAATTGTATCGAGCCAATCGTTGAATTCATCCGTGTATAATGATTGAGAAGGAGTAAGGAGCTTGATAACCGAACCCAGAGAACGATCCGGATCCAAAATACTACGATTTCGCAAATTGATGCTTTCGGGATTTCTGAATCTATTCGAGTAATCTTTACTAATTACTTCACGAGCTAATTTCATATCGCCATCCCAATCTGCGACAAAAACGGGACCACAAACAATTGCATCCGTTAGCGGCTTGGAGATTTCTGACTTCCCTCCACCAGAAACCGTACATGGCTTATGACAAAGAAAACCTTCTCCTACCGTACCTACTAACTTCCATGGACCATCATTTTCAGCCTTCTTCATCTCCACCTTATAACCAGATGGAAGAACATATGAGTTCTCAGGAATCAACGCCATAGTTCTCGCATCCCCATCATAAGTCCAAGAGATAGATTGAGCCCTAAGGCTGAATTTAGCATTTTCAGGCAAGAATATTATGGAGGGAAATTGTGAATCGCAATAGGCTCCTTCCGGTGTCTGTTCCGAAGAGATGCCCAATGTTTCCAAAGTATCCTCAAATGTATGAGGAGTGCTCGGTAAGATTGCCAACGGATCGAACTCTTCACCCAAGTCGTAGCTCGGAAAAACTACCGCTCCACCAGCATGTTCTTCTTCACTAAGACCAGAGAGATTAGCAGAAAAGCTTACCTGTGTTTTCACTTCCTTCTTGCAATAACCAAAGTAGTTATCAGCTAAAACGGTAACTACCAACCCAGTGGAATCTCTAAAGGTTAACTTAAATGCACCTCCATCGTTGTACAGTTCGTCTGGACCTTCATAATACATTCCATCACGAATCTCTCTCTCTGTAGCTTCGGATTTGGATGGAAGATTGAGGATTTGCTTTGGAGTCCCAGCTAGATGAGGAGCCACAATTACACACCCGGTATGACCAGTCCAATGCTCAATATCTAGTCCCGCGTCATTTTCAGATAAATATGGATCTCCACCATTACCAAAAATGCTTTCAACAAAATCAAGATTCGCCACACATCCTCCTGGAGCGAAAAAACGGACCTCCATAGATTTTTCCCGGATGTACCCCTCAACATCAGGGCACACAACTGGTCTTAACAAAAGAGAAACCCAACACCTCGCAGGATCATTCTCATTTGAGGCAAATGGAAAGACCATATCTTCTGGAGGAGGATTAAAGGCAATTCTAAGAAGTTCTTTTGCTGCGTTTAATGGAACTACTTTTTTGTCATCAGCCGCTGGGAGTCCTACATCAGCAACATGAAATACACCCGAGGTAGTCCTACGATCACTTGATGGGTTGTGCAAGACTCCCTGAGAAATCCTCTTGGATTCCATAATGGCAGAAGAAAAACGATATCCATCTCTAGGCATAGAGGCTACACGAGCCAAACCATGACGATCCAACACAAAAGATTCTGTGGGTAGACTAGGTCTATCCGTTCCAAGGATTTTTGTTAAGAAATCCTGAATCCTGCGATCGGCAGGACAAAGATGCCCACGGAGCAATCGAACCTTTTCTCGATATTCCTTGATTAAGGATCCACTCAAACGTAAAGCAGGATTGTCTGATTGATCACCTACAGTGGGTAGTCCAAGGGTAGCAAGTTTGAGGTTAGTGTAATTAACCAACTCCTTGTACTTATTGGAATCTATGTCATATCCTTCCCCAATACCTAGTTGATTTACTTTATCTTCTGCGAATACGGTTTTCATAATTTAATGGTGTTCTATTCTGATTAGAGAATACTTCGCGCCCAGACTAACAAAAAATCAAAAATGGATAAAAAATATCCAAATATGGTGGGCCCGCTCGGATTCGAACCGAGGACCAAGGGATTATGAGTCCCCTGCTCTAACCGCTGAGCTACGGGCCCGTAAATATAAAGATATCAGTTAAAAGCTGTAGCAGTCAAGTGGCTACCTGCTTTTACCTTTGGCCATTTTTTTGGCAAAAGCAAAACGAGCGGCAGCTTCTAGCTTGTCTAGCTCAGCTTGATCAAAATTGCTATTCTTCGCTTCAGTAATGGCTTGCTCGGCACTTTTAATGGCTTCGTCAATTTCAGCATCATTCGTATCGTCAATGTTTACAGCCTGATCAGTAAGCAGAGAAATTTTGTTGGAATATACTTCCACAAATCCACCACCCACAGCTAGATAATGAACCTCTCCGTCTTTCTCGACTTTAACATCACCTGCAACCAGTTTGTCTATAACAGGTACATGGTTTGGCAAAACATCAATTTTGCCTCTTAATGTAGGGATGACGGCATGATCAACCTCTTCCGAATATACGGTTTCACTTGGGGTAACGATTTCCAGAGAGATAGGCATGGATACAAGAATTAGCTTAGGTTTCTTCGGAATTCATGACGGAATCAATACCGCCCTTCATGTAGAAATCATTCTCAGCAACCTCGTCAAGTTCGCCATCAAGAATCATTTTAAATCCACGAATCGTATCTTTAACAGATACATATTCACCTGATACTCCAGTAAAAACTTCAGCTACATGAAAAGGTTGAGATAGGAACTTTTGAATTTTCCTAGCCCGAAATACAACCTGTTTCTGTTCCGGTGATAATTCATCTAAACCAAGAATTGCGATGATGTCTTGAAGATCTTTATAGGATTGCAGCACTTCCTGTACACCTCTAGCTACCTTAAAATGTTCTTCACCGACGATATCCGGAGATAAAGCGTTTGAAACCGAGGCAAGTGGATCAACGGCAGGATAAATCCCTAATTCGGCAATAGAACGCTCCAGAACAATAGTCGAATCGAGGTGAGCGAAGGTGTTCGCGGGTGCAGGGTCAGTCAAATCATCTGCAGGAACATAAACTGCCTGGAAGGAAGTGATAGAACCTTTTTTGGTGGAAGTAATTCTTTCCTGAAGATTTCCCATTTCCTCCGATAGAGTTGGTTGATAACCAACAGCAGATGGAGATCTGCCCAAAAGAGCGGAGACTTCTGAACCAGCTTGAGAAAAACGGAAGATATTATCTACGAAAAGAAGAACATCCTGCCCCATTTCATCACGAAAATATTCAGCCATAGATAGACCAGAAAGGGCCACACGCATGCGAGCACCGGGGGGTTCATTCATTTGTCCGTAGACGAGAGCCACTTTAGACTTGGATATATCATCCTGATTGATAACTCCGGCTTCAGACATTTCCTGGTAGAGATCATTTCCCTCACGGGATCGCTCCCCTACCCCAGCAAAAACCGAATATCCACCATGGGCTTTCGCAATGTTGTTAATCAACTCCATGATAACGACGGTCTTTCCCACTCCAGCACCTCCGAAAGCCCCGACCTTTCCGCCTTTAATAAATGGACAAATCAAATCAATAACCTTAATTCCGGTTTCCAAGATATTGGCTTCTGTATCTTGCTCCATGAGCGTAGGAGCTTTTCTGTGAATAGGTCTAGTCTCGTCATGCCCGCATGGACCTTTGTTATCAACCGTATCTCCAATAACATTGAAAATTCTGCCTAGTACCTTTTCTCCAACAGGAACGGAAATTGGAGCAGATGTATTAACGACTTCCATACCTCGTACAAGGCCCTCAGTAGAAGACATTGCAACGGTACGCACACGATTGTCGCCTAAATGTTGTTGGGTTTCAAGTACGAGCTTATTTTCGGAATCAGAATCGGATAATTTATAGTTGACCTCTAGAGCATCATAGATTTCGGGAGTTGCACCTTCTGGGAACTCGGCGTCCACAACAGCTCCAATGACTTGAATGATTTTTCCGTTTTTAGAATTTTGGTTTTCCATGGTTTAAGGAGAGTAAATAAATTATTGGGAAAAAGACGCGGCGGAGATCTCCAGGATTTCCTGAGTAATAGCGGCCTGTCTAGCTCGATTATACTGAAGGGTAAGGTCATCAATAAGGTTTCCTGCGTTGTCTGTGGCGGTTTTCATCGCGACCATACGCGCACTGTGCTCAGAAGCCTGTGATTCTAAAATGAGTTGAAAAACCTCTTGCTTAAGATAGAGGGATGCAAGTTCCGAGAGCATTATGTTTCGATCTTCAATTATAATCTCTCTGTTATCCTTGGGTACCTCATGCTCCAAAACGCCAAATCGTTGATGGAGCTTTTCGTTCATTTCATCCAAGCCATTTAATGGAAATAATCTAACAAGCTCAGGTTCTTGACGAAGAGTATTAATGAAACTAGTGAACAAAACCTCTATAGTATCAATCGTTCCATCGTCGTAGCTTCTGAGGAGGAAATCCACTATTTTGCGAACATCAGAAAAAGTTGGCTTATCGGGAAGGGTAAAATCAGCAAGTAAATCTTTGTGCGCTCTGGACAAATACTGAGTCGCACGTTTTCCGACCGCAACAAATTTTGCTGAGTGCTCAACATCAGAAAGCTGACGAAACAAGTTACCATTCAGGGCTCCGCAAAGTCCCTTATCTGTACCAATAACCAGAATACCTCTATGCTTGATTGGCTTTTGAATGAAATAAGAATGAGTTATTTCCTCGAACTCGTCCGCGATTGAAACAATGATGTCTGAAAGCAGCAGAGCATAGGGTCTCCCCGACTTTGCGCTATCTTGAGCTTTTTTCATCTTGGATGTAGCCACCATTTGCATGGCACGCGTAATTTGACGGGTACTCTTTACGCCTTTAATTCGATTTCGAATGTCCTTGGATGAAGCCATTATCGAATGTAAAAGAAATTAACTCAGGAAAAAGTTCTTTTCCAATCTTCGAGTGATGATCGAAGTTTTTGCTCGGTTGATTCCTCTAATTTTCCAGTAGAATAAATTTCCTCGCACACTTCCTTACCCTGAGAATAAAGATATTCCTTGAGGCTTGAAACTGCACGCGTGATGTCATCCACTGAAATTGAGTCAAAGAAATCATTCTGCATTCCCCACATTATAGCAGTCTGGATTTCAACAGGAACAGGTTCATAAGCTCCTTGTTTAAACATCTCTACAATTCTGGCTCCTCGATCCAAGCGAGCTTTGGTAGCTGCATCCAAATCGGATTCAAACTGAGAAAAAGCCGCTAATTCACGAAATTGAGCTAATTCAAGTTTTACTTTACCAGCTACCTTCTTGTAAGCCTTAATTTGAGCGGCAGAACCCACACGTGAAACAGAAAGTCCAACAGAAACTGCGGGTTTGATGCCTTTGTTGAATAAATCAGTTTCAAGGAAAATCTGCCCATCAGTAATGGAAATAACATTAGTTGGAATGTACCCCGAAACATCTCCCATTTGGGTTTCAATAATTGGCAAAGCAGTAAGAGAACCATTGCCACTTTCTTCATTCAACCTGGCAGAACGCTCAAGTAAACGTGAATGCAGATAAAAAACATCCCCAGGATATGCTTCCCTACCGGAAGGTCTTTTAAGAATGAGTGAAATTTGACGATAAGCAACAGCATGTTTGGACAAATCATCATAAACGATCAATGCATCCATGCCATTTTCCATAAACCATTCACCCATCGCACAACCAGAATAAGGAGCTAAGTATTGATTGGCTGGATTATCAGCCGCAGGAGCGGAAACAATGGTAACATAATCCATTGCACCAGTGTCTTCAAGAATCTTAATGGTTCTTGCGACATTTGAATTCTTTTGACCCACAGCAACATAAATACAATAAACAGGCCTGAAATTCGGATCACCGGAATCTTCTCCCTGCTTGTTGATCTTCGCTTGATTAATAATGGTATCGATGGCAATGGTTGTTTTACCAGTTGATCGATCGCCAATGATCAATTCCCGTTGACCCCGTCCAATGGGAACCATCGAATCTACAGCCATAATGCCAGTTTGCAAAGGTTGGTCGACTGACTTTCTTGGAATGATCCCGGGTGCAATTCTTTCAACAGGAAATTGCTGGTCTGATTGGACGGGACCCTTGTCATCAATAGGCCGACCAACAGCATCAACAACTCGCCCCAGCAAACCCTTCCCAACAGGAACGGAGAGAAGTTTCCCGGTTGTCCGCGCTTCATCCCCTTCTTTTAAAGAACTGGTGTCTCCCAACAAAACACAACCTACCGTGTCCTCTTCGAGATTAAGGGCTATCCCCAAAACATCATTTGGGAATTCAACCATTTCGTTAAACATTACTTTAGAAAGACCCTCTACCTTAGCGACTCCATCTGCTAAAGTAACGATAGTCCCAACATTTGTTTGGGTGGCATCGGTAGAGAGGTTTTCTATTTCCTTTCGGATGAGGTCAGTGATGGAACTCATATTTTAATGATTTCGATTAGTTAAATGATTTTTGAAGAGCAAGTAATCTACTGGATATGGAATCTTCATATACATCATCTCCCAGACGTACCCTGCATCCGGAGATAAGCGACGGATTCCTTTCAACAGAAAGCATAAGATTCTTACCTGTTGAGCTTTCTAACTTATGAAGAATTTTTTCAGCTACTGCCTTCTCTTCATTACACCCAATCTCGGCTCTTGCATGATAGGTTTGCTCATGCTTTCTAATTTCTGCCAAGAAGAGCCTAAGGATAGACTTTAGACCTATTGGTGATTCTTTTCGTAAGGAAACTAGGATTTCAGTCACAGAAGCTTCATTGATACGACCCTCATCATTGAGGGACAAGCCAAGGAGACGCTTTGCCAGATTCTTATGTTTTGCGGGAGTAGACATTAAAGGAAAACTTTTTATCCAGATATATTTAAGTTATCAGCTGCAGATTGGGAAAATCTTGATTTTTCTTCTTCACTAAGTTCTTTTTCAAGAACTTTTGAAGAGGTTAGAATTACAAGAGAAGCGATTTCTTCACGGGCTTCTTTCAATACCCTTTGCCTTTCTTGCTCCATTGCAATCTTAGCCTTCTCAACTATTTCCTCAGCTTGCTTGCGAGCATCTTCCTTTTGTGACTCGATAAACGCTTTAGCCTTATCTTGTGCCTCAGTAACAGTTTTCTTGGCTGATAATGAAGCTTCCTGAAGTGTCTCCTGCTGCTTCTTTTCTGTCTCTTCCAACTCTAGTTTGATGCGATCGGCATTTTTAAGAGAATCTGCAATTTGTTTCTCTCTCTCTTTAATGGTGGAGAGGATATTGCTAAATGCAAACTTCCAAATAACCAATGCAACAATCAAAAAGTTTATCGATTGGGCAATCAGCATTGGCCAATCAACGCCAAAAGTATTTGATATACTTTGAACAGTATCCGCAACGCTTGCTAGTGTTATCATGCCTAAACGAAGGAAGTTATGTTAAATATTGGGATTTATAAAAACAAAGAATAGAAGGCAACCGCCTCTGCTAATGCCATTCCAAGAATAGACTGCACCAAGATCTTTCCGGAAGCATCAGGGTTTCTTCCAACTGCTTCGGCACCCTTCATGCCAACGATACCTACACCTATAGCTGCGCCAAGGCAACCAAGACCTCCTTGAATGCTGCCTGTAATCTGTGAAACTTGTTCCGCTTGAGCTAATATTTCTGTCATTGTGATAATTATTTAGTTGTTATTTTCTGATGGTTAGCGAATGCCTACGATTTGCTCATAGTCGCATTCGAAAAGTTAATTAATGATCTCCCTCCTCATGGTTACAAATCAAACCAATGTAAACAGCAACGAGTAATGTAAAAACGAGAGCCTGTACTAAACCTATTAAAACTTCCATAAAATAGAATGGAACTGGGAGAATCCAATTTATTTGAGGAACCAAATAGAACATACTATGAAGAAGGCTTTCACCGCCAAAAACATTTCCAAACAGACGGAAAGTCAATGAAACGGGCCTGAAAATAATGGAAAGAATTTCGATGAAACCAACCGCAATGAAAATTATTGATAAAATTGAAAACATTATAAAGTGAACTTCCTTTTTATCAGCTTTGTTTCCAAACCAGTCTTTAATTATGGCTTTGAATCCAGCATATTTGAAAATAAAATAAATCCAGAAAGCATTGGCAACAAGTGCGAGGGCCAATGTCATATTAATATCGGCATTGCCGGGTCTAATAAGGGGTTTGGATACAGCAAAGTGTCCATCAATGTTTTGGCCATAACCAATAGTACCAACGCCAGGTAGCAAACCAGACCAATTTTGTATAATAATGAAGATGAAAAGGCCGCTTAGTAACCAAAAAGAAGGAAAGAAAACTTTTCTACCTACGATCGGTTCAAGAATACCTCGTAAACCACCAACTACTGATTCAACAATAAGTTGTCCCTTAGAAGGCACGAGACTTGGTCTACCAACCATAAATTTCACTAGAAAAACGAGAGAAAGAGAAATAACCCAACTAGTTATCATAGAATTAGTTACAGGAAATTGACCAATGTGAAAAACAGGTTCTGCGCGTAAATTCACACCACCACCGGCACCAAAAACAGAACCGGTGAACGCAAGAAAACAAATAACTTTAACTAATAGCTTCAAGGTGAAGTTAATCTTATAGAGATTGATGAACTTACGGTCAACAAACAATCTTAACAAATGGGAATTACTTTAGAATGCGAACAAGACAAGTGAGGATTTATTGGGATGGATTCATTTAAAAGAAAAATGTTTCAGTATGTTTCTGCACATAAGATGTTATTCTGTGGTAACAGATCCTGAAAAAAACTATCGGCCTTATGTGGCCAAAATGGGGATGTTAGTTTCCAAAATGAAGAATTTTCGATTTCATGAGATGTCCATTTATAATAATCAATGTGGTCTGTTTTAAAGAAGAGTTTTGAAGGTGCATTCGAACATTTTGTTTTAAGTAATTCCAAAAAGGATTGATTTATCAGTCTGCGCTTATGATGTCGTGCTTTGGGCCAAGGATCTGGATACATAACATAACAATTTAAGATTTTAAGATCTGCAGGAATACAAGATATAAATTCGATAGCATCGGCTTTAATAAAATGTAAATTGGTTAAATCGCGTTTATTTTTTTTAATATTAGCTTTATCGATTCTCTTGGTAATTAAATCTATTCCTACAAAAGTGAGGTCAGTTCTTTCTTGAGCAAAAGAAATTAACCAATGACCATGCCCACAACCGATTTCTAAATTAAAAGAAGTTACTTGTTTCGACAAGTGAGTAGAGTTTAACTCCATTGTGAAAAACTTCTTAATTTTTTTAAGTCTTTCTTCTCTTTTTTCCAGATGAGGCGGAATAAGATTCATACATTCAGGATTTTCTGAGCATAATCATCAAAACACTTATATCTGAGGGATTAACGCCTGGAATACGTGAAGCCTGAGCTAAGTTTTGGGGTCTAACTTTGCTAAGTTTTTCAATACTTTCTGAACGTAAACCTGGTATACCATTGTAGGAGAAATCACTGGGGATTGATATACATTCTGCCTTTTTTAATTTTTCAATATTTCTAATTTCTCTAGTGATATATCCATCGTACTTTATGCGATAGAGAATTTCATCCTGTGTTTCACTTGAAAAATCACTAAAGCCATTGTCCGTAGGAGGCAATGCCCTACCCTTTCGAATGAAATCTGCATAACTATCATTATTTTCGAACTTAGTTGATTCTGCAAAAGAAATCCAATTAATGATGTTTTCCTTTTTTTTTGAAATTTTCGATATACGACTTTTTGATAAAATATTCAGATTTTTACCTTTGTTGAAATATCTCAATTCACTACTTCCATGATTAAAGAGTAATCGGAATTCGGCCCTACTCGTGAACATTCTGTATGGTTCATTCGTACCCTTTGTGACCAAATCGTCAATTAAAACACCGATATAGCCTTCATCACGACCAAAATAAACTGGATCGCAATTCATAGATTTCCTTGATGCATTAATACCGGCAACCAATCCCTGTGCGGCGGCTTCTTCATATCCCGAAGTTCCATTTATTTGACCAGCAAAAAAGAGTGATTCAATTTTTAATGACTCAAGACTTAAACTTAATTGTGTAGGTACCGCATAGTCATATTCTACAGCATAAGCAGGTCGCAGTATTTCTGCATTTTCTAGCCCTGGAATTGTTTTGAGTAAAAGCTTCTGTATCTCAAATGGAAGACTAGTAGACAATCCATTGATATACCATTCATCAGTGTCAATGCCTTCGGGCTCTAAGTAAATTTTGTGTGACGATTTATGGCTGAATTTGACAACTTTATCTTCTATGCTAGGACAATATCGAGGTCCTGTACCTTCAATCTTACCATCGTATAAAGGTGATTTACTTAAGTTATCATGAATAATTTGTGAAGTTTCCTCAGTAGTAGAAGATACACTACACTCAATTTTACATGGCATTCCGAGTCTACGTTCCTCATGGAACCATCGAGAGGCACGTTCCACATGGAACATTTCCTCATCAGAGCGAGTATCATAAAAAGCAAACTTAGTAGGGACATCATCTCCGTGTTGTTTTTCTAAAATGGAATGATTTATCGAAGTCCCTCGAAGTCTCGGAGGAGTTCCTGTTTTAAATCTTCCAAGTTCAATACCGTATTTGATGAAATCGCTGGATAAACCTTTAGCGACATGATCACCAAGTCGACCGCCTTCACTCTTCTTATCCCCAATATGCATGAGGGCTTTTAGGAATGTTCCCGTAGTTACAATAACAGTTTTAGCATAAAAACAAAAGTCATGGTTGGTTCGGACGCCAATACACTTGCCATTTTCTACGATTAAGCCGTCTACGAGGCATTGAAATATCTTTATGTTACTATTCTGCTCCAATAAATGCTTCATGCGAAATTGATATGCTTTTTTATCACACTGTGCTCTTGGGGCTTGTACTGCAGGTCCTTTTGAGGTGTTAAGTAACTTAAACTGAATTGCTGTTGCATCAGCATTAAGCCCCATCTCGCCGCCTAAAGCATCAATCTCACGAACCATTTGCCCTTTTGCTTGGCCACCAATCGCAGGATTACAGCTCATTTGAGCGATTGTATCTAAATTTCCAGTTAGGAGTAGTACATTTCGATTCATCCTACTAGATACAAGAGCAGCCTCGCAACCTGCATGACCGGCACCGCAAACGATTACATCGTATGGGTTGTCCTTGGATACACCAATTTCGCTTGTCATTTTCCTATACAGAAGTTTGAAAAAAGCTTGTCTAGCATATCTTCATTATCAGTTTTTCCGATAATTTCGCCCATAGAGGCTATCGCTTGTTTAATTTCAGAGATAACAATTAAATAATCAAGGTTTTGCACAAGAATGTTGTGAGCATTTTTACAAAATTTTAAACTTTTATGAATACAGTCACGATGTCTAATGTTTACAGAAAAATCCAATTCATCAGCTTCATTTTGTCCATTATTCAAATAATTTGAAATTTCTGAAACGAGCTCGTTTAGCCCAACTTCTTCTTTAGTACTCATTTTGATAACACCTTGATTAGAAGAGTATTCGCTGGGATTAATTCCATATTTCAAATCTATTTTGTTTTCTATTATTAACAGATTATCTTTTTTTATATTTTTTGAAATGACTTCATTAAGTTCGCTAGGGTAGGGGAGGGAGGAATCAAGCACTAACAAAATTAAATCACTGTCTTTGACTAATTTGATCGTATTGTTAATTCCCTCTGTTTCTATTTCTCCTCCATCTTTATGTACTCCGGCAGTATCGATTATTTCTATTTCGAAATCATCCAAAATTATATTTTGAGAAACATAATCACGCGTGGTTCCAGGTTTCGTACTTACTATAGCTCTCGGATAACCAATTAGAAAGTTGAATAATGAACTCTTGCCAGCATTAGGAATACCCATGAGGACTACCCTATATACTTTATTTAATTTTGTATTTCGCTCACATGCATCAAGCAAAGATTGGAATTCATTTATCAATTCATTTAACTGATTCAGATAAATTTGTTTTGATTCTTCCCCAATATCATCTTCAGGGAAATCTATGAATGCCTCCATATTTGCCTGAAAATTTATTAATTGAGATTGTAGTTTCTCAATTTTACTTGAAAATTTACCTAGCAGATTCCTTCTAGCTATAGTTAATGCAGATAAATTTTTAGCTGAAATTAGTTCTGCAATTGATTCTGCTTGAATTAAATCTATCTTTCCATTCAGGAATGCCCGCTTCGAGAATTCTCCAGGTTCTGCTGATATTGCACCCTTCAAAATCAAATCTTCCACAATAGCCTTAGTGATTAACATATTGCCATGACAAGTAATCTCTATCATTTCTTCGCCAGTGAATGATTTTTTTTCTTCGTAATAGCAGTATATAACTTGGTCAATTACATGTCCGTTAATATCATAATAATTTGATAATCTATTCCGCCTTGGAGCAATTTTAGTTTTTTTAAAACATTGTTCGCATAATTTGACACATAAATCGCCACTAATTCTTATAATCGCCAATGCACTTTCACCACTTGGCGTTGCTTGAGCTACGATTGTTTCTGACATTGTTTTATTGCAAACAATGAAAATGAATTACGAATAATTTTATGTATCGTCCTCTTGTCCTTGGGCAAGGACTGCACCCACCGTAACTTGAACCTTTTCAAGAATGGCAGAAGTAATTTTGTCCAGTAAATCTGAATCTTCAGCAAGTGCTTGTTTGGCTGCCTCCCTTCCTTGCCCAATTAAATCTCCTTCAAAAGAAATCCAGGCACCTTTCTTTGACAATATGTTGTGCTCGATGCCCAGATCCAAAACTGATCCAGTTTTCGAAATTCCCTCACTATACATAATGTCGAATTCGCAAGCGGTAAAGGGTGGCGCAATTTTATTTTTCACGACTTTTAGTCTTGTTCTAGAACCTGTTACCGTACCATTGGTCTCTTTAATTTGTCCGATTCTACGAATATCCATTCTAATCGAACAGAAAAACTTAAGAGCACGTCCACCTGGAGTTGTCTCAGGACTTCCAAACATAACTCCGATTTTCTCTCTTATTTGATTAGTAAATATACAGACGCAATTGGTTTTGGAAATGGCTGCCGTAAGTCTTCTCATCGCCTGGCTCATCATCCTAGCTTGAAGTCCAACTGTAGTATCACCCATCTGACCGTCTAGTTCCTGTCTGGAAACTAAGGCAGCAACTGAATCTACGACAATGACATCAATAGCTCCAGAGCGAATGAGCGTTTCGGTAATATTTAGAGCATCCTCTCCACTTTCCGGTTGAGAAACCATGAGATTATCCAAATCAACTCCAACAATCTTGGCATATCTTGGGTCTAATGCGTGCTCTACATCTACAAATACAGCATTACCACCTTTTCTTTGTGCTTCAGCAATAACACTTAAGCAAAATGTTGTTTTGCCGGAAGATTCTGGACCGTAAATTTCAACGATTCTACCTCGTGGCAAACCACCAGCACCAAGTGCCAAATCAATGGCAAGCGAACCGGTCGATATGACAGAGACATTCATTTTGGTGGCATCTCCAAGTCGCATGAGCGCTCCTTCACCAAATTTTTTATTGATTCCTTGAAATGCTAATTCAAGATCGGAATCTTTAGCATTCGAGTTTGTTTTTTCCTTATTTCCCTTGGACATTGTTTTAAATATTTATTCGATGATCTTGTCTGCTTCTTGTTCTGAATCAAGACCTTTTGTTAAAAACATCATCTCTATTAGCTGAGGAATGAATTTTTCACTATAACTTAAGTTTGATGGTAAGATTAGATACCCGTCTTATCATTTACAAATTTTTACAAAAAAATCTTTTGTGATAGTCTATCTATAAATCATTCGATATGAGTAAAACTTTATGAGTTCTAATCGGTTGCAGTGAAATTACGGCATATAGTCTGGGACTGGAACGGTACCTTAATAAATGATGCATTTTTGTGCGTAGATATTTTGAATCATCATTTACAAACTCATAAAAAGAAGAAAATTAGTTTAAAGTTTTATCGGAATAATTTTTTTTTCCCAGTTTCGGGATTTTATGAATTAATAGGTTTGCCTGCTCAGGGAAAGGCATTTGCTTCAATATCGCAGTCATTCATAACAAAGTATCACCAAAATTTTAATAGGATCAGATTACAACCTTTCGCCAGATCAGTCTTAACTGAGTTGAGTTCAATAAATTTATCTCAATCTGTATTATCTGCAGGTAAAACAAATCATGTTGTCCATTTTTTAACCAAAAAGAAATTACTTAATTTTTTTGAAAATGTTTCAGGATCTTCAAACATAAAAGCTTCAGGAAAGATTGAGTCTGCAAAAAGTCTATGCTCTTCTCTTTCTTTACATCCCTGTGAAGTTTTACTTGTAGGCGATACAATTCACGATTATGAAATCGCTAACGAATTTGGATGGCAGAGTGTTTTGTTGTCAAACGGTCACAACTCGCTTTATTCTCTAAGAAATGTTTCTTCACCGGTGTTGAAAAATTTAAGTGAACTTCCAAGCCTAATCCGTAAGTATTTATAACCATCCGTTAATTTTCCTGTAAGGTGTGAAGAAAGTATTTCTGAAAACTTATGGTTGTCAGATGAATGTTCGAGATTCTGATGCCGTTGCTCATAATTTACTCACAAACGGTTATGAATTGGTCGATCAAGAAAATTCAGCAGATATCGTACTCTTGAACACTTGTAGCGTTCGTGAACAAGCTGAATTAAAAGCCATTGGAAAAGCAAGGAATCTATTATCTGGAACCAATGCATCCAAACCTGCAGTTGGCATAATGGGGTGCATGGCTCAAAACAGAGGGAATCAATTGGAAAAGGAAATTCCTGGTCTAGATCTTATTGTTGGGACTCAAAAATTTCATCGCATTGCCGAATATTTAAAGAAAATTGATTCGCAACAGAAATCATCCGTAGCCTCTCCGGTTATTGACATTGCACCAGAAATCAATTCACAAAATGCAATTAAGGAACATCCACCCAAGAAACAACTAAATGTTTCGGCATTTGTTTCTATAATGCAAGGGTGCAACATGAATTGTTCCTTTTGTATCGTTCCGAAAACGAGAGGATCCGAAAGATACAGAGAAATGACGGACATTCTTGATGAGATAACACATTTACGAAATTTGGGAGTTAAGGAGATTACTTTGCTTGGACAAATTGTTAATGCTTATGGAAGGGGTGTTTTCCCCCGATTGGATGGAAAAAGTCCATTCGTTCAACTCCTCGAAAAAATTCATAAAATAGAGGGCATTGAGAGAATACGTTTTACTTCTCCTCATCCTGTTTCCTTTGGACGAGATTTAATTGAAGCGTTCAGACAACTTCCCAAGTTGGGAAAATATGCTCACTTACCTATGCAAAGTGGATCCAATCGTATTCTCAAATCCATGAACAGGCCTTACACAATAGAAAGATTCATGTCTATAGTCAGGAATTTAAGAGAGGCTTGCCCAGGAATAAGATTAAGCACGGATGTTATTGTGGGATATCCGGGCGAAAGTGAAGATGATTTTAAGGCTACTAAAAATGCGTTTATCGAAGCCGGCTTTGAAATGGCTTTCATTTTCAAATACAGCATAAGAACGGGCACACCAGCTGAAAGTTTGCTTGATCAAATCCCGCAAGAGGTGAAGGAGTATCGGAATCAAATATTACTTGAATTGTTGGATAAGCAATCGAAGGAATCAAACAAATCGCTGTTAGGACAAAAAGTCAGAGTGCTAGTAGAATCCATTGCCAAAAAGGGTAACGGTGATCTTATGGGAAAAACGGAATGTTTTCGAAAAGTTTTGATTAAAGGACAGAAAGGATTGATTGGCCAAATTCTGGAGGTGGTAATCGAAGACGCCGACACATTTACACTAAGAGGAGCTCTAAAAAATAAATTAATCATAAGATGACACTCTTTACTTCTAGTTTTAGTACTTCAATTGTTCTCTTGGCTCTAGGACTTTTATTTTTGGTGAGAAGAAACGATTTGAATGCCTTTGTGTTAAATTTTCCAAGGTCCTCAAAATTGTCCTACATTTTTATAACAATTGGCCTGTTGTGGTTTTTATACAGACATGTAAGCAATCTTAGTGAAGCTGATTTTGGTAATTATAAGGTGCTTATTGGGACGATTTCTGTAGGGATAGCTATAGGATCATTTTTCTTTGTTCGAGATTTCCTTGCCGTAAGAGGACTTGCCATTCTATGTCTCTTCTTTTCTCGAGAAGTACTAGACGCTGCCTTTCTCGAAGAACCGCAAAGTAGAATATTTGTCGTTACTATCATCTACATCATTGTAATTGCAGCTTTATATTTTGGGGCTTGGCCTTATCGCATGAGAGATTTTTTGGAATGGTTGTATGCAAATGAATTACGAAAAAAAATCCTGGGCTTCACATTTTCATTGATAGGGCTAGTGATAGCCGGAATTGCATTCTCATACTAATTTTATCTTATGGAAGGAACGGTTATTGTTATTTCTGGACCAGCTGGTGTAGGAAAAACAACACTCTGCGAAAAATTATTAAAGGAATTTCCGAACTCTATAACACAAGTTGTCACTGCAACCACTCGCCATCCCCGGGAAGGTGAAACAAATGGAGAAGACTACTTGTTCTTAACCAAAGAAGATTTTCAGGAAAAGATCCGTAGAGGAGATTTTGTTGAATATGAAAAAATTCATGAAAATCTGTATGGGACATTATTAGAAAGTGTTAACCTAGCACTTAAAAAATCTAAAGTGATTCTATTTAATGTGGATGTTAGAGGTGCAAATTCACTCAAAAAATTCTTTTTACCCAAAGAAAGCACAATGCTTAAATTCCACTCCGTTTTCGTAATGCCTAAATCATTATTAGAATTAGAAAAGAGATTGATGCTAAGAAATAGTGATTCACATAAAGATATTCAAATTAGGCTAGAAACCGCAAAAAATGAAATTGCACATGCGAATTCATTCGATCAGCAAATCCTTTCCGAAGATAAGAAAACAGATTATCAAGCAATTCGAAAAATCTTTTTAAGCTTTGGTTTGACTTAAAATTACAACTAGAAGTTAAACTTTTACTTCCGTTCTTTCTGGGGAAGTCCAATTCAAGTGAAAGAAAACACCTCTTTCCTCATCTACTCTCTCGTAAGAATGTGCTCCAAAGTAATCTCTCTGTGCTTGAAGTAGATTTTGCGGTAAATTGGCACTTCTATAACCGTCAAAATACGATAATGCTGAGGAAAATGTGGGAATTGGAATCCCTGAATTTGTCGCCAAACAAACTACTTCTCTCCAATTTTTATGGTATTTCTCAATACAATTTTTAAAGTATGGATCGGTTAAAAGGTTGGGCAGAGAGGGTGTTTTTTCATACGCCTCTGTGATTTTTTGCAGAAAAGCAGCTCTTATAATACAACCCCCACGCCAAATTTGAGCAATTTCCCCGAAATTAAGATCCCAGTCATATTCATTTTGGGCTTCTCTCATGAGTTGAAAGCCCTGGGCATAAGAACATATTTTTGAGCAATACAAAGCATCTCGAACCGAATCTATCAATTCATCAACTGAGCCCTGATAGGGTGGGGGAGTGAAGTCCGTCAATAATTGCTTCGACGCTAGAATTCTTTCCTCTTTTACAGAACTCAAGCAACGAGAGAAAACCGCTTCAGCAATCGTAGAAGCAGGGACTCCCATATCTAGAGCATTAACAGAAGTCCACTTCCCGGTTCCTTTCTGACCGGCTGCATCCAAAACCACTTCCACAAATGGATTCTGGGATCTTGGGTCAATCTGATTTAAAATATCTGCTGTAATTTCAATCAAAAAGGAATCCAGTAACCCTTCATTCCATGTTTTAAAGACTTTACCAATTTCGCGAATATCAAGTTTTCCTACATCCCTTAGGATATGGAAAGCTTCGCAAATCATTTGCATGTCTCCGTATTCAATACCGTTATGGACCATTTTTACATAATGACCGGCTCCATTCTCACCGATATATGCCGCACAAGGCTCTCCTTCCACAATAGGCTGACCTGGCTCTGCTCCTGTGATTGGCTTTCCGTTAACTGGGTCGACTTTAGCTGAAATGGCAAGCCAGATATCGGAAATCTCTGACCAAGCTTCTTGTGAACCTCCTGGCATTAGGGATGGCCCAAAACGAGCACCTTCCTCTCCGCCACTCACACCAGAACCGACAAAAAGAATCCCTTGTTCCTTTAAAGCTTTCTCCCTTCTAATGGTATCCGTCCATTTTGCATTGCCGCCATCTATAATAATATCTTTTTCATCCAATAGTGGAATCAGAGACTCAATAATAGCATCAGTAGGTCCACCAGCCTGAATCATAAGGACAACTTTTCTTGGCATTGATAAAGAATGAATAAAGTCACCTAGTTCTTCATATCCCGATATATTATCAGAGATATCGCAATTTTCTAAGAGATGGATAGTTTTTGCGTAGGTTCGATTATAGACCGCAGTCTTAAAACCATGGTCAGCAATATTAAGAGCTAAATTTTGCCCCATAACTGCCAAACCAATTACACCAATGTCGTTTTTTCGATCATTCATAAATTCGTATCTAAAATCAGTATAAAAAGATTAGAACATTACATATTGTCTAATCTGGGTCGAAACTAAAAGGCAGAACTTTGTATCTATTGGGCTGTAGTCTAAAATTAAATAGGTGAGGCGACTGGAAAGCGATCTTCGAAAGGAAAATCATCACCCAATTTTTGATTCTTGTTACCTTGAAAAATCCTAGTCGGATTTGTGAAACGCGGACTAATGTTAAATTTCTGAATTAGTCTCATCATATCTTTTGCACTTGTCTTGATCGACTTCGTTGCCAGCTTGGTGCTAGCATCAACCGCTGCTTGTGAATTCATTGAATTTATTGCTCCTATTATGCTTTTTTGGGAAGCCAAACCAACTTCTGCATATCCACCTTTTGTAACTGGAGCATCGCCTCCATTAAATCCACCAAATTCGTTCGTTTGATTAAAGAAGTCTTCACTGGAACCAGTAGCAAGCCCTGCTCCTGTCAATGCACCTTCAGTGGCTCCTTGCTTGGCAGCTTGTTTTAAAACAACGGAGTCCGTTTCTCCACTTAAAGAAGCACCTACAATAGACCCGTAAGTTGAACCATAGGCGGCAGCTTCAACAGCAGATATAGTTTCGCTATCATACGATTTATCTTCCGGATTCGCATCTTCAGTTAGGGCTACAATTTCAAATGAAGCACCCAGAGTTGAACCATGAGCACTAGCCCTTGCAATTTCAACGGATACATCTTCAGTTGATTCTGGGGGTTTATCAACATTGTTCAATTCTAAAACGGTAGTGCTTCCAAAAGAAGAGCCTTCAGAGGATTGTCTTATCAGATTTAGTCTGTCTACAGGGGTAGGATAATATATTGCTAGTGCTGTGTTTCCTACAATGGAACCAAGTGCCGAATGACTGGCAACCTGTTTAATGTCCTCAATGTCTACCAACGATTCTTGACCATCATCACGTGGTGCTGCGGACAAAGCAGAAGAAGTAATTGCACCAGTAGAGGAACCCTCTGAAACGGCTTTAGCTAACTTCGTCCTACTAAATGACTCCCATCCATCCTCATAATCCATTGATTTTTCCAGAACGGCGGCAAGTTGTGCACCCATGGCAGAACCAGTAGCAACCGATTCAGAGAGTCTCCCCAGATGTATTCCCAAGTTATCATGATCATCATCAATCCCAGTTTCTATTGCCGTACTGGCGAGAATGTTTGAAATTGATTTTGCAGTAATTTCAGGCAATTGAAATTCGGCCTCCAAATCAAGCTCTTCAGTTGTTGTTGAGGCGACTGTTGCAAGGGTCAACCCTAAAGAAACGGCTCTTGCAACCTCGTAGGAAAACAAACTATGATCACCATTCAAATCCTCGTTAAGATAATCAAGGAGTGAAGAAAGCGCATTCGAAGCAAAAGAATCAAGATTAGTTTTGTTTATATCAGAAGATCCACTCTTAAGAGAATCGTAGGCACCATACGCCAACCCTTCAGATGCAGTTCTAAAAACTCTTGATTTAACAGGATCAAATTTGAAATGATCAACTTCACCATCAAACTTCATAGTCGTGTTTATTTGGTCACGACTCACAGAAACAGGTTCAATTCCTGGATAAAAATCCTTTAATTCAACCGCATTCTCGCTATTCATTACTTCTATAAGAGACCGCATGTAAGAATTTGTAGCTACGCCTAACTTTTGATTTTCCGGCATCGAATCAACCTTAGTTTCAACAATCGCTTCCATGAAAATCTTACCTAACTTTTTAACCCAAGAGGATGCACCTGTGCCCCATTGTGCTATAGCTTGCTCATTGATAAGAAAATTCTCTAAGAGTCTTGGTGGAATACTTTCTATACTTTGCTCAATGGAAGTTCCACCATCATTGTCCAGAGCACTTTTTAAAAAAGCCTTAATAGAAGATTTAACTCCTTGAAGTAAAGAATCGTCATTGAGTTCATTAGATTGTAAATTTTTGAGTTCTATCAAATAATGAATGGCATGATCAAATCCATCAAGCGAAGTATCATTAGGCATTGTAGAAAAGATATCTGTAAGACTTCTTTCAAGTTGCGGATAAACTTCGGTCGGAGTAGTGTTCGAACTGATTGAATCAGATATCGTTACATTACTATCAGTAGGACTATAAAATGTAGAATATCTGCGTTGTCCTTCCGAAAAACCTTCATTTGAAGAAATAGTCTTTAGGTTAATCAAAATGGAGCTTTCAATCAGGGAGTCCATAAGATTTGCAACGAGCTTACCATTGAACAATAAAAAACTCATTAGGACAACGCTGTACTTAATAAAAAGTTTGGGCAAGAAGGGCATCAAATATAATGTCAAACAATAGTACCAGTTCTTGCAACTTAAAATTTACGAAAGCGATTTTCTAGTGGAAACTTCTGAATACTTTAATGCAAGAGCACTTACTCCAAGCATTGTCAGGAGACAAGCTGGTGTTCGCTGAGGAAAATCAATAACTGAATACGCTAAATAGCATAAACTCCCCAAAAGAATACTTCTCGTGAAGTATGATTGAGAAAAAAGAATTCCCCTTAGGAGGATTAATGTCATCGGTAAAACAGAGAAAACAAAGCCAAACCAACCAAATTCTGAAAAGAATTCCAGTAGATCATTATGACCATGATTGATGAGCGGGGTATAGTCCGAATGGGCGGCTTCTAACCCAACTTGTCTCATCGAAAAAACCTCCTGAGATTGGTAGATAGGATTTACAGCTTGGTATGAATTATAACCCAAACCCCAAAATGTGTGTGTTTGAATCTGATTACACAAGTCACTCCATAAGTGAAATCTTAATGGATATTCACCATGAGTAAAATTTTGAAAAAGAATATTTGTATTATTCTTCATCTCTTGAACAGTGGATTTGCTTAGAAATGATGGCATAAATAAAAAAAATAAAAAAATAAATGAAGCTGAAGCTAAACTTATAATCTTATATCTAGTGCAAAAAGCGAGGATTGGCTTTCGGTGGATAAAAATATACAGTTGGAAAATTATTAAAAATATGACAATTCCTGACCTTGACCCAGAGTGAAAGATAGAAATTGCAACCAAAGTTATTGAGAGAACTAAAACGGGAATTAATTTTGATCTAAAACTATAATAATTTATGTTCTTGATGTATCGGTAAAGAACCCCAAGACCTAGAAATACTACAAGTAATGCAAAACAAGACCAATGATTCTTGTAGGTAAAAGTAGAATAATAGTACCTAGGCTCAGGAGGTTCCCAAATGCCGATAATTTTATTAAAACCAAGATAATCGGATAGATATGCTTTTTGAAAGATACCAATGATTGCTAATATAACCCCACCAACGAAAATAATTTCAATTGCAGTAAATATTTCCCTTCTTTTATTGAAGGTTCCATATACGAGATAAAAAAACGCGATATAACTTATAAACTTAATACAAGAAAGAAGACCTTCTAAATTTCCATAAATCGTAGTTGGTTGCCATTTTGAAAAAGAGTTCTTCATTTGTTTTTCAAACCCTTTTAAATATTCGGTAGCGGGGGATACAATATCGTCAAAATTATATTTGATAATGTTTCCTAAGTTATAAAAAATATTAAGCGATAGATAAGGTTCTCTTTCGTTTGTTAAAATAATATTTTTTATGTTCTTTCTAATTTCATCGACTTTTTTTGAATTTTTTTCAGTAAGCAGGAGATATTCTAGGTTACTATTATTTAATTTATTAATATTTAGTTGCCGATAGGATGGGTTTAAAGTTGCTAAGACGGAAACAAGCCCAATGCTCAAACACGGAATAAGAAATAATAAGTGTTTATCTCTTTTACGTATTGCATTTCTTACAGTAAATACTGCCCACAGACAGATCAAAACGGATATGATTGTTGTTATCTGCGATAATGCTAAACCACCTTTAATAAAAGGGAAAAAAACCAGAATAGCTACAAGTATATATTGCTTGCTATTCAAAACTTAATTACATTGTTGAAGATGCATTGCCTCACAAGAATGGATTGACAGATAAATGCAAGTCAACTCATTATCTATATACAAATGACTAAGAATTTTATCTTTAGAACATTTTTTTTACCATTAATCTTCTTGCCTCTATCGATTTTAGGCATGAGGGATACCCCGCTTGGACAGTTTGACTTTTCTGCTACCCTATCTGGAATCTACGATTCTCGCGTATTTGGTATTTCCGAAGATTTATTCAACAAATCTAAAAACGGACGCAATGGATTCATAAAATCAGATGAATTGGAAAGCCAAGACGATTTTATTCTCAAGTTTTCTCCTGCAGTTCACTTCAACAGAAAAATTAGCCTTCTACGTTTTGCCGGTTCTGCTGGAGTTGAAATTGCTCAATTTGTAAAAAACAATGAAAAGAGTTACATAATTCCCATTACAAATTTCGTTGTTGATTTCGATGATACTCTTTCAAAAAGGAAGACTGTCTCAAACAATGCACGCATTCGTTTCGATGCGACTTTTGATATTGGACAACACATAGGTGCAAGTGTCCTTGAGCAGGACTTGATTTCTTACACCTATTTTCAATCTGGAATCAATGTTAGATACAATCATAGTGCAAAATTCGGACTTGGAGCTGGTACCGATTATTCCTACCGTCATTACCAATCTGGATCAACCGGAGACCCCCGTCTTTATAATGATATTTCTAACTTTCCACTCCATACTAGGGCTTTTTATATCTACTCCGAAAAGCTTGATTTCTTCTCGCAATACACATTCACGAGGTCCCAATCTCATGGTAAATCTACCCTAGCAGATTCCAAAACTCATTCCATTTCTTTTGGTGCAAATGGGGAAATGTCTTCCAAGCTTTCCGGAACGGCAACCATTGGTTATTCTTTTTTGAATTTTGATGATTCTAACGCCAATTCCCAAAATAGTGTGATTACTTCTACAACTTTAAACTGGAAGATAAATACCAAGTCCTCTTCGTTTTTTTCATTATCACGAAATTTTTCTCCATCCTCTCAAGGTTTTTCAAACTTGAGTACAAACTCTCGTTTTGGACTAAATCATCGTTTTCTTGAAGATTTATCAGGATCGGCCTACCTAAGTTTAGGGCATTCAAAATACACCTACCCATCATCCAATCCAGCCGAACCGAATCGAGGAGAAACTTCTTCTATGAAGACTTATGGTTTGGGTTTTAATATCAACAAAATCTTTTCAAAAGTCTTCTCTGGAAATGCTGGTTACAATTTTTCATTTACCGATAGAAGTATTCAAGAATTTGACAGGCATTTGATAACCATCCAATTAACGGGAAGGTTTTAGTAAATTATGAATTCATTTCTTTTGAAATTAGGGGATTCCTTCCGTACACAAAGTTTCTACCCATTTTCTATATTCACATTTTTTATTTTTATCTCCTCTAATCTTTGTGCACAAGGGACTTACAGAGATCCTTCGGTTTTAAGAGACCCGACAGGTTATAAATTGCGAATTGGAGATAAGGTTAGGGTAGTCATTAGGGGAGAAAATGATTGCACCACCGAAGGAACTATAAATTCCGAAGGTAAGCTTAGACTTGTTTATATTGGGGAAATTCCACTAACCGGTCTAAGTAAGAAACAAGCTGAAGATAGAATTTCACAAAAATATATAAATGAGTTAATTTTTCGGAAACCTTTAGTTAGCCTTAGCATGACCAGTTATGTTATCAGGTCAGTTTTTCTATCCGGTGCGGTTAATAACAAAGGTCCTTATTCTTTTCCCCCAGAAGTTGAGGCAATGAATATTGTCGAAGTAATTGCTAGGGCAGGTGGATTTAACGATATTGCTAAAAAGAACAAGGTTTATGTTACTAGAACTTTTTTTAATGAAAGTGGTTCTGCAAAGGAGACCAAGACTTATGAGGTTGATGTGGAAGCACTCAGCACAGGTTCGATCAGAGGTTCCAATCAAAGGTTTTGGATTTATCCGGGTGATAGAATTGAAGTGCCCGAAAGATTGATTTGATGGATGAAAATATAATAAATGACAAATCTTCCTCCCAAGTAAACAAAGGTAGGATTAAAGGTTTTTCAGATTTTGTTTTAATAATTCGCGACAGATGGCTTTTGTCCATCACTATTGCCCTTCCTATTGCCCTTGGTTTCGTTTACACTAAACTCCAAGGGCCAGAATTTTACAGGTCTTCATCTTCGTTCAGACTTATACCTCCACCAGCGATCTTAAATCTCCAAAAAGTTGAACGTGACCAACATGTTCAAGGTCTCGTTGCCAAACACCTAGATGGTCTGAATAGTCAAGAGCTTAGAGTAAATGTTGTCCAAAAGGTTGAAGACAACCCTGAATTTAAATCAGTCTTACTTGCTCCATATTTAAAGGAAGGAATACCAATGAATGCAGGGGCGGCAATTGCTTATAGTATTTCAGTATCACCACCCAGTGAAGGAAGGCCTCGATTTACCATTTCATCCAACTCCCGTAGTGGAAGAGGTGCTATGATAGTTGCAGATCTGGTTCAAAGCGAATACGAAAAGCTTCATAAAAGCAAGAAAAGCCTGCAAGTCGAATCGGTTCGAAATATCCTCGTTGATCTACTTGAGAAAAGTATCGAGACCGAAAATGAACTTTCAAAGGAAATGTCAAATTACAAAAGAACCAACAATCTTCCTTTTCTTGAAGACGAAAAAAAAGATACAGCTGACAGAAAGAGCCAGTATCAAGCCGAAATTACATCATGCAAATTAGAGCAAATTAGAATAAATTCTCTGCTAAGACAAATTCTCCAAATTCAGCTTAGAATTGGCAATCAATCATCCACGCGATCAAAGGATGTTGATGATGACATTGCGACAATTAAAGAATTTTTTGAAATCGATGCCATTGAATCATTTGGAAATATTCCAAGCTTAAGACAAAGATTGTACGAACTTGAGTCAACTCGTAGGGATTATGAAGAAACTGGACCCGGTTATCTCGAACGCCATCCCAAAATGCTGGAAAATACAAGACAAATACTTGAAGTAAAAAAGTCCCTGAGCTTAGAGGTCAAAAATTCCATTGAAGACTTACGCGATAAACACAATCAGTTATCCGCTCAAGAGTCTGAATTCAATACGGCAATGCAAAAGGTGCAAGAAGACTCTCGTAAATTAAGTGAAATTGAAGAAACATTAAACAATTATGAAAGACAACTTGCCGTCGTTAGAAAGAGTACTGATCAGATTCAAAGTAGACTAAATGATGTTAGAATTGAACAAGCACTACCATCGGACCAAGATGAACCTTTACACAAAGAACAATTCGCGTACCAACCCTCCGTACCTTACACTCCAGACAAGAACCAAATTCGAAAGCAAGGCTTTACAATTTTTTTCTCCGTTTTCTTCATAATTCCAATTTTATTGGAATTTATTGATAATCGAGTCAAGTCACCATGGGATGTAGAGGTTTTCGTTGGTCATGACCTCTTAGGTGGTATTCCCAAAATATCTGAAGTAGAGGAAAGGCAAAGACCATTGATAGTAGGAAACGATTTAGATGACGGACTGACCGAATCCTTTCGAAGCATGTATAGCCGTATTCAAATGAATTCCCAATCCGATTATCCCAAGGTTTTACTTGTTACATCTGCCATTCCTAGTGAAGGGAAAAGTCTTATTTCCGCAAATTTAGCTTACAGTTGTGCGAATCATGGAAGAAAGACTATACTAATTGATTTTGATCTAAGAAGACCAGGTCTTCATAATTTTTGTAACATATCTAACGAGAAGGGAATTGTTACTCTGGTAAATGAAGTGGCTAAAGGCAGTTCAGATTTAGAAGCTCAATTAGAGAACAGCCTACACGGAATTCACCCCAACTTGAAGGTTCTACCATCTGGTGGAAAAACTCGTGCGGCAACTGAGATGCTAGAAAGAACTGAGTTTGACGTGGTCATGGATAAATTACGGCAAATGGCGGAAGTAATAATCGTAGACAGTCCGCCTATTGGTCTTTTCCCGGACTCGCTTGCAATTGCAAGAAAAGCGGAAGAAGTACTGTTTGTTACTAGATATGGTAAAGTTTCAAGAAAAGTCGCTAAAAATCTTTTGGAGAACATACAGGAAACTGGTGCAAATGTTCTTGGTGTCGTTCTAAATGACTTGCCCCAAAAGAAAACACCAGGTTATTACTATTCAGGCTATTACGGGTATGGTTACTTTAGATATAAATACTATAATAAATATTATGGTAAAAATACTGATGAGAAGGATTTAGCAGCGAAAACATCAGTTTAGCGAATGGCGAAAATCTACAAATCAGTCATTGTTTCGCCAAAAGGATTACGTGTAAAAGGAGATGATCTTTCTACCTTGCTTGCAAAATCGCTAGATGAAGAATGTAACAAATTTTCAGATAATGGTTGGAAATTAGTATCTGTTTTACCTTCCTTAACGAGTCAAGGTGCAGTTGTTAAACTTTTAGTTACATTTGCTCGCACTGCTCCAAGAAGCGATTGAAATAGCCAAGAGAATCAAAGCTTTTCTCTAGAAACCATTTGCTTCGAGTTCACAGTAATAACAAGTGTTTTGGGGTTTCGCTTTTTCTGCAGCTCAGCTTCTAGAGATGAAATACCAAAGCGATGCTTCACAATATCTTGCATAAGATAAGATCTTCTCTCCCAAATTAATCCATCGACCTTGGTTTGTGCTAAAATTTTATAATTATTTCCCAGTCTATATGAAACTTCATTGATTGACATGCCTGGAAGAAGGCGAAGTCTCAACATAGATTCCAAATCAATCAAATTTAATTCAGCTTGTTCATTGTTTTTTTGATTACTCAAATCATTCATTAGAATGATTTCTTCGATTTGACTCTGGTATTGATGGTCTGGATCCCAAGCTTTGCCACAACCAAAGAATAAGAAACACAAGGAAAAATAACTTTTAAATGCATAAGAAGTCCGAAATAATTTAAGCAATAAAATTAAACTTGAATGGCATTGATTTTGCTTAATTAACTTCATACATCAAATGCCCTTATCATTTCCACTGCAACTTGAGCGTCAAGCTTCCAGTTCATCCGGATCAATTTTTCTCCCTGAACCGGGGTCTGGTGAATTATCATTACGACTATCAAGATTTCCGGTTTCGGGAAAAGAAATAATTGTAGATATTTATCAGCGAGGTTCTAGATTTCATTTGCAGATTACTCGTTTTGAATCATCGCTGAGAAAAAGAATTCAAAATCAGGATCCCATTCCCCAAAAAGTTCATAAGGTAAGGATAGATTGCGGTTCATGCGACAAAGCCTTACCCTTGCTTAGGGAAATCATCGCACGCCCTCCGACATTCATTGAAAATGGATTAATGGACGACCCTGATGGAGATCACTACTTTTTATTTTACACGGATTCATTTGAATGTATAGCCAGAGGAACCACAAATCCTTACTCGAGAACAAGTGCGGAAGCATGGCAACGAATAATTAATCGCTCATATGGCACCGATCATGTTTTGTCTATTCACGAAGTTGGGATTGATCAATAATTGTGATAAGGAAAGGAAATACATCCCGTGATCTCTCCCTACCCAAGTTGCTTCCAAATATTTTAACGACAATTGGTCTCTGCTCAGGTTTAACGGGTATTCGCTTTGCTATCGAAAACGACTGGCAAAATGCTGTGCTGTTCATTTTGCTCGCTGCTTGTTTTGACCTCATTGACGGGCTTTCAGCAAGACTACTTAAGGCATTTTCCAGATTTGGAGCCGAACTTGACAGCTTAGCCGATGCAATCAGTTTTGGGGTTGCTCCTACAATTATTACCTATCTCTGGATCAAGCAGGAAACGGGAAATTTTGTAGGTGAATATATTATGGGATGGTACTGGATACCATTTCTGTTCTACTCATCTTGCCTCGCTTTGCGGTTAGCTAGGTTTAACGTTATGCACATGGATGAAAATAAAGACACCATGAATAAGGCATATTTTTTAGGAGTACCTGCTCCAGCAGGAGCAGGCTTAATACTTATGCCTATTATTCTAGATTTCGTCTTAACCCGCTTTGGAATTGAGGAAAAAATTGCTTCTTATCCTCAATATTTAGTTTTGTGGGTTTCTTTTGTTGGAGTCTTAATGATTTCACGCATCCCCACATTTTCCTTTAGGAATGTCCGTTTTAGAGTTTCAAAAAATAAGGCCATGTTCGTCCTCATTATTGTAGTTCTCGTTGGTGCTGTATTCCTTAAAGAGAAATGGATCTGCCTTTTGTTTCTAGGACTTGTTTATCTACTCAGTTTACCCTTATCATATTGGGCATACCAAAAGGATTCATCAAATAAATCCTAGACTTCCTTAATTCAGAAAGCTTTTGGCAATAGCTAAATGTGACAAGCCCTTTTCCATGTTGCCAAGTGATATTTCTAATTTGCCGTATTCGGTATGATAATCTGGGTTATCCCACTGATTGATCAAGGCAGTTTTCATAAGTGATCTCGCTTTTTTTTTATCTCCTTGAGCCAAGTAAATTTTAGATAATTCAAAACTCGCCTGTGAATTACTTGGATCTATTGCAATAGATTCCTCAAGTTTAATCGAGTTTTTAGAGGAATTTTCAGCTTTATTCAGACTTACATACAAAAGAAAATATAATTTAGATAAGTCTTTTTTTCTCTTCTCAATTTTTTGGTAGAGTTCTCTAGCTTCAAAAAATTTCGATTGATCCACTAAAGTTAAAGCATATTGGCTCAAATCTTCAATACTCTCACGAGTAAGCACAAGGGAATTTTCACAATGTTTTTTAGCTAGGGAAAAATTACTTTTAGAAACATAAAGGTCACTAAGTTCAATCATGGCATCAATCTTATGCTCCTTGAATTCTGTAGATGTCTTTAGGTGGAAAATCGCTTCCTCAATATCATCTTCAGCAAAATAGATTTTAGCTAATCTATAATGACTGCTTCCTAATTTGAAATTTTTTTTAATACATAACTTGAAGTTTTTCTTGGAAGGATTGTAATCCTTTTGAAGATAAAATATCTCGCCCAACAAATAATTAGTCTCAATTTCATTAGGATTAATTTGATGGGCTTTTTGAAGAAGGTTTTTTGATGTTTCGAAGTCAGGAGCATAATAGATCGTACCATCTTCTTGAGACTTTGCGCCTTTAATTAGATGTTTAACGAGGAGCAGAATTGGCAAAGTTTGCCTCGGCAGCAAATCTATTGAAATCTCGAATAGTAACTTTGCCTGTTCAAAATCATCTGGATGATTCAAGATTTTTCCAAGTTCCATATGGATCACTCCATCTGTGGGGCAAAGATCAATTAGTGTTTCTAAATATTTCCGATTGGTAGGTCTCCCAGAAAGCCTATCCAGTTGTATAGCCAACTTATAAAATTCTGGTTGCGGATCCATTTGGATCGCATTTTCCAGAGAAACCAGAGCTTTCTCGTACTCTTTACTTAGAATATGAAATTTTGTCTCAATAAAAAGAAAACCTGCATCTTTTTTACAAACTTCGCTTGCATTCTGGAGCAATTTTTCCAACTGCAAAAGGTTTTTGTTTTTTAGATGAAGCTCGCAAATTGCATTAAAAGAAGAAACATGATCTGGAGTATGCTTCAAGGCACACTCTAAGTGATAAAGAATCTTATTTTCGCATGTATTAAAACTTTTCAAAGCAAGACTATTTGGTCTTTCTTTTTCTATTCAAATTAGAAGGTTTGGCAGTCGATTTCTTCTGTGAGTTGTTTTTGCAACTTAAATTAATGGTATTGGCAGCGTTATCATCCATAAGAAGAACAGCAATTTGATAGTGAGCTTCAGAAAATGAAGGGTTTATCTGCAGTGCGTGCTCAAAATTATTGAAGGATTCGATGTAATTTTTTTGATCACGCAAAAGTAATGCTAGCTTAAAGTATGCTTTGTCGTATTTTTCGTTTATTTCAATAGCTCTTCGCAAATGGAATTCTGCTCGCTCGACATCTGGTTCGTATACTAGAGAGCCATCTTTTTTTAATCTCTCTCCAGTATAAATTAATTTAGCAAAACTATAATGACATTCTTCCATATTTGGATCGATTTCCAAAGCAGTCTCATAATTTCTTAATGCTTGGTCATATTCCGATGGATTAGTTAGAATTCTGGCAAGATGGAAGTACGCTTCAACGAAGTTTTGATTAATTTCAGTTGCCTTCTGAAAATGAATTTTAGCTTCGTTTAAATCTCCATTTTTCTCGGCATGATGAGCAAGTTCATAATAAGCAATCGAGTATTCAGGATCGATTTCTAAGGCTCTAAAAAAGTGTTTTTTTGCAAAGTTTGGATCATCGTCATCACGAAAGATCATAGCTAAGTGAAAGTGTGCTTGAGCATTTTGTGAATCCAAAGAAATGGCTTTCTTTAAATGTTCCTCAGCGTTTTTAATTTCTTCTTGCTCATACAATCTAACACCAAGTCTGAAATGAGCTTGTGCATTTTCCTCATTGAATTCTATAGCTAGCCGGAAATGCTTAGTGGCTTGGTCGAACAATTTAAAATGCTCCTTTACATGAGCTAGCAAGAAATGAGCCTTAGAGTATTTTGGGTCAATTTTCAGTGCGCGAACAAGATATTTTTGTGCCTCTTTAAGTTTGTCTTCCTTGGAGAGAATTTTCCCGAGGTTGTAGCACGCCCTTGCATGATTCTCATCCATTTCCAAAACTTTAAGCAAATGCTTTTTGGCAGAAGGTAAATCTGTCTTGTCCACAAGAGTTCCTTCTTTGTCCGTTGCAACTCCTCCGGACAATAACTTAGCTAGGTAATAAAGTGCATCAATAAATGTCTCTTCAATATCGATAGCCGTTTCGTAATTTTTTCTGGCTTCTTCAAAATCATCAGCGTTATTAAGAAGCTTTGCTTTTTGAAAATATGCTGAAGAATAATTCTGGTCAATTTCCGTGACCTTATCAAAATTATTTTTGGCTTCTTCAAAATCACCGATTTCGACTAAAAGCAATGCATAGTTAAAATATGCGTCTGCAAAGTTTGGATCAATTTCTAAAGAATTTAGAAAATGGTTTCTCGCTGTTTCAAGATCCCCATTTTTGGCAAGAGCTATTGCTAACTCACATTCAGCTTCAGCAAAGTCATTTTTCAGAGATACGGCTTTCTTGAAATTCTTGAGGGCTTCATCTGTTTCGTTTGTTTTTTTCTGCAATAACCCCAGCTTAAAATATGCTTCTGGAAAACTTGGATTAAGGGTAATCGCCTTTTCAAGATGTTCGACCGCTTTCATTATATTTTAGCCCAAGCTATTTCGTGGTCATTACCCATACTCCATTCCATTCCCCTTTGGGTGGATTCTTCTTCATATGATCACATCTATCCAAGTATAGTTGAGCAGCTTTATCATTTGGATTGATTTTTTGTACTTGCTTGAAAAGTTTTACTGCCTGATCCCATTTACCATCGCTCCAAGATCGATATCCATCATTGAAAACACCTAGAGCTTCAACCAAATTAGGATAGGATTCGTCGTCATGAAAATCTAAAACTTCATAAACTCCTACAGGCTCGGTTTTGCCTTTCACGATAACATAGTCGACTTGGCGAGTTCTGTAGGTTGCCTTTACAGCCTTATAAGTGAATTCACTAATGAGAATGTGTGCGCCGTATTGTTTACATGCACTTTCTATGCGAGCAGCCAAATTAACCCCGTCGCCAATTACTGTATAGTCCATTCTTTTAGGTGAACCAATGTTACCCGAAACAATGGAATCCGTATTGATTCCCATTCCATGATCAATAGGCATTTTCCCCTCTGATGATCTTTTGTCGTTGAATACTTTCAAGTCTGTCATCATGCGAATTGCTGCTCTTACTGCTCTATCAGGATCATCGTCATGGGGAACTGGAGTTCCAAAAATACACATCATTGCGTCTCCGATAAACTTATCAAGCATGCCACCTTCGTCCGTTATGCAGTCTACCATTATCGTAAAGTATTCGTTTAGTAGCTTAACAGTACCTTGAGCACCCAATTCCTCGGTAATGGTCGTGAAACTCCTGACATCAGAGAATAATACCGTCCCAACACTTTGCTTACCCCCCATTATGTCATCATTGTCTCCCTCTGCCATAAGTTGATCCGCAAGCTCGGGATCCATATACCTGGACATTGTGGATTTCATCCTTTTTTCCGAACTGATATCCTCTATCATGAGCATAATTCCAAGTACTTCTTTTTTTTGCCCTACAAGAGGCATCATAGAAATATTTACTGATAAAGTTTCCTCGGAAATAAAAATTTCAGCATCAAGAAACTCTTCTGGGTCTTTCACATCCTCCAACTTCTGGATTAACCATTCATTTTTCTTTCCAAAGACTTCTTTTGCATTTTGCTCCAGAATTTCATTCAGGATGGGAACTTTTAAAATTCTCATGCCAGCTGTGTTACAAGTTTTGATGACAAGATTTTCGTCCAAGGTAAGCACCGCGTCATGCATACTAGAAAGAATACTTTCAGAATAATTCTTTTGGTTTTGAACATCATCAAACAACTTCGCATTTTCAATACCCATCGAGATTTGCGAAGTAAAGGCCGCCAATCTCTTTTCGTCCTCAGCATTAAAAGCACCTCCACGTTTGTTTAGAACCTGACTTACTCCAATAGTTTTACCTTCTTTATTAAACACGGGCATACAAAGTATAGATCTCGTAAAGAAACCGGTTTGTTTATCAAAACTAGGATTAAATCTGAGATCCGCATAGGCATGGGGTATGTTAACGGCTTCTCCGGAAGTGAAGACGGTTCCGGCAATACCCAAATGATTAGGAAATCTAATTACTGATTTTTCATCTAATCCTTCCCCGACCTCAGTGTATAATTCATTTGTTTTATCGTCATTAATGAAAAGAGTGGCTCTTTCACAATCCAGCATTGTTGAAATTGTTGTTATGATTTTTTGGAGTAGGGGAGTCAGCTCCAACTCTGAAGATACCTGTGAAACAACATCCAGAAATTCTAATTCCTGTTTTCTGGCCGCTTCTATCTGTTCAACTATGATATTTCCTTGAATGGCGATGGCGGCTTGCTCGGTCATCGCTTCCAGTAAATCCAAATCTTCTTGTTCGAACTCCCCGTCTATTTTGTTTAGAATTTGTGAAACTCCAATTTCTTCACCTGAAACTGTGCGTAGTGGAGCACAGAGAATACTCTTTGTTCTAAAGCCAGTTCGAACATCTACAGCTTTGTTGAATCTCTCATCCTTGTATGCATCATGTATGATGACTCCTTGGTTTTTAGTGAATACCCATCCAGCGACTCCCTTTGTGTTTAAAATTCTAATTTCTCTTCTGAAATTTCCCTGTGCAATTCTGGAATATAATTCTCCTGTGGATGCATCGTTTAAAAAAATGGTGCCCCGTTCTGCTCCTATAGTACTCGTCGTAATCTTAACCAAAGTTTCTAGTGCTTCATCAAGACTCTTGGTTTTTGCCAAGTCCGTAGTAACCTGAAGTAACATGTCTGAGAACCTAGCTGTTCTCTTTGACTTGGATTTGGTTGAATTTTCTTTATTTTCTTCCATTTTTGTTTTCCAGTTCTGATCTAAGCTCGATTATAGTCTGCTGCAATTGCTTAAACTCGGTTACCTTGATTTGATTTTGTTCCTGAATTTTATTTTCCTGCAAAATATCCTTATGATCCAACTCATCTCTGAGAGCGGAAACCATTCTTTTAAAGTGAGTAATTTCACGCTGATGGGAAGCCACGGCTTTTTGAACTTGCTCTTGCTTAATTATATCGCAACGATCTAACTCTTCTCGCAAACGCGAAACACTATGTTGAAGTTCATTCACTTCAGAGGAAGATTTGGAAAGCGCATTTTGAATTGCGTCTTGTTTTTCGTTTTTGGCAAATTCGAAGTGCTTTCTAAGAGATGAAATTGTTTCTCTAAGATTCTTGTTTGTTTTTGAAGACTGTAATATTGCATCTTGAACGCGGCTATCGGTTTCCAAGTTTACTCGGTCTAATTCCTCTCTCATTTGAGATATATTTTTCTTAAGCTGTTTGATTTCGTTTTCGTATTTAACAGTTTTATTCTGTATTTCGTCTTCTTTTTTGAAAATTGCATTTTCAAGCTTTTCTCGAGCTAGCGATAAGGCGGATTTCAATCCTTTTAATTCATTTGAATATTTCGCTTCGACTTTTGAATTAATGTCTTGTTCTTTTGCACTTGATAAATCCAATTCATTCCTAAGAACAGCGATAGTATTCTTTAATGCACGAATCTCATTTTCGTGTACAGATAATGCCTTTTGCTGAATATCCTCATTTTTCGCCTTCGCTCTCTCCAACTGTTCCCTAATAGAAGATACAGAATTTCGTAACTGGTTGTTTTCAGCATGAAGAATGGAAAGGGCATTCTGAATATTTTGCTCCTCTTTATTTTTCGTTACATCGAGTTCATCGCGCAAACTGGAAGACATTTCCCTTAAGGATTTCAACTCAATTTCTTTAGAAGCTACAACTTTCTGCACCTCTTCGACTGTTCTGTTTCTTTCATTTTCGAGCCTATCTCTTACCTTCGACAGAGCCAGTTTCAATTGCGAGATTTCATTTTGAGCAAGCGCCGAAACTTTTTGAGCAACCTCATCTTTACTTATTTGAGCATTTTCTAACTCGGTTCTCAATTCGGCAATTGTCTTCTGTAGGGCTTGGTTTTGAATCGCAAGATGAGAAGTAGCCTTCTGCAATTTGTCTTCTTCGCGTATTTTGATATTTTCCAAATTTTCTCTGAGAGATAAAAGAGAGGATTTAAGCTGAGCAATTTCAGTTGCTGAATTTGCCCTTTCTCGCTGGACTGCACTTTCTCGTTCGGCACTCGAATGATCCAACTCCTCCCTGAGGTCTGTTATTGAGTCTTTAAGGGTTTTTACTTCCAAGTGGAAAGAAGACTCTACTTTTTGACGTTTTTCCTCCTCTCGAGTTCTTACACTATCTATAAATTCCCTTGCTGTGAGCAATGAGCTTTTCAATTGTTTAATCTCATTATTAAACTTTTGCTCAGTAACTTGGATCGCATGAATTTTATCGGCATCACATTTATCCAACTCATCACGAAGTGTTTCAATGGTTTGTTTTAATGTCTCTATCTCTTGATTTAATATTCTTGAATTTTTTTGAATTCTATCCTCTTGACGGTTTTTCTCTGTCTCCAGTCTTTCCCTGGTTAACTGAAGAGACGCTCTGAGGGAATTGATTTCAACGGAAGAAGTTGAAAGAGCTTTTTGCACAGTCTCTTGTTGTTTGCTCGAGGCAGCATCAATTTCTCTTCGGAGTTCGGAAATGGTGTTTCGAAGATCGTTTTTTTCCACCTCAGTTTGTGAATGTACTTTTTGTAAAGCTTCTTCTTTTTCTCCAACCAGTCGATCCACACGCTCTCTCAATCGAAGTGATGATTCTTTTAGAGATTGAATTTCGCGAATGCTGTCTCTTTTCGCCTCATGGACTATACTTTCAATCTCCACATCTTTAGAATCTAATTCATTACGCAACTTTTCGATAGTGTGTTTAAGGAAATTCATCTCGCTTGAAGTAGAAGCAAGTATCTTTTGAGATTTATCCAGTCTTCTTTCTTCACTAGTTTGCAGTTCCACTCTTAGAACTTTAATCAAGTTTTTAAGATTAAGAATCTCGCTCTGGTTCGAACGAAGGATGGATTGTTTTTCCTCTTCGTGTTCAATGATTGATCCCTCAAGTTGTTCGCGCAAATTTGAAATAGATTCTTTTAATGAATCGTTTTCTGCGTTTAAGCCAGCAAGGTTTTGCTGAATCAAATTTTCAAGCCCAATATCCTTTGAAGCAAGTTCATCTCTTAGAGAGACAATGGTTTGCTTAAGATATTTGTTTTCGCGATCGAGAACGATAGCCTCTTGTGGGGTTACTTGAGACATGTATGTAATCCTAGATGAGAACAGGTACTCCTGTAAATACAAACTTACCTTTTATTAATTGTGCTTGCAAAGTAATTGGAGTCCAATTTTTTAGATGTTGAATGATTTCTTTTTTGCCCCGATTTATTCCTCTGATAGCAGTTGTTGTTATAGCCATTCATTTTGCTTCTTGTGGAACTAGTGAACAAAATGAATCCAGCGATGTTAAAAGTTTATCTTCGACTATTCTAAACAAAGACTCCACAGATCCATCACAATTAATTGGTAACTCCTCCTCAGATTCCTTGAATCTAGAGGAGTTTTTCGGCTTAGAAGAAAGGGTTCAAACTGCAGAACCATTGATACCAGTTGATATTAAGGACGATAAAACCCCATCTACCAAAGCAACGGAATCAAAAAGTGTATCAAGTAAGGTTGCCCCCAATAAAGCTAGTGAAGCTGCGGAAATGGCTTTGAACACTCTTGAGCAGAATGCATTGAAGCACCAGAAGAGCGTAGAAGACTTAAGAAAAATCAATAATTTCAAGGACAAAACAATCGCATCTCTTTCTGCATTAAATGAAGAATTACTGGATGAAATTAAAAGATTGAAATCTGACGTTCCCGCGGAAACCCGCGTTAAACCAATTTATTCTTCAAACGAAAAAACAGATGGAAATCTTATTGGCGAACTCACTACCCTTAAAAATAGTCTTATACTTAAGTCCGCAGAAATTAAGGATTTAAGGATGAGAAACGACTCGCTTGAGAAAAGAATCAGTAGCTTGGAAACAACTCCTAACACTACATTTGCTTTGCGTAAGCCAAGCTTCAATCCAACTAAAAGTGAAAACACCTCTTCTCAGACCCCTAGTTCCCAGGCTTCTTCATCCGAGTTCACATGCAAACTTAATTTTGATGCAGTCGTGACTTCATTGAATGGTAAGAATAAAGAAGCCTTCTACACAGAATTTTTTATTTTGGAAGAGAGTTTAGACTCAATAATGAGAGAAACAGATATAGATATAACCACTTATCCTAGTATCACTTCTTTTGCGGAGCTTTGGGCAAGATCAAGGAAGAACTCTTTTCTTTTCCCAGGTATACAGAAGACATTTAGGGCCAAGTTATTAGAACTTGTTGAGAATGGAAGAGGCAAACGTATTAGGACGGACATAGATGGTTTTGCGTCAGTTGAAAAACTCTCAGTGGGTCAGCACTTTGTTATAGGAACCGCATCATTGGGAAAAGTCGGTGTCACTTGGAGTACTCCGGTAATTTTGAAGCCTGGTATCAACAAACTTTCTCTTACTCTTCAAAACTCAGTTTGGAGTCTTTAAATCTAAGCTCGAAAATGTTTGCAATAATCAATTTGTTTCAATGTTATCAACAAACATTGGATTAATTATTAGTTCATCTGATCAATATCTATTATGGCTACGGAACAATCTTCGGATCAAAAAAAATTACAACTGAGTCTAAAGCAGAAGATCTCAATTTTATTGTCTTTCTCTAAAGACAAAATAATCGAGCAGATACAATGCGTTTGGTTTATTATTCTCTACCTAATCATCTTTCAGGTTCTTGTTTTAGGTTTGCCAATAGTCTATTCACTGATGATTGCGGTCGGCATTTTAATTGTAATTGTTGGCCTAGCTTTCTTCATGGAAGGATTGCGACTGGGATTGATGCCTTTGGGAGAAACTCTTGGATCCACGCTCCCGAGAAAGAAAATTTTAGGCTTACCGTGTTTGCCAACTAGTTTGGCATTTGGTTTTGTTTTGGGAGCGTTTGCGACATTTGCAGAACCTGCACTTGGAGTTTTGCGTGCTGCCGGCTCAGGTGTAGACCCTACATTAGCACCGCTCTTATGGACAATACTTAACACTGGTGCAGAAACGCTTGTATATTCGGTGGGCGTTGGTGTCGGGATTGCCGTCCTTCTTGGAGTTCTCAGGTTTTATAAAGGTTGGTCACTGAAGCCCTTTATTTACATTGGAGTCATTGTATTGTCTTTATTTACTCTGTATTTCCAGTTTTCCGATGCAAGACTTCAGCATGTATTAGGACTGGCATGGGATTGTGGTGCGGTTACTACAGGGCCAGTAACTGTTCCTCTTGTCCTTGCTCTTGGGATTGGAGTATGCCGAATCGTTTCGACTGGGGGTTCCAGTAATACTGGTTTCGGGGTTGTAACACTTGCATCCCTCTTTCCTATTCTTGCTGTCAAATGTTATGCAATGTATCTTTTTACCAATGATAACTACTACAGTGCTACATATTCAGATGCGGAATGGCATAAAAATGCTGGTGAATATGGTAAAAACTATGATCCTGATCTTCAGCGATTTGGTGATGTTGTTGCAAAAAGAAGATTGGAATCAGCTGGCGGTGCCACAGGCAGTGATATGGCCAGAACGCTTTCCGCTGATGACTTAGCAAAGGTAAAAGAATCATTAAGTAAAACCGGTAATTTGCCTGATGGATACTCATTAAAGACCCAAATCACTGGAAATTCTCTTAATGCAACTCCCTTGAATGCTGATGATAATGTATCTCGATCCATTGTGCAACCTGCCGCCACTCAATCAATAATTGTTAAGGAAGAAGTTTCCACACCAGATGAAGTTTGGGATCCGAACACTGAGATTCTTGCGGCAATGACAAATAACTTCGATTTCTTTCCGAACCTCTTTAAGCCAGAGGAAGATGCTAATGGTAATGGGATTCTTGATCCAGGAGAGGATATATACTCTGTAGATGAAAACGGTAACACAGTATATAACAAGGCTGGAGAGATTTATCCTAATGCTGAACTAAATGGTCCAGATCAGGATAGGGGAGCTATAGAAGGTGCAATATGGGCGATTGTTCCTCTTTGTTCAATTTTACTACTTGTGCTCGTCGTTGGTCTTAGACAGCGTCCCAAGTACTATGACGAATTAGGTATTGGAATTGCTTGTGCTGTTATTGGAATGGCGCTTTTCAATCTCGGTATTTCCTTGGGATTAACCCCATTGGGAGAACAATTGGGTGGAAATGTAGTATCCAGTTTTGCGGCGATCGAGCCATGGGCTTCAGAAGGATTTGTTGAGCCTATGTTTGCATCGTCCACAGCAGGTAAATGCATTGCTATTTTATTTGGCTTCATTCTTGGATACGGAGCGACGCTCGCTGAACCAGCACTTAATGCACTTGGGGCCACAGTTGAAAAAATAACTGTAGGAGCGTTTAAGAAAAATCTGCTTATGCAGACAGTTGCTACTGGAGTTGCTATAGGTATTGCAACGGGTGTGGCCAAAATTGCTTTTAACCTCGACCTTTGGTACTTACTTGTTCCTCCATACACGATTCTAATACTAATTACATTTCTTTCCAGCGAAGATTTCGTTAACTTTGGTTGGGATAGTGCAGGTGTGACAACGGGCCCAATAACTGTTCCTTTGGTTCTTGCTATGGGGTTGGGAATTGGCTCCAAAACTGGTGCTATTGATGGTTTCGGGGTGCTAGCTTTGGCTTCTATTGGTCCGATTATTACTGTTCTAACTGTAGGACTCATTGTTAGAAAAAAGCCGAAAACGGAAGAAGATGATAATTTAGCCACAAGGGAGGCTGCATAAGATGAATGACTTAAGAAAATCAGAAAGTGTTTCTTTATTGAATTTAATTCTCCCTAAAGAATCTCTTGTAAAAGTTTCATCAGCATTAGAAAAGGCCGGAGCAAAAGGAATCTTTCAGATTTCTGCAAGAGGATCCATCCTGAGTGATGGAGGATTTTTGCAGAAAATGTTTCCCCCCCCATCGCCTGAGCAAATTTTACTACAAGCCCTAGTTCCCAACAATCTAATTGATTCCGTTGTAGATGCTTCTGTTACTGCTGGTAACCTTGAAAAAGTAGGGGCTGGAGCAGTCTTCACGATCGATTGTAATGATGCTCATGTTGCCTCTAAATTCCCGACAGAAATAGGGGAAGGGGATAATTTAGCATCAAGTGGAAAAGTTGAAATGGAAGCCATTTGCTGTATTTGTGAAAAAGGTATCGCTGATGATATTGCAAATGCTGCTCTACAGAATGGTGCGCCTGGACCCACGGTTACCTTTGGAGAGGGTGGTGGGGTAAGAGACAAAATTCCTCTTTTACGAATTACAAAAGGTCCAGAGAAAGAATTCGTTTGGTGTGTTGTCGAGAAGTCTGAGGCGGATGATATTTTTGCTGAGATGGCAAGGGCAGGAAGAATCACAGAGCCAGGTCGTGGTTTTATGTATTCAATACCCGTTTCTTCAGGACTGATTAATGTCAGTAGCACTATCTCCTCCTCTGCTCATGGTGCCAATATGGAACAGATCATATCTGCCATTGATGAATTAAAAGGAGGTAAAGATTGGAGAACACTTGCTGATGATTCTAAGTCGAAGGCTTTAAAAACTACGTTTTTAGAAAATCTAGTTGGGCTCTATTGTATTGTGCCTCGTGATCAATACTCAACAGTTTACGATGCGATACTCGAAGCTGGTGCACCTGGTGTGAGTACTAATTTTGGGGTCATGATTGACGCAGAGGATTCAGAAGACGGAAAGCATCAAAATGAAGAGTGGGCTCTAGTTTACACTTCAGTAGGCCCTAGCAATGTTGATGCAATTAGGGAATCTATTCAAAAGGAAATTGAAAAGCTGAAGATAGACCGATTTGCCTTTTACACATTACCCATCACTAAGGCACTTACTTATTTAGGAGGCTGATTCTACGGGTTGCTCAATTCAAAAATAATAGCAACCCATTCATTTAGCTTTTCTAATTCAGTTTTGACGGACTTGAACTTTAGTTTAAGTTCTTTCTTAAAGATTTTTTCTACTTCGGCTGCCTCATTAGCCAATATTCCAGATAGAATTAAATGACTTTGGATACTTAATAAACCGATTAAGTTTTCCGAATTATTAACAAGAACATCGGCTTGGATATTGGCAAAAATCAAATCGTTCTGAATTTGGGTTTCAACCAAATCGGCCAAATCTTTTTGTTTAAATTCAACATTTGGGCAATTATTAACACACGCATTTTCTCTAGAAACTCTTATTGCATCTAAATCATTATCTATTCCAAGTACTTCTGAGAATCCGAGTAATTCCGCAGTAATGGCAATAATTCCTGAACCACATCCGACATCTAAAACACTGCGGTTACATTCATTTAAATTTTCTTCTAAGGTTACTAATCTTTGTAAACAAAGCTTGGTTGTCTCATGAGTACCTGTTCCAAAAGCCACACTCGGATCAATATAAAATGCCTTTTGTCCTCCGGGGACAATAAAAGTATTTTTCTCCCATAAGGGTATCCAATGGAAATTCTTAAAAGACCATGGTTTAAAATGAAATTTATATGCATTAGTCCAGTCTTCTCGCTTCAACTTTTCTATTTTTGAAGATTCAAAAGGAACTTTAATTGTACATAAGTTATTCAACTCCATCATGGATTTCTCAATGTCACCATAATGCTCGAAAAATCCTTCGAGCTTCCCGTTACTTAAAAGTCGATTTTGAAGTATATACCAATTAGAAGGAGCAATTTCGTACAATACATCTTCAAGCAGTTGTATTTGATTCTCAGATAAATCAAGACTGACTTGGTACATTAATCAGGTAAAGGCAAGGTACCTGTGGAAAGATCTGAAACTATCCAGGGTAACAGCATATGCTCTGCTGCTTGTACCTTTGCCAAGACATTTTCAAAAGTATCTCCATCCATTATTCTAACTGGAGCTTGGGCAATGATATCACCACCATCAATATCTTCATTTACCCAATGGATTGTACACCCAGTTATTTTGACCTTATATTCAAATGCTCTTTTTACGGCGTTAAGTCCCTTGAAGCTCGGAAGCAAACTAGGGTGCAAATTTATTATTCTATGTTTGAATGCACTAAGAAAGGATTTTCCTAACACACGCATAAATCCAGCCAAGATAATTAAATCAGGTTTATGTTGTTGGATACTCTCTATCCAATTTTTTTCATGATCTTCACAAATCCTATGCTTTACTGAACCCGCCTCTAAGAAAAATTTTGGGATTTGGTTTTCCTCTGCAAACTTCAAAACACCACTTTCCAATACATCGGAAAAAACAGCTACTATTTTTGCTTCTCCTAGTTGATTTTGTTTGAATGCTTCAATGAGAACATGGGTATTAGTACCTTTCCCCGAACCTAGGATGACAACTTTCATTAGGTCAATAAAATCAATTCAAACATAAAAGTCTAATCTTATCTATAATCTTGCTTGTGCTAAGTGAATCAATCAAATGAGTAAACTTTAATTTTGCATTCACCATCTTTAGAGATTCCTTTTCTGAAGCATCGATTGTATTTTCATTGTAATCGCAAGATTTAACATAAACGTCAGGTTGCAAAAGAAGGATTTGCTCAGTCAATCTATTTGTCTCAAAGATGATAACTCCAGAAACGCATTCAAGAGACTTTACCATGTAAGCCCTTTCGAGTTGGGGAATGATAGGTCTTTTTGTCCCCTTGATCCTGCTAACGCTCGAATCGGAATTTACAGCTACCCAAAGCTCATCTCCAAATTGTGAAGCCTCCACTAAACTGCTTACATGACCTGCATGCAAAAGGTCAAAGCATCCGTTAGTTAAAACAAAAGTCTTCCCCGAGTCCTTTAGTCTCCGCCTATGAAGTACTGCATCTTCAATGCTATATGTACAATCTGATATGGATTGTTTATTCACGGAGAATTAAATTTATTCCGAATCAAAAAAGCGTTTCGCCTTGTCGATAAAACCCTCATCAAATGATATATCATTGTCTCCAGAAGCAGTTGCAAAATCAACCAGAGAATTTCTTTGTTCAGCATTTAATTTCTTAGGAACATCGATAACAACTCTAGCATATAAATCTCCCATAACGGAAGGAGATCTCAAGTTTGGCATTCCCTTGTTTCTGATTCTAAATGTTTTGTTGCAAGGAGTTCCAGCAGGAATCTTAAGTGTTACCTTCCCATCAAGTGTTGGGACTTGTACGCTCCCACCCAAAACGGCTAAAGTAAAAGGTATTATTAGCTCATGAAACAAATCATCCTCATCCCTTTCAAAAGTTTTGTGAGACTTTACTTCAACATCAACATATAAATCTCCTGTTTGGCCACCTCGCAAACCAGCGTCACCTCGCCCCCTCGAACACATTCTGTTTCCGTCACTAACACCTTTAGGAATGTTTATTTTGACAGAATCTTGAACTTTTTTTCGACCCTCGCCCTTACAATCGGCACAAGGCTTTTCGATCGAAACACCAGAACCATTACAGGACGGGCATGTTCTTCTAATGCTTATAAATCCTTGGTTCGAGGCCACTTGTCCAATACCCCCGCAAGTTGGGCACATAACTTTACCAGAACCTTTTGCGGCACCTGTTCCAGAACACTTGGAGCATTCTTTTTGATGCTGGTATTTGATCTCTTTTTCGATTCCAGTAGCTGCCTGATCTAAGGTAATAGAAACACTTACTCTAAGATCTGCTCCCCTGGAAGCGGAACTTGAACTGCTTGAACCAGAACCTCCAAAGAAATCATCAAAAATGCTTCCGAAGCCACCGCCTCCACCGCCTCCAAAAACGTCTTTGAAGAGATCGAAAGGATCTACGCCAGCACTTTGCCCTCCACCCCTAAAAGCATCATGACCAAACTGGTCATATTTACGGCGTTTATCTGGATCTTTGAGTACTTCGAAAGCTGCTGATATTTCCTTAAACTTCTCTTCGGCATTTTTGTCCCCAGGATTCTTGTCAGGATGAAATTTAACAGCTAACTTTCGGTATGCTTTTTTTATTTCATCTTCACTAGCGTTTCTATCGACACCTAGGATTTGATAGTAGTCTTCAGTAGACATTTTTTTTAATTTGGCTCACTCTAACTTGATTAAGAGAACTTTGGGGGATGATTATTCTTTTGGTTTTTCTTCTTTCCTCGCGACCATAACACTCGCAGGCCTAAGCAAGGTATCTTTAATCATGTAGCCTTTTCGAATGCTTCTGATTACTGTGCCTTCTTCCAATTTATCGTTATTTTCATATCCCATTGCATCGTGCAGTGCAGGATCGAATTTGTTGCCTGTCGGATCAATTTTAGAAAGTCCGTATTCTTGAAGTATACTTTCCATTTGTTTAACAGCCATGGAGAATCCCGCAAACAAAGATTCGCTTTCTTCAGTCTTTTCGGCTTCGATCATACCCAGTTCAAAAGCGTCTAAAACAGGTAAAAGATCGCCAAGCATTTGTGCCTTCGTTCTACTGATGGCATCCTCCCTGTCCTTGAGAGATCTTTTTCTCAAATTCTCAAGATCTGCCAACGCTCTTAAATACTTAGCCTTAATGTCTTCATTTTCACCATAAACCTTATCAAGTTTAGATTTTAGATTGTTCTCTGGAGCAGGCTCCTCTACAGAACTTTCTAAACCTTCATTTTGAACATCTTCTTCAGGTGAATTTGTATTTGTAGCGTTTTCTTTTTCCGAATCTATCTCAGATTGTTTTGAATCTTCTTCTCTAGTATCTTCCATCGTTGATTACACTAACAACTAATTTCGAGAAAATCGATATAGAATCGACTTCAAAAATAGAAATTTGATTAATTGTTTTTAGGTGCAAAGAAGTTATCAGTCACAAGTAATGTTGCAGGCTCTATACAATTGATTAGACAATCCGCATAATAAGGACTTACGGCGTGTTCTCCGATAGAAAAATGTTGATCGCAGATTTCCACCTTGCCTTGCACAACACTAATAATTGCACACTGAGAATTTTTACTCTTTAGCAAAAGATTTGACTCAGTTAAAAGATTCACTCTTTTGATCCTAAATTCCTTCGTATCAGCCAAGATCATTTTATCCTTCGATTTAAGAGGAATTGGCTCAAAATCCATAAAGTCTATACAATCCATTGATTCTTCTACATGCAATTGTCTTGGCTTATTATCTAGGCCCAGACGACCCCAGTCATAGACCCTGTAAGTCGTATCTGAATTCTGCTGAATTTCCAGAATGAGATTGCCGGCATCGATCGCGTGAATTCTACCACTTTGCACCAACATTGAATCACCAGCTTCTGAATCAACACGGTGACAATATTGTTCAACTTGATTATTTCGTAATGCAGCTTCGAAATCATTCTTAGTCGTATCTTTTTTTAAACCCACGAATAAAGCCGCTTCACCCGAAGTGTTTGCCACATACCAGTTTTCCGTCTTTGGCTCACCTCCAAGTTGTTTAGCAACATCCTGTGGAGGATGAACTTGTAAGCTTAGTCTTGCATTACAATCAAGCCATTTGACCAAGATAGGAAATGGGTCTTTGGGGTTCCATCCCGGACCCATAAATGAAGAAGGGTTTCCCTGAACCAATTCTCTGAGGCTTTGTCCTTTTTCTATACCTTGTAGAACGAGGGACTGATCATATGGTCGATCCACTAAATCCCATGATTCTCCAATTTTCTCTCCTTGGCTAATGGGTCTTTTAAGAAAATCCTTAAAGGCTGACCCTCCCCAAACTCTTTCTTTGTAAATTGGTTCAAACTTGTAAATATCCATAAAATATCTTGTAAATAAATAATTGGTATGGGTTAATTAAAAACTTTTGGCGGTTATTAATGTGTGTTGGCAAGTAATTTCATTCAAATGATGGTTAAAACAGGTGGTGCATTCAAGAATGCTAAACTGATTTCCATTCTCATGGGAGTCCTTTCATGTTTGGTTTTTTTAACTTTGCTTGACTACGAACCCGAGTATTTTCACTCTTCTCCTCAAGATGGCAACTCTCCGCTTTTAGGAAAACTTGGTTCTATCTTAGCCAGAATCTTCTTTAGTTTGTTTGGTCTGTCAGCTTGGCTGATTCCTTGGTTACTTGGTGCGATTAGTTTTGCGTTGTGGCAAAGTTTGCCACGTGGAGAAATTCTTAGGAAAATTTTTACTATTTTTGGCTGCATAATCTCATTATCTGTTTTGGCAAATATCCGTGATTATTCTCTTTCGAATAGCGAACAAACTTTTCTTGATTTAAATCAATTTGAACATGGAGCTGGTGGTTCTTTAGGAGCTTTCTTTTATTCGGGGCTTCCTTTCTCTGTTTCCAATTCCAGTTCTGCAAGCGATTCAATAGGGGGGTTTTTAAGAATCTGGCTTGGTCCTGTTGGATCATCTTGCTCTATGATCATTTTATTGACGGGATCTTTAGCTTTTCATTTTTCATTTAAGTTTGGATCTTTGTTTTCTCTGTTTAAAGAAAGATTATTCCCAAAATTGCAGAAAGAAAATGATTTCAAAGAAGAATCTATTATAGAGGCTGAGAAGGAAACAATTAAAACAAAAAAAGCGGGGGAAGAGGGAAGGTCTTGGACTTGGCCATGGAAAACATCGTCCTCTGAATCAGATTTACTTTTTGAAGATGTTTCATTGAGAAATGCTTCTGAAAACCAGCCCGAAAATGCAATCTTGAGCAGACCAAAGAAGGACAAGACTCAATTAAATAAAAGCATTCTTACAAAAGAAATTTCAGAGCAAGAAACTGAAGAAATAAAGGAAGAGACAGAATTACCTGAGGAGAAAGTCATCCAAGTTCAAGATGAATCAGAGAATCAACCTGACGAAAAAGACGTGAATATGGATGGATTTAAGGTTGTAAGAGCGGCTAAGACTGAAAAAGCCTCTGATCTTTTTCCTGAGATGAAAGGTGACTATCATTTCCCAACTCTAGAATTATTGATGGAGCCACCTGAAGAAGAATCAAATGAGGACGAAGATCATATGATCAAGGCTAGAAATCTCAAAGATACTCTTTCTCAGTTCAAAGTGGAAATTGAATTGGGAGAAGTCCATACTGGCCCTGTTATAACTAGGTATGACGTTCATCCTGCTGCAGGAGTTCGAGTCGAAAAGATCGCAAATTTAGACAAAAACCTAGCTATGGCCCTGAAGGCGGATAGTGTCCGGATCTTGGCTCCAGTACCAGGTAAGGGCTGCGTTGGTATTGAAGTGCCAAACCAAAAACCTGCTCCGGTTTGCCTTAAAGAGATTCTGCAGTCTAAGGCATGGGCAGATTCCGGTGCGGAAATCCCTATCGTCTTAGGCAAGGAAGCGAGTGGAAAAGCACTTGTGGCCGATCTTACAAAAATGCCTCATCTCCTCGTGGCTGGATCTACGGGCTCAGGAAAAACCGTTTGCATTAATGCAATTATAGCATCTCTTTGCTATCATTCTAGTCCAGAAGATGTTCGGTTTATCATGGTCGACCCAAAGATAGTGGAAATGAAAGTGTATAATGATTTGCCACACATGCTTATTCCCGTTGTGACCGAACCCAAAAAAGTACCCGGTGCCCTAAAGTGGCTTTTGGTTGAAATGGAAAGGCGGTATCAAATATTTTCTAAAGTCGGAGTAAGAAATATTGCTGGTTTTAACGCTAAAATCCTAAAAGATAAGGAAGAAAAGGAAAAAGCTCAACTTTTAGACTCTGAAATGACTGCAGAAGAAAGAGCCGCACTCTCTTCCATTGAAGTACCTCGAGATGATGAAGTCTTGGAAATTCCAGAAAATAAATTGCCTTACATCGTATGTATAATTGATGAGCTAGCTGATCTTATGATGGTCGCACAAGCGGATGTTGAGACAGGCATTGCACGATTGGCTCAATTAGCCCGTGCTGCGGGAATCCATCTGATCATCGCAACACAGAGACCTTCAGTAAATGTTATTACTGGTGTGATCAAGGCTAACTTACCAAGCCGTATTTCATTTAGAGTCGCTTCCTACAGGGATAGTCAGACAATCCTAGATGGGAAAGGTGCAGAGGCATTAATAGGCAAAGGTGATATGCTTTTCATTCCTCCTGGAAATTCCACCTTTGTCAGGGCTCAAGGAGCATTTGTAAGCGATGACGAAATTAACGGTATTGTTGACTATCTAAAAATTAACGGACCACCACAAATTATTGAGGAAGTAAGAGAGCAAATTGAATCTGCCGGTCAAGAAGATGTACTGGGAGATGGTAATGGAAATGAAGACGAAGATCCCATGGTGAGAAAAGCGATAGAAATTATTAGATCAACCAAAAGAGCCTCGACCTCAAATCTTCAAAGAAAATTAAGTATCGGATACAATCGAGCGGCAAGAATTATGGACGAGTTAGAAGATAGAGGTTTAGTTGGACCAGATGTTCCTGGACAGGGAAGAGAAATTCTAATGGATTTATGACATCTTTCTAAAATCTCATCTTGCCAAAAAGGAAAATGTAAAATTACTTTCATTAATGGCTATTGGACAGAAATTAGAAGAAGCAAGAAACAGGAAGGGAATATCCTTACGCGAGGCTTCCGAAAGCACAAAAATTCGTGGAGATTACTTGAGCTCTTTCGAGGCTGGAAATTTCGATATTAATTTACCTGAAGTTTACTTAAGGGGATTTATTCGGCTTTACGCTAGGTATCTTGATCTTGACCAAGATGCTGTGGTTGCCGATTTGGAAATTGAGCTTGGTAATTCATCTTCTAGAAATAGCAAAAAATCACTCGGTTCAATAGCTTCACCTGAAATAAACGAAATAAATGAACCCAATTCATCATCTCCATCATCGAAAAGGATTTCAACTTCTAACGGAATCGGAACATCCTTTAAAAAACCCATAATTCTGGTGGGCGTGGCCTTTGTTCTAATCTTTTCTAATATTACATGGCTTTTATTAAGTAATTCAACAGAAGAGATTCAGGAAGACAATTTAACCGGAAACTCTTCCTCTGTCCAAGAATCAAATCATGAAAAACTATCGCAAAACGATAGTTCGACTATTCAATTGAAGAATCAGCGAAAATTGACAATCAGTGTGGTTGGATCAATCGAAAGGCTGATCATTAGCGATGAAGGGAAGGATCCTAAAGAATTTCACGAATTTAAGAATTTGACTGCGGGGTGGAGCACCGAAATAAATTTTACCGAATCATTCAGATGTTATTCTTCAGCACTTGAGAATGTTCGTTTCGCAGTTGATGGCGGACAGGAAAAACAAGTAGAGGGTCAAGGTTCGGGCAATTTTGCATGGACTCCTTAGTCATCGACCTTTTGGAGTAATAGTAGATTGAATCTTTTTGCCTTTTCTGACGATCGAGATTTTTGATGCAAGATTTGGTGTCAAAGTTGAAATTGCATCTGTGTAATCATAAATGTTTTCAATGAGCTTACCGTTCAATTCTACAATTAAATCGTCTTCTTTGAGTCCAGCAAGATCAGCTGGACCTCCTTTAGCGACTCCATTGAGAAGCACTCCTTTACGATCAGTTTGAGAATAATTAGGAATTGTTCCCAAATAAGCCTTAAGTTTAGATACGCTTTGCTTAGGTGGGCTTTGCGGAACAAAATCAATAGGGTCTTCTTTACTTATGGATGTAAGTATTCTTGCAAATAATTTTGCACATTTCGAGACACCCGCATGATTAATTTTATCTGCCGTATCAGTGGGAGAATGGTAGTCTTCATGAAGACCACTAAATGCACTTATAATTGGTACATTCCTCGATATAAAGGATGTAGTATCTGTTGGGATATGGCTATCTTCCTGCAAATTCAAATTTAACCCCACAGGTACATTGGCCTTTTGTACAATTCGCCTCCATTCGTTAGATGATCCAATACCATGAAGTGTCATCTGTTTGTTCATTCTGCCGATCATATCCATATTCAGATAAGATATAATGTTTTGATCGAATACCTCTTTTACAAAATGATTCGACCCTATTAAGCCAATCTCCTCACCTGACCAAGCAGCAAAAAGGATATCATGCTTAGATTTTAAAATACCCTTTCGCTTAAGGTCGGCAAGAAATTGAGCAATTTCGATCAACGCAGCAATTCCGGACGCGTTGTCGTCAGCACCGGGGTGAATCATTCCTGCCTGACTTTTCTTAGCCCTCGAACTTCTTCTTCCCCTTCCGATGTGATCCAAGTGAGCCCCAATAACTATAAACTTTTCCGAGTTTGATTTGTTTGAGGCTCGAAGCCAACCAAGCGTATTCCGACCAGGACTTTTTTCTTTAAGAACATTTATGCTCCCTGTAAGAAGAGTGCCTTTCAATTGAAAACCCATCATACCATCAGAGGTATTGAGATTTGTAATTGTTTCTGCGAGAGATCTTTGGTTTATTTTAAAAATTTTATCAGCAGTTTCAAAATTCAACTGAAATGCTGCTAAAGAAATAGCGTTATTTGCCATTGAATTAGCAAAAGAGTAATTTTTTAGTGATCCTTTCTCAGATTGGATAATAATAATTCCCTTGGCACCCAAATCACGAGCTGTGGTAGATTTTCTAAGAAAAGTACTCTTATATCGTAGTTTAGATTTGATCTCCTCTTTCCAATAACCCGGCATTCCATCAAGGACTACAACCCATTTTCCTTTAACATCCAGATGAGCGTAAGAATCATAATCAAAGGAATCAATTTTAGGGTTCGTACGTATTCCATAACCAGCAAAGTAAAGTAGCTCGGCATTAATCATACCATCCTCACTGAATGGCAGTGGGTTCCACTGGTTTTGCATCTTTAAATTTATATTTTCCTCGTCTTTCAAAAGAATTTTCATAGATGAGGACTTCGCAATCTCCACAGTTTTAACGAAAGTAAAAGTTTGAAACCAATTATCTTCTTCAAATGGTTGCAAACCTGCATTTTTGAAACATTCAGACACAAATTTGGATGCAACTTTCATTCCTTCAGATCCAGTAGCTCTACCGGCAAGGTTTTCTGATGCAAGGTATTCAATCAGTTGTTTTATGTCCCTTTCAGTTATTTCATTTGAATGGTCAGAGAAAGAATGTGAAATTTGGGGGGGGATATTTTTGTTGAATATACCTAATTTTGAGAGTGCCAAATCATGATTCCAAGTTGCAGTGAAAATTTGGGAATTACCGGATGGTGTTTTGTTGCTTGTCCATGAAATTGTCCTGCCATCGGGGGAAAATGTTGGTAAACCATCAAATCCATCTCTATTAGTGACACGAATTGGATCTTTCTTTCCATCTTTGTCTACAATATATAGCTCAAAATTTCCAAATCCGTGTATGTTAGTAGAGAAAATTAAATATTGGTTAGATGGATGAAAAAAGGGTGCCCAAGACATCGAATCTAATTTCGTTAATTGCCTCGGTTTTAATCCATCCAGATTCATTGAAAAGATCTCCGCGGTGTGTCCCGAAGGACTAAATCTTCTCCAACAAATTTCATCACCATCTGAAATAAAAAACGGCCCGCCGTCATAACCTTTAACCGTTGTCAATCTTTGGATATTTTCCCCATTGGAATCCATCATATAAAGTTCGTTAAAGGAAGACGGATTCATTTCCAGTTCTTTTTGAAGGCTAGGACTCAACTGAGAACTGTATACATGCCTGTTCGAAGAAAATAGAATCTTTTGTCCATCAGGTGAATATGATGCTTCAGCATCATAACCCACCGAGTTAGTTAGTCTTTCAATTTTACCACTAAGAAGATTTTTAGAAAAAATGTCGTAATTCTTATCGTAGTCCCAACTATATTTTCTAACTTTTCCGGACTTCCTTTTCTCGAACTCCTCTCTTTGTAAATCCAAAGATGACTCATCTAAATGAGTAGATGAGAATAGAATTTGTTTTTGATTTGGATGAATCCATGCACAGGTTGACTTTCCTGTACCGGTAGAGATAAGATCTGTTTCTCCAGTTCTTAAATCAAGTAAATAAATCTGATAGAATGGGTTTGTTTTTTCACTTTCACTTTGAAAAACAATTAGGTTTCCATCGCTTGAATAGTATCCTTCCCCTGACCTTTTACCTGTAAAAGTTAACTGCCTTTCGTCCTGGATTAAGTCTTGAGCAAAAACTGTTAAAGCTAAGAAAAATCCGCAGAGATAAAAAGAAAACCAGCGGATATTGATATAGTTAACATCTATCATATGAGTGACACTCAACGTGTCATATGCACAAAGGCAAGTTGATGCTTATTGCTTAGCTCAGTTTTTTAAACCAATACAAGTGACTTTTTGGCGAACCAAAACCACATATTTCCCTTACTCATTGCTGAAAATTCTATTTTGGTATGATCACCATCTTTTTTAACTAAATTAACAGAAATATTTTTTACATTTCTACCTTCAACGATGTTATTTATGGTTTCTTGTGCGATATTAATATCCTTAGGGGAAACAAAGTTGAGAAATGGCTTACTTTTTAACTCGGCAGCATCATAACCAAGAAATTCAGACCAACTCGAATTGCTTCCATGAAAAACGATTTCACCATCTATCACTTCCATAGTACCCGAAAAGTCATTCTCCAATGATAAACCATCTAAACTAAATGTTTTTTCAGATGCAGGAATAGATCCTTTCATCGATAACTGATGGTTTTGATAATGCTTGGGAGTAATATTATTTCTTCTTTTAAAAGCTCTGTGAAAATAATGTACACTTTCGAAACCACAGGCCAAAGAAACTTGCTTTACGCTAACTTTTGTAGTCGAAAGCATCTTCTTTGCTTGATCAATTCTGGTACGAATTAAATCTTCGGTAGGGCTCGTTGAAAATTCCTGTTTGTAAAGTGATGCAAATCGACTTGCACTTAGTCCCATTTTCGATGCCATTTGTCCTATAGTCCATGGTTTGGAAAAACTTTCATGAACTTCAGTTCTTAATTCACGGAGCTTTTGCGAATGATCTGGCATGGAAAGCACAAAATCTTGCTTGGCAAATCTTACTATTTTTGAAAGCAACTCATCCACCAAACAGTAAACCATACGCTCCCAATGTAAATCAGTTGCCCGCACTTCCTTGGCTAATTTCTCAAAAATAGCGTCTGTAAAGAAAATTTGATGTGGTTTAAGTATAGTATTTGCCTCAATACCAATTTGAGAAACCAATCGAGAAGCATCCGAACCCTTAAAAGATATGGCATCAAAGGACCATTCTCCTTTCTTAGATCTCAAGCAATGAGGGAAATTAGGACTTAAGAGGAGACAGTCTCCAGCACTTACATCTGTTAAACCAATTTCTGTCTTAACTAGTGCATCAGATTTAAATATGAAAAGAGTGTAATTTTTCTCCCCCTTTGCTGAATCAATTATTTGATCCTGCTTGAATGTCTTGGAAAAATCAATTGAAAGTATTTTAATTCTCATAATCTTATTGTTAACAATTGAAATGATAGTCGAATAAGTCAATCCCAAATGAGTAGCACTGCACAAAAGAATTGTAGGGGTTGTAAAATGCGAGCGACTTATTGATCGGCGTCTGGATCGAT
>JAYYQI010000051.1:0-20753 GCA_036128475.1 Verrucomicrobiota bacterium
ATTGATTCTTGAATCGCAACACCGGTCTTTGCTAGATCTACTCCAAATTCCAAAACGACTCTGACTTCTATATCATAACCTCCTTGCTCTGATTCAGTTACTTTGACGCCGCGTTCTGTTTCCTTTTTGGAAAAAAAATCAGTCAGACCTTCCACTACACCACCACCTCCAACATTCACGACCCCATCAACTGATTGGGTAGCTAATTTAACAATTCCTGCAACAACACTATGGTTGATTCTTATGGTTCCAAGTTCACTAGATTCCTCCGAAAGAGAAGGTACGGATTCCTCAGTGATTTCATGCTTATTTTTTCTGCTCATATTAAAGGTTTTTCTTCTGTTCAAAAAGCTCTTTGGGTGCTCGTGAAAGGAATTCTTCAACATATGAAGTGGTAGCTTCTCCTTGTCGAAAAGCAGGGTCTAAAATAACTGCTTTAACGAATTCTATATTCGTATCTATTCCACGAATTAGATATTCGCTAAGGGCTCTATACATTCGATCCATTGCAATCTTACGAGTTCGTCCATATGAGATGAGTTTACAAATCATACTATCGTAATGAGGAGATACAGTATATCCCCCATAGACATGGGAGTCTACTCTAACGCCGTGCCCACCAGGTGCATAGTAGAGATCAATCGTACCAGGTGAAGGAATAAAATTTTGAGATGGATTTTCAGCACATATTCTACACTCAATGGCGTGCTTGTTTAAACTAATATCTTTTTGTGCGAAGCTTAGTCTTTTCCCAGCTGCAACTTGAATTTGCTCTTTAATTAAGTCAACCCCGGTTGCCTCTTCAGTAACTCCATGTTCAACTTGAATACGAGTATTCATCTCGATGAAGTAAAAGTTGCCCTTTTCATCTACTAGAAATTCAATAGTTCCTGCATTTACATAATCGCATGCCTCAGCAGCTTTAATCGCAGCTTTCCCCATACGGTTACGAAGAGTTTTATCCAGAAAAGGCGAGGGGGCCTCCTCAATGACTTTTTGATGTCTCCTCTGTACGGAGCAATCTCTTTCGCCGAGGTGCACAATGTTTCCGTGTTTATCCGCCATGATTTGAAACTCAATGTGGCGAGGATTTTCGAGATATTTTTCAACATATAAGGAACCGTCTCCAAACGCTTTTTCAGCTTCCAATCTGGCAGATTGAAACTCTCGAACAAAAGTTACAGCATTGTGGGCAATTCTCATTCCTCGTCCTCCGCCCCCAGATACTGCTTTAATGATAACGGGGAACCCAATTTTCTTCGCAACCCTTAAGGCATTTGTCTCATTCTCGATTGAACCTTCGCTACCGGGGATAATGGGGACTTTAGCTTGTTCCATCGTCTCACGTGCTTTGGCTTTGTCCCCCATTTTCCTAATCGTATCTGATTTGGGACCGATAAAAGTGATATTGCAGGATTCGCATTGCTCGGCAAACTCTGCGTTTTCCGACAAAAATCCATATCCGGGATGGATAGCATCAACATCAGCAACCTCTGCAGCACTTAGTATGCGGTCTGCCCGAAGGTAACTTTCATTTCCAGGAGCTGGTCCAATACAGATCGCCTCATCTGCGAGTTGTACATGCAATGATTGTTCGTCTGCTTCTGAGTAGACTGCAAGGGTTCTAATTCCCAGTTCTCTGCAAGCACGCACGATCCTTAAGGCAATTTCACCTCGGTTTGCGATAAGTATTTTGCGAATCATTTACCTTTAATTCTTTTTAAACTTAAGTAAAGGCTGTCCATATTCGACGCTGGAAGAGTCTTCTATAAGTATTTCAACTATTTCACCGGCAAAATCCGCCTGAATTTCGTTCATGACTTTCATTGCTTCAATGATGCAAAGAACATCGCCTTTTTTGATTTGGTCACCAACTTTAATGTAAGGGGGATCGTCAGGTGATGGCTTTCTGTAAAAAGTGCCTACCATCGGAGATTTAAACTGTTTGTTTTCTTCGACTTGTTTGGGATTGTCTTTCGGTGAATTTTCCTGCGTTACAGATGCAGGTGGGAATTGTGCTTGAGGTGCAGAAACAAACCTTTCAACTTGTGAGTTGGTTAAATTTGGTCTGGCTAATCTTAGTTTGAGATCTTGTAGTTCGATCTCTAACTCAGTCAGGTCAGATTTCTGCATTAAAGATATGATTCCCTTAAGTTCGCTTAAGTCCAAGGTACTGCTCCTCCATATAAATTAATATTTTGAATGTAATGTAACCACAAAAGAGTAAATCTAAATACTTGCAATACTCATTTGCAAATTAAGGGAGTAGGAATCAGAATGGTTTTGGATTTAGGAGTAATTCCCATTTGGGATTTAGTAAGTTTCCGCTTACTTTAATTTCCAGTAACTTGGAAATTGGATCTGCTGCACCGATTAGATCTTTAAGTATAGGAATTGGTATTTTGTTTAATAGCTTTAATCGAGAAATAATATCCAATGAACCTGTTTCAAGAGCGAGGTTTCCCTCCAGTTTCATAACTGAAATTGGACCGGAAATGATCATGTCATCAAAGAAGACTTTTTCACCTTCTAAACGAAAAGGAGAAGCAAGTTGATTAAAGGAAAATACACCAAGCGGCAGGGGGATCTTAGTACGAGACAGAGCATTTCCTAAATTACCAAATAGATTTATCTGCCCCAATTCTTTGTCATTAATTTGAATGAATCCGGACCCAACTAATTGAAATTTATTTTCGAGGGGACCTTTAGCATTTAGTCTTAAAATTAATCGACTATTTTTATCTTCAGAAAAGAATAATGCACTGCTCTGTGGTTTCTCAATTTGTATCTTTTTACTGTTATTCAACCTTTTAAGGAAATCATTTTTTGAGACATTTTCGAGCTCAAGTGAAAATTCAAGAGTTTTTAATTGATGAACTGAGGTTATAGTGAAGTTCGCTCTCGATTTACCTTGTTGATTATTTAGAATTATATGGGGTAAATTACAAATTAATTTATTATTACTTAATGCGATTTTGCCCGTTAAACCATCAACATTGAACCCGCTAAAGGAAAAGTTACGATCTGAGTCAAATGATAAGTCAAAATATGTGTCACTTGCGTTATTATGGACTTCTCCGTTTGCATTAATACTAGCTAATTCTGAACAAATATCATCTAACTCTTTCTGTATGTTTTTGGAGAAAATTTGTTTACCTTCATTAAATGGGAAATCCCCTTGCACATCAAAGGCTAACTTCTTTCCTTGACTTTTCTTTTTTCTTGGAAATTCCAATTTCGCTTTCAAGGTACCTAAACGATGGGAAATCGAGTCAGAGGCGAGCAATGTAGAATTTTCATCGACCCTTAAATTGATTTTCGATTTGGTCACATTAAAATTCCTGTATGAGAAATTGTTCGCTAGAATTGTTCCGTGTGTAAGATGGTTTTTGGTAGAACCCCAAATTCCTTGAACAGAAATATCGCCTAATGGTGTTAGTGAAGAAAAATTAAATTCTGTCCAAATTTTTGTCCACCACTCCCCAAACCATGCTTTTATGTCATTTGGGTTGCAATGACCATTAAGAAGAAATCGATATCTATTTGGAGACCAAGATTGACTAAATGAGCCAGTTGCGTTGGTATCTCCGAGTTTACCATGAATTCTGGAAAGATTTATTGAGAAATTGTCATTAATTACACCTTGTAATTTGTAGTTTCCTTCGGGCGCTCCTAAAATTGAACAATCAGTTCCTTTTATTACCAAATTATTTCTTGAATGTGAAATGGATGATGAAGAAATATCAATCAAGAGACCACCTGATGTCAGAATTTTTCTTTTTTGACCATTAATAGAAGCATAAAAATTCGTATTTGAACTGTTAATGTTTAATTGTCCATTTATATCATTGCGATGGTTATGAGTGAAAATGGAGAAATACGAATCTTGCTTTTCATTAAATGAAACAAAGGATTGTGCATTTTCAAATTCTTGGGAATTGCTAATGTTTAAGTTATTTATTGATCCTATTAAAGAACCATTTAACTCCAGATGATCTACATGTAATCTATTTGCTTGGAGGGTTTCTGATGCAGCTGAAATTGATTCAGGATATCGATAATGATCAACTATCAAATTTTTGAAATGAAGATTTTGCCCCTTTATATTAACCGTTCCATCAAGGGACTTCAACTTTACCCTAGATGGAATGATTTCAAAATCTTTGTGAAGGTTTCCGTTTTTAAATTCGAGAATTGAGTAAGTATTATTACCTTCTGTTAAGGAAATCTCAGCTTTATTATATAAATTAAGGAATACATCAAAATTCTTATTATTTAAGTCGAACATATCTTCCATGAAGTTTGCCTCAGATGTATTATTTTGATGTTTAATAATTGATTTAACCAAATTTTTTACATGTTGTATTTCACCAACTCCAGAAAATCTCAATTTTGATTTTTGTTCAGCAAAATTTAAACTAGTTGAAAGGAAAATTGAATTATCATTTAATTTTATGATCCTTGCATTTGGAGAAGAAATCCGAGGACAAAAGGGCCCTTCGAAAATCCAATTTTTTAACTCTAAACTATTAAGATCAATAGCGATTTTATTAGCCGTAGAAAAACTTAGATTGATTATCATTTGTGCACTTTTAAAAAAGAGTGACTTATTTTTAACCTGACAATTTTTAATATAAAGCATATTTGGAAAAAGGTAATATGCTTCGTAATTGATTGTTGAATCACCTTCGAAATCTAACGCTTTTGTTAAAATCTCATCAATTATGACTTTTGGAATTGGAATAAATTGCTTTACTAGGAAGAAAACACATATCTGAATTCCCAATATGGCAAGAAGTATTGTTTTCAAAATCAGTTTGTCAGGCGACTAAAATGAGAGCACAGGATCAATTATTGGATCTGATTGCTCTTAAAAGTGAGTTCAACTCGTCAATTATGTTAATTGGCATGTTGAATACTCTATTCGTTTTTGATGAACCTCCATACCAGGTCGTGGCACCAGAAGGTGCGGATAAATTAAAGGAATTTATTGTTTGGTTTTTGTCGTCCAGAAAAATAAGGTTGTATGTCCAGGGCAACCAATCTCCTCCTACCCAACAACCATCCTGATGATACTTGACATCCACAAAATTTTGTGCACGCAAAGTTATAAAGTTATCAAAAGAAGAATCTAAATTTGTGAGGACTTCTTTTGAAGTTGTATTTCCCTCTGGATATTCAAAGTGGATAGTTGCCACTTTAGAGTCTGCATTCAGTAAATCACGATTGATGAAACTTTCATGAGAAGGCTTGAGCAAACTTGGAATTTCAATTTCAAGCAGGCAAATCAGAGATTCGTTCTCAATATATGCAGTAAAAAGATTTTGGTCTTCATGATTTTTAGAAAGAACAATTTGGCTAGTGGAATCGTTAGTATCTATAAAATTAATTACATATTGAGGATCATGAAGCCCATATTTTCTTATTTCGTTGGCATCAGGATTTAATGAAATAAATTCTTTTACATGGAGGTTATTAAGGAGATTGAAGAATGCACCAATAGCAAAATTATCTCCGCTAAATTCCTTCTCTTTTGTATCGTTTCTCTCATGTACGCTCCACATTTCATCTTTTTTTTCCAAAGCTAGGGTTTTCCCCTGGTGTTTAATGGAAATTGATTTGGTTGCTAGACTTGAAAATTGAAAAATTTTTCTTTCTCTTAACTTAGAAGGTAGTGCTTCGAAAATTTCTATTAAGTTACTTTCAAGGTAAAGTTTTGTGGGTTCTGTCTCTTTACGGGCAACCGTACATAGTTCGTTTCCGGTATTTTCCAATCCGAAGTATATATTTTCACTCTGGTACCTTGATTGCAAAGTTAGTTTAATTAACCAATTGGACTCACTAGAATCATTTATATCATTACCATCTTCTTTTTTGAATCTTTCTATTTTTTTTGAAGCTATTTCATTAAGCAAGAGCAAGACTCTTTCGTTATTTGCAAGCGATTTGAAGGGTTTTGTGAAATTCCAAATTTCGTTTGTCCTTAAGAGAGATACAGTATGGTTTTCTCCATTATTTTGTCTGTATGAAACATTGATCGCATTAATGGAATAGAGCGGTTGTTTGATGAAAGTTGGTTGAGCCCAGACCGATGCAGGCAATTGGACAATCTCCAAAAGGTCGTTTGAACATTTGCATAACATTTCATCATCATCATTAATTTTAAACGTAATGAATACGGAGTTTTCGGCACGAGTGGCAGTCCCGACCTTTATTCTAATTTGTTGATTTGACTCGATTAAAGTGATTGTTGGTGAATTATCAAATATACCATAATCCTCAGCTAACTCGCCCTTTTCTACAATAGAGGAAAGTTTAGAGATTTCGTCTATATTTAGATGAGAGATTCGAGTGTTGAAACTTGCGAGAAAGAGATCTTCAACCGACCAAGAAAATGGAGTTTTCATATGCCATTCTTGATTTTTTTGAGTTAAATGAATTTCTTCATTATGGACATTTCGAATCATTATTTCGTTCAAGTTGGAGATAGTAGATATTAGTTTAATCGTGTAATCCGATTGATCGTCTGATTCTTTTTTAATCGAAAAATAAATGGTCAATGCCAGAACCAAGTTTAAAATCAATAAAATAAACTTTTTCTTTCTCATTCAAAGTTCTTTTCTAAGCCAAGAGACTAAACCTCCAAGCAAACCAACACTTATTGGTACGAAGGCTAGCGTGAGAAGGAGTTCTGTGAAAGCTTTTGCATTAAGGGAAATCGAGTATGAAGTTAATTTCCTCGGAGTAATACCTAAGGCGGCATTGTTGTCGTTAAACCATTCAATTATGTTTTGAGCAAGGAATTGATTTCCGGTTGACTTGCCCAGATAGGAATTAGAAAGAATGTCTGAGTTTCCAACGACAATAATTTTCGATTTGTGGTTTTTTCCCGAGGAAACTTGATTGATTGCTTCTGATGCTGCTATAACCGGCACAGGTCCATCAAGGTCAAGTAATTCGTTTTTTAAAGGGGGGATTTCTCTTTTTGTCCAATTTGCGATCGCGAAAGATGTTTTTGATGAGAAGAGAAATTCCGTAACCAAAAAATGACTGTTGTTGTTTTTTGACGACTCAACTGGTCTGCACTTGCCTGCCTCTATAACATATCCGTGATCCATTATTTCCTTAATGATAGGATGAACATTTTCACTGGAGTAAGTTTTGAGGTTATAGGATCCTGAAAAATAATCGAAATTATTTTTATTTTCATCGTAAATTAGCATGTCGTGACAACGAATCCCAAATTCCTTCAACAATGGCCTAAGTCCAAGTGCTGGTCGATCAACCAATGAATGATCATCGACAGGATCAAGGGCAATAATCAAATTACCACCTTTTGAATTTAAAAAGTTTCGAAGTAATGCGATTTCTCTGTCTTGAAAAGTTCCTCTCGGTCCCGCAATAACGAATAAATTACAGTCTGTAGGGATGGAGTCAGTAAGACTTAAATCGATGGTAGAAACGCTTAAGTACTTATCTTCAATAATTCGTCGAAATTCAGAATAGCCTTTTTGAGGGTTTACATCTGAAGGACTTTTCTCTCCATGACCTGTGGAAAAGTAAGCAGTCCTTTTGTTTTGTCCATTTTGAGTAAGATTTAAAATACTCTTAAGGATTTTTTCTTCACCTCGAAAAAAATGCGGTTCAAGAACTGAATTTAGACCTTCTTTCCAATCCAGATAAAATCCGGATTCCCATATTGCTTGCCTTGCCTTGGCATCACGAGAACGGAACTCTAAAGATAAATCATAAGGATTGGTCTCTTTTGTGTCTTCATAATGAAATAAAATTTTTTTTCCTAACTTCCTATTCGCAACGATCACTAAATTTGGCTGAGTAATCTTATAAAAATCTAAGATGTCATTATCCTTTTTAGGAGAATTAATATCTGCATATGTTACTTTTATGGATTTATTGTAACTTCTTTCAAAAGCTTCAAGGGTATACCTCAGGTCGTTAGAAAACTGTTGAATGATTTTAGGCAGTTTGCTTTGGTTTTCTAAGGTTACAATAATATCGATGGGAAAATTAATTGTTTCCAATTGGGCTATAGATTGTTTGGACAATGAGAATTCAGCCTTTGGAGTAAGGTCAAATTGTAACTTAAATCCAGCAATCACATAATTAAGCCCAAGAAATAGAGAAATAAGCAGACTGACAACTATCCAACGATCGAACTTCCTATTACGCTTTGCTTGTTTGAAATCAGTCATCGATTAAGGTTTTCTACTTGAATCACTGTTAGGGTGAGAAATAAGGTTGCCAGTAAGGCTTGATGCATGATCGTTGAAACATCGATAATGCCAACTACGAAAAATTCTATTTTACTCATGCCATTTGAAATTGAACCTAAGCAGGTCATGAAAAACTCGAGGGGGCTGTGGATGTTGGCATTATCTGGAGTTTCGCCCAACGATAATGTCATGCTTGCCAAGAGCATTGTTAAAATAGAGAAAGTCAGCATGCCTGCGACCATTTGATTCTTAGTAATGGAACTTGAAAAAATTCCAACAGCTGTAAAACTTGCTCCAGTGATCATCAAAAAAGCAAAACCGCCAATCCATTGTTCAATATTTAAGAAACCTAGGCTGGTAGCTTGCTCGGGGAAGAAAACGACTACAGCAAGCGGATACGAAAAAGCACCCAACACAATCAGAAAATAAATAACAAAACAGGCACACCATTTACCGCAAACTAGACCCCAAATATCGACAGGAGCAGCTAGGAGAGTTTCAAGGGTTCCTAATTTTCTCTCTTCTGAAAACGATTTCATCGTTAAAAAAGGGATCAATGCCGGAGAACCAAAGGTCAACCCCAATACCAAAGAAGAAAGTGGGGGGAGTATCCAATTTGTTGATGCAAAACCCTCAAGAAAAAACCTAAACCCGATGCCAAGCAAGGTGAGAAAATAGAATGCAGATACATAGGTTGCAGGTGAAATGAAGAGGCTGAACAGTTCGGCTCGAAGTATTACGCTAAAGCAATGCATTCTAGATCAGGATAGTTTTCTTGTCTGGGATTCGGTTTGTTGTCGTCTTTTTCTTCGCCCAAGATAGTCGTTTTGTTCCCAGTTTTTCTTTGTCGCCCTAAGAAATATTGTTTGGAGGTCCGGTCTGGCAATTTTGAATTCGGAGATCGAAAATGCTCTACTTACGAGAAGGTTTCTTAAAATCGCCTCTGCAATGCCTTCACCTTTCTCTGTGGAGAAAATAAATCTTTTCTTGCTCGAAGTCTCAACTGGTTCTTCTTGAAGAAATTCACTGGTTGGATCTGTTTGTCTTACTGTTTTTTGAAGTTCAATTCGATTTGCGGATGCAATGAATTCGAAAATAGTTTTGTTTACGAATCGATTTTGTAATTGGGTTAGGGTTCCTTCAGCTACGATTTGGCCATGGCTTAAAATGATCATCCTGTCGCAGCAAGCTTCGACTTCGGACAAAATATGACTTGAGAGTAAAAAAGCTACTTCTCCTCTCAATCGTTCCATCATTTTTCTTGTAATTGCAGATTGTCTTGGGTCCAGTCCAATTGTGGGTTCATCCAAGATCAATAATCTAGGTTCTGCAAGTAAGGCATCAGCAATGCCGACTCTTTGCCGATATCCTTTTGATAAATTCGCAATTTTTCTTTCGGCTATTTTTCTCTCTAAGTCACATGAATCTAATACTCTTTTGATTCTTTCTCTTTTGCGGCTTCCATGAATTCCTTTAAGTCTGGCTCGAAAGTTCAAATATTCCATCACGCGCAGATCTTCAGGAAGCGGATTATTTTCTGCAAGAAATCCAATGTGATTACGAACTTCTCCTTCTTCTTCTGCCAAGTCAACTCCACATACTTTTGCTTCTCCAGAGTCAGCAGGAATGAGTCCGGATAGAATCCGTAAAGTTGTACTCTTACCTGCGCCATTCGGTCCTAAAAACCCAACAATCTCTCCTTTGCCGACAGAAAAACTTATTCCCTTTAAGGCCTGTACTGAACCATAGTTTTTAATCAAGTTAACTACTTCTATTATGGGGAAAGGCTTGCTTTCGAGATTCATATTCGAAGAGGATTGAGTTCATAGGCTTTGGCTAAGCCCAACAAAGTTAGATTTGGTTGGTGTATTGCCTCTGGTATCTCAGATAATAAGGAGGAACCACCAGTCAGTAGCACTTCAGGCTTTTTTCCAAAAAGAATTTCGGTCTGATTTGATAAAGTGTTCAAAATTCCTAGAACCATTTGGCAGTAACCTACACGAGCACCAAATTGCATCGCGTGCTCAGTGCTTCTAGGAAGAGAGTTTGAGAAATTTTCATAGTTTTTCAATTTTAAGTTTGGAAGTAGTGCTGTTTTTTCATGCAGGAAGTCAAGGAAACCTTGGGCTCCAGGTGTAATTACACCTCCTTCATATCCCCCACTTTTAGAGACTACGTCAAATGTAGTTGCCGTTCCCATGTCAATGACGATCGCTGGAGTTTTATAAAAAGAATGCACAGCAATCGCGTTGGCTAATCTGTCAGCACCGATTTCAGATGGGAATGGGTAGGCGAGTGGAAAATTTCCAATACTCTCATGATTAAGCAAATAGTATGAGCAATTTTTTTTCTGAAAGGCACTCAACATTCTTTCAGTTGCTTTGGGAACAACTGAAGAGCAGGAAAATGGGATTTCTTCCATTTCGAATATATGAGAATATGTATCTTCGATAAATTTGGAAGTTATGATAGATTTACTTTTGACCAATTTATTTGATGAAAAAGTAGCAATCTTAGTCATTGTGTTTCCTACATCTATACAATGAATTGAATTCATTTTTGTATTTGTACTTCTCCAGAATGAAGGAATTTTCTCTTTCCATTTCTTAGTTTGATTTCAAGATTTCCCTCGGCATCAATACCCATAGCTTTCCCAGTGTAAGACGAATTGTCATGAGTAAACTTAATTTTTTTGCCACAAAGAAAATCTACCCCTTTCCATTTTTCTAGGAGGTAAGTACTTGTTTTGTCATGTAAGCAATCTTCATATGCCATGAGAATAGTTTCTATAATTTTGGATGCATATTCATTAACTCTTACTTGGCGACCATGGATTTCCATAAGTGTCTGACAGTATTCCTTAAGTTCCTTTGGGAAGTCAGAAAGCGAAGTATTTAAATTTAATCCAATTCCCAAAATGAGAGAATTGATTCTATCTCCATCAATCGACGCTTCTGTAAGAATTCCTCCAATTTTCTTATCTTTAAAAAAAAGATCATTTGGCCACTTTACGAAAATTCTATCGCTCTGCAATTGTTGGCGCAAAAAATCACATATCATAATTCCCTGCCATAGAGTAAAAGTTTTGAGTCTTGAAATTTCAACCCTGGGCCGAAAAGCAATACTAAGATAGATATTTCCATTCTTCGGGCTATGCCATTGTCTACCAAGCCTACCTCTACCATTGATTTGTCTATTCGCAACCACTGCAAATGGGGTGGCGTTTTGATTGGCTAACAATCTTTCGGCTTCGCTATTTGTGCTGTCTATGGATTCGTGAAGATGAAGAGTTTTTAGTTTGCTTGAGTAATTTGCTAATCGTGCTGAGAGTAACCAAAAGTTAAGCTTGTTAGGCTCTTTGACTATCCTGTATCCAAGATTTTGGTAAGCTTCGATTTTAATCCCAGATTTACGAAGTTTGTCAATTCGAGACCAAATCCCGACTCGTGACATTTTAAGTTTCTGAGCCAGGATTGTTCCAGAAACATAATAGGGGACTGAGGAAAGCAATATTCTTAGCAGATAAGAACTTGGATCTTCACCCTTTATTTTTGCTGGTTTTCTTGAGTGATCAAAAGATTTTTTTCTTTTGCCAGACGGGTGGTTGCTCATTCTAAACTAGCTCCAATCCATTCCAATATCCATCCATCTACTACTATGAATCGGATAGCCTGATGAGATGAAGTGAGGTTTTGATCTGGCAAATTCTTGCAATGTGTTTTCGTTGATTCCTCCACTTGCTTCTAATACCGCTTTTTGCTTATTTATTGATACCGCTTCTTGTATCTCTTCAGGAGAAAAGTTGTCGAGTAAAACTGCGTCTACATTAGCCCTAAGAGCAGGCTCTAGTTGCTCTAGGGAGTCGATTTCAACTTCGATCAAATAAGACGAAGCGTAGTACGAAACGATTTTTGACAAAAAGTTTTCCAATTCCTGACCTTGCTGACATTTTTTGGCGGCTAAATGATTGTCTTTAATGAGAATACGGTCAAATAAGCCCATGCGATGGTTAAAACCACCTCCACAAGCGGTGGCGTATTTCTCTAAGCCTCTCATTGAGGGTGTTGTCTTACGGGTGTCTAGGAAATGAACTCCAAAGGAATCTATTTGGGTTGAGAAAAAGTGAGTTTTCGTTGCAATGCCGGAAAGTCTTTGAAGAAAATTTAAAATAATTCTTTCGATCGTAAGGATTTCGAACTGTGAGCCTGCAAGACGGGCAATACTTATTTTTTCTTGAAGTGAATCTCCATCATTACAAAGAAAATCCACATCAATGTTTTTTGCTCCAGCGGACTCAAAAATCAGAGGTAAAAGTTTTAATCCACAAACTACCATAGGTTCTCTTGAGACAATTAAAGCTTCACCACTATTATTTATCTGACAAGCCTTGGTAGTTATATCTGGAAAATTTTTTAAAGAGTGAAGTTTATTACCTGCATCCTCACGCAACCCAAGCTTAATAACCTCTTTTACCTGAGACAAATCCAAATCTTCCCAAGTGATTTGAAATTTAAAGTTTTCGTAAGCTTTTGGAAAGGATTCTAACACCTTGATGAAAATTTATCCATTATCGAGAATTGAAAGTATGTTATCTATGGCGGGTATTTCTCCAATAATCTGTTTTGGGTCTGGTCCTACTCCTAAAAACAGCAGTTGTGGCAAATCCTTGTCTGTATAGCCATTGGGAAAGGCTACATCTAGCATACTGGATAACATCCTTGAAACATATCTCCTTGCATTTAAAGGCAAATCTGAGAAATTTGAGCATTTGCTAAGATTTTCTTCCCAGACTGGAAAAATTTCGTAGACTGGCTTAAGATCCAAACTTTGGCTTTCGGTTCTTGGAACAGTGGTTGTTCGATTTCCATCAATATCTTCATATGCGACGCAAATTTTTAAATGATCGAAATCATCTCTTGTACGGCTCAGAGCGTCCAATTTATTGATTACTAACCAATCGAATCCTCCGAAACGAAGGGCGTTGCCTTTTTCAACTGCGTCGAACCATCCAACCATTCTCTGTCTTCCCGTAGAGGTTCCGAATTCTAGTTTCGCAAGTTTTTTTCCAAGTGGATGGTCGTCCATGTCGATCCGAGTGATGAAGTGATGAGTTCCCACTTTTGTGTCATAGGCTTTGCAACAACCGACTTGAGAAATTTCCTGAAGAGGGATTCCGGCAGACTGAAAGACCTCACTCGAATATGTGTGAGACGCAGTAACGTTTGGAGAAAATCCATGTCGCTTGTCTAACCAATAAGATTGCCCAAACTCAACGACGATTGATCTTTCTTTCTCAATGTTTGAAAGAACATTTTCACGAATGTCAGTAATGCATTTACAGAGTCTTTTTCCTGCTTGCCAGTATGTCTCCTCAAGGAGTTCAAAATTGACTTCAAAGGGATTCGCTTGAGCAAACAGACTAAAATCAAACTCTTCTTTGGAGAAAAGCCCTTGATCAATTGATGACTTGTTGGCTCTTGATTCAGCTTCGGACAATATAGAGAAGAAACCAAACCAATCTTCCTCGCTTACCTTGCAAACGAATTTTATTGTATCCATAGCTCGACTTAATCTACCGGAAAGTTCTTTTGCAAAAATTGAGCGATCTTCTTTGAAGGCGTTGAAGAAGATTTGCCATTGCCCGGTTTCGTCGCAATAGGCTGGACTAATTCCCCTTCCCGTAGAACCCCTACTTTGCCTGCCCAGTTGCTTAACTCGATAATTCTCCCATGCCAAATCCAGCAACCTATGGGAGAGGTCGCTTACTTGACATTTTTCGTCGATTTGAAGTCGGTCAAATACTGAAATCCCTTTTGCTTCAAGTGGGGTTGCTTCCCAGATGAATTTTCGTGGGTCAGCCACAACTCCAGAGCCTATGATTAAGTCATTAATTTTGGGATTGCCTACTCCGGAGGGAAGTAGGTTCAGTTTCAAACCTGCAGCGGTATGTCCAGCGTTTGCTCCTCCATTAACCTTCATGACTCCGGTTGCAGATTCCCCAGTATGGTTTTCGATTAGATCGAGAATCTCATGTACCACTCTTCCCTTTCCCTCGTCTCCCATGCTTATCCCCATCACTGAAACCAAGGGATGAAACAATTCATTTATTGTACTTTTCATAGAATTGGGACTAATTTCTAGGAAAATCAGTGTTTTTGATCTCGATTACGTCATGTGTGGAAGATTCTCTCTGTCCAGCGGGAGTAACTCTAACAAAACGAGCATTTTCTTTGAGAGTCGATAAATCCAAAGCACCAAGATATCCCATGCCGGAGCGAATACCTCCTGCAAGGACATTAATGGTCTCAGATGCTGAACCGGCTAGTTCCTTTAAGGCTTCGATTCCCTCTGCTGTACTCTTTTTACCTAAATCCGTTTTAAGATGGCCATATCTTGCGGCTGAACCCTCTTTCATTGCCTCCAAACTACCCATTCCCCGATACTGCTTGTAGTATTTCCCATCAATCTCAATAATTCGTCCAGGTGCTTCTTTACATCCAGCTAGAAGGCTTCCGCAGATGACGGCATCACTTAAGGTCAATGCCTTTACAATATCACCGGATTTGGAAATGCCGCCATCAGCTACGATGGAAGACTTTGATTTACGCCTTTGGTGGAAAGCTGCATATAAAGCACTCATTTGAGGGATACCTACACCTGCGACGATACGGGTGGTACAAATTGATCCGGGACCTTGGCCTACCTTAATAACGTTTGCTCCTGCCTCGCTGAGGAAATCATATCCTTCACCAGAGGTTACATTACCAGCCATTATGGTGATTTCCTTAAATGTTTCTCTTAACAAACGAGTGGATTTACCGACCCCATCAGTGTGACCATGGGCGGTTGAAACGGCAACCATATTCAATCCCTGATCAATCATTGCACCGACATGCTCAACTAGTGTATCTTCATCGATCTTGCCGTCCTTATCTCTTGGGATTGAAACGGCTGCACCGCATAGAAGCCTAAAATTATCATCCCTAGCTGGCTTATGATGACGATTGGATTCATCAATTATTCGTTCAATGTCACTCAGTGTGTAAAGTCCCCTCAAATGATCGTTTTTATCTACAACCAGAAGTTTATGAATCCCCATATGTTCACTAAAAAATTGATCCGCAGTCGAGATTGGATTTTCTCCAACTTCTGATTCGTTTATAGTGTAGACTTCATCCCTTGAAAGCATGCCGTCAGTAACTTTTCGGTTACGATATCTGTGCTTAACTACACGGCCAGGCAAAAGTCCAGCTAGGCGACCATCTTTTTCTACAATAGGAAATGTTCTAAATTGAAAATTCTTTTCTTCAATAAGTTTTAATACATCACCGATTAATTTGTCCGCAGTGATTGTGATTGGATCTTGGATCAGACCGTGGACATGGTACTTAACTCTAGTAACTTCCTTTATCTGCTGACGATTACTCATATTATAATGAATAATGCCCATACCTCCACACAAAGCCATTGCAATTGCCATTTCCGACTCCGTTACTGTATCCATGTCAGAAGAAAGAATGGGAAGGCTCAATTTGATTGAATCGGATAACTTGGTTTCTAAATTCGCCTCACTTGGTAAAACTTCTGAGTACCTCGTTGCAAGAGAGATGTCGTCAAAAGTTAGTCCCGTAGGTGAGTTCCGAGAAAAGAACTCAGTCGCATCCACAAAAATCTCTTTATCCATTATTGGTGTTTTCGTAATCGTTCAACATGTATTGTATATGTGTTAAACAAACGATGGTCTCAAGTATAATTGATGAAAACGGTGCGTGAATACAAATTGATAACTCAATCATTCGCAAATCCATTGATAACTTCGAAAGATATTTGGAGGGAGAGGTCTTCGGTTGTCTTGCGGGAACAAACTATAGATGGTGATGTTTTCTATGGCGAAATTGCTCCAGTTCGAAATTTCCCACAACAAGCATCGATTTCATCAATTTTAAGAGATGCTGAGAGTTGGATGAATTTTTCTAATGCTTCGAATCTAGAAACCATCAGACCAGCTCTAAGTTGTATGAATTCTGAGATTTGGGAAATAAAGTACGAAGAGCAAAAGGAAATTTTGCCATGTCAAATTTTTGATTTGAAAAATCCTTTACCAGAGAGCAGAACAATTAAGCGGAAAATTGGCTTATTGCCTTTGAGGGAAGAGATCAAAATTGTCACGAAATGGATTAGCGAACTCAATTCCAATGTTAAAGTCCGTCTTGATCCAAATGGAGCTCTTTCAGTATCTGATTTGATGAATTGGATCGAAGCTTTTGCAAATGAGCCAAAATTAGAATTTATTGAGCAACCGTTGCCGGTTGAGCAACTAGATGAGATTCTGTCAATTGCCGAGGAATCAAATGTTCCTTTGGCTCTCGATGAATCTATTATTGAGATTGGAGGGCCCCAGCGACTTTTTGATATGGGTTGGAGAGGATTTTATGTTCTGAAGCTCACCTTGTTATCTGATTGGGGAGAAATTCTTAATTTTGTAAGAAAATGGAAAGACCTTTGTGTTTTCTCTTCTGTTTTTGAATCTCCTTTTGGCTATGAAGCTCTGTTGAGAACTTGTATTTATTCCGATTTAGATCCGGGAATTAGCAGAAATATTTACATGGGTAATGCAATCGAATTAGAGTCACATCATCTGAGTAGATTAAAAGCTCCAGCAGCAAGAATGGAGCAACTTGAAGCGCTTTGGCACACAATTTAAATTATGAATTCACTCAGGAAGAAGTTCTTAAATAGCGTAGAATATTCAAATGACTCCAAGCCCTTTGATTATCTTCAAAAGGCTTTTGAGGAATTATCTTTAGGTAATCCTATTGAAATGAGAGCAACGGGACCATTAAAGAATTCGAAAACAGACACTTATCTCTGCTTTGAGACTGGAGGAACCTCAGGAAGAAAAAAGATTCTTCATTCAGATGTAACCATACAAGCTTCAGTAGATCGCTTTAGCTCATACTTTGGATCAATGCCTATTCATTCTCTTTGTTGCTTGCCCCTGTATCATGTAGGTGGATGGATGCAGGTGGAAAGGTCATTTCGCAGTAATGGTTCTTTATGTTTCATGAACTATAAGGAGTTGATGAATATGAAATCTTTGGCAGGCATGAAAGATAGATTTTTATCTTTGGTGCCAGCACAATTATTTGAACTGGTTCGATCAAAGCAGGCTTGTCATAATCTCAGATATTGCAAAGCAATCCTTGTGGGAGGCGGGGCTCTGAGCGAATCATTAGCTGAAAAAGCTCGAGATGAGCGTTTGCCAATTTATAACTGCTACGGAATGACGGAAACTGCTGGTTTGATTACCGTTCTTGATAAGGAAAAATATTTTTCCGGAATGAGAGGTGTTGGAAGGGTAATGGATGGTGTGGAAATGCAACTCTGTGAGCTGAATAGGATTAAATTGAAATGCAATAGTCTTGGATACGATGAGAAGGGATTGCCTCTTGGGTTGAATGGTTGGTTTAAAACTTTTGATGTTGGGCAAGTGAATAGCAATGGACTTTGGAAAATATTACATCGATTAGACCGGATAATTAATTCTGGTGGAAAGAAAATAATGCCAGAAATAATTGAAAAAAAGATTCTTGCTTTCCCCGAAGTTGAATGCTGCCTGGTTGTGGGTAAGAGCGACCCGAAATGGGGCGAGCGAATAGTCGCTTATGTAACTCCCCAAAACATCAATTTGGAAGAGTTGAAGAAGAATTTGGAGAGAAAATTAAATCCCTTTGAGATACCCAAAGAATGGCACAAAGGAGATGCTTTGCCAACCAACGAAATGGGAAAACCCCAGATTGGCGAAGATTGACTAAATTTTATCTACGATCTTATCGGCTAAGCCGTACTCAATTGCCTCCTCAGCATTGAGATAGAAATCCCGGTCAGTATCTTGTTGTATCTTATCAAGAGGTTGTCCGGAAGTTTTTGCCAAAATTCCATTAAGTTCTTCTCGGAGTTTCTCCATTTCTTGGGCTTGGATATTTATATCGACGGCTGCTGCTACCATTCTCCCCGTAATCAAAGGCTGATGAATGAGTACTCTTGAATGAGGGTAAAGAAATCTTCTGCCAGTGGTTGCTCCGCAGAGGAGAATCGAGCCCATACTTGCGGCCATTCCAGTCACCACCACAGCTATTGGAGAAGATATCAGTTGCATGGTGTCGAAAATAGCCATTCCGGCTGTGATTGATCCGCCTGGAGAATTAATGTAGAATGAAATTTCTTTACCAGGATCTTTGCTTTCTAGGAACAAAAGTTTTTCAGTCAGATCCCTAGCAGAACGATCGCTAACTTCTCCCCAGAGGAATATTTTTCTTTCCTCCAAAAACTTGCTTTGAATTGTCTCCGAAACTGAGTTTGTTTTTTTATCTTTTTCTTCGCTCATTGAGTTAAAATTTATACATTTATTGGTATGAGTCGAGCATCTGAATTCTTTTTATGTGACGGTCTCCTTCAAAACTTGCATTGAGCCAAGTATCAACCATCTTAATCGCAAGATCCAACGTTATTTGTCTTTGACCGATAGAAATAACATTTGCGTCGTTATGCTCTTTTGCAAGTCTGGCAGTCTCCTCCGACCAGCAAAGTGCACAGCGAACTCCTCTCACCTTGTTGGCAGCAATTGCTTCGCCATTTCCGCTTCCTCCTAAGACAATTCCTAAATCGCAGTTCCCTTCTGCAACGGCTTTTGCTGCAGGCAGAACAAATTCAGGGTAATCTACTGAATCTTCGGAGAAAGTCCCAAAATCTTTACATTCTATACCCTTAGGTAAAAGATGATGTTTAATTGCTTCCTTGTGAGAAAAGCCTGCATGGTCGCAACCCAATGCCATGCGGATTTTTCTACCATCTTTATTTTGCATGATTATATAATTATGGAGAATTTAAATTAGCCCTAATTCCATTTTGCCTTCTTCAGAAATCAAGTCTTGAGTCCATGGAGGATCCCAAACGATTTCAACTTCAGCATCATCAATCCCAGGTAGTTCAAGTACTTTGCCTTTCACATCGTCTGCGATGACGGGACCCATCCCGCAACCAGGAGCAGTTAGCGTTAGATCTATGAAAGCCATTCTCCCATTCTCTTCGCTATCTTTAATTTCCACTCTATAAATTAGACCTAAGTCAACCACATTGACGGGGATTTCAGGATCAAAAACGGATTTCAAACTCTCTCTAATTTGATCTTCGTCTGCGGGATCAGAATTAGAACTATCTAAATTTAAATTACTGGGTGTTGCGTCTTCACCTAGGGCGTCAGCATCTTTAGCTCCTATCCTATACATGCCCTGTAAGGTCATGACAGTGAAATTTCCACCAAGTCTATGTGTAATCGTCACTTTTTCACCTCTTCCGAGGGTAAACTCTTCTCCATGGGGAATGAGGGTGGCAATAACGTCTCTTGTTAGGCTAACTTCTTGTTGGGGAGATGACATAATTTAAATACTTAAAATTTTTCCGAAACCAAATTTCGAATGTTTTCCTTTTGTTCATCGAAAGGAATTTGATCAATAATCTCTTCAATAAAACCAAGAGCAATAAGATTTTCAGCGACTCTTTTGTCAATTCCACGGCTTTGTAGATAAAAGATTTCATCTTCATCTATGGCACTTGTGGTGGCACCGTGAGTGCATTTGACATCGTTGGCTAAAATTTCAAGTCCAGGAAGAGAATTTGCCTCAGCTTCATCGGATAGTAGCAGATTCCTGTTTGTTTGAAGGGCATTACTATATTGAGCTCCTTCTGCAACTTCGATGAGACCTGAGAAAATAGATTTGGATTGATCTCTTAAGATATTTTTGGAAAGCAAATTACTAGAACAATGAGCTGCGACATGGTGTTGTGCAGTACGTTGATCAAAAATCTGATCTTTTTTCCCTAAAACGAAAGAATAGTTTCTGAAATCAGCTTCTTCACCAAGTAAATTCCCCCGGGTTTCGATTCTATTGCTTGAGCATCCAAGCATGCATGATACATTTAATACAGAAGCAGATGACTGTAAGTCTATGTTTTCCAGATTGTGAAAGCATGTTCCGGGGGCCATATTTTGGATTGCGAGCCGATTGATACTCGCATCTTTATCGCATAAAACATGTGTTAAATTTGAAACAAAACCACTATCATTTGCGGTTTCGGATTCAAATATTTCAACAAGATTAATCTTAGATGATTCTTCCAGAATGATGAAATTTCTTCTAACAGAGATGGAGTTGGCAGGAGGCGCCTGATGCCTTATTAGAATGGTTTGATCTCCAGAATGGTTTTTAGGCACTTTAAGAAAAAAACCATTGGTGAATAAAGAGTTTGTAAGGAAATAACTTTGATCAGATCCGAGTTCGGGTCCTTTAAGGTCTCTGTAATCAGAAAGTGTGTCAGGGTTCTCAAGTAAAAGTTCGTCAATACTTTTTAAGGTAATTGGTTTATCAATGTCTTCTGAGTTCCAAATTACAGATGATATAGTTTCATCTACATGGGAGGAAGATTGTAAACCAAAGCGACTCTTCGGAGAAAAACGCC
>JAYYQI010000052.1:0-122601 GCA_036128475.1 Verrucomicrobiota bacterium
TCATGCTAAATGTACCCAACTGATCAAATTCATACCTGGTTCCAAGGAAAGGGCCACTGGCATGCCCACCCGGATGAAGAGTGGAATGACTGGAAATGGCAAATGCGGAATTCCCTCAAAACTCGTGAGGATTTTAAAAAGTATATTGAACTTACCGAAGATGAAGACGCTGGTTTTGATATTTGCAAAGATCGTTTATCGGTTTCTGTAACTCCCCATTTTTTCAATCTTATTGATCCAAACAATCCTTCTTGTCCTATTAGAAGACAGATTTTGCCACACAAAAGTGAGGGGATTTTTAATGCAGACGAAATGCTGGACCCTGTTGGTGAAGAGACTCATATGCCGGTTCCTTGTGTTGTTCATAGGTATCCAGATCGGGTTCTTTTTCTTGCTACCGACCGGTGTGCTTCCTATTGTCGTTACTGTACAAGAAGTCGCTTAGTTTCCAATGCTCAAGGATATGGCTTTCATCCCACTGCTGATTTGGGAATTGAATATATTAGGAAGAATAAGTCCATAAGAGATGTTCTAATTAGCGGTGGAGATCCTCTTATTTTGTCTAACGAAAAGCTCGGTTATTTATTAAAATCAATTTCTGATATCGAACATGTTGAATTTTTAAGAATAGGTTCTCGTATTCCAGTATTTATGCCTCAACGGATTGATACTGGTTTATTGGAAACCTTTAATTCTATTCCTAACTTATGGCTAAGTATTCATGTTAACCATCCTGCAGAATGTACCCTAGAATTAAAAGATGCTTGTGAAAAACTTATTAAGACTGGTATCCCCCTTGGTAACCAATCGGTTCTTCTAAAAGGCGTTAACGATTCTATAGACATTCAGAAAAGCTTGGTACACCGTTTGCTCATGATGAAAGTTCGTCCCTATTATCTTTATCAATGCGATCTTATAAAGGGTAGTGCACATCTTAGAACTGATCCTAGGGTCGGTATTAAAATAATTAAGGGTCTACGGGGTTACACAACAGGATATGCCATTCCTCAGTTTGTAATAGATGCTCCTGGTGGTGGTGGAAAAATCCCAATAAACCCAGATTATGCTTCCTTCAATGAGAACGGTGAACTTGTTTTAAAAAATTATGCCAATAAGGAATTTATATATCCTACTGGTTCAACTCTTTTGAATATTTAGTCTGTCCTAATTGGCATGACTACACATAGTATAGATACGCTTGAGACCTTGGTCTTTTCAACCTTAAACACACCTGGGCTCATATCATCTCTAAATTCAAGCCTTATCTTATCCTTGGATATTGAACGGAGCGGATCCAATAAAAATTTCGGGTTAAACGAAACAACAGTTTCATCACCCTCAAATAAAACCCCCATAGACTCACAGGCATCACCCAGCGTACTTTGGCCTGTAATTTCCATTTCGTTAGACTTCACTCGTAAGGTTACTTTTTCATCTGAAACCAAAGCTGCTCGGTTAACGCATTCAAGCATTAACTCCCTTTCAATTTCTGCATGCTGGAAATCATCTTTAGGAATAACTTGTTTATAATTTGGGTATTTCCCCTCGACTACCTTCGATACTAAGTAAATTTTTCCCGTAAATCCATTCGGATTATCTTTGGAGTCTTCCACTTTCATGGAAAGAGCAACCTGACGATCTGTAAATGCTATATCAACATCTTCACCTATTGGTGGAATCTTTTCTATCTCTGCTACTGTAAGAGATGGGAGGATAAATTCTCCTATACACTCTTCGTCTATTGAAGATTCTTTTTGGCATACAGCTAATCGTCGTCCATCCGTTGCAACAAGCGATAGTCCATCTTTGTCGAATTGAAAGAATACCCCTTTTAGCATATATCTTTCTTCATTTACAGACTGAGCATATGACACACTCTTAAGCATTAAAATGAGTTCCTGTCTGTCTAAAGAAAGGGTCTTGTTTTCTTCTATTGTGGGAAGGGGCGGAAATTCTCTACTTTCCATTCCAATAACATTAAATATGGACCCTCGGGTACTAATAGTTGCTTTCGGAGAATTGTTTGTTTCTACAAAAACTTCCATATCCGCAAGTTCGCGGATAATTCTTCCAAGCTCTTTTACCGGAAGGGTTACTGTACCCTCTTCCTCTATATCTGCTCGAAGAGAACACCGTATGCCAAGATCCAAATTGGTTGTGGTTAGTAGGATTTCAGAATGCTTTGCTTCTATCAAAACATTTTGTAAAATGGGCATGGTTTTTCTCGCACCAACGACACTGGAAACCAATTGTAACCCTGAACTAAAGTGATCGCGATTAATTTTAAATTTCATCTAAATAAAATGATCTGAAGCAAAATTCTGTTTTTCACAACTTATAAATAATAATTACATAAGAAACTTAAAATAGATTCTTATCTATTATCCAGAGAAATAAGTAGTATAACCATATAATTTGTTGGAAAACAAAAACTTATTACAAAAAACACTGATAATTAAAATGTAAACAAAGTGTAAGAAAGCCTGCATTTGTGAAAAAATTTAAAATATTTGCATAAATATCTACTTTCTTTTGGCCAAAGATTCTAGATATTCCCAAAAACTTTGGTGATCTTCCAAGACTGCTTCTTCGGAAGCAGGAAGTTTACATCGAAACAAAAAGTCGTTTAATGAATTCTTGGGAAGTATGAAATGACAATGTAAGGAAATGTCGACTTTTTCGAAATAAACCCTAAGGTCATCCAATCTTAATCGATAAAATACTTTTTTCCCCCTATTAAACTTTCCAATAAGATCCTCTTTACCTGTAAGTATGGAGTTCGATAAAGAGCTCAATCGATCCATAATCTCCAATTGCCTATCTTGAGGCAAAGAATTCAAAATTTCTAGGCTTTGATCCGAAAAGGTAACTTGAAACATACAACAATAAGAAAGTCGTTAATAACCAACTAGTCAACAATCTGATAACCTAAGACTCAGAATGTTCGTTGACTTTATTCTAGAGAAGGAAATTATTTTTAATAAAAACCCAAAATGAACGAATCTCAGACCATAGAAATAGAAGATGCCAAAAAGGTACTCAAGTTGGAGGCGGATTCCATTCTGAAAGCAAAAGAAAAACTGGATGACAAATTTATTAAAGCAATAGATATTCTTTATAAAGAAAACCAAAAAATAGTGGTAACAGCTATTGGGAAATCAGGACACTTAGGCAAAAAACTTGCCGCGACACTATGCAGCACTGGTTCTCCTGCAGCATATCTTCATCCATCAGAGGCTGTACACGGTGATTTGGGAATCCACCAAGAAGGAGACCCCGTAATATTCCTTTCAAATAGTGGAACCACGCCCGAACTAATAGCACTGGAACCGGTTTTCAGATCTCGTGGAGCCAAAATAGTAGGAATTATAGGGAAAAAAGAAAGCCCATTAGCGGCCAAGGTTGACACATATTTAGACGCATCCGTATCCCAAGAAGCAGACCCCCTTGACATTGTGCCAACGGCAAGCGTATCTGTAGCATCAGCATTAGGTGACGCACTTTCTTCCGCGTTAATGAAAAGAAGAAATTTCTCAGAAAAAGATTATGCCCAAACTCATCCAGCCGGGCAATTAGGCAGAAACTTAATACTAAAAGTTAGGGATGTGATGCATGGAGTGGATAAGATGGCCATGGCAGGCCCTGCAATCCCGGTTTCAGATATTGTTGTCGCAATGACAGAAAAACAATTGGGAGCAGCCTGCATAGTGAATGAGGATAAGCTTGTTGGTATTATTACCGATGGAGACTTACGGAGAACCCTCAAGAACCAAGAAGATCCATTTCTTAAAACTGCTGAAGAAATAATGAACCCAAACCCGCGGGCCGTTTGTCCGGAAACTCGATTAGGAGAAGCACTGCAAATTATGGAAGAAGGAAATTCTCAAATATCTGTACTGCCCGTTACGGAAGAAAATGATAAAATAATTGGTTTACTACGAATTCATGACATTTTTGGTGAAAATAAGTAGTGGCTCAAACGACCAGAATATCAAACATGAACAAGATCAAGAAATCTAAAACGACTATAGGTCTTTATCTCTTGGTGGGCTTAATAATTTTTTCTGGAGGTTTCTATCTTATGACACAAGTGAAAAGTGTTTTTGAAGAATACTCTCACTGGAAATCCAGAGAAGCTGTTTTAGAAGAAGAAATAAAAACCTTAAAAAGCGAAACAAAAAAACACCGAGAGTTTTTAGAAAGATTAAGAAGAGACCCTAACTATCAACATTCAGTAGCTCGAAAAGAACTTGGTTATGGAAAGCCTCAAGAGCGCCTATACAGGTTTCCCGAAAACACCGAAAAACCAACCGAATAACTATTTAGAGGAAAAATTTAACAATCTATAGAATACCACCAAACATAAAAAATAAATGACGGAAAAAAACCATAAAATTGTTTTAGCCGAAGCTGAGGCAGAGGGTAATCTTTTCAAGAGCTCCATGGAAAATATTCTGGAGTATTTGCAAATTGAAAACGCACCCGAATGGATGTGTTCCTCAATAAAAGAGCTGATAGACCAAAAAAACTGGACGGAATTAAACGACAGATTCCATTCTCAATTGGTTTTTGGAACAGGTGGAATGAGAGGAAGAACTATAGGAAAATGCATAACAGCAAGTGAAAGAGGAAAATCTCAAGAGCATGAAACTCCACAATATGCAGCAGTTGGAGTAAACACTCTCAATGAAATAACGGTATTGAGGGCAACTAAGGCTCTATATAGATATACAGAAGGCTGGCTAAGGGAGCAAGGTATAGCTGAGAAACCACGCTTGGTGGTTGCCCATGATGTAAGACACTTTTCCGAAAGGTTTTGCAAATTGGTTTCTGCTGCATGGATTAAAATGGGTGGCTATTCAATGATATTCGATGGCCCTCGATCTACACCCCAGCTTAGTTTTTCAGTAAGGCATAGGTATGCTCATGCCGGAGTAGTGATTACGGCGAGCCACAACCCTTCGCACGACAATGGGTTCAAAGCATATTTTGGTGATGGGGCCCAACTGGTGACTCCCCATGCTGAGGGAGTGGTTGAAAAATATAAAAATGTTAAACTACATGAAGTGGCAAATTGGTTAAATGAGGGATTGGATGAAAAAGGAGCATACATACTAGAAACAGAAGACGATCTGGTTTATCGAGCTGCCCTAGAGGATGCCGTTCTTGATGCGGAGGTTTTGATGGATTATTCACCAAAGATCGTTTTCACGCCAATTCATGGAACGGGTGCAATTACAGCTGTGCCTGCTCTTTGGAACCACGGTGTAGATGTGGTGGTGGTGGACAAGCAAAATAAGCAGGATGCAAATTTTAGTACCGTAGAATCACCAAACCCAGAAAACCCAGAAGCTTTAAAATTGGGAATTTCGACTGCACTAAAAACAAAATCAAGTCTAGTTTTGGGAAGCGACCCTGATTGCGATAGGATTGGTGTTGCTGCGAGAAACAAGCATGGAAAATTTGTCTGTTTATCAGGCAACCAAGTGGCATGCTTATTGGCAGATTATCGAATCTCTGTATTAAGGAGAAACCAATTGTTAACAGAAGCTAATTCATCGGGGTTTGCGATGATGAAAACATTCGTTACTACGCCAATGCTAGACAAAATAGCTTCAGCGGCTGGCATTCGATGCATAAATACACCTACTGGGTTTAAGTGGATGGCTAAAAAGCTTGCAAAATACGAACAAAAGGCAGCCTCGGAAATAAAACAAAATGAGGGAATAGGCATAGATATGGATGCCACTGATTTGTTTACAAGGATAGAAATCTTAAGTCGTTATTCGAATTTTGTCGTTTTGTCGGCAGAAGAAAGTTATGGATATTTGCCCTTGGATGTGGTTAGGGACAAAGACGGAAATGCCTCGGCATTGTCTATTGCCGAATTGCAAGCTCATCTGCAAAGAAGTAAGTCAGATGTCTTTGAGTACCTCGATCAATTGTACTCTAAGCATGGTTACCATAGTGAAAAAACCGAAAACATTTATTTTGAGGGAGCGGAAGGGAAAAAATTAATTGATGGATTGGCAGAATCATATCGGAGTAAGCCGCTTACTGAAATAGGCAGTAGTAAAATAGTTAAAACAAAAGATTTTAGGGAAAAAGGGTTTTTAGACGAAGACGAAGATCCGCTTCCTCGAGAAAACTTTCTTCTTTTCTACTTGGCAAACGGACACTCAGTGGCTGTTCGACCAAGTGGAACCGAACCGAAGATCAAGTATTATCTTTTTGGGGCTGGCGTACCCGGAGATTCTGATTTAGAGGGCTCAAAACAAGAGGTCGATCAAACACTGGAAAATATTGGAAAATGGATTCGAACCGATGTGGACCAAAGAGTAGCCGATCTTACAAAAGCTTAATTCAAACCAACAAAACAGCAGGATGCTCAATTGATTCTGCTAGAGACTGGAGGAATTGTGCGGCAATTGCTCCGTCAACAAGTCTATGGTCGCAGCTCAAGCCCAGCATCATCGTGTCACCAACTGAAAGGTTTCCACTGCTATCGACAATAGGCTTTTTGATGCACGCACCGACCGAAAGGATCGCCGCGTTGGGTGGATTTATGATACCGCTGAAAAAATCTACCCCAAACATTCCTAGATTGGTAATGGTAAAAGTTGAACCAGCCATTTGGTCGGGACTAAGTTTCTTCTCGCGAGCCTGCGAAATAAGCTGTTTGGCTGCAATGGAAATTTGCTGGATGGAAAGAGTATTTGCCTCATTGATAACGGGTGTTACAAGGCCATCATCTATAGCAACACCAAATGCCAAATTCACCTGCCCGTGCATATGAATTTCGGTTTCGTGCCAAGTTGAGTTAATCTCGGGAAAAGAGCCAATGGTATGCGCACAGGCGTGCATGATTAAATCGTTTACGGATACCTTAAATTCTTCAGGCCCCCGACGATTTAAATGTTCGTTAATTTTCTTTCTGCCGTTGAGTAGAGCGTTCGCCGAAACTTCTTTTTGAAGATAGAAATGGGGAATTGTGGATTTTGAATCCAGTAAACGTTTTGCAATGATAGACCGCATTTTGGATACTGGAACAGATTCATCTTTAAGATGAATAGATTTTGAATGGAACGAAGGAGGATTATTTACGGGCTTTGAAGTGGACTGCAAGTTGGGCTCAATACTCGAAGAAGTTTGTAATACATCTCGTTTTACTATTCTTCCGCTAGGACCTGAACCGGAAATTTGAGAAAGATCAATATTCTTTTCAAGAGCAATTTTCTTGGCAAGGGGGGATGCAAAGATTCTATAATCACTTTTGGGTAGTTCTATGCTTGGTTCCTCACTTGCCTTTGGCTGAATTTCATCATGAAGAGCACTTTCACCAACCTCATCACCAGATGGTATTTTATCAGAAGAATCGTGTTCGGTCACCTCTTCAGCAATCTCAGGGACATTTTCACCGGATTCGCCGACCACAGCCAAGGGCTGTCCAATAGGAATTTCAGAACCCTCTTCAGCGAAAATCTTTAAAACAATACCATCATCGAAATTTTCAAGTTCCATCGTGGCTTTATCTGTCTCGATCTCGGCTAACACATCTCCGTTAGAAACTTTATCACCTTCCTGCTTATGCCATTTTACAACAGTTCCAACGGACATAGTGTCACTAAGCTTTGGCATGTCAATAATCGTGGCCATTGGTATAACTAAATTAACTCCATTGCCTTAGCCAAGATACGATCATGGTTGGGAATTTGAATATTTTCCAAAGCCTTGCTGTAGGCTTGAGGTGCATCTATCGCGGAAACTCTCTTAATGGGTGCGTCGAGATAGTCGAACGCTTGATCTTGGACAAGATAACTTATTTGAGCACCAACCCCACAAAAAGGCTTATTTTCCTCAACTACAAGCACTCTATTAGTCTTTTGCACACTACTTAATATTGTTTGGGTATCGAGTGGCCGAATACTTCTAAGATCAACGACTTCGGTTTCAATGGAATGTTTTTCGCTTAAAGTATTAGCAACCTCAAGGGAGGTATGAACGGCTCGACCATGTGCAATTATAGTCAAGTCTTTACCAGTTCGAGCAACCTTTGCACTCCCCAAAGGAATAATGAAGTCCTCATCTTCCGGAACTTCGCCTTGTAGGTTATACAATATGGTATTCTCCATGATGCAAACTGGGTCATTATCCCGAATTGCCGCCTTAAGTAAGCCCTTTGCGTCTTCTGGGGTCGAGGGACAAATAACCTTTAAACCCGGAGTATTAGCCACAAAATTTTCTGGAGTATGCGAATGAGTGGCACCCACATTGGTACCGCCATTTGCAGGACCACGAAAAACGATAGGTACATTGATTAGTCCACCAGACATATATCTAACGCTTGCCGCATTATTAAAAATTTGATCAAAGGCAACATAGCAGAAACTCCAGAACATGAATTCTACAACTGGGCGCATTCCCATCATGGCCGCTCCGACCGCAAGCCCCGAGAAAGCAGATTCACTAATGGGCGTATCAATGATTCTGGAGGGTCCAAACTTATCCAATAAACCCTCCGAAACTTTATAAGAGCCTTTAAATTGTGCGACCTCTTCACCCAAAAGAACTACATTTTCATCTCGAGCAATCTCTTCTGATAAAGCTTGGTTCAGGGCTTCTCTGTAGGTAATGGTTGCCATTCTATTAAGTTATGGAGTTTCGAAAAACATAGTTGATCCATTGTCAGCAGGCTCACCCTTATCTGTTTCCCAGTAAATGTCGTCCATTAATTCATTGGGCTCAGGAAATGGGCTCGCTGAAGCAAATTCAGCAGAGGCATTCGCTTCCTCTTTGGCAAGGCGGTCGATTTCAGAAGCTTTTTCCTCAGAAAGTGAACCATCTTGCAAGATTTTGTTCATAAATAGATTAATGGGATCTTTATTTTTTTTGTACTCTTCGATCTCTTCCTTACTTCGGTAAGTTTGGTCGGGGTCGGCAACCGAATGACCTCTGTATCTGTAGGTCACTATTTCCAAGACCGAAGGTTTTGAGTTAGTATGTGCTTTGTCCAGAGCATCATTAATGGTTTGCCTTACTTCGTAGAGATCATGTCCATCCGAAACAGACCAATCTATGTCAAAGGCATCAGCTCTCCTTGCCAGTGGTTCACCAGCAGAGTGTCTTGATTCAGAGGTCCCCATTGAGTATCCGTTGTTTTCTATAATATAAATTATCGGTAGATCCCACAATGAAGCCAAGTTGAGGGACTCGTAGAAGGCACCTTGGTTTGTGGCTCCATCCCCCATAAAGCAAAGACACGCACCCTTTACCTTTTGGTATTTAAGCGCATAAGCCATACCAAGCCCCAAGGGAGTTTGTCCTCCAACAATTCCATGTCCACCCCAGAAGTTTTTATCGGGAGCAAAGAAATGCATAGAACCGCCCTTACCTTTGGAGCAACCCGTTTTTTTACCGAAAAGCTCAGCCATACATTCATCCATATTCATGCCAACGGCAAGGGCATGGCCATGATCTCTGTAGGCGGTAATCACATGATCATTTTCGCTCATAACGGAAACGGCACCCACAGCAACAGCCTCCTGCCCTATGTATAAATGTAAAAAACCGCCAATGTGTCCCTGTTGGTATGCACGCAGTGATCTTTCTTCGAATCTTCTGATACGCACCATCTGGTCGTAGAGAGCGACCTTATCTTCCTTGCTTAGTTGTGCGTTGATGGGAGATTTAGAAAAGTCCTCTTCGCTATCGTTTTGACTACCATTAGAATCCGTATTTTCAATGGGGGTATTGGGTTCTTCTTGGTCATCGACCATGGTGTCATGATGTAAGCCTTCCATAAACAAATTAAAAGCTAGGCATTATCTCCTTTATTGGGAGATGCTTCAACCTTAATTTTATGCTCTGGTTTTGAAAAATCAGCTCGAACACCCCAAAAACCATCGTCTTTCTTGTCATATAGCGGCCATACCAATTGATGATCCGTAGGAGGGATTTTGAGATTATCAATTTCATCACGCCCAAAAAAAGCAAAAGTGCCCTCACTTATATCATTTGGTAATTCATCTAGCGTTACGCGACTATCAAAAAGAAACATAAGCCAATTTCCGGTACCGAAATATTCTTTTTCAGATACATAAGCAAAAAACTGAATGTCCTCATCCCGTAATAATAGATTGGTTTCCTCCATGGTTTCTCGTCTGGCGCATTCAACAGGAGATTCACCAACAAGCATATTAAGTTTGCCTCCCGGGGGGCTCCAAAAACCCTTGTTTGGTTCACGCTTTCGATTTAAAAGCAAAATCTTACCCTCAGGATTTCTAATGAAAACCAGACATGATATCTTGTAGTTCATACAATTTAAGCTTGTTAAAATGCTTCAAGTAGAGAATTGATAGTAGTTCCCCAAACCCAAAAGTTAAGATTATGAATAGTATATTTGCCCCAAGTGTAATTATAACCCTTTTTCTCACAAGTATCCTCTTTGTCACTGCGGCAGACGATGAAGTCGCAAAATTAGCGAACAAGGTAACGGTCGTCAAGGAATCTGATATGTGGCTAAGAGTAACGGTTCCGTTTAATCTTGTTTCTCATCCGAGAATGACAAGCAGTGGCAATAGTCGACCAACCTCCATATCTGATGCTTACAATCCGGAGTTTATAAATAACCTAAAGGTGAAAGTTTATTTATGTTTTGCTAATGAGTATAACAAGAAGCTCTTTCGAGCTCAAAAATTACCCGACTCACAATTTTATCAATATTACAGTTCTGAAATTACCTTCAATTGCGTTAAGGTGGATCGTGCTACAAAAAACGCCCACTTTTTGTTTCCGAGTTTGATTGCTGAACGCGACGGCTTTCTTGGCAGTTACGTCAATCTGGTGGGATATGCAGTTCAAATTTCTGCAGAAGGTTTAAAGTTAGAAATGTCGAACGATATAGCGTTTGAAAAATACAGGGATGAAAATATTCTTGGGAAGTTTTTGGAACAAGCTGTCAACAATAGCTCCAAAAATGAAGGTATTCTCGTTCCAGCTTATAAAGTTAGCGCCAATTACTTGGATGCAACAGGAATACCAATCTTAACAGAAAGTAGATAGCATTTAAACAAGTATATCCAGCAAGTGGGCAAATGTAAGGAAATTGTAATTAATTGCGGAAATTCTCACATTTCCGGTAGCCTCTACACATCCAACCAAGGGGCCCTCACTTTGGAAGGTGTTGAAATGCAAACACTATCCTACGATTTCTCAAAAGAGGACCTTTGGTTAGATCAGGTGCTTGCAGGTATAGAGTTAATTTGTGGAAAATTAAAATTCAAAGGAGACGCCAGATTTATTTTTCCAGGAAGCCTTCTTTTGACGAAAACAATCAGAGTTCCTAAAGTCGAAAAGGAGAAACAAGATAAAATTGTCGCGTTCGAACTTTCCCAAAAAATGCCCTTTCCTCTAGCGGAACTCATATGGGACTATCAAATTATCGATGACGATGGAGTCGAGCAGGAGATTTTATCTTTTGCCGTTAAGCCAGAAGTAGCTGAATCTTTTTGTGAGAAAGTGGTCAAACTAGGTTTGAACCCAATACAGATAACGCCTGCTCCAGTTTTAGACTTTAATGCGATTAAAGTTTCTGTCCCCGAAGAATTAGACGAAACAACCGAGAGACTGGTGATTAATCTGGGTGCAAAATCAACGAATCTCCTCTTCGTAAACCCGACGGGCTTTCTTATAAGGAATATTTCCATTGGTGGAAATGTCCTAACGCAAAACATTGCCGATAATCTCGGCGTTACTTTCGAAAAAGCCGAAGAAATCAAGAAAAGTTATTTTTCCGGAGAAGTAACCTTTTCTCAAGATGATCCATCCGTTCAAGTAATAGAAAACTGCACCAAACAATTTCTCGGGCGAGTAAGCCAAGAAATAACGCGCTCCATCGTCACATATAAGCGTGTAAAGAAGGGTAGGGCACCTCAAAAAATTTATTTAACGGGTAGGGGGTCATTACTCAGCAATCTTCCGGAGTACATAAGTCAAACCCAACAAATAGATATTGACTATTTTGATCCAATGCGAGCCTTGCATTTCTCAGAGAGTGTATCTGGGGAAATGCAAAACCTTTTGCCCTTTATGCTTAGCGAACCAATAGGTTTGGCTTTTTCATCCTATGAAGGTTCGCATTCTCAATCACTTTCAGATCAAGCCATAAATCTTTTACCCTCATCGAAGATTTCACAACTTGGAATAAAAAAGAAACTCCCGTTTGTGTATGCTTCGCTCGTATTACTTTCTTTGACCCCTCTTCCGTTTTACTTGCAAAAATTGAGTTTATTGGAAAACCTCGAGTCTTCTAAAAGAGAGGTGATTGACGAACTTGATGGAGTTGAAGCATCGATCGAAGCAAAGAAAAGCAAGCTAACTCAGTACGAATTCGTCAAATGGTTGAATAATCAGATTTTTTCTAAGAACGAAGCATTCCTTCATAACACCACGAACTGTTGGCATCTTTACCATTTACTCAATGAGTTGCAGAGCATTTTTTCGAAACAAGGGGTTGAAGATAGTTGGTATGATGACTTGAAAATTTCATTGGTCGAAGAAACCAAATCTTCGTCTCGAACCAACGATCTATCTAGTAGAGGCTCCTATGCCCTAAACTTATCTGGAAGATATTTGGTTCGCCTTGATGCCGAAACAACTGATGAGCAAGCGGACAAAAGGGAAAGGTTAATTGATGCGAATAGTCGCAAACAAGCTGCACTAACCAAGAATATTGAGCAAATTCCTTATGTTGGCAAAGTAACTAAAAAGATTTTCAGCATTGAGGGTAAAGGAGATTTGTTTAATCGACATTTTACCCACTTCGAGTACGAAGCATTGCTCGATTTTTAAGCATGACGGTTCTCAGACAAAATAAATTACTGCTTATTGTGGCCTTTGTTTCAGCAACCATCTTTGGTGGCACTTTCTATCTTAATTCTAGTATGTCTTCGGAATGTGAGGATCTGCAGGAAGAAATAAAAAAACTCCATCGCACCATGGAAGGCTTTCGAGCAGATTCTTCTAATTTCTTTTCATTAGAAAGAGATTCGGCCTTGGCCTTGAAGGATCTCCAAAAAATGGCTGATTTGGAAAAGTCTCAGAGGGTTTTTTGGAATGATGTTCTAAATGAAAACGAAAATATCTTTATAAATTGGAAAAAACGCTCACCAGAGGGAGTTAATGCAGACATTATAAAACTTTTTACCAGCTTAAGAAACCAATGCACTTCTTCCTTTGTGGTTATGCCGGTTAAATCATCCCAAAATGTTGGATTCGGACTTGGAGAAAGTACCCCAAAAGCTGAATATGGATTTGGTTTCTCAAGTTATGACGGCTTTTGGCCGAGTTTTACCGAAGAAGAGGCAAAGCTTCTTGGAATCCAGGGAAAAATCATAAAGGAATTGATTGGATATTTGTGTTCATCATCGGAGGAGAAACATCCCATCGAGCTCTTTGAAGTCAAACGTGAGCCTGTGGGTAAGGTTGACAAGAAAAACATTAGGGAATCAGAACTTAATTTAACTAGATCCTCCCCCTACTTACTGCGTAGTAAATTGAATGTTTCCAGTTATGCATTTGAATTGAAGTTTAAATCACATACATCACATGCTCGGAGATTCCTTAATCAACTAAGACCTCCTTTTTTGCTTCGAAATCTTGCCGTCAAAAGAATTTCTGAAGAACCCAATCAGGTAAGTGGCTTCACGCCCACATTACCAGGTTTCGAAATGGATGCCCCGCCAGACTCAGATAGTCCATTACCCATAGTTACGGATGTAATCTCTGAGTTTACCGTTCTGATTGAATACGTTACAAGCGGCAAAAAAGGCTTGGAAAGTTTGCTGAATAATGAATTTTTAATTGAGCGGGGGGATTACGAAATATTCGAAAAATTTCTTAAGAATGCAGCTAACCCCGAGATGATACCACTTGCAAGGAAAGCCTTCGAAAAGAAATGAAATTTCTGCATTCACACTACGAGAAAATTGTTTTTGGTATAATCCTTTTATTTATTTCCTTTCTGTTCTTGTTAACGACTACCCAAGAAGTAAGCACGGAAGAGCCAACCGGTTTCAGAGCAGCTGCACCTTTCGATGTTGAGCAAGTGGGTAATGAACTGAAGTTTAAATTTGCATTCAATCAGAATTTGATGCCGGGTGACCGAGTAACCGTTTTTGTAGAAGATGAGGAATTTACCCTTACGGTTCAAAAAGTGTTATTCCCCAGAAGAACTGAAGTAGAAGTTCTCAAAAAGGATGGAAAAATTATCCAAGGTCGAGTTCCTCGCAATCAAGATTATGAAATTTCCGAAAATTGGAATACCAAAAGAAATGTATTTGGCCTCGAAAAAAACAGAAATACCATCTCTATTCCTTACCAAGAAATTTCAACGATTTCCGGAAGTTCGGAATATACGCTTTCCGCACCCGAGACCTCTCTAAACTGGGATGACGCAGCAATCTCTACATATCAAGTTAAAACCTTAGAAAATGTGGACTCTAATCGTAGTGACAGAATTAAATGGTCTAAGGCATCAACCGATTTAAATTCTTCCATCTATGATACATTTACTCCTCCAATAATATATTTAGTAAACGGTAAACTGTCGACCAAGCTGCCCGAAAAGAAAATAGTTGTGAAAGAGGAACCATTCGGGCTGGAATTATTATCTTTTACGCAAACCCCATACCCCCTAAGACTTAGTAGCTGGATAGGCCAAACCCCTTATTTTGAGGATACCGAAGTTGAAAAGTTTCCCGGGTCAGGTCAGAACATTGTCAATCGTATCGAAGTGGGCGTTCCATATAAAAAGAATTTAAATAGGAGCCCAGGTCAACCAAGCTTGATCAAATCGACTCCTGACGAAAATAGTAGCAAATTGACAGTCGAATTTTTCACGGTTCAACAAATAAAACTTCAAGATGGCTCACTTAAAACGGTAGGCAGAGCCTTGTTAAAAGATCATGAATTAGGGGGAAAGGCATTTGAAATTAATAGTCTTATGAAAGAAGTTTTTGTGGGCGACTTCGAAATCACACTAAAGTTTCAAATCGACGATGTTCCATCCAGAGAATTTATCATCAACCAAAAGTCACCCGGCTCAATCCTTATGCACGAGGGTAGGCAATATAAAATTATCGATATAAATACTGAAAAACGAACCGTTCTGGTAGATAAAACGGGGTTGCCCGGGCAAGAACCCCAAAGAGTTCCGTTGACCATTTCTGAGTTCTAAAAAATTAAAAATTAGCCTTTTTGGTTCTGGTTTTCTCCTCAAAACACTTGCTAACCAAGAAATGCTAGTTTTCGAGGTTGACGATTGCTCAGTATTCGATGAAATCGTTCTTTTGTAAAGTTATCAAAATTTGCCCCCAATCCTTGATGTCACCGAGTCACCTAAAGCGTAATGTTCGGATCTATTCCCGAATGCTTGTCCTGTCTCTTTTGGGATGCTCATTCGCAGAAATCCAAGCCCAACTGCCAACGGTCGAACTTCCCCGCCAATCTTCCCCTCCCTCTATTACTCACAGCTCCGACTCAAGCGATTCGTCTTCCCTAAATCTGGGTGCTCAGACTAACTTGATATCTCTTCTGCAGGAAATCAGAAATCTTTCCAATTCTGGTGATTTAGAAAAAGCTCAAGAGCTAGCTTCAGAGGCTTTAAGCCAAATAAACGAGACTGAGGAAACAAAGTTTTATCTTCGCCAAATCCGCAAGGAAGAAACCAAGCTTTATTTTGATCGGGCCAATCAGGCAATGAGGGATAAAAATTATTCACTCGCCAGTCGCTTACTTGAGAAATACAGGGAGAACGTAGCTCTTGATCTTAGCGAAAGGAAAATCCAGAGAGATGTAGTTGCCAATGCATCCGGACCAAGTGACTCCTCCCTAGTTGGGAGATTGGTGGAGGAATTGGATAAAGCCAAAAAGGACTTAGAGGAAATTCGCGCAAAAGCTGGGTTGCCCGAAGATGATTCTAAGCCGGATCTCGAAAAACTTATGTCTGAAGAGAGATCCAAGATTATTCTTTCATCTAGACAGGCGGAAAGGCTTTTGCTTAAGGCAAGAAATGAAAGTGCTAACGGAAAGTATGAAGAAGCCATGGTTTCGATTGAAGAAGCCTTTGCAAACTTACCGGCAAACACTTCAACCATTGCCCTGATAAGCGATCTTTTCAAGGCCAAACAACAAGTTCTCTGGTATCAAATGGGTGAAGCGATGCTCAAGGGCAAGGTGACGGAAGTTCAAAAGTTGGTTGTAGAATATAAGGAAATCGAGGAATCTAGAAGAAAAGCCGAAACTGACACGATGGGCGTTGGTCAGGAAATCGATTTTGATGCGGAAATTCAAAAAGCTCAGGAAAAAAACCAAGAACAAGCCCAGCTTGCTGAGAATCTGCTTTTAGAAGCAAAAGATGAAATTAAAAAGAAGAATTACGAAAAAGCGGATGAGATATTATTCAAAATCAAAAATTACCTTTCTCCCAATACTCTAACATGGCCTATTATCCTTGAGGCTGCTCTGGTGAAAAATCGAATTTTTCTATCCAAAGCCGAAGACGCTCGTGAACAAAAAGATTGGGATAAGGCGAAAAAAAACCTGGATGAATTTCGCACGTCGTTTTACCAGGATAGAGATATTCAAGGCGATACATTGACCTTTGGGCGCCCCGGTCTCCGTGAAACTTTTGGACCAAAGGCAGTTGATCAAGAACTAAAGTTGGCAGACAAAGCCGAAGAACGCTTATCTGAAGATAAAAAGGATCCCTATCAACGCGATATATCCGAATACAACCCAGCATGGAAAGAGGAACAAGGCGAGTTGGGGGAATTGCTCATGAGGGCAAAAGTACAATTTATCAATGGAGACCTAACTGGAGCGACCGAAACCTATCGTGTAATCGAGACTAGATTTTCTGAAAACTATGAAGCCAAGGAAATGCTTAGAAGAATTTCCATCATGAAGGAGCAGGAAAGCTATCTAGGCTATTTAAAAACACGCCAAGAAATGCTTGAAGAAATCGAAAGAGAATGGGAACGTCCAAAGGTTTTCGAGCGCGAGGTTGAAGAAGTTCAGGAAGTGCAAGAAGGCCCTAATCAGCTCGAGGAAAAATTATCCATCATTCAGATTCCGGGAGTGCAATTTTTCTCGACTCCGCTCGAGGAAGTCGCAGCTGAACTTATGCGCCTTGCCAAGCAATTTGATCTTACCGAGGGAGACCCAACCAAAAAAGGTCTTAACATCATTGTATTGGGCGAAGAAAAACCGCAGGTAACCATTACTCTAAATGCGATGACAATCCGAAGTATGATTCAATTCATAACGGAATCAATAGATTGGACATTTGATGTAAGACCAGATGCGGTTGTCATTACAAAAACAGGCGGCACCTTTAAGGGGCGACCCATGGAAACGGAATTCTATGAAGTCACCCAAGGAACAATTAATCGGATGACAGGTGGCTCAACGGGAGGAATGGGCGGACCTGCGGCTGATCCCTTTGCTGCTCCTGGCGGCGGCGGCGGCGGCGGCGGAGATGATACCGGCATTAAGATAAAGCAATTTCTTGAAGGAGCCGGCATTCCATTTGATGACACAAAAGGACATAAGTTTGTTTTCGATGGTTTCCAGATGATCGTAACTCATGAGCGTAGGTATCTTGACCTCATTGAAAGAATTCTGGCAAAACTAGACCAAGATTCTAGCCGACAAGTTGAGATTGAGACCAAATTTCTAGAAGTCCAGGAAGGTGCCCTCGATGAGCTTAGTTTTGACTGGACGATGGGCTGGGGGGAACCATACCTTTTGCGCGATCAAAACGGAAACCCATCAATTGGTCCAGATGGAAAAGCCGTAATTCGTTTTCCTTATAACTTAACAGGAAGCACGCGAACACTTGCGGGAGCACACTCCCCCACTGGGGCATCGAGAGATACAGTGATAAGTGTACCCGACGACCCAGAAGCTTCAATGTCCATACCCAACTTGGTTCCTCAGCTTCCTGGAAAGATCGCAATTGGTGCGGGGGTGAACCCATTGGTAAATTCGACTTTCGGCAATGTGTCCCCTGATTACTCCGGCACGGGTTTGGTTGTGGGCTCTCGCCAAGCAAGTGTTTTGATCAATGCCCTGAGGAGAAAGCAAGGAACGGATTTATTGAGCGCACCTCGAGTCACTGTGATGGATGGACAAGAAGCCACCATTACTATAGCCCAAGAGTTTATTTATCCAACTGACTATGAACCTGCACCCGCACCTGTTGTTGGCGGCGGCGGAGCAGGGAACCAGGGTGCAGCCGGTTTGGGTGGAGCCATTCAACTCCAGTCTGCCGTTCCCACTTTCGATACGGTTGCCCCGGAAGATGAGCAGCCAGGTTTTCGTGAAGTGGGTGTTGTTCTAGTCGTGGAACCCACAATCGAAAAGTACAACTCGATTAACCTGAGATTAAACCCAAAGGTTACGGAGTTTGATGGATTTATTGAATACGGGGGAAACTCCGCTATGATTGGAACTTCACAGGTAGGCGCTCCTCCGATGATTATTCAACCATCTGGTATCTTGATGCCTATATTTTCAGTCCGTAAGGTTGATACCCAGGTAACCATCTTTGATGGTGCTACAGTGATTATTGGTGGACTAACCAGAGAGGAAGTGAAGACTGTAAACGATAAAGTGCCTGTACTTGGCAACATTCCATTAATTGGCAGGTTATTCCAATCATCCGCAGAGAGTTATCAAAAAAAGAACCTCTTGATTTTCGTAAGTGCTAGTATCGTATCACGTGGAGGCTCGCCAGTACGGGAAATTATTCAAAATATCGGACCACAATCTATTTTTAAAGACCCTGTCATCATGACCCCACAAGGAACAATCCGTAGAAATTTTAAAGGCGGATCTAATATTGGTGAATAAATTTAAGAGATGGGAGTTTGATGGAGATTTTCCAAGCAAGTTAAAAAATTTCGTAAGTTATAGATAACAAGTGATATAAGTTTTTAAATGATAAAAATATATCAATAAATATTTTGCCCAAATTTAAACTTTGACTTAGATTCTACTCGCCCCCTAACAGCCCTCAAGTTCTGAACAAAGAAGAAAAAGAAAAATACCACATCCTATTGAACCTCTATAATAGAATTAACTTTGATCTGACAGGGTTCGAAATGGAGGTGCGTTTTATTATTAAGAACTTGAATCTTGGGGTTTGTATATTTCTTGCAAACTTCACTTGCTGATACCCCCTCTAGTAATAATGAAAAATCCAAAGAAAATCATTCATTTCTCAGATAGAAGATTTCTTTGGACACTGATGGCATTCATTGCCATATCGACTATTTTTTACATAGGCTTAACGACCAAAAACAGAAGTATTGTTTCATCTACAAAATTTGAATTATCGGAAACCTTTGAACTTACTGATAAACTCGACGAAAGCTCCAAAGTTTCAATAGAAAATTTAGTTATTAACCAAACTCCTTCACCTGTTCCGCAAGGTAATGATGAATGGTGTGAAGCACTCGAGTACAAAGATCTTTCAAATGATCCCGTTTTTGCCAAATTCGAAAATTGGTTAGAAGAGTTCAAAACCTTAGATCATGAACTTACTAAAAATAGCACAATACACACACCTCGATATCTCAGAACTTTTTTTAATAATGGTCTATCACTCTCGCGTACGCGCGCGGGCGTACTGTCCAAAATAATTCGCGGGGATCCCAAAACGGCATTGAGATTAGCGATTGATGAAGTGTATGGGGTCAAACTACCAAAACCCATTCGAGATAACCTCGAATCCTGGGAGCAGGCTTTTGTTGATCTTGAAGTTGTTCATGTTTGTTTCGATCCGCAACATCCAATGGGATATATCAAGAGGTGGGCTACTTTTGCTAACGGCCAAAAGAAAAGAGCATGGGTTTACGGAAAGAGACTAGGAGTTCCCACAAAAAAGGGATTAGCCGTCTGGGGTATTTCATTGGGAGAAGACTTTGCAATGTCTGAAGAACCTTACCGAGTTGTTTCAAATAAACAAGGAAATGATTTCTTGGCTCTGGGCGATCAGAAAATTGATTTCGAGCATGATTACGAAAAAAGATTCATGATCGAAGAAATTACAAGAGCCGAAAGACGCTCAGGATTGATAAGCCATACCATTCGCTACCCAAGCATTGCTGGCAGTAATGGTTTTTCCGATTACATCGAACATAGGTATGATTTGAATACAACCCTCTCCACATGGACAGAAGCCGTTCAATCGGCCAACGAAAGAAACGGCACTTTAGTTTCAATTGGATCTATCGATGAAAATCGCATCATATGGAATATTTTACAGGATGAAAATGTCTTGACGGGTTTTGGTCCGGGTGGAGAGCGAATTAGTAGTGCATGGATTGGGGCCACCGACAACGAAGATCAAAATGGAAGTATTTGGAATGATGATGACAGAACAATGTCAGACCTTGACCTCGATATTGGCGCAAGTGAAGGAGATTGGAAATGGATAGCCGAGGGAAAAGATGTTTCGAGTGGCTTTACAAATTGGCAAGGTGGCGTAGAGCCCTCCAACGGAGATCGAGATTTTGCAGCAATTGACTGGGAAGACTTAGATGGTAATTGGTCTGATTTAAACGAAACCTATCGGCTACCCTTCATTATCGAGTACGACAGTGTCCCCGAACCTGCAAATCTTTCCGTGAAAGTAGATGGCTTTAAAAAAGTACTGGTTATTCCCGCGAGATTTCAAGATGAAGGTTTTAATTATAATGGCTCTTCCGCTCCATTGGTTGATCAATTTGGAAATGTCTTATTTCCTGAGATGCAAAAGGAAAGCTTTGAGCCTGTTACTCCCGAAAACCTTCATGCTGCCATGCAATCGGTTAAGAAATTTTACTTGAGAAATTCCGACGGCACTTTTCATCTCGAGCCCGTTATCGCTCCTACGGTTACCATGTCTCTTAACAAATATCAAATTGTACGAGGAGGTGGAAACCCCAACCTTTATGACACCACCGGATCTTTTGTTTCTAATGCAACTAATCCAGATCTTGTAAATGAAGAACTGGGTCTTATTTCAGTATCAGCACGTGCCGCTGCTAGTGCAGAAGGAGATGATTGGAATTTTTCTGGCCGAGCTTTTTATGGGGTTTCTTCCGTAGATATTGATCCGACTTATGATCAGGTATTTACAAAGGCTCCAATAATTTCCTTTTCCGGAGGAAATTCTCAGGGAGGTTTGATTCACCCAAATTTTTCACCTGCCCAAGCCGAAGCGATTATGAATATTGATGGTACGATTGCTTCGATAAAGATTCTGGATTCTGGTGCATATTATTACTCGACTCCGGAAGTGCTGGTCAATGGTACGCTTACCACAGAGCTGACGCCTAAGTATGAATATGTTTTGGTCTCATGTGTGGTGATTACAAGTTACGGAGATGCGGGAAAAGGTTTCATTGGAGGTAGGGATTCGCATGTTCCAGCAAGCGGAGGAAAGGTTAGCAGCAGTGTAATTGCCCATGAGCTTGGTCATAATTTTGGTTTATTCCATGCCAATACAATAAACACTCTTAGCGAAAAACCCAACAGTGATGAGGTGATCAAGGCAGAGTATGCAAACCCCTATTCGGTTATGGGTAAGTCAGGAATCGAAAACGGAGGAGACATTATGGTCCCCGGAAAAGTAGGGACTAAACTAAGAAACCATTTTGGGCTGGTAATTGGGGACGATCAAGGAGCAGACGTTACCAGGTTTACTGATTCCTCTGATGTGGAAACGAGTATTTTTAAGGATACCGAAAATGATAAACTTCCGGAAAACACATTTCGTATTTATCGACATGATTATGGGGCAGCACCCCTTTCGCTGGTTGAGGGCCAGGATTTCATTCTCAATCTCCCTGAAGAAAAACATTCTTTCCTTGGTGGTAGGGGAATTGATACCTTTACTTTAGAAATTAACGGAACGGGAGAGGGGGCTGCCGGAATTTTGAAGTTCAATGAAGGAAAAATTGAACTTACCAGCGGAGGCATTGGATACGCCGAAGAGCCCAAATTGTATGTTCTTGATACAGATGGAAGCCCATTACTTGGGTTAGATCCAGGCTGGATTCAGGTTCCAGCCGGTACGGAGTCCAACATTACTGCGACTCTGAGAGAATTTGGTTCCGGCCAACCCAGAGGACTTCGGGGAATTTCCGTTCCGGCATCTTCCCACGGAGTCCGTTCATATGAAGGTCATAAATATAACATGCCTTATAATTTAGGTGCCTACTGGCTCGAGTACAGGTATAACGCCAGTGAAAATGGTCTTTTGATTAGCTTGGGCAGTGATAGGACTCAAGCTCTTTATGGTTTTGCGATCGAGAACTTTATTATCGATACGACCATGCATACGCCAAGAGATCAAACGGATGCTTTTCTAATGCCTGGATTTACTTATTCCGACTATGAATCAGATGTTCATATTACCACAATTTCAAAGGGTGGTAATTATCCGATGGAATATTTAAATGTGGCGGTGAATGTGGGGACAGTCGAATCAGGAGATGCCAGTGCACCCAGAATCGTCGTGGATGCAAATACGCGCACTCCGCAAATGGGAGAATATGTGAAAATAAATGCCCGTAATGTAGAGGGTAACGTCACGGATTATGCCTTTTCATGGTACGTAAACGAAATACCCCAAACCGACAATCGCGTACTGAACAAATCCACCTTCATCAAATCATTCGATAAGGCAGGAGAATATGTTGTGCGACTTGTAGTATCGGACCTGAAGGGTGGCATTGCGTCTAAAAATATCGTTATTCAAGTGGGTGATTATCATTCAACCGACAAATCGATTATCTCAGGAACTGTTCGAACAGGTAAAGGTGGTATACAGGGAGCTCGTGTAGTCGTCCAGTCGGCTCCTCTTATCGAGCATACCGTTAGCTTGGCGGGTACCCCTTCCGGCACATTTCTGCCAAACGCTTACAATGAAGCCTTTCATTACTTGATTGATGGGAACCCTTCGCCAGATTTAATTTTCCGTCGAGGTGAGGTTCATCGCTTCCATTTTGACGCCACAACCAAGGACTTTCCCTTATCCTTTCTCACACATCCGGAGCACGAAATGCCAACCGTGAGTCTCAAAATGCTGGTTGCTCCACGAGTCGATAGCCCAGGCGAAAATTATACAAGCCCGCCTGAGGTAGGCCTTAGTGGTGGTAGTGCATTCGCCAACTACTTATCACATGAGATTGGAACCATTGCCGATTATCAAGCGGGCTTGATAGGAGACCCGGCAAACCCACTGGTTGTTGGCAGGCCTTTTGCGAAAAGCATTCTGAATGACACGAATTTAACAGGTGTGCGACTAAGGCCTAGGGAAAAAGATGAATATGGTTTGTACATTAGTTTTGGGGGGAAAGGATATGATCGCGAAAACGCACCCAAAGGCTATGTTCATCGCACCAGTTTTTGGGAGGATTATTCCGATACCAATGCATCCATTGTCGTCGAAGTGGATGGCGTGGGTACAATTTCACCCGTTAATTCCGAAAGTTTTATGGGTGGAATTTGGGAGACCCGAGGCAATAACGATCCAATCCCAACTATTTTGGTATGGGGAACTGGTTTGGAAAGCAACGCCACAGTTGAAATCCCCAAAAACCAAGCCGGACAAAGACAGATAGTCATTTATGACCAAGGAGTCAACCACGAGCCCAATGGAACCATGGCCATCATGCATTATCCCTTGGATCCGTTTGCCCAATGGAGCTTTGATATACACGAGTCTCTTTTTGATGATGCCACCCAATCTCGCTTTCAGCCATCGCCTGCATGGAATAATCCCGTCATCTCGAAACTTGATCACTATTGGAGTTTTGATGAGGCGAATGGAACGACGATAACGGATGGGCAAGGCTCCGTTAATATTACAGTTGCGGAAATGGGAGATCTTTCTGACGAAAATGTTTCCGTTTGGGGTGTTCTTGGAAGGGCACTGAAATTAGATGGATCGACCATCGACTTCAATGCGACTTTGCCAGCAGCCTATCCCTATACATTTTCCGCGTGGCTTATCCCCGCTACCGGGAAGCTTAGTTTCGGAGGGTCTGATATCACATATCATGATGGAAACAACTCCGTCCAGTTTGGCGATGCTTTTATTCAATGCTTAAGCCCAAGTTACCAATGGACCCACTTGGCAATCGTTGCGGAGAGTGCAAACAACGGTCAATTGTATGTGGATGGACAAGTTAAATCCTATGGAGGAGTAGCTTTGAGCAACCTTCACTTTAATACCAGCGATATGGAGGGTTTGTTGGATGAAGTAAGAATTTATTCTGAAGGTTTTACCGAATCGCAGGTTAAACATCTTGCGGGTCGCTTATTTCTGGATGTTTCCGGAAACCGCTTTCATGCAGCCCCAATTGGACCCGATTTTGCTATGTCTGACCCAAGCACTGATCCCGGAATGTCCACAGAACGTCCACGTGTAAACGATGGAAAACTGGGAGATTCTACAAATGGTGACAATCATGGCCGCTCTCTATATTGGGATAATAATGATAGCTACATTGATTTGAGTGATAATGTTAGGTCATTTGCCGGGCTTAATGAGGGAACCATAAGTTTTTGGATATGTCCGGAATTTCTGGACGAGGACATGACGGTTTTCTCTGCATCCAACACCGATGACAACCAATCTTTCTTCCGAATCATGGTTCGTGATATAGGAGTCATGCAATTGCATGTCGTTAATGATGGTGCGGAAGTTGCCAGGTTTTATACTACCGCCGATAAAACGGTTACCCATAACGGTTCCCCAACCATGCAAGATTGGCATCATGTGGTATTGGTGGTGGATCAGGCAAAATCCGAATTCTGGATTGATGGTCAACTTTCACAAAGCTTGGAATATGCCGATGGTGCCGGTGCCCGCCGAGCCTTCTTTTCCGATGTGGAGAATGTCAATTTTATGGCGATCGGTCGCCACGAAACCAGCGAAGCAAATGCCACAAATTCATTTACTGGATGGATGGATGATTTTTATATTTACGATCGCCCATTGACATCTGACGAAATCAATTTTCTCTACGAATTAAGGAAGGGCAGGGAGCAAATACCCCTTTTGGAGGCGGTAGTGGATTCCATTTCCACCATCACTATTTCCGATATTGGAGAAGGTTACAAGGAAATCCCAGAAGTGGTGTTCTCCTATGGTTCTGATGCCAACACAACTGATCAGCTTGCGGAATATGTCTCAACGGATGAGCCCAATCATGGCTCTCTTGCTTTTGATGAAGATGAATCGTTAATTATGGTTTATCATGATTCAATTTATGGTGATGGCTGGCGTATCTTCGAAGAAGGATTTGGGTTGGCGGAATTAAATGCCACATCAGTGGATCGTATTTTGTGGACTAAGGATACAGGTACAGGGAATTTGCTTTTATTACCCAATGATCGAAATATTACTCGCCGATATGTCGAATATGTGGTCAACGGCAATGGAAGCTTTCCATCTCCTGAAGAAAATTTTGGAACGCCTGTAGGCTTGTTTGGATATAACGCTGTCCCCCAATTTCATGTAGAGGAGGCACCCAGCGGAACGGATCACGCAAGTGGTTATGCCTTGTTCTTTCTCGACCTTAATGAATCAGCGGTGATTCATAATCCAGGAATGGGGCTTATGGAGGACACCAACTTTAGCGATATAGTTCGAATCAGTGGAAAAGGTTTTCGACCGGAACAAACCAGATTGGTTTATAATAAGGAATTCGACGGAAGTACATCGCTACAACAAATTACAACAAGCATAGAAGAACATTGGGGTAGGGATAGAGATGGCAACCTAACTTTTAATCCATATGAACATAATGTAGAACTTGTAGATGACTTTGATCTGGCAAATAATATTGACCTTGGAAATAGCGGGGTCATGTTCCAAGACTGGAATCCGGATCTAGATGATGAAAATCTTTACGAACCCAGAGATGTGGAACTGGAGTTTAACAAAACCATGTCGCATGTAAGTATTTCCAATGCGGGTTTTGGATATTCCCATCCAGTGGAAGTCATTTTGATTGGGGGAGGAATGAGAGCCGCAGATTTCACAACTTATATGGCTGAAGCAAAATTAGACAATAGTTTACCTATACCCCCTGTCTTTCGGGCAGCTGAAATAAGAGTAAATACAGTGGATGCAAATGGAGGAATCATTGATTTTAACATTGTTGATCCAGGGGAGGGCTATACATATCAACCAGAAGTCATTATTGCCGGAGGAGGTGGATACGGGGCTAGAGCTGACGTAGAAATGGTTAACGGAGAGATTGTTTCTATTACCATCGCTCGTCCGGGGCGGGGCTATTTTAATATTGATCCAACCAATATACCGGAAGCATCCCTTGAATTTACAGGACTGGAAAATCCAGAAAAAAATGCGAGTTTGGAATTAAGACTCGGTGGTCGGTTATCTACGATTGTGCCCAATAACCCTAATCCTCCACCCAGACACATGGATGTATGGATCGAAATTTGGGACCGGGGTCGATCAGAAACTGAAATTGATGAAAATATACAAGATGGAAAATCTGACCGTGCAGTGGCAACAGCTAAAGTACGAAATGGTGTGATTGAAAAAGTGGTGGTTTTGGAAGAAGGCAGGGGTTATGTGGACCCGGTTGTATTTGTCCGAGGCTCGGGTCCCCTGTACTTATCCGCAAACAATCCATGGAGAATATGGAGATGCTTGAATATGCGAGAAACCAAAACAGGTGAACTTCAAATATGCGGACATATGGAACGTGGCTTTTATCCACCTGAACAATGCCCTGGTGAAGTGGATTCGGATTTTAATGCAACAGACGAAACGGATGAAACCGCAGTTAATAATTGGTGGGTTCGGCATAATGCTCCAATTCATATGTGTTTAGAAGGAGGGGATTACCCAGCAGATTTACATAGGGAAGCCAAATTTATGAGTCGTGTGTGTCAGGGAAAGAAAACAAATTTTGCTTTGGTCAATGATCCTTACAGAACACCCTACGAAGATTGGGTGCCTTGGAATGCAGAGCTTGTTCCACTTATGGAAGGTGGAAAAATTAAGGATATTGTTGTTCTGGATGGAGGACAAATGTACGCTGCGATGGAGTTGGCTGTTGCCGGAAGCGGTACTCGTTTAGACTTAATTCCAGTTTTCGATGAAGAGGGAGTAAACACAGAGATTCTCTTTGATGATCCAGATTTATACAATGTCGAACGAGATCATATTGCCAATCCTCTTGGTGCGGGCCAAGGCTTCGTGGAAAGACCATGGTCATTGGATGGATTTAGTGATAACATCGTAATAGGGGATCCCCTCTGGAACTTATTCCTTGATGATGCTCCTATCTATGGAATTGATTCACCTGTGGAACTCGAAAATGGGGAATTGCTTACAATTTCAAGCGCTACCTCATCCGGTGAAACAGCTAATTTTGTAGCTCCAACTTTGAACGATATGCTGGGAGATCGAATCGTTGACATCAAAGTTAGAGATCGAGGTTTGTATAATGACGCCCGTATTATCGAGGGGCAACCGATAACAGTGGAATTTGATTCTTCGCATAGACCGGATATTGATGCGGATGGAATTGTAGACTTTGTTGAGGCTCAAGCTTTTGCACACGCAACCTATTCATTATCCGGTTTTATTTTGGATAAAAATGGAACGTTCAAAGATCCATTAGGTGCGGATCAAAGAAACAATACGGATGATGATAATCGTTGGTTTGGGCTCTATGCCGAAGAGCCTTCGGTTTATATAATACCCGAACTTGTTGATCCCACAAGAGATAATTTGTCTGATGAGAGTGAAACTGACTTCTTTCGCCTTCAGGGCTTGGTTGATTACGATGCATCTCCAGGCAAAGGTTTTTTCGACTTATACATAACGGATGATTTACCGGATAATTTTTACTACGGTTTTTCCTCAAAAAATCTTCCAGCTATGGGCGGCAAGATCACAGTAACAGATGGCCTGCCGGGAATGAATTGGGGTACGGAAAGTCAAGTAACCGTTGATTCCGAGGAAGGAGAGCAAACCGTTTCTCATACGGTTATCGACCGTAATACGACTGCCTACACTGACCAAAACGGGTTTTATGCCATTAGTGGTTTGGCGCCCGGCCTGTACAATGTCGCCGTATTCATGGAAGATAAATACGGCCAAGAAATGACTTTCCGCCCAGACACCAATCAATCTCAGGTTTCCCGTCCTTTATTTTTAGCTGGTTTGCCTGAATTGGTCATGCAATCGGATGATGTTGGAATTGGTGTAAGTAAATTGATCTGGAGCCGTTCTTCGCGTCGGTTGAGTGTACCTGAATCTGCAACCGATGAGGCCGAATATGAACTAAAGACTTTGGAGGGTATTGGTTATGGATTTACCATTGACACTATCCCAGATCTTACCATCTTGCCGGATCCGTCAAATACTACTTCCGTAAAACCGAATGTGCAAGTAGAGGTACTAGAGGATGGTTCGTTGAAATTACATATCGTTGATGATGAGAATAGTAGCCAATTCAATCCTGGGGAAAAATTTAGCCTTACTTATTCAGCCAGTTATAGTGGCGTAGATTTCAGGAATGATTATCTCTATGCACACATTGATGATTCTTCTTGGTCTGGAATTGTGGATTATCCTCAATATGGATCCTCCCGATTGGTTATTTTGCCCAATGATGGAAATGGCTCACAAACCGTGGAAGTACCCATATATACCGAATTAACCAGAACCAGTGTGGATTCGAACTTTACTTTTCGGGCTCTTGCTTACGATCAGAATGGAAATTTACAATCGACTGATGACGTTAATTGGAAAATCTCTTTGCCTTTTGATGATAATAGAAGTCAGGTAGCCTCTCTTAGTGCTCAAATCGGGAGTTCCACGGATCTAAACCTTATCTCCACTCTTCGTAGGGGTAGTGTGCAAAAGATTGAAATCCAAAACAGCGGAGTTAATTACAGCAATGGATCCAGCGTCAAATTAATTGGTTCGGGTGTCGATTTTAATGGATCTCTTCAGGTGGATGATGATGGTGGTATATTTGGAATTACGATTCACCATTCTGGTTCCGGTTATACTTTGAATGACCAGTTTGTCATCATGGACGAAAGTGGAAAGGGGGCGATTTTAAAACCCGTTCTTGGTGGTGGCTTGTTAACCCTTGAAGCAAACATGACTCTTGGGGGAGAAACCCTGTTTGCGGAAGTGGAAGTTATGGCATCCGAGCGATACAAATTAAGTCATCGCGAGAAATGGCTGAATCTATATGTCGATTCCCTTGCAGAAAAGAATTCTGCTTGGTGGCAAGGGGATTCAGATGGAGATACATTAACAAATGAAGTGGAATTTTCTATGGGCACTCATCCATTTGTTAGTGATACGGATGGGGATGGCTTAGATGACGCGAATGAAACCACGGGTAATTTGATCGCCGGGATAAGAGTGGTCACCAACCCATTACTTGCTGATACGGATGGTGATGGCTTAGATGACGCGAATGAAACCATAGGGCAGACCCATCCGGGACTTGTTGATACGGACAGGGATGGATTAACGGACCGGGAAGAATATGAACTGGGTCTGGATCCCACTACGGATGATCCAACCGCCACAATTGGAGGTATCATTTTTGTTCCTCAAAACTTGGCGGGTACGATATACCTGATTGTTGAAGCGGACTACGATCCGCTAACTGAGCCGGTGTTTGATGCGAGTAATCCAAAGCATCAACAATTAACGCCTTCTTCCTATCCGCATGCATTTCGAAGTGAAAACAATGCCATTGGCAAAAACTACCGCATAACCGCATTTATGGATTTGGTGGAAGATGGATCCCATGAAACGGGAGAACCCATTGATACCTGGGAGGGAACTCTCAAACAAAATATTTTCAATGCAAATTTAATTCTTCTTGATGCGTTACCTACTCTAGCCTTGGAAGATGCGCAATCGATTGAGGTGGAGAGGGGAGAAACATTTCCATTGGCAGTTTCAGCAAGTGATTTTCCCGACGAATCATGGACTTTTGGAAATATAGTTGCACCTAGAGAACTTTTGGTGACGTCCAGTGTTAATGATGTTTTCTTGATCGATGTGGACTCTGGTTATGCCAGCGTAAATGCGAATGCCCCGTATGGCACATACCAGCTGACCTTCAACGCAATGGATTCTGTGGGGGGAGAGGCCGAACCTCTCACTCGTGAGATTATCGTCACGGATAAGGCTGCTCCAGTACTTACAATTATAAATCAAAACCCCCTTGACTGGCCCTATGGCAACTCATGGAGTCAAAATGCACTTATCTACTATGCAGTAGATGAGGTGGATGGAAACCTAACCGCAAATGTAGAAATCGAAGAATATGAAATCGATGTTAATCTTCTGGGAACCACGGTCATCAATCTATCAATTCGAGATGATTTTGGAAACTTGACGGAAACAGATATCACAGTCGAGGTAAAGGATATGAGCGACCCGGTAATCAACTTCACGGGTGCTGATGAAATTGATTTGATGATCGGAGATCCATTCGAACTTCCATCGGATTATGCCAGTGTCACCGATAACTATGATAATGACACACTCCTCACCACCCAATTACAAGTTGATGGCTTGGATGAAGTGGACCCTGAGGTTGAGGGAAACTACACTGTTGTATTCAGCGTAACAGATTCATCCGGTAATCTTGGGAATAAGGAATTGATTGTTCGCGTAAAATCCCCGGCACACACGATTGCGGGCGTGGCGGTGGATGGATATCTAAATGGATCCAACGTGGTTTTCATTCCCACAAATCCATCTGCTGCCGATTTTGAGGTTGTCGGTCTTACGGACGAAAATGGTTCGTTTTACCTAGACTTCTCGGAGAGTGAATTCAATGCAACGGATGCAAATGGAAATGGTGTTCTTGATCCCGATGAAGGAACAATATCCGTATCTGGAGGAGTTGATACCGCCACCAACAAATCTTTTGCGGGAGTTTTCACCGCTGATGCGAATGCCACTGTGGTCTCGCCGCTTTCAACCGTAATTCACGGAATGGTGGATGCAGGTATCGCCAAGTCTCAAGCGATGGAAACCCTGGCTACCTCTCTGGGATACTCCAACAACTTGGATATTACGCATTATGACCCGATTGCTAGTGCCGGATTGGGAGATGAAGATGCCAAAGGGGTACTGCTCGCAAACTCCTTAATAGCCAATGTCCTTAAACAAGCCGAAGCTTTTGCTTCGATCGATTCATCCTACCCAGAAGATGGGGAAGCGTCCCTTTCCCTAGCCAAGCAACTTGGATTTGCCGCATTCGTCAATGACTCTAATTTATCCACCAGTTTATTGAGCGAGGATTTTATTGGTGTGGCACTCGAGGCTGCATTCAATGATTCCGATCTTACCATGCCCAATGAAGAGAACGCTCTTGAGAATTTTGCTTCGATTGCCGTCGCCTCTAATCAGGCTTTTCTCGACCTGCAAACCTCAGATCTTTTGCCCGGAGAACTTGCATCCAGTTTGGCAAAGTTACAATTGGCTACGGAAGAGGAGATTATATCCGAATATGACAGAATCCAAGAAGGGGCATCCAGTTTGGCTAGCCTTAAGAGCACGACCAATGCAGATAAAATCTCCAATGCCGGAGATTCTTTTGTGGGTGTTAATTTGTATTCCCCGGTTGGTAATTCCTTCGCTCTTCAGCTCACCGAAACGGACTGGCAAAATGACAAAGCATTAACGCAACTTTTTGTCTCCGATGCAGATGGAGATACCGTTGAAGTTTCGATTACTGAAGGAAATGAGGATATGGATGGGGATGGACGATTCCCCTTTAGGCTTTCCGCAACCTACGAATTGCTTGTTGGAGATGCAGATGATCTAGCAAATCTTGATGCTTCGGAATGGAGAGTGACCTTCCTTCTGTCCGATGGAAATGGAAAAGAGACCAAGATATTTGCGGACATAACCAACGGAGTGATTGAGAGCGAAGAACCCATTGAGGTTGAACCAACCAGTTTGAGTGTTGAGGAACAAAGTTTTGAAATATCAGTTTCATCCAACCAATACCAAGCGGGTGCCGTGATTGCAAATGCGCCAACTTCCTCAAACCAGCTTGCCACTACCAGTTTGTCCATTATTTCAGGGAATCTAGATGTGGATGGAGATGGGGTTGGAGTGTTTCGAGTTGATGAATCAAATCGAATCGTCGTGGGAGACTTTGATGATCTAAAAGCCCTTTCGTCCGAAGAACTAACACTTACTCTTGAAGGGGCTACGGAATCTGGATCTTCTTATCAATTGGATGGGAGGATTAAGATAGATAACGCCCTTAGCCTGGAGAGCGAACCCCTATCAGCATCCAATTGGTTAAGCTCCGGCTGGTTTGGAGACTTTTATTCGACGGGAGGAGAATGGATTTTTCATTCAAGATTGGGCTGGGTCTACCTGCGATCAGATGCGGCGGATGGTTACTGGTTCTGGGATATGCATCTTAAATCTTGGCTATGGACAAATCCATCCAACTTTCCCTATTTCTACAAATATCACCCGGATCAACCGAGGTGGCTATACATAAAAATTGAACCCGAAAATGTCCGGGTTTACGATTTTGAATCCGAGAACTGGAGCGTTCGTCCATGAAGCTAAAATTCCGAAATCTATTACTTTTCTTATTTTCCGTCTTATGCTTGCCAGCACTTACCAAAGCCCAGGTTGGGACAGACCTAACCATTACGATTGAAGGACCTCAAACTGTAAATGTGGGTGCATATTTAGGTCTTCAAGTCGTTGTCGGTCGTGATGCAAACGGAACCGCAGCAATCCCAGCGGGTGAGATAGTTACTGCAACTGTAAAGTTGCTTTCTACAGACGGTTTGGAGTTAGCTTCTTGGACAGAGACTCGAAATGGTCTAGCAGAGGGTGACGGCTTCACGCTTGATAACGATCCCGATGCTGCTGAGCAGATTATTTTTCAAGTACCATGGAGTGAGGCTCAAAAATGGCAGCAAGATGCTACATGGAAAATTATCGCCTTTGTTCAGGGTGCCTCCGCCGAAACAGATGTTGCCGATAATAGAGCAGAGCATGAATTCGCTTTGGAAATTCCCAATCTGCAGGTTATTTCTGGAACGATTGATCCAACCCCGAATGGAGGAGTGTTTTTTCCTGGGCAAGATATCACAACCACTGCACAAATTCGTAATGATGGACAGGTAAGAACGCAAGAAGGCGTCTTTTTCCCCGTGGTTGCTCGTTTGTTCAGGGGTACTGAAGAGATCGATCGAGAGACCGTAATCCTTCCAGATGTTAGCATTGACCCTCCTTCTATTGAAAGAGATCAAAGTGTAGACGCTGACTTTTCTTCTCTTCGATTACCTGATATTATTAATCAGGACGATTCTTTTTCCATCCGATTCGACGTAGACCCCGATTTTCTGCCAAGTGGTCATATAGTTCATGAGACGAATGAAAATGATAATACTATAGAAATTGTTGTGCCAACAGATCAAGGGACCGTAAGTTTGGATGTTGACCCGGATAGTTTCAAGGGAGATATCGGCTCCTTTCGTGGTTTGGATCCTATCCGTATTGGGTTCGCAGTTAGGAATGAAGGAACACGGAAAATGTCAATATTGGATGAATTTACCATGCGAGTTTGTTTGTCGAAAAACGATGATTTTAACGAAGATGATTTTATTCTTAGAGAATTTGATATAGGTGGAATGGCATTGGGTGCGGATCTGCTTCCCAATGAAACCATTAATTTTGATTGGATTCAGCAACTACCCGACAATCTCGAAGGTGATTATTACATGGTCTTACACATCGAAGAGACCAATCAATCCTTTGCCCTGGATAATACGCCGGTTATAAACCTTATTTCAGAGGACAAAGGATCTACCGATTTAGTTAGTCTTCAACAAAACCCCGAAACAAAGGAAACAAAGGCAGAAGTGGAATTAAGAATAGCTATTCTCCGAGATAAAATAGCCAGACTAACCTCCACCGCAAGAGCAAATGGAAATACCTCACTTACTGGTGTGATTCAATCGCAGATTAATGCTTGGCGTTCAGAGTTAGAACAAGAAATAGTGAGTCTTTCCGAGGCGGATCAAAGCCCAAATAGAGAAAGGCCAAGTACAAGCGAGGATGGCAGGTATATAGCCTTCGAGCAAACGGATCTTACAGGAGTTCAACAGATATACTTCGAAGATTTTCTTAACGAAAGGGGCCCAATGCTTATATCTTTTGATTATTTGGAATTTATCTCCGGTTCAACTAGCAATGATTTAAACGAAGAAAATAAAACTCCTGGTAATAAAGATTCTTTTAGACCAATAATAAGTGCGGACGGAAGTACTATCGTTTTTCACTCTCGTGCAACTAATTTGGTGCCTGGGGACAATAATGAGCATGAAGACATTTTTCTCTACAGAACTGCAACTGGCCAAATCTTTCGAGCCTTCGACCCCTTAGTAAATACTGAACCGAACGAGGCATCTTTTTATCCTGACGTTAATCAAGACGGGACTAAAGTGGTATTTGAATCAGATGCCACTAATTTACAAAGTAATGGGGAGGCTACCAGCGGCAGACAAATATTTCTATGGGATTTATTATCTGGAGGTTCTGGTACTATTCGGGCGATCACTTCCGGAAATGGAGAAAGCAAGGAAGCGAGTATTGATTATGAGGGTAAAACCATAGCCTTTTCGTCCGATGCAACGGATTTGAATACCAGTATCACGGATTCCAATGGGAATACCGATATCTTTGTCCACCATTTGGATACCAATGAGACGCATTTGGCTAATTTGGTTTTCCCTGGAGGAACACAATCAACGGGGGGAGATTCCGGTCAGCCTCGGATAAGCGGTGATGGCACTACCATCGTATACCAGTCAAAATCGAAAGACTTTTTCTCGACTACGGGTAAAGGTATTTCTCTGATCGAGGTGGTTAGCGGTGGAGCTGGATACTATGGTTCACCCACGATTTCAATTACCGACTCAACTGGTGCTGGTACTGGAGCGGTCTTAAGTTTGGATGGCGGAGTTGGGGAGTATGGACAGATTTTGCCAAACGGAGTATCTATCCTCTCCCATGGAATGGATTATATTGATCCGATTGTTACCATTGTGCCAGATCCGACACAACCCGCACCGGATCAAGAAGCAAAGATTTTAGCACACCGCAGTCACCCCGAGGGGGATTTATATAAAATCTCTGTAGCGGATGTTAACGGCTCATCTAAAATTATACCTTATTATTCGATTCGCATAAGCGAGAAGGATGGAGTTGGCGGAAATATGGCCAGTCGAAATCCATCCATTAGTTACGATGGGCAAACCATTGTTTATTCTACGAAATCTTCCAATTTATTGGATCGCAATGTTACCAGAGCAGATGGCCAGGTTTACCACAACAAACCTTTTGAGCAAGCCCGTGCTCGTGCCCTTTTGTTAGGAGGAATAGGAGAAATTGAAGTCCAGGAATCCGGGTCCGGCTATGAGTCCGGCTTTTTAAGGATTGAAGATTTTTCAGGAAGTGGTTCAGGTGCGATAGCGAGCTACCAAGTGGACAGTTTTGGTCGAATTTCATCAATCACCATCATTGATAGTGGCACTGGGTATGATTTGGACTCAACCGTAGTAAGTGTTGACAATCCCAGAGGAGGAACGGGCTTTGTTGCCGGAGCGATACGTTTTCCAAAAGAAGATGGATTGGGCTCTAATCGTACTGGAGGTGGGAAGGTGCATCGAATCGAAATGATCGAAAATGGATCTGGGTACGAATCAATTGCTTCCACCGTCAAAGGCCTTGAGTCCTTACTCACGATTGAGGGAAATGGTAAAGATTCTGATAACGATGGAATGGCGGATGCGAAGGTTAATCCGGAGAGGATTCACCCAGACTCCAAAGGTGGAATCTATTTGGAACAACGATTTGATGTGGAAATTCTCTCCACTTCTAGTTTGACCGCCACCACGCTTACTATTGCCGATGCCAATCAATCAATTCAAATTACATTTGCAGATACTACTACTACTTCAGGTCTGACAATTGGAATTACCGGAAAAACTCTTACGCAGATTAGGGATGATCTTATAGGCCTTATCAATACCCATTGGGGTAATCCGACTAAGCTTATGATGGGACCATTGGTTGAAAATGCGGTTTTGGGTGGAAACATGTTCCAATTTTCCGCTCTTTCTGGACGTTTCCTAACTACCAACCCTTCTTCTATTCGAATTTTTGGACAGTCTAATATGCTCTTTAGTGGATCAGGGTTCACTCGAGCAACCCCAGTCTTATCTGCACCACCTGTTATCCATGGATTTTCAGAAATAATTTCTGGAACCATTACTACAATGGAGCCAAATGGAAGACAAATTTTGCAAAACCAAATAGATAATACTTCAGATGATGTATATCTTCATGAAAGTTCTTCCCCATATTCAGAAAGACTAAGTAAAAGTACTTATGGATTTCCCGTAAACTATTTGCCGACCTCAACGACTACAATGCCAAGCAATCGTTTTCCCTTTTTGAGTGGGAATGGGCGATTTATTTACTTCACCTCAGACGCGTCGGGCAGGGGTGGACTTGCCTTTGCAAACACCAACCAAAACCCACTTGATGCTAACCCGGTTCGGGACATTTACGCACGAGACAGAAAAACAGCAGCTCTAGCAGCACCACGCTTTATGGTGGATATCATTTATCCTAACACAGATATTTCCCATACTTTTGCTTCTGGTGATAGAGTTACTTTACCCATTATTATTCAAATCGATCCGGATGATCCTGATCAAGTCGATCAAGTTCGAGTGTTTATCGATGATCAGTATAGTACAATTTTGACTGAATTTGACCCGGATTCTCAAACTAACCGTTACTTCGGCGAGATAACCGGTTTGTCTCCAGGCTCTCATAGTATACGAGTCATTGCACTAAGTGAAGAAGCGCCTAAGGCTGGATCAACTTCACCTACTTTGCGGGAAGTTGGCACTAGTAAAACGATACAGATCAATGTCGATAGCTTTTCCGGTTCGCTTGTCCCTAAAACGATTACCATTAATCCTCCCCCCTATGATCGCATCACCTCTACCTCTACCATACCTTTGTCGATTCTTGCATCGGATGACGATGGTTCGATCGCAGGGGTTCAATTTTACGTCAATGGACTGCCTTATGGCGACGAAGTCATGCTCCCTCAAGGACTGAGTGATACAGATATGCTCTACCAAGTCAGGTGGTCTCCAGGACAAAGTGGCTTATTTTCAATCCACGGGATTGCCCGGGATAGTAGCGGAAATTATGTTTCTTCTAGCATTATTAATGTATCCTCAACAACGGGAACGAATTTGCCATCGGTTTCAATAGGTAGGCCCTTTGAAGGAATGCCGCTTGAACTCGATGAGTCTGAACTGGATATTTCGCTCGACGGTTCCGGTGGTATTGATTCAATCTTATTGCCGGTAGGAACTGATTCCATTGGAGAAGGGTTTTATTCAAAACCAGAAGTTCAGATACTAGGGTCCGGTACAGGTGCGGTAATCGAGGCAATTACAGATCAAAGTGATGATACCGCATCAATTCTTGGATTTCAGATAACAAATTCAGGAAGCGGATACGATTTAAGTAGCACCAAGATAAAGATTATCCCTAGCGTTCAAAGCATCATTACTGGTGACGAAGCCGTGGTTAGAACTGATTTTACAAGAGAACCCGTCGACAACAACATTACGCAATCAACATATTATACTGATTCTGATATTGGAGGACTTTTGCAGGGTTCGGGTTATGTGGTTGCACCTCGCTATTTGAATAACAACTACCCTCATCCTGGCAGATTAACTTTGGAACCACCTGAAAGTGGTGCGACAACATCCAGAGTTGCCAACTTCACCGATAACATAAATCCACCTCTTGGGACGACCGAAGCATACATTAGTGGAGGGTTCACGCATTCTCCTATTTATATTGAGATTAATGCCATAAAAACAGCAGGTAAAATCGTCGAGGCAGGAATTTATTTTGATGGACAAATTCAACTGGCGGAAGGCCCTCCTTATGCCATCGAATGGATTCCCGATGAACCGGGATATTCCGATATATCCGCTTTTGCCAAGGATGAGTTTGGAAATGTTTATTTCACAGAGAATACCACGATTAAAGTTAATGAAATGGTAGGCTCAAACATTGCGGCAAAATTTGTAAGTCCAGTGACAACTGCTTTTAGGGTCGGTGCCAGAATACCTTTTGTGGTTGAAGCGAATGCAGAGAGTCAAATTAGAAATGTTGAGTTATACATGGATGGAAAATCCGTTGGTTTTGCACAAAGGGATGGTATTTCCAATGCGTTTGTTTTAAATTACGACTTAAGTGGCATTCCTGAAGGAAATTATGAATTTTCCTTCATTGCCCGAGACTACAACGGGAATATTTCCGGAACTTTTCCAGATTGGGTCACGACCATTCCGACTCGACAAAATATCAATATTACAATCATTCCAGAAGGTGGCTTTACCCCTGTTATTCTTTCCCCAATCAAGAAATATGCTCAGCTAACCTCTACAATTTCAGATGAAGGTAAGTTAACGGATATCGATGTTGTTGCGGGGGGAACGGGATTTCGGTTTCCTCCCAAAGTAATTATCGAGGGTGGTGGTGGTTCGGGAGCCGTTGCATCCGCCACAATAAAAAATGGAGTTATCCAAGAAATTGAAATCGATTCCTCCGGTTTCGAGTATTCTCCAAATATAGGCTTAATCATTTTGGATGATGGTCTAGAGCATCCCCTAAATACACGAGCTGTATTAAATCCTGTGATTGAAAACGGTCGAATTACTGAGATCGAGGTTCTTGATGGCGGAAGAGATTATTTTCCATCCTCAAGTACTCTGGTTGTACAAGTTGATTACAATGGGACTAATACTGGTTATGGATTTCAAGCTGGCCCTATCCATACCTTAACTGGCGTACTGGATAAAATTATCATTAACGATCACGGAAGTGGCTTTACCAGAGCACCAAATGTTTCCGTTATAGCTGGGGGGCAAAATTATGCAGAGGGTGAAGGCATTCACATGCGAGTTGTTACTAATGTAGCGAAGGGAGTACAGGAAATAAGATTGGTGGCAAATGGACAAATTCAGCCAAATCGCCCCTTTGGCTTTCCTGGACCCGGTGACAGCTATACTACGGGATATGTGGAAGTTGTAGCTAATGATCCATATTATGATTTATTTTGGGTGCCGGATCGTGACACAGATGTGGGAATAGCAGGAGTAGATGGGGTCGGTGTTTGGTCACTATCGGTGGAAATTGAAGATACCGATGGAGTTATCCAGTCTTCAGCCCCAATCCAGGTTAAGGTGGAAGAGACTGAAAGGCCTACTGTAAATCTTATTACTCCTGAAAATAATAGTTCATTCGTATTGGATTCAAAAAACCCAATTTCATTGGTAGCGGAAGCGTATGATAATGATGGTGTGGTAAGAGAAGTCCAATTTTTGATTAATAATAAGACCACTGACATCAACGGAACTGCAAGCTATGTTTTGCAAAGTCCACCTTATATTTTGCCATGGAATCCGCCTTCTATCGGAGAATACGAAGTTAAGGCGATGGCAATTGATAATGGTGGAGTTGGCGCCATTTCTGGTTATCACATTGTTAATGTAGTTGAGCCTACCGGAGAAAAACCAGTTGCTGTTTGGCATGGACCGCTCGAAACACCTCGTATGAACAACGACAGTGGTTTTTGGTGGTTTGGTTCACCATCGAGTAATTATTTACCCAATGATTTGGAATGGGGATCCACCGTTTTTTTGAATGTGCAGGCATTTGATCCTTCTTACATAAACGATATGGGTGAAACAATAATGGGAGGAATTGAAAAAGTTACCTTTTGGCAAAACAATGATTCACTTCGAAGACCTGAGCAAATTGGAGAAGCAATGAGTAAATATAACACGATTTACTCCATTGAATGGACACCTCGTCATATTGGGCAAACTTATGTATGGGCTGAAATTATTGATTTGGATGGAAACTTAGTCAGAACTGAGGTGAGAACTTTCAACATTGGAACGAATGTTGAACAACCTGCATCCTTAGAAATCATGTCGGTTCGACAAATGGCGAAGGGAAAATACGCTGCTAGAGTCAACTTTTCTGATTTCATTCGCTCACCTGATGACAATGGCCAATATTCATTGGAAGGTTTTGCAAACGATTATAATTCTCATTTGGAAGGAGACTTTTCCATAGATCTAATGATCAATGGTGTGGTTGTGGATCGAGTGGATTTACGAAGCTTGCCAGACTATGAAATTAATTTCTCCCCAATCGGAGAGCGCTTTATGGAAGTGGTGGGAGACCCCAGTACCTCAAATACGCTTACCTATGAATTCACCGATGTGGTGATTGAACAAGCTGGTGTCCTGGAAGTAAGGGCGATCATGATGAGTCGCCAAGGGGCTGAAAACTACCGAAAAATAGCCCTTAGTGACATAAGAACACTGACAATTGATCCAGACGACTTATTTTCCCCTGATGTACCAAATCTGAAACCTGAAGGGGAAGTAATAAGCCCTCGACCTTCCGATCTTGCCCGTGCAACTGCTTACCTAACAGACAGCACGATACAAGGCCAAGATGCCTTTGGTCAAGTTGCATATATTCTCATGGATAATATTGGAAGCAATTACGACCCCGATAATCTACCCGAGATAATCCTTAAAGGCGGGGGTGGAAGCGGAGCCGAAGCCACTCCGGAATTAATAAATGGAGCGATTAGTGACATAAGTGTTTTAAGCTTTGGTTCGGGATATCGTGAGGGAATAGATGAAGAGGATAAGGACTGGATTGTTCCAGCCACTACCAATACAGGTAATGGCTTTAAGGCATATGTTAAAGTTTCTGATGGGGTTTTGAATTCAATACAGAGCGTTGATAACGGAGCTATCCAACATTCTGGTGTTGGGTATGAAAAAATTCTCAACAAGTCGGGCTTTGTTAGAATCTTTGATTATAACAAAGGAAATGGCTCTTCCGGTTATGTTTCAAAGGTAGATGCCAATGGTGGGATTTTGGAAATTACCGTGCAGAATGGAGGTGAAAATTACAACGATTTAGATAAAAATACTTCCGTTATTTATATCCTTCCTGAATACAATGGCTTTGAACACGATGGTTATGGTTTCAAAAGTAACTTTCTCGTCACTCACGACGGTGTGGTAAATGGTTACGAGATCGTGCAATCCGGCGATAATTATACGCTTGATACCTTTTTGATACCAGTTGAAAAAAATCAATATAATATTTGGAAAGCTGCTGAGGGCTCGGAGATCAAAGTTACCTCTGACGAGGACACCTTCAAGCAAATGATTTCTGAAGAAGTAAACCAAGTCGGCTTTTTTCAAATGTCGGGTTATCCATTAGCAGAGGTATATGAATTGAGTGCTGCTCAAATTCTTCAACTTACGGGCTTGGTAAGACCAGATGGTGTATATTCATTTTTAAAATGGTTGGATTTAGAAGTCGAATCAACTACTGGTTCTGGCTTTCGGGCAAGAGTACTGGAAGATCAAATCAAGGATGGTGCCATTCGAATCAATCTTGAAAATCCTGGGGCAAACTATGTTCTTCCGCCTCAGGTTATTTTATTAGGGGGTGGGTTTAAATCATTGGGCTCTATTAAAAAAGAGCCCCTGCAAGTAACCGCTGGTAGTAGGGTACTTTTGATGGCAGATACTTTTGATTTTGATGGTAATGTGCAGATGGTTCGATTTTATGGAAATGGAGAGGATTTGGGTATTCAACTTGAAAAAGTCTTAGATACCATAATTGTAACATCTCCCGGTCAAGGATATACCAGTCCTCCGACCGTTGAGTTACAAGGAGGTGGAGGAACGGGTGCGGTTGCTATTGCTCAGCTTGTTCCACCTGCTCGAAATGAACAAGGGCAAGCCCAGAACAATCCAAGAGCTGTCGCCTCGATACTGGTCTCTGATCCCGGAGATGGATATTTCATGGCCCCAAATGTTATAATAACTGGAGGTGGAGGTGCGGGAGCCAAGGCAAGGGCAAGACTAGCTGAGCAAGTAACTGAGACTTTTGCGTCGCCACTTATTCCAGGAAGTGGTCGTTGGGGTTTTGAGTGGAGTCCCGAAATTCCTGGAACATACTTAATTTCGGCCGAAGTAACGGATGATGATGGTGATGTCACATTCATTCCTTCCAATGCAGAAATTGTCGTATTGCCAAGGTTGATATCACTTCCGCCAGAAATTGCCTTGATATCCGATCACAATGGAAAGACTTTTACCAGTCAATCAAGCTTGAGATTTACCGCAAGAGCTCGCGATCCTGATGGGAAGTTAGAATCCGTTCAATTTTATATGAATGGTGAGCCTTTAGGTGCCCGAATTTACTCCAAATATATTGATGATCAATATCAACAACCTTATTCCGTTGAGTTTTCGCCAAAGGAGTCGGGAGTTTACACAATTTTTGCCATAGCTCATGACAACAGTGGAAACTATGTAATGAGTGATAGTATTAGTTTCACAACCACAACTGGTGAAGGCAGTTCTCCTAAGGTTAGGTTAACAAGGCCAACTATGGTTGCTGAAGGTTTAATAACAAAAGATTATTTAGGTTCGATAAAAAACTTTGAATTAATCAACTCAGGCTTTGGTTATGTGGAGGTTCCCGAAATAAATATTTTTGGTGATGGTTATGGTGGAAATCTTGATGCTGAAGTTGAGCTATCTCCAAATAATCCCGGATACAGCCAATTAAAAAACCCGATGATCGTATCAGAAGGTCTGGCCTATAATGATCAGTCTGTGGTGGAATTTATTGGTGGATTTGAGCCACTCAAAGCCTCAGGTCAAGTTGCCAAAGCAACAGTTCGCCGTTTCATTTCTGGCATAAATATTGTTGGAGGCACTCGTACTGAAACCTATGCTTATAGAATAATTATTGATGATGGTGGTTCGGGTTACTCGACAGCTCCAAGGGTTTCTTTCTCTAACGCACCACCGGGAATGACTGCTGTTGCCACGATCAACCCACTTAATGGTTCTGTGGAAAGTGTTCAAATCACCAACATGGGGCAAAACTTGGATCAAGCTTATGATCCTATAATAACCTTCACTGGCGGATTAAATTATTCGGAAATTCTCATAACTGCAGAAGTCGAAGATGAGGATAATGTCGATACTATTACAGGAGTTTCTTTCTATGTGAATGGGAGTCTAATTAGCGATATCCAAAGCATTGACAAAAATCCTGACGTAAAGCCCCCTTATCAAATTCTTTGGTCTCCTGAAGGGCCTGGCATTTACGAATTATATGCTACTGCTGAAGACAGCGATGGTAATCTGGTAACCTCGCCTGTCGTCAGAAGAGAAGCATTTCTTTCACGCCCTCCTTATGTGGAGTTCAACCCACGAGATCGTGCCTATGGATATGTTCTGCCTGAGAACATTGATGAAAATGGAAGTATCACTAATTTAACCATGGAAGGATATTTACCAAGCGGAACTTTTATAAATATGGGCAGTGGTTACCACTCTTTTCCTCAAATAGAATTTGTCGACGAGAAGCGTTTTGGTTACTCAAGTTCTTCGGATGCGAAGGGACAGGTCGTTTTGGAAGATGGCAGGATCAAGGCAATCAAGGTAAGTCAATCCGGAAAAGGATATTCTAAATATCAAAAGCTCTCGGGTACGGTTAGACTAGGCTCTCAACCTGATTTGTTGGTTGGAACGGATACAGATTTTCTTAACGAACTGGAGATAGGCATGAGTATCATGTTTGGCCTACCCGATGATACTTCTCCCTTGGAGTATTTGCCCACAGTTGTGATTGATGGTTTTCAATCTCAAAAAGAATTGTTTTTTAAGGGCAATATGGATCCAAGCTTAGCCGGCCAGGACCTATCTATTTTTACTTACGGAACCAAAATTTTAGTTAAGGCTGGAATGGATACCGCGGCGGGGGGAATTCCGGTTCGACTGGGTGATCAATTGTCACTTGGTTTCTTCGCCGAAGATCCGGATGGTTCAACTATAAGAAGCGATGGTTTTGTGGCTTATATAAACGGACAAGTTAACCCTAGTGTTATTATACAAGGTTCGGGTCCATTCTATCAAATTCTTTGGGCTCCCCCTGATTTGGGAGATTATAATTTAAGATTAAAAGTCTCGGATTTGGATGGTGCAAGTGGATTCAGTCAACCATTATTAATTCAAGTTGCGGCAGGTTTTGAGCCTACTGTTAAAATGGTTTCCCCCGTCAATGAGAGCCTTGAATATGTTAATGAAACTCCAGTTACCGAGTATGCATTTCGAACTCCCCTAACCTTTACTTATGAAGCTAAAGATTTTGATGGGATGATAAACAAAGTCGAATTTTTTGCTAATTCTGTGCCCATTGGAGTGTGGCCTCATATCGATCCACAAACTGGAACTCCGATATTAGATGTAAATTCGACAGCAACAAGGAGGGAAGGAAATGCAAATAGGTATTCTGTCACCTGGGAAGCACGTTATCCTGGAGATTATGCAATCACAGCTTCAGCAACCGATAATTCGGGTCAACAGAATTTTGCACGTTTACAGACAATTTCAATAAAGGCTGCTTATAAGGATGGCTCACAGCCACCGATTTCGCGGATAGTCTATCCAAGAGAAAATCGGCAGGCCAGTGATGCACCTGATCCAGAAGGGTATCCAACTTTTAGAACACCGGCATTTACAAGTGCTTCAAAAGTCCCTCTTATCGCCAATGGTTATGATCAAGATGGAAGCTTGGAAAAGCTATCTTTTTATGTTGATGGGCAAAATATCCCATTGATGACCGCCTATCTTCAAATCCTCTCCCAGCCCGTTGATGGAGATAGCTTTTTTGTCAGCGATGGTATGGGAAATTTTAAAACTTTTGAATTTGACGATAATAACTTAACGAATGTTGAGAGTTATCCAATTGAAATTAGCTCTATGTTCAAGGATTTAGTCCCATTGGACAGAGCCATTAATTCGCTAAAAAATGGAGACTTGGATCAAAATGAATCCGATCAAGCGACAGAGATATTAGAGAAATATGGAAATCCGCGCCTTTCCTTTCCTTCGCAAACGCTGCTGGAAGAATTGACCTTGGGTTTGCACAAGGATGCGGTTGACGAACAGCGCAATTTAATTATCGACGCGATTAATCAATTAAATTCCTTGGAGGACGTAAACTTGGAAATAAAACCAGAAATTATTGGTTTTAACGGAATTATGTTTCGTCATTTGAAGCCATCTGAAGTTACCCTGCCCGCTTCCATCGTGACAACATCAGAAAATTTCAATGTTAAGGGGTTTGAAAATGGAATTCTCAGGTTTCCAAGTCGCCAATCAAGAAATTATCACTTTACACAATTGTGGACGCCTCCATCTCCGGGTGTTTTTACTATCGTTTCCATGGCTGAAGATAGTAGTGGCAATAAAGTTATGTCGTCGCCCATAACCGTTACTTCAACATTTGGCATTAATGCCCCCATGGTTGAAATGACTACGCCAAAATCCGGTACTCAAAGAAGTGTTTCAATGGTGGGAGAGCATGCGTCAGGCAACGCAGTTAATGTGCGTGTAATTAATAATGGAATAGTTAGTATAACTGGAAGAATTGGTGGAATTACGTTGTCCAATCGAGGCACTGGTTACATTGCACCCCCAACCGTTCATTTCTATGGTGCTGGTTATGGTGCACAGGCAACGGCAACCATCGTTGATGACCCGGCTGATCCGCGATACGGTCAAATTGATGAAATTACTATTAATAATCAAGGCGAAGGTTACTATGGTAATACCGTGGTAGAGTTTCGTGGAGGCTTGGGTAATGAAGCTCTGTTTTTAAACGCAACAGCCAATGATATAGATGGTGAAATTAATCAAGTAGAGTTTTTGAGTAATGGACAATTACTTACAAGTGATCTTACCGAGCCTTTTGCTATGCAGGATAACTTTCCTGTAGGTTACTATGAAATCATTGCCTTAGCCAAGGATGATGCTGGAAATGTCGTCGCATCCGAACCTTCTCGCATAAATGTATCTACAATTCGTGGAGCTGCACCCTCTGGCTTTATTATTTTTCCTCTGCCTCCTCTTGCGTATCAAAGCTATCAAAACATCGGACAAGATTATTTCTGGCCTTTTGTGCAGGATTATTCGGAGTTAATTCGTCAACAAGAGTCTACTCTTGGGAATCAAGTGGAATCCTTTTCACTTGCTTCGAATTCCTTTATCCACTTGTCAGCCCGAGCAACCGATAGTGATGGTGGAATAGAGGATGTCAGCTTTTATCTAAATAATAAATTTCTTGGGATTGCAGAACGACAGCATGAATCACATCATTTTGTTCTTCCAGTGGATTTATCTGATTTTGGTGAGCAGCCTGTCTATCGGATTGATACCATGATTCGTGACAAGGCTGAAAATGTAGTCATACCCAATAATCCAGTCTACCTTGATGTACTTCCTGCAACTGGGAGCCGTCCAGATATAAAAATTATTATGCCTGCTCCTACTACTAATCCTAAAAAAATCCCGAAATTTTCAATGGGTGGGCAAGTTTCTCTGGTTGTCGATGCAACGCCTAAGGAAGGCACACTTGCAGAGGTGTCTCTTTTCGCAAATGGCCGTTTTATTGGAGATGCAAATTTACAAAATGATGCTAACTATGGCCCGCAAAGATATGCTTTGAACTGGAATCCAGAAAATCCTGGGACTTATACCTTAACCGCAGCGGTTAGAGATAATATGGGAGCGATTGTATTTACAAGTGAAGGAAGTGTGATTGAGGTTTTAGAGGATAAGTACGAGATTATTTCAAATATAGAAATTATGCCTGAAGAAGAAACCGAAGTTTCTAATAATGCAGTTTCACGCGGCTCATCTCTTATTGCCAATGCCGAGTTTTTGAATCCGAACGGAAAACCAATTTTGCTCGATGGCGTTAAATTTTATTTGAACGGACAATTGTTGAGTAATGACTTTAATCAATCGACACAAACAAGCCCTCCTTATACAATCAAATTTACCCCTCCTACTTTACCGGATCGATTTGTTAATTCCCCTCAGTCATGGGAGATCATTGCACGAGGGCAAACTATTCCTCTTTGGAGTGAAACTCTCGAGGAATATGTCGAATACAATGGAACGGCTATTGAATATGGAACTATTGTGGGCGTAACGGAGATGCCTGAATTACATTTATCTCCGATTCAAGGTATTAATCGCTATCGAGAAATTGATAATGGAATCAACTTAAGTCTATCGGTTACGGCAAGTGGGGATGAGGATGTTCTTCAGCAAATAGGCGATGTGGTAATGTATGGGAATGGGATCGAAATATCGAGTGGTAATGCAACGGAAAATGTTAATGCCTTCGGAAATTTGGAATCCATTACATACAGATATGAATGGATTGTTGATCACGAAAAATATGCTAAGGAAAATGGCAGAGTATCCTTAATTGCTTTGGCTACCTTGAATGGAGACCCTACAGGAACTGGTAGTATTCCAGTGATTGCGACCAATACTGAAACCATAATAATTACTTACAATGGATCCAATAGTGTCCCATCTTTATTTTCAAAAGTTACCGGAGATACTCTGACACCCCAAGATATGGAAATGCTTCAGGAGCAAGCGAGCGAGATTTCAAGTGAAACTGGTTCTACGGACGAAAGCATAGAGGTCCTGTTAAACCTCGTTACGCATTCTGCAAAGTTGAGCCAAAGAGTCGATATTACAGCGGCCTATCACGTTACCATGGGTCAATGGCATGATTCTTATTCGGAATACCAAGCTCACTTAGATGAGTTTATACCCGATGATCCTTCAGGAGATGATACTTGGTTAAGAGAATACATAGATTATTTGCTTACCAGTCCTGATGAACCTTTTCTGGCTAGGTTTGGAATTGTCCCTTACTTGGTAGGTGATGAAACCAAGAAAGATAATATCAACTTCATGAACAACCGAATGAACTTCACTGATCAGATGATTCAAAATAAGTATGGTAAACCATCCACTTTTGCACAGGCGTTTCAAGGATCTACCAGAATGCTTAAATATTGGTCTACTTTTGAGCCGGAATATTGGGAAGTCGATTTTGCCAATGGAACACCATTTCAGGATTCACCGCAAAGAAGGGATACCGTATTTGCAGGTGCAACTGGATATGAAGCCGGGGAATGTGCTGTAGATTTGGTATATAATTTGTCCAAGGAAATCCTTTTCGAGGGAGGTTTACCATATATATTGGGTTCGGAAAATAAACGTAGGCTTTATAGAATAGTTTCCTACTACTTTCTATATTTTGGTGAGAATGTAAGTGAAATTGATAATAAAGAAATTGAATATCTTGCCACCCTTGATGAGGCGGATGCACTAAGGAATATACTTTCCGATTATAGATGGACCTCGCAATCAAACCGAATTTGGCAAAATTCTAGAACCTTGAACTGGGGGCAATGGAAAGAAGAAAGATGGTTTGGCTCTTTCATGGATAAATACTTCCCATGGGTTTTTCATTCCGAGTTGGGGTGGGTTTACATCGAGGGTACGACCCAGAAAGGTTTTTGGTTCTATTCGAGTCAGCAAAATGAATGGTACTGGACAGGAGCCCAATATTTCCGAGGAGATAATAACGAGAGGCAGGCATTTGCTCAGGGCAAGAATACATGGGTTTGGTTTTATTATCATGATGATGGAAAGATATCTCTTTTTTATGAGGATAAGGAAAGCGGTTTGTATGATATATTAAATCCGGAAGAATATTGATACTCGTCTTTGACTATTTTTTCTAAAAATCTTTGATCTTACACTATATTCATTCCTCTGACCCTAAAACGGGTGGAGTATTAGAAGCGGCTAGAAACCTAGACGGAGAACTGAACCGCCAGGGAGTGCCTTCTACATTGTGTTTTGACCCAAAGGAATTACATCAAGGTGTAACTATGATGGTCGCGCATGGCCTGTGGCAATGGCCGAGTGTGGTGGCTTATCGTGAGTCTCTTCGCACGGGCACTCCTTATCTGGTTTATCCCCATGGAATGTTGGACCCATGGTTCAAAAAATCCAATCCAATCAAGCATATCAAAAAACAATTTTATTGGTGGTGGAGACAGGACAAAATTCTTAAGCGGGCCTCTGCAGTTTGCTTTACGACTGAAGAGGAGAAGCAGCTCGCTAAAAAGACCTTCATTCCATATCGATGTAACGAAGTTGTAACAGGACTGGGATTGCAAGATTCTCCAAATGAAATGAATAAGCAGAAAAAAGCGTTTTATAATCTTCACCCAGAACTTAAAGGAAAGAGAGTTTTGTTGTTTTTAGGGCGAATTCACCCCAAAAAAGGTGTAGATTTATTGCTTGATTCTTTCTCTCGCTTTCACGAGGAAAATGACACTCTCGTTTTAGCGGGTCCACTTAATGATGGAAATGATTCGTTTGCTCAAAAAATAACGAAAAAGTCTAAAGCCATTGGTAAAAATGTCTATTTTACGGGAATGGTTAGTGGAGATGTAAAATGGGGTGCCCTTCGCATTGCGGATGCGTTAATCCTACCTTCACATCAAGAAAACTTCGGAATTGTTGTTGCTGAAGCGTTGTCGGTTGGTACGCCGGTATACTTGACTGATAAAGTGAACCTTTGGCGAGAGGTGATTAATGCAAATGCAGGTATTGTTTCCAAGGATGACGCCCAAGGAATCGATGATTTGTTAAGAAAGTGGAAGGGCAGGGAACATTTAGAAATGAAAGCGAATACATTTCAGTGCTTTCAGCACAATTTTCATATTCGGGAAACGGTAATGCAATTTTTGGATCTTTGCAGGGGCCTCAAATTAATCTAGCAGACATTCAACTTCCAAATGAAAATCTGCATTGTTCAAGGACCATTTTTTCCGATTCCACCAATTAAGGGAGGAGCGGTCGAGAAGGTTTGGCATAATCTTGCAAAGGAATTTACAAATCGAGGACATAAAGTAACCCACATATCAAGGAAATATGTAGGTTTGCCACATGAAGAATCAATTGGCGGCCTTAGGAATTTACGCATCAGTGGCTTTGATCAACCATCTAGTATCGGTGGGATGAAATTATATGATTTGATTTATTCCCTTCGAGTTTTTCCTAGAATCCCACAATCCGATATAATCGTCACTAACACGTTTTGGCTGCCAATGCTTTTATCAGGGACAAAAAAAGGGAAAGTATATGTGCATGTGCAAAGATTTCCCCGAAATCAGATGATTTTGTATAAGAGTGCCGCTAGAATTCAAACAGTTTCAAAAATCATTCATAGGGAAATCCTTAGGCAAACTCCATCTGTTAGGAATATCGTTGGCCCCGTCATACATAACCCCTTGCCTGCGGTTTTTAATCCTTTGGAAAAAATTGATTATCCTAGGGAGAAAGGGTCGATTCTTTATGTTGGAAGAATTCATCCTGAAAAAGGATTAGATCTTTTTTTGGACTCATTTATTTCCATGAAAAAAAAATTTCCCAACAATTTGCAGTTAACTATCGTGGGACCATACCAATTTGATTCAGGAGGAGGAGGAGAAACTTATCTAAATATTCTTAAGGACAAAACGAGGCATTTTAAAAGGGAGATTCATTGGCAAGGAGCAATCTTTGATGATCATTCTTTGCGCGAACTTTATGCTAAATCTGAATTTTTTGTCTACCCATCAATTGCGGACAAGGGCGAGGCTATGCCACTTGCTCCTTTGGAAGCAATGTCTGTTGGCTGCATTCCAATTTTAAGTGATTTGGAATGCTTCAATGAATACATTGAAGAAAATATCAACGGACTGGTGTTTAAATCAAAACCACAACCTCGGCAAAACATAGATTATCTACTTGAGCAAATTGTGAATGGAACCCTAAATTTATCCAAACTAAGTAAAAAAGCCCAGAAGAAGGCAGAGCAGTTTAGTTTATCGAGAATTGCTGATCAGTATATCAATGATTTCAAATCATTAATTTAACTTTCTTCTTTACTATTAAATAGAAAAGAAATTTTGCGATAAACAGATAATAGCAAACAGTTATATTCTTACTTGAATACCTTGGGCTTTCATAGCCTCTTTTGCTTCTTGGATGGAAAATTCGCCAAAATGAAAAATACTTGCGGCCAGAACAGCACTGGCTTTACCTTGCAAGATGCCTTCAGCCAGATGATGTAGTTTGCCTACTCCGCCAGATGCAATGACTGGTACATCGACCGCTTCGCTAATAGTTCTAGTTAAATCGATATCGTAGCCGTCCTTCGTACCGTCCCGATCCATACTGGTAAGCAAGATTTCTCCAGCTCCACGGCGAACGACTTCCCTTGCCCAAGCAGTTGCATCAAGTGTAGTAGGTTTGCGACCACCATGCGTGTATACAGCCCAGCGGTTTTCTCCAACGATACGTTTTGCATCAATTGCAACTACTATACATTGATTTCCAAATTGAGCAGAAGCTTGATCGAGAATCGCCGGATTTAGTATTGCGGCTGTATTGAGACTTACTTTGTCGGCTCCGCAAAGTAACATATTACGTATATCTTCGAGATTACGAATGCCTCCACCAACCGTGACAGGCATGAAGCAAGAGGCTACGGTTTCCTCTACTACATTCCTCATGGTTTGCCTTTCATCGCTAGAGGCAGTGATGTCCAGGAAGACTAACTCATCTGCTCCTTGCATTTGATATGCTTTGGCAACTTCAACTGGATTACCAGCATCAATTAATTGTTGGAATTTTATTCCTTTAACAACACGCCCAGCATCAACATCTAGGCAGGGGATTACCCGTGCGGAAAGCATTTGGCAATGATGTTTGGATTTATGGTTGGCTTACTCGTCAGCGAATGCGACATCAGGTTGGTATGTTAATACAAGTTTGTATTGTTGACCAGGTCGCATAATCAATGGATGTTCGCGAATTAAGAACTGAACATAATGAATATTTCCGGTGTACGATTTATAGTCCGGATTATCAGTAACGGTTTCAAAAGAACTCCAATTTGCCTGAAAATCGTCGACTTCAACATTTGCTCGCAGACCCTGTTTCCCTTGGCGCAGAGATGTGCCAAGACGAAAAGTTTCATGCGGGGCACCTATTACCAATGCCAATCTCATTTTATCAAGTTGAATTTGATTTTTAACCTTGAAGGTAAATTCCGATTTTATGGTACCTTCACCAAAAGTCCATTGAACTTGACAATTACCAATTCCAGGAACGATGTTTCCATCCGTTTTTACCAAATCAGGTTGATCAAACTTTAAGTACAAAGATTTTTTCAGCCCGATTCCCGTTACGCAATTTTTTCCACAGAATGAAGGTATCGTAATGATATCCCCAAAAGTGAGTTCAGGCAACATGACGGGTAAGTACTTATTGACAGGAGAATCGAAGATTCCTGAACAATGAGGATACGCCAAATTGTCAGATGTTAGGGATGAACCGGGGCCGATCAAAGGAAGTTGATATTGAACACCAATATTTTCATCACGATATAAAAAAAGCCCTTGTTCTTTTTTGTGAGATTTATCAAAAATTATAAACCTACCGGCAGTCTTGGAACGACTAGGGGGAGGTATGGCAAGTGAACCTCCAATAACCTTTGCCAATCTAGACCATTGGCACAAATATCTAACAGCATCGAAATTAGCCATCCGTGTCGTATGATTGGGTACGGTATTTCGTTCTTCGTCCCGAATCACTAAATCACCGTTTTCCTGATCGATATATGTGACAAAGAAAAATTGAAATAATCTCCTAAGGGTGTCTAGGTAGAGAGAAGTTTTTTCGGATGGGATCCAGTTGTCTCTCATTGCTTGCAGAATCAAGCTTATGCAATGAAGTTGTCCATAAGCCCCAACTGATCTTCCATAACTCCAACCCAGTCCGTCTTGTCTGGTTAAATCCGGAAGCAATTTCAAATATTTTTCTGCGAATGTGCGGAGCTTTGGAAGTTTGCGATCCTTAAGGTGAACATTTGCGTGAAGTTGAAGGGCTTGCCGAATGAAAATGAAGGAAAGTAATCCATAAATATCAAATACGCCACATTGAGAATCAGGCTCGTCATTGAAGAAACCTGCACTGCTGTTTGTCTGAATTCTTTCTACAAACTTATCGATAACTTTTCCAGTATCGTCCTTTTTAGTAAGTCCAAAACTAAATCTAGCAACGGACTTTGCTATGCTGAATGCTTGGAAATGATTTTTATGATCATCCCGAGCAAGTAAGCATTTGTCTAGTTGCTCACGAGTTGGGTCAAGCAATCTTTCCCAAACGGAGTTTCTTTCTTTAGAGGCCCCAAAGGAAAGCAAGCCCAATGCTGCATAAGCCATACCATTATCTAGTGCCTCATTAGTAAAGGCTTGCTGAGTAACGCATCTGGCCGTCAAGTCAAACAGATCAAAACCGTCCAGTTCAGTTTCTCCGGTTGCTCTAAAAAATTCCCCAATGGCCAAGGCTGCATGACCAGGTTCGTCTACTCGAACAAGTTCGCCTTTGCTCGGAACGACGGTACCGTCTTCATTGATATGCTTGATGTTGTTGCTTAGTAGTGCTCTAGCTAAATCCAAGCACTGGTCTGAAAAATTATACATGTGCGACAGTAATAGGGAAAAACAATCGAAAAGCTAGAAAGTGTCTATTTTCGTGGGTTTTGTCAATTTGTTATGATGCATCGATGAGGTCGAGAAACTCTTGATTGGAAGATGTTTGACCCAATCGATCGAGGAGGCTTTCTGCAGCATCTATGATTTTCATAGGAGCCATTGCTCGTCTAAGAAAAGAAATTTTTTCAAGTGATTTTGAATCTACTAAGTCTTCTTCCTTTCGAGTACCAGAGGAAGCGAGGTTGATCGCAGGCCAAAGTCTTAGTTCGGCAACCTTTCGATCAAGAATGATTTCACTATTTCCAGTCCCCTTAAATTCTTGAAAGATAAGCTCATCCATCTTCGAGCCTGTCTCAATAAGAGCCGTGGCGACAATTGTAAGCGACCCTGCTTCTTCGGAGTTTCTAGCCGAAGAAAATATTTGTCTTGGTTTTTCAAGTGCTCGAACATCGAGACCACCAGTCATGGTACGTCCACTTTTCCCTGAATGTGCGTTGTATGCTCTGGATAATCGGGTGATGGAGTCCATTAATAACACAACATCTTTTTTGGATTCCACTAATCTTTTTGCTCTTTCAATGGCAAGTTCGGCAACCCGAAGATGACTCTTTACTTCTTCATCGTTGGAGGAAGCATAAATTTCAGCATCAACGGTTCTTTTAAAATCTGTGACTTCCTCAGGTCTTTCGTCAATGAGCATGACCATGAGATGGCATTCGGGGTGGTTTTCTTCGATTCCCTTGGCGATATCGTGTAAAATGGTTGTTTTACCTGCTCTGGGAGGAGCGACAATGAGTGCACGCTGCCCTTTTCCGATCGGGCAAAACATATCAAGTACTCTTGTGGTCATTCTACCATCAGAAACTTCCAAATTGAGTTTGTCTTTCGGTTGAATGGTTGTGAGCTGATCAAAACGAAAAAGTTTTTTTCTTTCGTGAATGGGTAAACCATCTACGGAATGAATGAATTGAACTTTTGGATTCGGCCGTTTTTTATCCGGATTTGCGTCAGCATATAATATGGAGCCTTTCTTAAGTTTGAATCTACGGACTAGTTCTCTTGGAACAAAAGGATCCAATGGGGTTGTTTTGCCTCCGCGTTTTGGATCGAGCAAGGAACCTGTCTTGTTTTCACCAAGATCGAGTAAGCCCTCAACTTTTAAAAGTTCAGGAACCGTGTTGTCGGGTTCGCTCATACAATTATCTTCAAATCGTTATCAATAAAAGCCCAAGGGGACAGAAAACTAAAAGGGGGGACATGAAACGATGAAATTTGACATGTTAGTCTATCGCTTCTTGGACAATTACAAGATTACGATGCCAGTAAGTCAACAAAGTAAAGCAGAGACTTTCGAATTGATATCGTGCTTTAAAAAAAATTGTCTATAAATGAGAAGTTAATGAAATCCTATTATCTTACCACCGCCATTGACTATGCGAATGGATCTCCCCATTTAGGGCATGCTTATGAGAAAGTGCTCGCTGATGTCATTGTTCGAACGCAGAAGGCTCTTGGCGTAGAATCTCATTTCCTTACTGGTTTGGATGAACATGGACAGAAAGTCCAACAAGGGGCACAAAAGGAAGGAGTTCAGCCTCAGGAAAGATGTGATCGAATAGCAAACGAATTTAAGCAATTGCTCAAAAGCTTAAATATATCCAATGACGATTATGTTAGAACCACGGAAACTAGACATAAGAATGTAGTATCCCATTTGCTCAAAGATCTCTACGAGAGGGAAGAGATTTATCTTGCGGAATATAGCGGATTTTATTCCTTGCGGGCCGAACAATTTCTCCAGGAAAAAGATAAAATAAATGGCGAATGGCCCGAAATTTATGGAGAGGTTTCGGAAATTACTGAGAAGAATTACTTTTTCAAATTGAGTAAATATCAAGATTGGTTGCTTGAATATTTGCACAGTAACAAGGACTTTATTTTACCAAATCATCGCCAAAATCAAGTTATAGAATTCCTCAAGGAACCCCTAAACGATCTTTGCATTTCTAGACCCAAATCTAGATTATCTTGGGGCATCCCCCTTCCTTTCGATAACGAATATGTAACTTATGTTTGGTTTGACGCATTGGTAAACTATGTCACGGGTGCTGGATTTGGCACGGAGAAATTCGATTTACATTGGCCTGCTGACTTGCATGTAATTGGAAAGGATATACTGGCTCCACCTCATGCGATATACTGGCCGATTATGCTTAAGGCATGTAATTTGAGTTTACCCAAGCAAATTTTGGCTCATGGATGGTGGACGACCTCCGGAGCAAAAATGTCGAAAAGCACTGGAGAAACGGTGGATCCTCTCCAGTTGGCTGAAGATTATGGATCAGATTGCTTTCGCTATTTCTTGATGAGAGAAATGACTGTTGGTAAAGATGCGGAGTTTTCCATCGAAAGATTTGAATCAAGATACAGAGCTGATTTGGGTAATGATTTGGGTAATCTTGTGAGCCGGCTTCTTCATATGTGTCATTCGTATCTGGAAGGAGGGGTTTCAGAAGTTGGAGCCTTGGGTCAGCCGGAAGAAGACTTGGCCGAGCTATGGTTAAAGTCTCGGGATGTTGCATTAGAGCATTTTCAAAAACATCAATTCAGCCTGGGATTGGAATCCGTATTCAACTTCATTCGCTCAATTAATAAATATGCTGATTTGCGCCTTCCTTGGAAATTGGCCAAATCTCAAGATACAGATGACAGGCAAATGCTTAAAACCTGTCTTGCAACTATGGTGGAGGCTTTAAGGTTGGCCAATGCTCTCTTATATCCGGTTATGCCGGAAATTCATACTCTAATAAATGATAGGCTGGGCATTAATGGCAGTTCCAATTGGACCACTGACTTAATTTGGGACCATCGCCTGACAGGTTCTCAGCTTAAAGAAAAGATTATTCTTTTTCCTCGGAAATAGTCTCTTGGGATATTTCCTCTTCCACATATTTAATCTCCATCCCAAGAACACGAGTCTCATCCGCTTCAGTGATCATTATTTCTAGGCCAAAAAGGCTTAATTTTTCACCTCGTGTCGGAATTCGGCCAATCTCTCGAGTAATCATTCCACCAATTGTGGCCATTTCGTCGTCTTTCAACTTTTGCTGAAGTTCTTGGGGCAATTCATGTACCGAAACTAGACCAGAAATTTTCCATTTCTGTTTACTTATTGTTTCGATATTTTTTTCTTCAGCATCAAATTCATCCTGAATCTCGCCCACTACTTCTTCAAGTATATCCTCAAGGGTGATTACCCCATCTATGCCGCCAAATTCATCTCTCACTAAAGCCATGTGAACTTTTAATCGCATCATTCGCTTAAGAGCTACGGGTAAGGGCTCTTCTCCGGAAATGCTCGAAGGTGGCTTAGTAATTTTTCTCAGATCAAAACCTGATTCAAAAGAGGCCATTGATTTGAAAGCATACTTAACGTGAATGATACCAACGCAATGATCAAGATCCCCCTCGCAGAGTGGAATGCGGGTATGCCCACAAGATTTTGCAACTTCCAAATTATCTCCGAAAGGATGACTCGCGTCCAAAATTTGCACTAGATTTCTTGGGATCATGACATCTTTTACCTTTAATTGGCTCATCTCAAGGGTATTGCCCATGATTTCGATAACATTTGGATCTAGGTTTGCTGCCTCTCTTCCGATAGTTCTAATATGATCGGCAACTTCACTGGCTTCTTCTTGCTGGATGCTCTTGCGTTGGCTTGTTGACTGAAAAGACTTTTCTATAAAAGACAGAACTGAAGCAAGTGGTTTACAGATAAACTGAACCAAAATGACGACGGGTAAGCCAATCTTAAGATGAAGTTTCAAATGACTGGATTGCGAAATCTTTCTCGGATAAAGCCATGAGGATATCCGCTCAATAGCCACCGCACAAAATAAGATCAAAACATAGGACAAAGGATGCTCTGAGTAAGAGAACAAGTTTTCTGAAAAGGTGGCTAAAGTCACAAAGCCAAATAAAACTTGTATTGAAGAAAGAAGAGCAGCTTCCACATGAAACGGGCGTTCATGGTTGGGCACTTGGAGTCCTAGCCTGACTAGGCGTGTTACTCGGTCGGGTGCTTCCGGGGTAGCAACCAGTCCAGAACGAATGCGGTCAATAAATGTTCGAAAAATCCCAATATATGATGTCCAAATGATAAGAATCACCCAGATTATTGATAAATATATTGCTTCTAGTTCTTCCAGAATCATTTTTGGTGTGTCTTAGATTCTGAAAAATCCTTCAATGCATCGAGCACTTGCTCATTTTCATGTTCAGTACCAATAGAAATTCTCACATAATCCGAAAGTTCATCCGGTAATGGTCGTACAATAATACCTTTAGTTTGTAAATAATCTGATACTCTTTTCCCGTCACCCACTTTTGTAAGAATAAAATTGGCGGCACTCGAAACAAATTCAATTCCTAAACCGTGTAACCCTTTTTCCAAATGGCACATGCCGTCAAAGTTTCTTTTCCGACACTGTCTTACCCAACCTTGATCCTTCAATGCTGCAATAGCTGAGGCTTGAGCAATGGAGTTTACATTGAAGGGTTGTCTGGCTTTTTGAAGAAGGTCTATCATTTCATCGGATGCGTAAGCATATCCAATGCGAAGACCAGCTAAGCCATAGATTTTCGAAAAAGTCCGCATGGCTATAATTTTTTTCCCTGAAGCCAAAAATGGAAGAAGATCAGGAGGATCTTCCAAATATTCGGCGTAAGCTTCGTCTAAACAGAAAATTACATGATCCGGAAGTGCATTAATAAATTCGTAAATCTCGTGGTTGGTGTTTCGAGTTCCAGTTGGATTATTGGGGCTTGGAAGAAAAACGATTTTGGTCTTGGGGCCGATCGCCTTAAGAGCGAGGTCTAGGTCATGTTTCAAGTCTGGCATCTCTATTGCCACAGGAATTGCTCCCATTAGCAAAGCAATGAGCCGATATACGGAAAACGCATGAGTTCCAAAAACTACTTCATCTCCCGGATTAAGAAATACATGACCCAATAATTCGATAATTTCATTGGAACCGTTTCCCAGAATGAATTGCGACGGTTGAAGAGAGAAATGCTTGGCCAACTCTTTTCGAAGGGCAGTTCCACTTCCTTCTGGGTATAGATGGACTTTTTCAAGGGCAATTTGTCCAGCTTTAATGGAATCTGGTGATGCTCCCCATGGATTCTCATTGGAAGCGAGCTTTATTATTTCTTTTAAGGCCAAGCCATTTTCCTCGGCAACATCTTCGATAGGCTTACCTGGGGTATAAGTGGGTTGTTCGAGAATGCGAGGATTCGCAAGTTGAGATAAATTCATCTTCATTGCTACGTTATTGTCTGTCGCATGGGACTTCAAGTAAAAGCCGTTTTGGAAATCGCGTATTGAGAGAATTAAACAAAAGTCTATGATGTTGTTGTGAGAATTGCATTGTTTGGCGCCTCCGGACTATTAGGTTGGGCAGTAAAAGCGCATATAGAACGTCGAGGTTATGAGGTTCATAATTTTTCTTGTACTCAAAAGTGTGCAAACCCTGAAAAATGGAATTTGGTTGATTTGTCCGAACCTGAGGCGTGCACAAGAGTACTACTCGATTTGTGGCCCGATGCCATTGTGAATTGTGCGGCGATTTCATCACCTGATTTTGTGAACCAAAACCCAGAGTACGCATGGAATATTAATGTTAATGGTGCTCAAAAGTTGGCTCAAATCGCTTCGCATTTGGGAGCAAGGTATATACATATTTCTACAGACATGGTTTTTCCTGGACGGAAAGAACCCTATCGATCCACGGACCAACCTTCACCATTGAGCGAGTATGGCAGGCAAAAACTAGAAGCTGAAAAGAAGGTATTGTCTGTATCGGATGAAAATATTGTGGTTTTGCGAATAACCTTATTAAACGGCAATAGTCCTCAGGGAAATCGAAGTCCGCATGAAAGAATTTTGGGCGCCTTGAGGAAAAATGCTCCTGTTGTTCTGTTTGATGATGAATATAGGCAACCATGTTCTACTCACGAAGTTGCCTCGGTTATTTTGGAATTATTGGAACGGCCTAACCTAAATGGTCTTTTTCATTGGGCTGGAAGCGAGCTTATCACAAGATATGAATTGGGGTTAAGAATCCTAAAAAAGTTTGGTTTCGATCATAAAAAAATTACAAGAGCATCTCTTGAAAGCGAAGTCGAGAGAGTGGGTAATCGACCAGCCTGTCTTGCGTTTGAACTTCAACCCTTAAGGGGGAAACTAAAAACCGAACCTGAAAGCATCGAATCTCAACTGAGCTCTTTGCAGGTGCCTGCGAGTCTTTATTCTTGGTTCCGGGAAAATGTTGATTATCCCGGAGTGTATGTGTTGCGCATTTGAATTTTACAATGAGTGTGCAATGTTTTTCTTCAAAATGCGAATCAGGCGTCATGAACATGGCCACAGATTGGTGGTTGTTCGAAAACGCCAAGGTTCCCAGCTTTCGACACTACCAGTGGAAACAGGTAGAAACTAGCTTTGGGTATGGGCAAGATTGGCAGTGGGTTGCTAAGCAAACAAACATTCCAGTTCATGATTTGATACGACGCCCCACTGGAGGAGGTATCGTTAGGCACGGGTATGATTGGACATATTGCTTGGTTCTCCCCAAAAGCCACCAATCATTTTCTATCCCTCCTCGCACGCTATATAAGGAATTGCACAACTCCATTGGCAAAGGCTTGGAGAGTCAAGGCGTTCAGACTGTATTACAACCCTGTGGGGAAAATAAAAAAGCAGCCATACCCGGGGATTGTTTTTTGGAACCCGTGAGTTGGGATTTGATGGATAGTGAGGCTTGCACAAAGATTGCAGGTGCGGCTATGAAAAGAACTCGAAATGGAGTATTGGTTCAGGGAACGGTCGATTTACGGCAAAAATGGTCCATAAATAAAGAATTGTTTTTGGAAGATATAATTAAGGAAGTTGCACATTTACTCGATGAATCTCCAGAAATAAGGGAATGGCCCAAAGAACTATCTAGCCTTCGGGAAGGATTTGTGAGTGTTTTTTCTAGTATTGAGTGGAAGCGGGAAAGGAGAAAAATCTAGGATTCACATCTGCGAAAAGTTACTACATTTTCGATGTGTCGCGTTTGGGGAAAAAGGTCAAAGGGCTGGACATCAATGATTTCGTAGCCTCCTAAGATGAGACTTTTAGCATCTCTTGCTTGAGTTGCCGGATCGCATGACACATAGACAATTGTGTCTGGAGCAAAAGTTATTGCTTGCAGAATAAAGCTAGGGTCACACCCTTTTCTTGGAGGATCGATTATAAGGCTTGCCGGGCGATGAGTTAGTTCTAGGTGACTGAAAATGGAGGAAGCATCCCCAAGTAAAAATTCAACATTGTTGATTTGATTTAATTTGGCGTTTGCTTGGGCTCCCTCGAAGCCCTCTCGGCTTATTTCGATACCGATTACCTTGTTAAAATGGGCAGCCCCTGAAAGCGCAAACAAACCGCCTCCACAGTAAGCATCAACCAGATAGTTCGAACCGCTTGCTTTAGCTGAAGAGATTACATGCTTTGTTAATCTTGGCAAAAGATACGGATTGTTTTGGAAAAATTCACCGGCTCTGAATTGAAAGATAAGATCATCAACTTTTTGCTCAACCAAACTTTTGGGGTCAGTAACAACCCCTCCCAAAGTATCTCGCAACAGTAAAGTTCCTCCTTTGCTTTTTTTCTTCAGTCGTTTGCTAATTTCATCGCGAGCACTGGGCAACACCTCGTTAATTGCGTCGGTTGCTATTGGGCATGTTTCTACATCAACAAGAGCCTTTCGATTACCAAATTTCAAGAATCCGATTTCAAGAGGCATATCGGTTCTTTTTTTGCCATAATGTGGAGTTAGTTTAGAACGATAACCGTAAGTGGTGGGAGAGGCTATAGTAGGCTTGGCTTTAATATTAATACTTCCGATACGGGCGAAGTTTTCCTCAACCTGTTGTTTTTTCCAAAGCAGCTGCCTTTCATATGACATATGTTGATATTGGCACCCCCCGCATATTCCAAAAAGAGAACATTTTGGCAGAACTCGATCATTGGATAGCTTAAGCACCTCGATGAAGTCTGCACTCGAATAATTGGAATGATTACGAAATATTCGGGCCCGTACTCTTTCCCCGGGTATACAAAAGGGCACTTGGATTACCCATCCCTTGTCTCGCCCAATTCCAAGTCCCAAATTTGAGAGGCTTTCAATTTCCAGATTCAAAATATGATGATATGGGTATGGGTTTGGATTGAAACCTTTTGGCGAGTTTTGCATTATTTGGGTCTTAACGGGCTTAGTCCTTTCATGCAAAATAGTTTTTCATTCAACCTATGAGAGAAAAAATAACAAGCGTTGCCAATTTGCGAATCAAGGAGTTGGTCCGATTGCGGAATTCGTCCAAGCATCGTGCTAAGTTAGGCTACTTTGTTGTAGAAGGAATAACCGAAATAAAAGCATTGATAGAAGCTGGTAAAGAATTGGAAGGAATCTTTTTTTCAATGGAAAGCTTAAGTGATCAAAAGTTAAACAATCTAGTAGTGGGATTAGATCCAGCTATCCCTCAATTTGAATTATCAATTGAGGCGATGCGCAAAATTTCATACACAAAATCCAGTCATTCAATTGTTGGAATGACAAAAATCTGGAAACTGGACTTACCTCCTGTTGACAGAAAGATCCCGCCAGTGACATTAGTTTTGGATGAAGTGGAAAAGCCAGGCAATCTGGGAGCGATGCTTCGAACTGCAGAAGCTATGGGAGTTGAGCAAGTAGTACTTTCGGATTCCTGTGTAGATTTTTTTAACCCCAATGTAATTCGGTCCTCAAGAGGATTGTTTTCGGTTTTCCCAGTTGCCCAAGGAACTAAAACTGAAGTATGGGAATGGTTGAAAAAATCAGATTTTCAGGTGGTGGGAACTAGTTCAAATTATGGAAAGAACATACATGAATTTCCATTTTCCTTACCCTTGGCACTGATAATGGGAAATGAAAAAGTGGGGCTCGGGTCTTTCTGGTTAGAGCACATACAAAACTTTGTTGCCATACCGATGCTAGGTTCGGCTAGTTCATTAAATCTAAATGCCGCGGCCGCCTGCTCTTTGATGGAATGCAATCGTTTGACCGGAAGAGTCTAGAGGGTCCGAAGCCAAGGAATCGTTTTCTCAAGAGCATCTTCCATTGAGATTACAGGATAGTATCCTAAATCCCTTTTGGCTGATTCATTAGAAAACCAATGGTCTTGGGCAAGCTGGCAGGCAACAAATCTAGTCATTGGAATCTCCCTACGAATACCTAAGACTTTCCAAGTTAACTCGGTAATTTTTCCTATGGAATATGCCTTGCGAAAAGAAACGCACTTTTTTAAGGGAGGCAAATCCAGTTTGGGAAATAATTCATTCAGCCATCCCCAGAGCGAAATGGGTTCATCTTGGCCAATAAAATATGGATTTCCGCCTAGATTTTGATGTAAGAGTAATCTTTCCATTGCAAGCAAGTGAGCATGAACCACATTTTCGATGTGGGTTAGGTCAACCAGATTGTTTCCGTCGCCAACAATACGAAGCTTTTTTTCTCGATGTCTAGAAATTACCTTAGGCAGGAGATGTGGATCTCCTTTTCCCCAGAACAAGTGTGGACGCAGGGCAAGGGTTTGGAAAGTATCGGAATGATTTGACTCTAAAACCATTTTTTCAGCGAGTGCTTTAGTGTGGGAATAAGGAGAAATTTTATTTTGGACATATGGAAGAGATTCATCTCCATTTTGAACTGGCTTACCGGAAAAAACTACACTGGGTGAGCTTGTGTATATAAAGGCGGATACGCTGGAAGATTCACTTGCCCGAAGAATATTTTTGGTAGCAATGAAATTAGCGGCATAATAATCAGAATATCTTCCACCAACTCCCGCTTTAGCTGCAGCATGAAAGACCACTGATACATCTTTCATAATCTCGCGGGATAGCGTTTCCCGAGAAAGGTCACACTGATGATATGCGACTCCATCTATTGTATTTTTTTTAACTGGGGTCCTTCTAGTTACCACTTTAACTTCATAACTGGCTTTCAGCAATTTTTTGGTTAGAGCTCTTCCTAAAAAACCCGTTCCGCCCGTGACTAGGATTTTCATGAACCCAAGGAGTTTTTCTTAGTTGATAGGAGTCGCGTCCATTTTTTCGCTAATGACAGGCGATGAATTTTGGTGTTGTGCCTTGCATCAACAGGAAGGCTGTACTCACGAAAAATTTTGCTTATCTTGTATTTGGTGAGTCTTTCGTTGAATAAAAGAAGTAGTTCTTCCTTAATTTCCTCGAAAGTTTTATTTACCTTGTGATCTAGTTCTACGATTATGCACGGCTCTTTCGGATTTGCTTTTCCCAATCCAATGAGAGCCGATCGATATACTCCATCTACGCTATTGGCGATAGGCTCACACCTCTCCGTTTCCAGAATCCCCGCCGGTGTGTTAACGCATTCTACTTTTCTTCCAAGGAAGCGAAGCAAACCCATTTCATCCATATAACCAAGGTCGCCCATTCTGTGAAATGCCTTTCCATCGAAGATAAATCTTGAATCGCGTGTTGCACCGGGCATCCGATCGTATCCATCCGTCACAACCTTTCCCGTAACGCAAATTTCTCCTACTGTCATAGAGTTTTTGATTGGTTTTATGCGTTCTTCAAAATCATGAGGAACCGGACTATTTCTTGGTTGAATGAGCATTATTTCAACACCAGTTACAGGTTTTCCCAAACAAGAACCATCACCCGAAACAATTGAATCGAAGTTAGCATTGACCACTGAGTGATCGCAAAAAGCTACGGGAAGAGCTTCTGTTGCTCCATAGGGTAAATAAATCCGGGCATTAGGTGCAACTTGTGATAATCTTCTGACTAGGGTCGGGTGGGTAGGTGCACCTGCAAGCATCAGTCTTTTTAAATGAAGAAGTTTGATCTTGTTGGATTCGCAATGTCTGGCAATTTTCTCACCGATGAGTGGTGAACAAAACGCAGTGGTTACCTGATAATCTCGGATGTTTTTTACCAATTTGCTTCCATCCGATTTAGCAGGTGATTTGGGATTCATGTTTGGTATGACCGAAGTAATTCCAAGGGCAGGATTAAATAGAGAAAAAACAGGTAAAGTGGTTAAATCAATTTCTCCAGGAGAGAGTCCGAATTCAGTTTTTAGAGCTAAAACTTGTGCTCTAAAATTGGAATGAAGGTATCGTACTCCTTTGGCTAGTCCGGTAGACCCAGAAGTGAATATTATTGCAGCCAAGTCACTAGGTTTGGGGAAAAAAGTATCAAATTCATCCTCGCTCTTATTTGTCTTGCTGAATTTTTCGTAGGAATTCTTATTGATGATGATTTTCTTGAGGATTGACGAAAAAGTTCTTCTTAAGAAAATGGAAAAGAAGCCTACGAGGGGAATACTTACGAGTGCAGTGGGTTTTGAATGTCGTATGCATTGAATGGCTTTTTTAATTCCCATTCCAGGATCAACGATTATTGGTATGGCCCCAATATATATGATCGCCAGGCAAGTAATGATCAAATCGTAGCCTGGTTTTACCATAAGCAAAGTTCGATCACCCCTTTGTAATCCTTTCTTTCGCAATAAGTGAGCGGCCATTTGAGTTTCATTGAAAAGAGATGCAAAATCTTTTGTTTTGAACTTTGCTGAAGCGTGGATTATTGCAGGTTTGTTGGGGTATTTATGAGCAATTTGGGCTATATGCTCAATCAGGCTTCCGGGTTGCGAAGCGTTTCCCTGTTTCCCAGTAGTCAACTTTGCTCGGCAAGCCAGCGTTCGGCTTCGATGGCCGCTTGGCAGCCCATGCCTGCGGCAGTAATGGCTTGGCGATAAACATGATCCGCACAATCGCCCGCAACATAAATGCCTGGGATTGAAGTCTTAACCATACTTCCCTCTGAAGGTACTAAATAGCCATTTTCGTCCAGATCAAGAATGCCTTCAAATGGTTTTGTGTTGGGAGTGTGACCAATGGCGATGAATACACCTTTGCAGTCTAGATCAAAAGGCTCTTTTCCATCTAAGTTTCCAATTCTAACTGCTCGAACTTTTTCGTCTTCACCAGCTAAAATTTCTTCGAGAATCGAATTCCATTGAACCTTGATTTTATCATGAGCCAATACCCTTTCTGCCATTATTTTAGATGCTCTTAGGGAATTTCTTCTATGAATGAGAGTAACAGAGGAACAAAATCTCGTAAGAAAAAGAGCTTCTTCGCATGCAGAGTCACCGCCCCCCACTACAACCACATCCATATCACGATAAAATGCCCCATCACAAGTTGCGCAAGTGGTCACTCCCTTCCCGCCGTACATTTCCATTTCACCTGGTATCCCAAGTAATCTTGGTGCGGCGCCTGTTGATATAATGACGGCTTTAGTCTCCATTTCATCATTTCCACTTCTAAGAATCTTTGTATCAGATGAGAAATCCACTCCGTCTATATATGAATTCTTGACCCGAGCTCCAAACTTGAGAGCTTGCTTTCGCAAGCTATCCATCAACATGTAACCGTCTACTCCATCAGGAAAACCTGGAAAGTTCTCTACCTCAGATGTCGTGGTTAATTGTCCACCAGGTTGCTTTCCCTCAATGATTAAAGGGTTAAGGTTGGCTCGGGCGGTATAAATTCCAGCCGTGAATCCGGCACATCCGGTACCAAGAATGATAACATTTTCCATAATTTGATGATTGTATTGTAAAATTGGATTGATGATCTTTGCGTATATTCAATAAAAGTCGAGATCATGTCTTGGATTGATAGCCATTGTCACCTACAAAGTTTTCAAAAAAAAGGAGACCTTAATAAAGTCTTAGAGCGTTCGACAGAAGCTGGGGTTAAAAAGTTGATCGCAATTGGTACTTCCCCCGAAGATTGGCAAATTTACCGTGATTTAGCCTTTGCCCAGGAAGGACAGAATCGAATTTATCATACAATTGGATTACATCCTTGTTACGTTAAGGATGATTGGGATGAAATTTTGGAAGTCATGCAAACTTTCTTAAATGATAAATGTCGCCCTGTTGCACTGGGCGAAATTGGCCTTGATTATTTTCGCCTTCCTAAAAATAAAACTTTAAGGGAAAATGTGATCCTTGCTCAAAAGGATGCCCTGAGGAAACAATTAACTTATGCCAAATCCTTAAATTTGCCTGTAGTCGTTCATTCGAGAGAGTCCTTTGAGGATTGTATTTTAATAATAGAAAAAAGTGGAATTTCTTGGGCACAGGTTGTATTTCATTGCTTTTCGGGCGGAGAAAACGAGATTAAAATTCTTAACGAAAAGGGTGCACGAGCATCCTTCACCGGAATGATTACTTATCCACAAAACAAATATTTATTAAATGCCGCTTCAAAACAACCAATTGACTTATTGATGCTAGAGACGGATAGCCCTTATTTATCACCCGTCCCATACCGTGGACAGATTAATGAACCTGCGCGTATTCCTGAAATAGGAGACTTTATTTCAAAAAGCTTTGGTATTTGCATAGATGAACTTTCTGAAGTTACTTCCCAAGCTACTGAGAGTTTTTTTGGATTGTGAGTAAACGCTTCAATATTTGTCGATCATTGTATTCAGTAATGAAATTCTTCAAAAAAAAGGTGTAAAGTCGTTTAAATTTGTTTATAATACTACTCCATCAATCATTCTACAATGTCGGACGATATAATACCCACTGAAGACGATACACAGCCGTTAACGGACAAAAAATCAACATCACCTTCCGAAAAGAAGAGATTGGCTCGTTCAGAGGTTAGAAAAGCCTTACGTGTTCAGCGTAATAAGTTAATAGATCTGAGAAAGGGCATGAAGGAGGGTCAAGACTTAATTGACGACATAGATTCTTGCAGGGGTGAGATTGACCTTCTGATGAAGGAACTTCAGTCCATTGAAGAGGGTGGACACACGACTTTTCTTTCAGCCAAGGAGCTTATAGCCCCTAAAAAAGATGTTTCATCCAAGAAAAAAACGATCAAGGAAGGAATTAATAGTCTTCAGAAAGAGATATCTGCCATGGAGCAAAGTCTTTACAACCCCAATCTAGAGCAGAGAGAGAGAGATAGGATTATTCAGAAAATATCTGAGCGAAACAAAGCGAAAGAAGACTTAGATGAGGAACTTGTTGCCTTAAAGCAATACAATCATACGAGATTTGTAGAAGCTCGTGATGAAAATAGAAAAAATATTGAATTGGAAGAGAAGCTATCTGACATCGAATCCAATCTTGCTGACTTAGAACTGAAGCTACTTGATGCTGTAGAAGCACACGATCATGCATTAATGGAAGAAATGAAGAGAAAAATTGCAGAACTACTATTAATTAAAGATACACTCATTAAGCCCGAAAAAGACCCTTTCCTTCAAGACGAAGACGAAACTGAAAAAGATTTATTAAAGGAGTAAAATTTAAGCGTTTAGTTTTTATTGTCTGCATAGATTGTTACTCGGGCATTTAAGCCCTTGATAAGTATTTTTGCCCTTTTTATTGCATTCGCAGTTGAAAGGGTTGGATTACTCGCTGTGTAAGGAAAAATATTATTTCTGTTCATTCGATAAAGAAGCCCAGAATTTTTAAGTATTTTGAATAAATCTCTTCTTAACTCACACAAAAGTAAATGGCAATTTTTCTCCTTTAAGTAATCGTCTAATTCTGCAAGGACCATCACTGATGTTGCATCTAGATGGCGAGCATGCAAAAGTTTTAAAATCAGCACCTTGATATTTTTAGAGTCACCAACCCGTCTCATTTGCTCGTAAAAAAGATCTGCAGCTGCAAATGACAAAACCCCTTCTACATGGACGATGGAAACTTCCGGTTGTATAGGTCTTGTTTTTTCAGAAAAGGATTCGAGTTCTCCATGTTCATTATATCCTTGTTCTTCAAGTTCTGGCTGAGAGACCTTCTTAAGTAAAAATAAAATGGAAGTAATCACGCCAACAAAAACGGCTATCTGTAGAGAAAAGATCAACCCAAAGGATAGTGTCACCCAGAAAGTAATGGCATCAGATTTGGTCGAGCGAGATACAATGTTGATTTGCCGTCCCTTAATCAGAGAAAAGCCTATAAACAGTACAAGGGTTGCCAAGGAGGGAAGCGGAATAAACTCGACTGTCTTTCCCAAAAGAAAGAAGCCTAAGAGAACGAGTAATCCAGTGTATATATTAGAATTACGAGTAGATGCACCCGATTGTATGTTTAGAGATGATCGAGTGAGAGAGCCAGATGCAGGCATACAAGTTAAAAGAGAGCAGCCAATATTGGTTAGGCCTATGGAAAGTGTTTCTTTATTGGTGTCAATTCGATCTCCCACTCTTGAAGCTAATGATTTTCCTATGGAAAGCCCTTCCAGCAAGCAAAGCAGTGACAGAGCTACGGATACCCAAAGGATTTCTTGCCAATAATCAAAAAATAGATTTTTCGAGTTCGGATCAATAAGGACAAAATTTGACTCGAAGGAACTGAGTGTCGAAAACATCCAACCGTGTGTAGATAAAATAACTCCAATTAAAGAGCTTATAACCAGAGTTAGGGCCACATTGGGCAATATTTTGAATCTTGAATTAAGAAAGATGTAAATGATGGCTGTGGACAAACTTATTGTAACAGCAGGCAAAGAAAGATCACCTATATGAATGAAGAGATGTTTTACCATCCCAGGAAAAGATGAAGCAGAATGATCTTCTGGGGGAGGGATGCCAATTATATGTTTGGTTTGGTTTGCAATGATCAAACATGCAGCGGCTGTTATATAACCCGTAACTACAGTTCGGGAAATAAATTTAACCATATAAGAAAGCCTAAAGACATAAGCAAGAGAGAGAATTATTCCGGTAAGGCCGACAATCCAGGGCAATAGTCGAAGCCCATCTTTATCTACTTGACCATCAATACCCACAAAACCAAGCCCAGCAAAGAAAGCGAAGAGAAGAACAGATGTTGCATTTGTAGGACCTAAAGTAATGAACCTGGAGCCACCGAAAACGGCTCCCAAAAAAACAGCCAATGAAGACGACAACATGCCGTAATGAATTGGCAGGCCAGCCACAAGGGCATAAGCCATACCTTGAGGGATCGCTAATAAAGATACATTGAGAGATGATCTGAAATCATTCTTTATTTTTGACTGTGAATAATGTCTCAAGTTTAGATATGTGGTATAAACTTGTATCAGGGATTGGATTTAGAGTATGATGACTTTACTCTAGACCATCGGTTAAACAATTGATCATAATTTAGTTGAGTAGCTTCAAATTCAGCTTCAAGGGTTTTCAGTAGCTTGTATTTTGCATTACCTTTTACTTTAGACAATTTTTCTTCGTTTAGGTCAACGATACGCGATTTTAATATGCTCACTCGCTGTAAGTTATTAATAGAAGTTGTTTTCAGAAATTCGATCGCTTTAGCCACTTCTGTTTCTAATAGCTTGTGGTTGGATTTAATATTTTTATCTACCTCATTTTTAATGGCATTATCTAAATTATTTTTATTTAGCATGAGTTCTAGATTCTTTATAGAAGATAATATATCGGGAATACGACCAAAAGCGTAAATAGAACTGATGTGTGTATATTCATAAACATCATGGCCTTCTTTAAATACATCACCTACAGACTTTAAGTCATTTCTTATGGATATATTTTCTTCATTTAACTGGAGAATTTCAGAATTTATGGCAATGCTTTCAATATTAGTATCCTTCGAATCAAGTGTATCTTGAAGTTCAACTTTAGTACGCCTAATTCTATTTTTTAGTGTGCTTAAATTATTTTGCATTTCAACAAACATAGGATGCAATGGCTCATTTTTGCTTTCCTCAAGAAACTGTTCGTTTAAATTCTGCTTTACTGCTGCAGTAATTAAATCAGCTGCTTTTATTGAGTGACCTTTGCCCGTTATGTTAATTTGGTTATCGTTTTCTTTATCTATTGAAACGGAAAAAAGTCCAGATAAGATAGAACCTGAATTCTCTATATAAAACTTACTCTGAAAAGGTGCAAATAGTTGCTCCTTAACGGTAGGAAATGCATTAATCTTTTCGTGTAAAGATTTCAGAAACTTTTTGCCTTTGAGAACTTGTACAAAATGAGTCTTGCCCCAAGAGTCCACAGACTCAATGTTAATAGAAATGGTTTTTTCTGCCCATCCCGTTGAACTTGAAAATTTCAATCCCGTTGAATTTTTTTCTCTATGGTTTGCCCTTGAATCAATGTTACTTTGGTTAGTAGTTGCAACGCTTACATTCTGTTCCTTATCACTTTCTGCAAGATGCTCCCACTTCATTTCATCCTCTACCTCCGACCTGAATGAACTGTAGAAGAAAATTGCTAAAGTTAACGCTATTAGAGATATGCATACATAGGTCTGCATTATTGCATGCAAATCCAGAATTTAGTTATTTGCAATCCTTGAACGCATATATTCAAATAGAGATAATTAGTTATTATGACTAAGGAAAAGTTCCCTGTTGAATATTCAAGGAATCTAACATCGATTCAGAGATCTTTATATGCTTATATCCTTTCTCTTCTCCCAAATCGAACAGATGCCGAAGACGTTCTGCAGGAGACAAATTTAATTCTTTGTCAAAAGGCTTCCGAATATGACCCGGCAGGTCATTTCCAGGGTTGGGCATTTAAGATAGCAAGATTTCAGGTTATGAAGCAGATTACAAAAAATAAAAGGAGTAAATTACATTTCAATAATGATATCGTTGAAAACTTAACCACAGATGACTTTGATCCTGAAAGAATAAGAATTACCCAAAAAGCTTTGCAATATTGTTATGAAATTCTACCAGAGCATATGAGAACCGTTGCCAAAATGAGATTTCGGGAAGAGATGAATCTTAAGGAGATTTCAGTAAAGATCAAAAGGCCACTTGGCTCGATTTCAGCAACCTTACACAGGATTCGATCCAATTTGAGCAAGTGTGTGCAGAATAAGATGTTGGCGTATAAAAGGGAGGCCGAATATTAAAAAAACAAAAAAATATGTATTTTTTTTGATATCTCGCGCTAATGCCTGTTAGTCACACATATCCCATGAGCGAAGAAATTAGTTTAGAAGAAGTCGATCTATTGACGAGTCAGGTGCTTGATGAAGCCATTAGTTCTGATGATTTTGCTAGGCTGGAAACTCTTTTATTGAATCCAGTTTACCGAAGACGCTATCTTGACTTAATGTTGCAAGAATCTTTGCTGCATTGGGAAGAAAGTAAACCTGAGTCACTTACATTTGAAGATCCGATAAAGCCAAGATTGTTTCCATTTCCTATAATTAGTGCAGTTGCCGCTATTTTTGTCGCTGTTGGTGGAATGATTTTTATTAAATTTCCTGATATCTTGGAGGATTTCTATCTTTCCGAAAAAGAAGTAACCTTCCATAAAAGTAGTGTTGATTCAGATAAACCTATAAACCCGCAAACTCATTTTTCTGCTTCTGGTGTAGATGCGACTTTTTTACTTAGTAATCCCTCCGCATCCGCTTCCGCTTATGAAACTGCAGAGTTTCAGGCCAAACATGGCATAGAAGCCTTACTAAAGAACCGAACATTTGATAATAAGGGTCATATCAGTCTACATCCTAAATTTTCAACTTGGAGTCGTTTGGAAAAATGTGGAGTACCCTCAGAAAACGGAGTTTTGCCACTTTCCGGCAGTGATATGTTCAAATTCTCCCAGATGGTGATTGATGTGGATTCTCAAATTGCTGAAATTGCTGAAACCATCCAAGTTGTTGACTTACGAAATTTACAGGACTCTTTTGGTGAGGGCTCTGCTACAGTTGATGCCGCCGTTCTTTTCAATCAGGCTCATGGAGTGGCCAACGACAGCACTGAGTTTACTTTGTCCATCCATGCACTCTCATGTTCAACTGAAAATACACATGAAAGCTTGGCCTCAAGCAAAAGCACTATTTTGAGTGACTTGAGCCCACAATCTTGGGAAGAAGTAAAGTCTGAAATTGTTCTCCCCGAGAAGACGGATTTCCTTGTCTTAGCTTTTTCTGCTAAGAAAATCGGACCGGATGCTTTAATTGCGGATGCTTCGCACCACTATGCGGATAATTTGAATATTAATCTTTCCCTCCAGTCATCTGGAGTTAGAACCGTAATCGAGATACTATAATCATTGCTCCGTTATCGTTTGACGAGAGGACTCTGTATAAGCATATAAATCTACACTTGTAGATGTATTATGTTCTAAGTTCATTTTTCTTTTTTGGTTTCTGTTCCATCTGGGCACAACGCAATATCTCTGCATCCTCAATTTCACCTATTTCCATTAGTGAAGAAATTCGAACTTCCTGGGGAAACGACGAACCAAAAAAACTCTGGTCTTTAAATATCGGATCTGGCTTTTCCTCGGTTGTGGACATCGGAGAAAAATCTTTCTGCCAAGGATATAAGGAAGGCAAGAATACTCTTTTTTGCGTTGAATCAACGACTGGAAAAATATTGTGGACTCATGAATATCCTTGTGCTCTTGCCGCCAAAAATTTTCGTGGAGGAAGTCGCTGCACTCCCTCGGTTTACGAAAATGTCATCTATCTTCCAAGTCATGAAGGAGATCTTTATGCATTGAATGTAGATTCTGGTAAAATAATTTGGAGCATTAATTTGGTTAGAAATTTTGGTGGGGTTCGCCCAACTTGGGGCTTTTCAGGATCGCCTCTTCTAATCGAAGGTAAGCTCATTTTGCAAACAGGTTCCCCTCAAGGTTCAGTAGTGGCTTTGGATGCTAAATCTGGAAAATTGATATGGAGAGCGGGTGCGAGACAAGCGGGCTATGCTTCACCCGTGTTAAGAGCGAATTCTAGAGAAATTATGATTTTCAATCAGTACGGACTTTCAATGCATGACTTGGACAGTGGCAGGGAAACGAAATCATATCAACATAAGACACGCTTTGGGATCAATGCGGCCAAACCCTTAGATTTAGGAGATAAAGTTTTACTAACCAGTGGATACGGAAAGGGTAGTGCCTTGGTAGATGTTCGTGGTTCTCAAATGCGAGAATTATGGGTTTTGGATTCGATTTCCTGCCACATATCTTCGCCTATTCAAATAGGCGGCTATGTCTATGGGATTCATGGACAAATTGGCACTCGCTCCAGCTATGCGACTTTGTTTTGTTTGGATGTGAATAGTGCTCGTAAAATCTGGGAGGTGAGAGGTCTTGGTTTAGGCTCACTTGTTGCAGTAGGAGATATATTGGTTATTCTAACGGAGGATGGTGAACTTATTTTGGGTAAGTCGGATGGAAGAAAATTCGCCGAACTAGCCAATTTTCAAGTCCTAAGCGGGAAGGATAATTGGATACAACCTACATACTATAAGGGAAGAATGCATTGTCGGAGTAGTTCTGGAGAATGGGTTTGCCTAAAGATGGGAGTTGAAACACAAAGGAGTGATTAACCTCCTAAGAGAGCCATTTTGGTTTTTTCCAACAATTTACAAAGCTCGCGTTTTTCACGATTGCTAAATCCTCTGGTCATACTTGACTCCAGTTCAATGGCAATTTTCTTTGCTGTATTGTATTTTTCGGTACCTTTTTCAGTTATGCCAAGAATTTTTCTTCTTTGGTCCTGCAAGCTGGATTTTCGATGAATCAATCCTGCATTTTCCATTCTCAAAACAAGGCCGGCAATATTGTTTGCATCTGTTGACATTAAACTTTTTAGATCGCTTTGGTTAAGGAACTTATCTACAGCTTCAGAAATCCATCGAAGCGCAGTGTATTGATCCGGGGTAATACCAAGAGTTACCAATCTATTGCGAAAAACTGAGTTCAACTTTATCCAACATGAACGCAGTAATGGAGGTAATTCAGCAATATCCCTATTTTTAGAAATCTCCATATTTTAAAAATCTGATTTGACAGAATTATACATACAGGTACTAAATGTTTTTCTTTCATACAATCTTTTTCTCATATGAGCTCCCTTAAAAAAATAAACCTACTACTCGCATCAATTTTACTTTTGGGATTTTTGGGATGCCAAAGCGACTGGCGCGTAGCTAAATTTTCCAAGAAAATATTAGGTATTGGCGACAGGCTTCCTGATCAAACCACTGAGGCTCAGTCGCAGGTTCGTACGGATTGGTTATTTTGGAGAGGGCCCTCGGGGACTGGTTATTCGCAACAAAATGACTTTCCTATGGATTTTAACCAATCCCTTCTTTGGACCCATGAGATCCAGGGAGGTGGGGTGCCTGTCGTTGCTGGTGGTCGCATGTATCAATTTGGATATTATGGAACGACAGAAGATCTCCAAGAAGCATTGGTATGTTTTGATTCGAGTTCAGGGAAAGTTTTATGGGAAAGACGACATAGTGACTTTATTAGTGATATCGTCTATAATCGATATGGTGTCGGGGCTGCATGCGTAGACCCATCTAGCGGAAATGTCTTTTTTCAAACAAGTCCAGGAGTGCTTGTAGGTTATGATCGTGATGGTTCATTACTGTGGGAACGGTCGCTGATGGAGGAATTTGCTCGATTAACTTTTCCAAATGGTCGAACAGGTGGTCCTTGCGTGGACGAAAACCTAGTAATCATCCACGCTATAACTGCAAACTGGGGTAAACAAGGACCGGCTCGGGATCGTTTCTATGCATTCGATAAAGAAACAGGTAAATTGGTTTGGGTCTCAACTCCTGGAATAACACCCAAAGACAGCTCTTTTGCCCCTCTGATTTTCGAAGATCTTCCAGATGGCAGAAGAGTCTTTTATAGTGGAACCGGATGTGGTCATGTTGTTTGCATAGACGCACGTACGGGGCAACCGCTTTGGCGTTTTCAAATGTCGTATGGTGGGGTCAATGCCGGAGTGGTTATACATGAAGATACAATCATAGCCGTGCACGGAAAGGAAAACATTGATACATCTGTAATTGGCAGAATGGTAGCGATTCGTAAGCCAAGAAATTTACCTTCTGTAGGAGAGGATATTATGATTTTGGGTAAGGAGCACGAGGTTTGGAGAAACAACCGAATGGAATCCTTCACCAGCACACCTGTGTACAATGCAAACCGTCTTTACTGCACAATTAAACGCGGAGAGCTTATCTGTCTGGACGCAAATACTGGCAAACAAATTTGGCATTTGAAGCTTGCTCCCGATCAAATTCACGCCTCGCCAACAATGGCAGGTGATACACTTTTTGTACCGATGTTTAATGGGAAAGTTTTCATTGTGAAAGACGAGGGCCAAGAGCCTAAGGTTTTAAGTGAAATGGATCTTGGTTCAGCCTGCTTGGCTGCACCGGCTATTGCCCATGGAAAAGTTTTCGTCCAGTCAAAAAAGAAGTTGTATTGTTTTGGTGCAGCTGATTCTTCGCCTGCGTTTATAAGCTCGCCTTTGAAGCAATTTAATTCAACGGGTCCAGCGGTTTCTCTGCAAGTTGTCCCCGCTGAGTTTGCTTTACTTGCGGGAAAAAGCGAAAGATTCGAAGTTTTCTCTCTAGATTCTGCAGGTCGCCGAATAGAAAAACTGGAAAAAGGTTTGACTTGGGAAAAGTGGGTTCCACCCACGGCAAAAGTTCAATCGAAGGTGGACGCGACTATTAGTCAACAAGGTATACTTACCGCAGAACCAGATGCTCTTTTGTCGGCTGGAGCGATTAAGGTTTCAAGTGGATCGCTTAGTGGAGTTACCAGAGGGCGCGTCATTCCAAATTTACCTTACAATGAAAATTTTGAGGATGGTTTTGCGTTTCAGCATACGAGTTCCGATCAAATATCCTTTTCATATCCTCCTTTACCGTGGTTGGGGGCTAGGATGAGGTGGCAAGTTCAAAAAATGGGAGAAAATACTGTTGCGGGAAACACTCTTGACCGAGTCTTATTCCAACGAGCCATTAATTTTCTGGGTCATAAAGATATGAGCAACTATACGATGGAAGCAGATGTAATGACGGACGGAGATCGCAGAATCAAATCGAATGTCGGACTTATCAACCAAAGATATATCTTTGTTCTTGTTGGAAATAGCCAAAAACTGGAAGTTGTCTCGAACTTTGATAGATTTCGACACTCAGTTCCCTTTTCAATCAGAACCAATACTTGGTATCGTCTTAAAACACGCGTTGATCTTGCTTCTTCAAATACAGGAGTTATAAAAGCGAAAGTTTGGCCCAAAGAAGAAGAAGAACCAGATTCTTGGACCTTAGAAGTTGAGCACACTAATGCTCATGTTAAAGGTGCTCCGGGTATATATGCAATGTCTCCTCAGAGTAAGAAGAAAGTATACATAGATAATATTTCCATAAGCCAGAACTAATCCTTTAATTATATCAAATGAAGTTTTATAAATCATATTCTCTAGCATTATTGTTTCTAAGTCTATCCTTAGTGGTGCACGGCAAAGATTGGCCGACCTGGGGTGGTAATTCTTCACGCAACATGGTCTCTGTCGAAAGTCAAATCGTTATGGATTTTAATCCTGGCGAAATGGATGACGATGAAAAGGTCGATATGTCCACGACCAAAAACATAAAATGGGTAGCAAAATTAGGCTCTCAGGCATACGGAAATGTAACGATCTCTAATGGTAGGGTTTTTGTAGGCACCAACAATGAATCTCCAAGAGACGAGGGTAAAAAGGGAGATCGTGGTGTAGTCATGTGTTTTGATGAAAAAACAGGAGATTTAGTATGGCAACTTGTTATCCCTAAGCTCGGTGCCGGTAAAGTCAGTGATTGGGAATACATCGGAGTATGCTCTTCACCAGCCATTGAAGGGGAGCGAGTCTATGTTGTGACCAACAAGTGCGAGGTTGTCTGTTTGGATATACAAGGATTCGCAAACGGAAACGACGGTCCCTTTGTCGATGAAGCAAACTATGTTCGCCCGAAAGGAACACAGGACGCTCTTAATAAAAAAGTGGATGCGGATATTTTATGGATGTATGACATGCGAGATGAATTGGGAGTTTTTCCTCATAATGTGACGAGTTCCTCTCCCTTGATAATTGGTGATTCACTCTTTGTTGCGACATCCAACGGAGTCGATTGGTCTCATACCAACATTCCAAGTCCTCTTTCGCCAAGTTGGATTGCACTGGATAAGAATACTGGTGAATTAATAGGAGAAGATGGCTCTGGGGCGAGTGCGGGTGCATTACATGCGGCATGGTCTTCATTGACCTATGGCAAAATCAATGGAGAAGAGATTCTTATTTGGGGGGGAACGGATGGCTATTGCTACGGCTATCACAACAAGACTCAGAAAGATGCAGACGGATATGACCTTTTCCAACCCAAATGGAAAGTTGATTGTAATGAATTAAGCTATCGAAAGGACAAGGATGGGAAGAAGATTCCATATGCCACACCACCGGGACCTAGTGAGCTTATTGGAACACCCATTCTTTACGAAAATAAGGTTTATTGTGCAATAGGCCAAGATCCTGAGCATGGAGACGGCGTTGGTAGGCTTACTTGCATTGATGCATTGAGTGGTAAAGTTCTTTGGAAATATACCGATGTCGGAAGAACGATCTCAACTGCATCGGTTCACGAAGGGTTAGTCTACCTAGCTGAATATGCAGGCATTATACATTGTCTCGATGCAAACACTGGAGAAGTATATTGGCAGCACGATTCATTCAGTCGAATTTGGGGCTCCACATTGGTTGTTGATGGAAAGGTTTTGCTTGGTAACGAGGATGGTGATCTGCTCATTCTAGACCATGGTAAAAATAAACCAAAGGTTACGAACGTCAATATGGGAGCTCCTGTTTACAGTTCTCCAGTGGTGGCTAATGGAACTCTTTATGTTGCGACCCAAACCCACCTCTATGCGGTTGGTAAATGATAGGGTTACGGAGGTAACATGGGAAAATCATTAGTTTGGGGTCTTTTTGTAATTCTTTTTTTTCTGCATCAAGATTTCTGGTGGTGGGATGACGCTGACTTAATCTTTGGCTTTATGCCCATTGGTCTTGCTTACCATGCAGGATTTTCTATGGCTTGTGCTTTCCTTGGGTGGCTTGCCATTTCCTATGCATGGCCGCATGATTTAGAGAAATTTGCGGAAGAAGAATAAAGTAACAATTCAATCTATCCATTTTAAGGAAATGAAATGACCACACTCTCCGTAATCATTGGATACCTTTGCCTCTTACTTGCATTGGGTTTTTTTAGTAACCGTTTGTTTCGAGGAACCAGCAAGGATTATTTTGTGGCCAGTCATAGCATTGGTCCATTCCTCTTATTAATGAGTGTTTTTGGTACGACCATGACAGCATTTGCTCTCGTTGGTTCTACTGGAAAATCCTTTGAGCGCGGGATTGGAACCTATGGATTAATGGCTTCTATTAGCGGTCTGGTACATGCAGCCATTTTTTTCCTGATAGGCATTAGACTCTGGGCCTTTGGTAAAAAACATGGATTCATTACCCAAATTCAATTCTTCCGTGCTCGTTTCGAATCAGACTCCATTGGCTACCTACTTTTTCCAATACTTGTACTATTGGTTATTCCCTATCTTTTGATTGGAATTATTGGAGCCGGTAAAACGATCGAACCGGTAACCGCGGGTGCATTTCCAGCTTTATTCACGAATCCCACGGCACCCCAATGGCTTGGGGGTGTGCCTCCATGGCTTACGGGTCTTGTGGTCTCTTTAGTGGTTCTAAGTTATGTCTTTATGGGTGGCTCCAGAGGTGCGGCCTTCGCAAACACTTTCCAAACCATAGTATTTATGATTATGGGCTTAGTTGCCTTTACTTTTATTATAAATGCCTTGGGAGGGATAGATAATGCAGGCAAGGTACCGGCACGCATCAATGAAAAAGGCATTATTGTTCAAGATTTTCGGTTCGATAAAGAGAGCGGCCTGCTGCAGCAAAATGATCCGCCTAAAACTATCGGGCGTGTTATTGCATCGGAAAATTCAGATTTCACCGATAAGCAACCTCATTTTTGGCGAGAGCCTATTGCGGTTGAATTTAAAACTAAAAACCGCAAAACCGGCGAACTTGTTCCATTCGAAAGGGAATTGGGTATTCCATTCATTACATTTGTTACCTATTTATTTATTCCACTCAGTGTTGGAATGTTTCCTCATTTGTTTCAACATTGGCTTACCGCAAAAAGTGCCAAATCCTTTAGACTTACTGTCATTGCCCATCCGCTCTGCATAATGGTCGTTTGGGTTCCTTGCGTTTTGGTTGGCGCATGGGCGAGTGGAGTGCTTCCTGCAGGTATTCCTCCTCCTGCGGTCCTTTCTGCAATGCTCAATCTTTTAGTTGGAGACCCGGTTCTAATTGGACTTTTAACGGCTGGAGTCCTAGCTGCAATTATGTCTTCGCTAGATTCACAATTTCTTTGCCTAGGCACAATCTTTACAAATGACATTGTCATTCATCGTGCAGGAAAAAACAAATATTCAGATAAACAGATTATCTTCATTGCCCGATGCTTCATTATTGCGATTGTAGCCTTAACCTACGGTCTTGCCATGCTCGCCAAGGATGCGAATGTTTTTGATCTGGCAATCTGGTGCTTTAGCGGATTTTCGGCACTCTTCCCAGTTGTTTTCGCAGCACTTTATTGGAAGAGAACTACTAAAGAAGGAGCGATTGCAAGTGTTCTAGCTGCACTTTTCAGTTGGTTGTATTATTTTCATGAATCAGGATATGGAGGAGAATATATGGTCGGACCAGGAATAGTACCTGCTGCGATCTGTTTTGGTGCATCAGCTTTAGCATTGGTATTGGTCTCCCTTTTCACCACTCCTCCTTCGAAAAAAACGATAGAAAAATTTTTCCCAAAGTAAAACGAATTGTGAATTCGTAAATTCAAGCTTTATTGACTTACCCTATGCCAAACGAACAAGAAATTAAGCAGGCGGCGGACGAATTAAACGCTCATGTCGTTGAAATCATAAAGTGGCACTTTTCGCCAGAAACCGGTTGTCCATTTTGGCTAGACTGGGCTAAGGAACAAAACTGGAATCCAATCGATGAGGTTTCCAATTTTGATGACCTTTGCCAAAAGTTTCCAAATTTTCAAGATGAATGGCTTCGCGATTTGCCTAATGATGTATGGGTGCCGAAAGCTTTTGAGAATAGGCCATTTAATATCTTCGAGACTGGAGGTACGACCGGCATGCCTAAGCAAAGAATAGGTTGGGACGATTTCAGAATCGATTACACGGCTTTCTCGGACACCTTGAGTGATGAACACTTTCCACGAAATCACTACTGGATGATGGTCGGTCCGACAGGCCCTCGTCGCCTTAGGCTTGCAATCGAGCATTTGGCCAACGAACGAGGCTGCTCATGTTATTTCGTAGACTTAGATCCCCGTTGGGTGAAACGCTTAATAGCTGGCAAGCAATTTGATCAGGCTCGTGCTTACATGGATCATGTAGTAGATCAGGCCTTAACCATTTTAAAGCATCGTAATATAAGTGCACTTTTTACCACACCCAAACTTCTCGAGGCCTTGGCAGAGAGAAAAGATTTGGTCAAAGCGGGTATTAAGGGTGTATTTTGTGGTGGTACCACCATGGATAAACAATATGCCCGCTTTCTCGTCGAAGAGGTATGTGAAGGAGGTCAAATTGGTTTTGTGCCGACTTATGGAAATACTCTTATGGGTCTGGCTAGGCATCATCCCATTGGGCCAGAGAATGATTATTCTATAGCTTACTATGCACCGCAACCACGTGCAGTTCTCAGGGTTGTTAATCCGGATACAAACAAAGCGGTTGATTATGATACTTGGGGTAGAGTTGAGCTAACTACACTGACCAAAGAATTTTTTATGCCGCGTTTCCTAGAACGAGACGAGGCTCTGCGACGTAAGCCATGGGATAAAGCACCATGGGATGGCGTTGCGGAGGTGCGCCCATTTGGAGCAATGGAGAAAAAAATCGTAGAAGGAGTGTATTAATTATTATGAGTATTCCACACATATCTTGTTTGCGTATGGGTCAGCCATACCGAAGTTATAATGAATCCAAAGTTAAGGATTATCGTGATGGTTCCGTTAAAGCGACATTAAGCCAAGTAAATGCTGGGATTATTCGTCGCGATCTCAGAGAAATTAGCCGAGCGCGCCAAGCCCTTAATCAATTTTCCACTCAAGAATTGATTGAAATTAGTGCAAAGGCTGGTGAGCTTTTTCTTAAAGAAACGTTACCGCTCGGAAATGATGGGCACCAACAATCTGCACAGGATTACTTGGAGACCCTTTCATCCACTAGTGGTCTGCCTCACGTCATGGTGCAGCGCAATATGGATAAGATACATTATGCACTTACGCACTTGGAATTGATTCTCAATGGACTAACGAGGGGAATAGATTTTTCTATTTTAGATCAAGGCTACGGGGAGCAGGCTGGTGCACCGGTCTGCTTTTATCCAACTACAGAAGCGCTTGGTTTGGTGATGCCAAGTAATTCACCGGCGGTTAATTCTCTTTGGTTGCCTTCGATTGCATTAAAGATACCTGTCATTATGAAACCAGGAAGAGAAGAACCTTGGACTCCTTATCGTTTGATGCAAGCGTTTATCGCAGCAGGCTGTCCCAAGGAAGCATTTGGTTTTTATCCTACGGATCATGAAGGAGCCGGGGATATACTTAAACTCTGCGGGCGTGCTTTAATCTTCGGCGATAAAAGTACGACTGATCTTTATGCCGGTAATCCCGGAGTACAGGTTCATGGTCCTGGTTTTAGTAAAATTCTCATTGGTGAAGATGAGATTGAGAATTGGGAAAAGTACATTGATGTAATGGTTTCTTCTATTTCGGATAATGGTGGCCGAAGTTGCGTAAATGCTTCCGCCGTAATTGTACCGAAATATGCTAGGGAAATTGCAGATGCTCTTGGGAAACGACTCGGGCCACTAAAGCCTCTTCCAATTGATGACCCTAATGCAGTGCTCTCTGGCTTTGCTAATCCCAAAATGGGGGAATGGATCGATCAAACCCTAGAAGCTGATTTTGCCGAAAAAGGTGCAATTGATGCCACTGCACCATACAGAGACGGACCCCGTTTGGTTCAGGCAGAGGGCGGGACTTACCTTAGGCCAACTATTGCTTACTGCGAATCTATGGATCATGCTCTCTCCAACCGAGAGTTTCTTTGTCCATACGCCAGTGTAGTGGAAGTACCCCAAAGAGATATGCTTAACTCTATTGGTCCAACGCTAGTTGTAACTGCAATTACCGGAGACAAAAATTTCCAAAATCAATTATTAGCAGCATCGAATGTTGAACGCTTAAATTTAGGGGCAATTTCAACCATGAAGATTTCCTGGGATCAACCCCATGAAGGAAATATGTTTGAATTTCTTTACAAGCGTCGTTCCATCGGGATGGCGGCTTGATTTGTTTCGAAAATTTTTTGCATGGACACTCTTTCCCTAGAGGAATTTTCCAATGATTCCTTTTTCGATAGGGAATCTAAGATAAGCCAAACTGTTTTGTTTGGTGCGGGTATATCTTCATCAATCGGACAACATGCAAAATCTTTAGGAAATCACGCTCTTTTGGTTTCAGATCGCGGCATCCGGGCAGCTGGACATCTAGATAGAGTTCAAGGGTTGATAGTGGATGCCAATGTAAGGGTAACCGTTTTCGATCAATCCATCGAGAATCCTACCGAATCTAGTGTAGCACGCTGTGCGATGATTGCCAGAGATGCAAAAGTCGACCTCATCGTTGGTTTGGGAGGCGGGAGCTCGATGGATACGGCCAAGGGTTGTAATTTCCTGCTTACCAATGGAGGGAAAATGGAGGACTTCTGGGGGGTGGGGAAAGCCCGTCTTCCGATGCTTCCATTAATCGCTATTCCAACCACGGCAGGGACAGGAAGTGAGTGCCAATCGTTTGCCCTGATTTCTCATGATCAAACGCATGCGAAAATGGCATGTGGCGACACGAAAGCATTACCTGCGATTACGCTGCTTGATCCTGAATTAACTCTCTCGCAACCAGCATCTGTAACTGCCTGCACTGGAATTGATGCCCTGGCTCATGCACTGGAGTCGGCTGTCACTAGTAAGCGTTGCGAACTTTCAAGTCGGCATGCCAAGATTGCCTTTCAACTTTTAAATCAATCACTACCGGTTGTATTCAATAATCCGAATGATCTTGATGCAAGAGGCGGAACTCTATTAGGAGCATCGCATGCAGGTGCTGCAATTGAGCAAAGCATGCTGGGTGCGGCTCATTCCATGGCCAATCCGTTGACTGCAATGTATGGAACCATTCACGGGATAGCTGTTGGATTGGCCCTTCCTTGGGTTATGAAATTTAATGCCGAGGAGAGCGAATGCCGTAATATCTATGCTGATTTTGCCAAGGTTGCAGGAATTGCCAAAATGGATTGTTCGGATGAAGAAGGTTCAAATATCCTGATAAAAAGGGTTAAAGAACTTTTGGATTTAGCCAAACTTTCGACTTATCATAATAATATGAATTTCGAACTCGCAGCAATCCCTGAGCTTTCCTTAGCGGCCTCCAAACAATGGACGGCTGGCTTTAACCCTCGGGATATAGATGCTCAGGACTTTGAATGCCTTTACACTCATCTTTTCCAAAACCTTTCGAAGACACCAGTCATTCAAAGAGGATAGCTTAAAATGAAAGCACTGGCACAGTTGATTATTCGAAAGGCAGCAAAACCATATGTCTTTTTAATTTTCTTTTTTTGCCAACAACTTTTCGCTGACTGGCCGAGGCATCGTGGCGATGCAGCCTTAAATGGTAGAACTAATGCCGAATTAGGCACAAAACTAGATCTTCTTTGGTCTTATGAAACTGGTGAATTCCTAAAATCATCCGTGGTGGTTGAGGAAGGCATTGCGTTTGTTGGCTCCGACGATGGACTTCTCCATGCGATCGAACTTGAAACGGGTAAAAAGAAATGGGCATTTAAAACAGAAATGGCCATCGAAGCCCCTCCGTTACTTTATGGCGGTCAAGTGATTGTTGGTTCAACGGATGGCTTTCTGTATTCGATTGGTCAGAAATCCGGTAAATTAACCTGGAAATACGAAACGATGGGCGAGATTATGGGAGCTGCCAATCAAGCCATTCGCCCAACCAGCAAGGACGATGTACTCGTGGTGGGAAGCTATGATAATTTTGTTCATTGTGTTGAAACAAAATCCGGAAAACCCGTTTGGAAGTTTGAAGCCCAGAATTATATCAATGGTGTTCCCACAATCTACAATCAAGAGAATGTCGTCTTTGGTGGATGCGATGCAATGTTATACGTCATTGGACTGGAAGACGGCAAAAGCGTACGCTCCATTGAAGTGGAAGCCCCGATTGCAGCGTCAGTGGCAATTGCAGATGGAGTGGGTTATGTTGGAGATATGGACCGATCCGTGACCGCTTTTAATTTGGATTCCGGAGAGATTGTCTGGAATTATCAGCAAAAGAGTTTCCCCTATTTCTCTTCTCCTGCACTTTCCAACCAAAACCTATTTATAGGTGGAAGAGATAAAGGAATGCATTGCATAGACCGGATAAACGGAAAGCAAGTCTGGAGGTTTTCGGCACGAGGAAGAATTGATAGTTCGCCTGTAGTAACCAAGGATAAAGTTATTTTTGGCGCTATGGACGGAAAATTGTATCTTGTTTCCCGAAAAGAAGGCAAAGAGGTTTCTTCCTACGAGATAGGAGAACCCATTTCCTCCACCCCAGCAATTGTGGAAACTAAAATAATCGTTGGATGCGAGGATGGAAATGTTTATGCCTTTGAAACGAAAGAAAAGAAATGAGTGCGGATACAATCATCAAACCAGATAAGGAGACTAAGGCAGAAACAAAACCTGGTAATTATTTTGTTTCCAATTATCCACCGTTTTCTTTTTGGAATGAAGAAGAGGTTCCCTGCGTGGAGTCAATGCTCGGAAGCCCAACCCCCGGAACTGCACCGCTTGGAATTTATTATCATGTTCCATTCTGTCGAAAGCGTTGCCACTTCTGTTATTTCCGAGTTTATACCGACAAGAATTCTCATGATGTTCGTCGATACATGGATGCGACCATTAACGAACTAAAGGCTTATGCGAATTCACCTTATCTGGCCGGCAGAAAACCGAAGTTCATTTATTTTGGAGGGGGTACGCCCTCATATTTGTCTGCCCAGCAATTGACTGAATTAACCGACCGGATGAAGGAAATTATTCCATGGGACGAAGCGGAGGAAGTGACCTTTGAGTGCGAACCAGGAACTCTTTCCGAGAAAAAACTGGAAGTCATTAAAAATTTTGGGGTTACACGTTTGAGTTTAGGGATTGAAAACTTCAATGATCATATTCTTGAGATCAATGGACGTGCTCATCGATCGCAGGAAGTATTTAAGGCATACGATTTCGCAAGAAATCTTGGTTTTCAAAACATAAATATAGATTTGATTGCGGGGATGCTCGAAGAAACTGATTCCAATTGGAAAGATTGCATAGAACGGGTGTTGGATCTTTCTCCTGATTGCATCACCGTTTACCAAATGGAGGTTCCCTTTAACACCACCATTTTCAAATCCATGAAAGAGGAGGGTAAGCTAACCGCACCAGTTGCTGATTGGCCAACTAAGCGGAAATGGGTCACGCAGGCTTACGAGAGTCTGGAAAAAGCAGGTTATACAATAACTAGTGCTTACACCGCCGTAAAAGACCCCAACAATACCAAGTTTGTTTATCGTGACCGCCTTTGGGCGGGTGCCGATATGGTTGCATTGGGAGTTGCATCTTTTGGACATTTAGGCGGGATCCATTATCAGAACCAAACTCACTTTGATACTTACTGCGAAACACAGGAAAATAAAAGCAGTGCAGTTCGCCGTGCATTACTGACAACTGAAGACGAAAGGTTTCTAAGAGAGTTCATACTTCAGTGGAAACTTGGTCGTGTAAATCCAGCCTATTTTCTTCAAAAGTTTGGCGTTGATATTAATCGTCGATTTGAAGACATATTTACGGAGTGGAAGGATTCGGGTGATCTTTATGAAGAAGATGGTAATTTATTGCTTACTCGAGATGCGCTCTTACGTATAGATTCGATGCTCCATAGATTCTTCCTGCCAAAGCATAGGGATTCGAAATACGTCTAAAACTTGGGTTTTCCTAATGAATGCTTCAACTCTTCCAGATATACTTTATCCTCTTAGTTTTATACGTAGTGCGAGGGGGTTACCAAAATTAAGGTATGAGAATCTAAATCCAGAAGATTTACCCGAACCCTACCAAACTCTCTTATTCCATGAAGGGGATATGACTTCCCGCCTTGAGGCATATCACGAATCCCCTCTCCAGGTAAAAACTCTCAATAGCTCAAATGATGGGAAAAAATATTTTCGTGAAGTTATTCTTAATTCCACAAATTCCGGAAAACCCACGGAGTATGGGGCTATTGAAATACAATTAAATTCTCTCCCAGATGATGTCTGTGAGAAAATCAAGGAAGCTCGAAAACCCCTTGGTGGGATACTTAATGAGTACAGGATACCTTATTCCAGTTCCCCTCGAGGATTCCTGAAAGTAACCCCGGATGGACCCATAATTGATGCCTTTGGAGAAGTGGAATCTGATTACCTTTATGGTAGAAGTAATCAGATTTCTGGATTTAATCGGGAAACCATTGCTCGGATTGTGGAAATTTTACCAGCGTTATGAGAGTAAATCTCGCTTGTGTAGTTTGACATTGTCGCTTGAATGATAAAAGTATGATTTCTTTAAAAACTCAGTACGATGCCATCGTTATAGGAGGTGGGCCCGCAGGCTCTACCACCGCAGCTCTTTTGGCGGAAAAGGGTCATGATGTCTTAATTGTAGAAAAAGAAAAATTTCCGCGCTACCATGTAGGTGAGTCGTTGATGCCCTTTTGCTATTTCCCTTTGGAGCGTCTTGGTCTCGTTGATACTTTGATGCAGTCGGCTAATCCTAGGAAATACTGCGTTCAGTTTGTTAGGCAGGACGGTTTCTTGTCGCAACCATTCTATTTTTTTCAGCACTTTGATCATCCATCATCTACCACTTGGCAAGTATGGCGATCAGAGTTTGACAAAATGATAATGGACAAAGCACGGGAAAACGGTGCATCTGTCATGGAAGAGGCAAAGGCGAAAAATCTTATCAAGTCCGGAGAAAACAGAGTTGAAGGCGTGAATGTTGTGTCCAAAGAACTTGGAGAGCACGAATTGAGCGCGTCTATTGTTGTAGATGCATCAGGAAGGGATTGTTTCTCGGCTCACAAACAAAATTGGATGGTTCGTGATCCTGAGTTAAAGAAGGTTGCCTTGTGGACATATTACAAAGGAGCGAAGCGCGATCCTGGTTTAGATGAAGGGGCAACCACGGTAGCCTACTTGCCAGACAAAGGATGGTTTTGGTACATACCTTTGAGTGGAGATATGGTAAGCGTTGGTATTGTGGCTGAGCGGGATTATCTTTTTAACGGTTCAACCAAAGACCATGCAGAAATCTTCGAGCGCGAAGTTCAAAATAACGAGTGGATTAAAGAACACTTATCCGAGGGGCAACAAACTGGAGAATATCGAATTACCGGTGAATATTCTTATCGAAATAAATTTTGTTCCATCGATGGACTTGTACTTGCGGGCGATGCCCTTGGTTTTTTGGACCCCGTTTTCTCATCTGGTGTCTTTCTGGCCCTGAAAAGTGGCGTAATGTTGGCGGATGAAATTGATCAAGTGATGCAACAAGGGAAACCGATAAAATCCTCTTCCTTTGAGAATTACGGCAAACGCATGCAGTCATCGATCGAAACCATGCGCAAGATCGTTTACGCTTTTTATGACAAGGAATTTAGTTTTGGAGATTTGGTGAAAAGGGGTGACCATCTTCGATCAGCTCTTACTGATTGTTTGGTTGGAAATGTGGATGATAAGGACTTTCGTGAACTCTTTGACGCAATGTCAGATCTTGCTGAACTACCTGAGCCCGTTGAGCATGGGCTCGCTCACGCTTCTTCGTGAAGCTCGCTTTTCTAACTCCCGGAACGGGTAATTATTACTGCGGAGTATGCATGCGGGACAATTCACTTGCCCGGCAATTGATTGTTCTTGGGCACGAGGTTACTATGCTGCCCACCTATCTGCCACATTTTCTAGATGAGGAAGAAGCAACTTCCGATGAGCCGATTTTCTTTGGTGGTATCAATGTTTATCTCCAACACAAGTTTTCTTTATTTCGTCATACGCCAAAATGGGTAGATAAAGCTTTTGATAACAAATGGCTTTTACGCAAAGCTGCTGCCCGCAGCGGGATGACCTCAAGCAAAGACTTGGGTGAAATTACCCTATCGACATTTCGCGGAGAAGACGGACCTTTGGTTAAGGAAGTAAGAAAGGTCCTTGATTGGTTTAAGACCCAGGGAATCCCGGATGTAATTTTTCTTTCTACGATCATGCTTGCCGGTATCGGAAAGGTTTTGAAAAGGGAGCTCAAGGTTCCGGTCTATGGTTTTTTGCAGGGTGAAGATTCATTTCTTGATTCGCTCCTTCCTGAATACCGAGTGGAAGCATGGAAACTTCTTTCCAGTGATGTTGCCAAGTTGAATGGTTGTATTGCACCAAGTCAATATTTCGGAAATCTTATGGCTGAACGCCTCCAACTGGAACCCGAATGTGTTAAATTCCACCCAAATGGTATAACTACGGAAGGAATCACTCCCGCCGAAGAGCCACCTAAGGTTCAAACTTTGGGGTATTTAGCAAGATTATGCCCACTAAAGGGTTTAGACTTATTGGTCGACGCATTCATAGTACTCAAAGAATCTCCCAAGTTTTCGGATTTGCGTTTAGAAATTGCAGGGGGCATGACATCCGAAGACGAACCTTATGTTGATGACCAGCACAGGAAACTAGTACAAGCCGGACTCTCCGATTATTTTTCCATTCATCCAAATTTGGATCGTGAACAAAAATTGAAATTTCTTAAATCCCTCTCGGTATTCTCCGTACCTGCTAGGTATCCAGAAGCTTTTGGCCTTTATGCTGTTGAGGCAATGGCATCGGGGATCCCCGTTGTTTTGCCATCCGAGGGAGCTTTCCCTGAATTAATAAATACCACGCAGGGTGGTTGTGTTTATGATGCTACAAAATCTGGAGCTCTTTTAGATGCATTGGAATCCTTGTTGGATGATCCGACTAAAGCCAAGGAAATGGGATTGTTGGGACATCATGCTGTTGCTCAAAATTATGCCAATGAAAATCTCGCCTCTCGACTTGTGGAGGAAATTATCTCTCCTTCACAACACGCTAAAATCTAAGAAATACAAATGAGTACTGAATTTTCTATTACCCGACGGGTTGAATTTTCCGAAACCGATCTGGCCGGAATCATGCACTTTACCAATTTTTATCGTTGGATGGAGATTTGCGAACATGAGTTCCTTCGCAGTCTCGGACTATCGGTGGATATGGAAGATGAAAACGGTCGCTTTGGATGGCCACGGGTTAAAACATCGTGTCGCTTTAAGCGCCCCTTGCGTTTTGAAGAAGAGGTTGAAGTGAAATTGATTATTACCGAGATTCGGGATCGCTCGATTGCTTATGCCTTTCAATTTTGGAAAGATGAGGACGGGGAGCGGGTCAAAGCGGCAGTTGGCGAAGTGGTAGCTGCCTGCGTAAGGTTCGATCAGGCAAGTGGCTCAATGACCCCCATCATGATTCCAGAAGTGGTTAAGTCAAAGATCTCTCCTTAAAATGAATGAATTCATGCATTGCATGAGTTTCATGTGTTAGTAGACTGAAACTTATGCATTATTTACAATTCGCTTTTTTAACGGTTATTTGCTGGGGAACCTATGGGGTCTGTATGCATATCGGATCAAGTAACATGGGAGACAAGGAGAATGGTCGAATTATGGCATTCCTATGGGTGGGCTTAGCCTATTTCTTAACGGCAGTGGTGGCACCCCTGATCATTTTGAAACTTAAAGGGGGCAATATCGCTTTCTGGACATTTCCGACTAAGGGTTGGCAGTGGTCGCTGATTGCAGGAACCTTGGGTGCGATTGGAGCCTTGGGTGTTTTACTAGCTTTCGGTAAGATGCCATCACCAGCCTATGTGCCGGTAATCATGTCCGTTATTTTTGCAGGTGCTCCGATTGTAAACGCAATTGTGAGTACGACCAAAGAGGGAAACTGGCCTCATGTGAAACTCCCTTTTATTCTGGGAATTGCGATGGCTGCAATCGGAGGTTACTTGGCTACCAAGCATGCCCCGAAACCTCCGAAAGTGCCGCCTGCTGCCGAGTCGACAAAATCTTAAGGGGAAAAGTTCTCAATGAGCGAAACCTCCCGAGACCATGAAGTGGTGACAAGGTGGGAGCGTAAGCGTTGGGCTGATTTTAAGGAAAATCTTTCCAAAGTCTCGGAATCAAATCAATTTCAGCAAAAACATATTGATGCACTTTACTCATTAAATGAGTGGGATTGTTTTGCAGATTTTCTAAACGCCTGCCCGTTTACTGAAAAAAAGAATCTGACTATGGATCGGGAAGAGCACCCGCCTTATGGATCGAATCTGACTTTTCCTATTTCCGATTATAAGAAATTCAATCAGACCAGCGGAACTCAAGGTATGCCTATGGCTTGGTTGGATACGATGGAGGATTGGAAATGGATGCTTGGAAATTGGGATCAGGTATTGGAAGCTGGAGGAGTACACCGCGGAGCCCGATGTTTTTTTGCATTCTCTTTTGGTCCCTTTCTTGGTTTTTGGACGGCATATGAAGCAGCTACTCAGAGGGGTTGCGTATGCATTCCTGCAGGAGGGCAGAGTACGGAGCAACGATTGCATAGTATTATCAAACAAGAAGCCGAGCATTTATTTTGCACACCTACTTATGCTATGCGTTTGACCTCTTTTGCTGAGGAATCAGGAATCGATCTTTCAGGTCATGTATTGAAATCAATCATTGTGGCTGGCGAAACTGGCGGAAGTTCACACGAAGTGAGAAATCGAATCATTTCAGCCTGGGCAAAAGGTATGAAAATTCAGGATCATTATGGAATGACGGAAGTCGGGCCGGTAGCCTATGAAACCCCAGGAGGGCAGGGTGGCTTGAGGATTATTCTAGATTCTTATTATCCTGAAGTCATTGATCCGAAAACCCTTGATTCTGTTAATGATGGAGAGAGGGGCGAGTTGGTGCTAACAACACTTGGCCGAGTGGGTTGCCCAGTCTTTCGATACCGAACGGGCGATCTTGTAAAAGCACGACAGGGTTACGATCAAAACGGTTTGCCCACTTTTGACCTTGAAGGAGGTATACTTGGGCGGACGGATGACATGGTAGTGGTAAGGGGGGTAAATCTCTATCCTTCAGCGGTTGATTCCATAGTCACCCGTTTTCCTGAAATCAAGGAATACCAAGTGATTTTTGAAAACCGTGATTCCATGATGGAAGCAAAAGTAAAAATCGAATGTGAAGAGAATATGTCTTCGGTATTGGAAGCTTCCCTGCAGGAATCTTTTTCTTTGCGTATTCCGGTTGAGATTGTCGAATCAGGATCTTTACCTCGTCACGAAATGAAAGCAAAGCGCTGGATCAAATCGGACCAATAATAATTTGTAAAAATGAATAAGATGATAGAAATCTCTAACCTGTCAAAATCCTTCCCTTCTCCGGATGTGGAGGAGATTGTGCGTGTATTTAGTGGGGTTGATCTTGTGGTGGAAGAGGGCAGTTCGATTGCGATCGTGGGACCGTCTGGCTCAGGCAAGAGTACACTTCTCAATATCATTGGCCTGCTAGACAAGCCGAGTGCTGGAAAAATCATAGTCGATCAAAAAGATTTGACTCGATTACATGAAGCAGAAGTTTCTGAGTACAGGAATCAGACCGTTGGGTTTGTATTTCAAGCTCATCATCTGCTTCCTTCTTGTACGGTTCTTGAGAATGTAATGCTGCCCGGATTGGCAGGTTTTGGCACGAAAGCTAATGGAGAATTAAAGGATAGGGCTAATGACCTATTAAAAGAAGTTGGGCTCGGGCATCGCGTCACTCATCTACCAGGGCAAATTTCCGGAGGGGAGAGACAACGGGTGGCCATTGCCCGCTCATTGATCAATCAACCTTCGGTACTTTTGGCAGATGAGCCTACGGGTGCCTTAGACAGAAAAAATTCCGAGCATCTGGTCAATTTGCTCAAGGAACTGAACGAACAGAGATCTCTGACGTTAGTAATGGTAACTCACTCTATAAGCAGTGCGAGCCAGATGAAACAAGCCTACCATTTGGACGAGGGCAGTTTAACGCGGGAGAGATAATGAGTCTTTGGCAGGTAATCGGAAGAAACCTACTTTTTTTCCGCCGGCACAACCTTGGGATCATTCTGGCGGCCGCCATGTGTTCCCTCGTATTGACGGGTGCTTTGACGGTCGGGGATTCAGTCCGTGCCACCCTTCGGAGTTTGGCTGAACAAAGAATAGGAAAGGGAGATATTGCCATGCTTTCCCCCGACGGTTTTTTTGAAGAGGATTTGGCGACCCGTATCCATGATGGACTAAATGACGAACAAGCAGTTATTGCCCCCATTGCATTATTCCGGGGTATGATGACATCTCCGGATGGATCAGTACAGGCGGTCAATGTACAGGTTCTTGGAGTTGACGAGAGATTTTGGCAGCTTGCTCCGGAATTCGCTTATACTCCCATGGGCACATGGTCGATGGAAAAAGAGTTTAGTGAATGGAGCTCAAATGTCTTCTTCGTAAACGAACGTTTGGCCAAACGCCTAAAAGCAGAAGTGGGAGACCGCCTAATCTTAAGGATGGAGGAGCCAAGTTTGTTTTCAAGAGACGCGCCTCTATCAGGTGAGCGAGACAATAAGTTTGTTACAATGAATGAAGAATTTGGAGGTATTGTTTCGGCGAATGGATTTGGTAATTTTGGTTTGCAGGGAAATCAACGGGAACCACTTACCGTTTTTGTTTCGCTAACAGCCTTGCAAAAGAAATTGTTTCGATCCTTGGACGAAATTTCCGGTAGTACCAGTTTTGCCAATTTTCTTCTAATCGGAAAGGGGGGCAAAGGAGAAATTGATTTGGTAAAGGCAAAGAAGGCAATGGATGAAAGTTGGAAACTTGCAGATGCAGGCATCGAGATAAAGGATTTGAATAGTTCTAGTGAATGGAGCATTCGAACCCGGCAAGTATTTTTATCTGACGGTTTGGTTGCTAAGGGTAGAAGTCTGGATTCCAAAGCAAGCGGAGTCCTGACCTATTTGGTAAATGCGATCGAAAAGAGTTCGGAGGGCAATGGAAGTGCACTGATACCATATTCGATGATTTCAGCCGTGGAACCCAGGAAGGTATCATTTTTAGACGAACAATGGCAGGATGATCAAATTGCCCTTAATCAATGGGCGACTGAGGACCTGAATGCATCGCTAGGCGACAAAATAAACGTTAGCTTTTACACCGTTGGAGAAAGAAGAAAATTGATCGAAGCATCGAGAAACTTTGTTTTGGGAAAAATCCTACCTTCACCCAGTCCTTTATCTAAAGATCAGGAGAGTGATTGGACTCCAAGATTTCCAGGTCTTTCGGATGCGGAATCTTGCGGGGAATGGGATACAGGCATTCCAATTGTGCATAAAGTGCGAGATCGAGACGAAGACTATTGGGATCAATATCGTGGTACTCCCAAGGGCTTTATCTCACTTAAGGCAGGGCAAGAAATGTGGGGTAATCGATGGGGCTCTCTTACTGGTTTGCGCATAGGTAAAACTGAATATTCCAGAGAAGAACTGACTTCCAAATTACGAAAAAACCTAAAGGCTGAGGATGCGGGTTTGGTTCTTCGTGGATTACGCTTGGATGCCAAACAATCGGTTGAATCACCAGTGGACTTTGGACAGCTCTTTATGGGATTTAGTTTTTTCGTGATTGCTGCCGTTCTTGCGATAACGGGAATGCTCTTCAATTTTTCACTGGAACAGCGAAGCGGGCAGATTGGATTGCTACGAGCACTAGGTTGGAAAACGCAAAGAATAAAAAGGGTGTTTTTGGGAGAGGGGTTGTTCGTTGCCTTTGCAGGTTCTGCGGTTGGAGTATTTTTGGCTTCAATTTATGGAAAAGTAATCCTTGAACTTTTGAGTGGAAAATGGAGTGGGGCGGTTTCGGGCACTCGTTTTGATTATGATGCCACAGTAAGCTCAATGATTGTGGGTGGGGTGTCTTCATCCATTGTATGTTTTCTATCCATGTTTTGGTCAGCGAAGAAATTGTTGAATCGTGAACCGAGAGAGCTTCTGCATTCTGGTAATGAGGGAATCCAAAATGAATCTTCGATGGGATCTTCATCAAAATGGTATCAATGGGTGGGAATCTTTTGTATTGCTGGAGCGATAGTCTTGGCATGGTCAGTTGGGCTGACAAGCCATCAGGCCTCCATGACTTTTTTTGGAGCAGGTGGACTCCTTCTGATAGGGGGGATGTTCTTATTTCGATTTAGTCTGGGAAGGAGAATTACAGGTAATCATAATATAGCAAACCCTTCCCAACTTTTTCGTAGAAACCTGAATCGAAGGAGGGGCAGAGGATTAGTAACAGTCGGTGCGATGGCTGCAGGAACATTCTTAGTTGTGAGTACAGGGGCTTTTCGCAAAGCACCTGATGTTGGGCACGATAATTTCAAGTCAGGGACTGGCGGCTTTTCCTTTTGGGGAGAATCTGCTTCTCCCATATATGATGACTTAAATGGCAGGGAAGCCGCTGAGCTTTTTGATTTAAACAAAAGCCTGTTTTTAGATGCCAAAGTTATTCCTCTTCGTGTTCGGGAAGGGGATGATGCGAGTTGTTTGAATTTAAACAAAGCGCTTCGTCCAAGAATTTATGGAATTAAGCCTAGTGACTTTATTGGTAGATTTGAATTTACGGAAGGTAACTGGACGACCCTAAACAAAAAGATTGAGGGGAATGTCGTACCTGCTCTTGTTGATCAGAACACAATGTTATGGGCATTAAAAATGGGACTTGGTGATCGCATCCAATTTATGGATGGAGAAGGTAGACCCTTTGAGATCGAATTGATGGGTGCCTTCAAGGGATCGATGTTACAGGGTGCTCTCTTCATTAAGGAAGAAGATTTCCTGAACAAGTTTAAGCAACAGGGTGGATATCGTAGTTTTATGCTTGCCGGAAAATTTGAAGATGGGCAGATGTTAGCCAATCATCTGGAGGATCGAATGTATCAGCATGGAATGGAATTTAGAGAATCCAGAGAAAGGCTTACTGAGCTCCAAACTGTGGAGAATACATATTTGTCAATTTTTCAGGGTTTGGGTGGCCTCGGGATGTTGATAGGAACTTGTGGGTTAGGTCTAGTTGTTGCTCGCAATCTTGTTGAAAGAAGTAACGAAACGGCCCTTTTGGAAGCCTTGGGATACAGGCTCGAAAACATACGAAAGTATGCCCTGTTGGAACATGTGCAATTAGCCTTTTGGGGGATTGCCATAGGCTCTACATCGGCAATTCTTGGTATTGCCCCTGCCTTGTTTGGCGGAGTAACAGATAAGCCTAGTACAGGCTTCTTTTGGTTCTTTATTGCATTAACCTTGCTTGCTTTTTTCTGGGTTTACCTCGCCGTTTTCTTGACCTTACGAAAAAGCCAGCTTCATTTGTTGAAGAATGAATAAATTACTATCCGAGTTTGCGAGGGAAAACTTTATGGTTTTCTTTTGCGTTCTATTTTTACTGGCATCCGGTTGCGTGCATCACAGTTCAAAAAATAAAACTCCGAAAAGCTCCATTCAGATCGATTCTTTAGACCAAGGAAAAATAGTAGCCGAGCAAGCCTGGAAACTGGAATTCAGCGAGGACTTTTCAGGTGTCGATGTTGGTGCTGAACCAGAAAATATTTTTATTTTGGATGGCGAATACACGGTGCAAAAAGAGAGGGATGACAATAAATGCCTAACGCTACCTGGAACTCCAATGGGAGATTTTGGCTTACTTTTCGGACCCAGGGAGAGGGAAAAACCTTTGGAACTAAACTTTGCTTTTTTTGCGACTAAAAAAGGTCGTCGTATGCCTTCAATCGCTGCAAGTATAGGAGGCGTAAGAGGGTATCGACTGAGGCTAAACCCTGCGGCTAGAAATATAGTAGTCTCCATGCATGAAACGGTTCTTAAGCAGTTATCTTTTGTATGGGAAGGTGACCAGTGGTGGAGGATCCGATTTCAAGTCATTCCGGTCGCGACTAAAGAAGCGACTAGATTGCAATTCAAACTTTGGCCAAAGGCACAAAATGAACCAAAGGAATGGGTTTTATGTGAAGAGTTTGATATTGAGTACACGGGGGGAAAGTGTGCTCTTTGGGGCTTCCCTTATTCAAGTACACCCATCCTTTTTGATGATATTGCAGTTCTCTCCAACTAATAGGGCATTATCTTCGGAAAAAATAAGTTATAACTTAATGAAAAGCTGGTTTAAGCAATGGACAGCATTGAGCATTCTTGGTCTAATGTCTCCGCTTTTCACCCTTGGTTCTTCAGGGAGCGAAACAATCCTTTTCAATGAAAAGGTTCTCCCTCTGTTGGAAGAGTATTGCTACGATTGTCATGGCGATGGAGCAAAGAAGGGAGATTTTGCCATGGATGAATTGATTGCTCTCGGAAATGTTTCAAAACATTCAGAAAAATGGGATCGTATTTGGAAAAACATTTACAATCGAAATATGCCTCCGGCCAATGTGCCCCAACCATCGGATATTGAAATAAGTACGATTCTTTCCTGGATTGAAGATGCCTCCTTTGGACATAATCCCAATTACTATGACCCTGCACATGTTGTCCTGAGAAGGTTAAACAGAATCGAGTACGAAAATACCGTACAAGATTTGTTCGGCATTGAAATTGATGTGAAAAATTATTTTCCGGCAGATGATACCGGTTATGGTTTTGATACCATTGGCGAGGTGCTGACACTTTCTCCATTATTGATGGAAAAATATTTAGGAATGGCCGAAATTGTCATGGAAGAAACATTGGGCCCGATAGATGATAAGAGCTTAAGACACCGCTTTAAACCCAATGACCTAAAGGGTGGGAGTGAGCAAGACGGGATGCGGGTACTTGCCTCCAAAGGAAGCCTTTCTCTGACATTCATCTCTTCTCAAGAAGGACAACACACGGTAAAGGTTAAAGCGACCGCCAGTTTGGCGGGAGATGAATTGGCAAAAATGAGCGTTGCTGTTAACGGAAAACAGATTACCGAATTTTCAATCGATGCAGAATATCCTAATAAGAAGGAGTATGTGTTTACATTTGGTGCAAAACCTAATTTTAGCAACCAGATAACCTTAACCTTTCCCAATGACTTTTGGGATCCCAAAAATAAAGACCCAAAAAGAAGAGACAGAAATCTTTTTGTAGAATCGGTGGAGATATCTTCGCCAGAAGGTGTGCCTCAAAATGTAATAATGACAAGGATGCATCTTTTAGGGAAATGGAAGACCGAAGAAATTGGCGATGAGGAAGCAAAGACATCTTTTGATAGATGGTTGCCCCGTATATACCGATCGCCACTCGACCCATCCCAATTTGAACGGCATATATCGTTGTATAAAAAAATGAAGCAGAAAGGCTTGAACACCTTGGAATCATTGAGGCAGACTTTCAAAGCAGCATTGATCTCTCCAAATTTTATTTTTCGAGAAGAAAAAAAGTTGAAAGTAAACCCCTCAACACAACCCCGCTTGCTCGATGAATATGCTTTAGCCCACCGGATGTCATACTTTCTATGGAGTTCAGTACCTGACGATGAGCTTTGGGATCTTGCCACTCAGGGAAAACTGAGGGCCAATTTGCGGGAAGAAGTTAAGCGTATGATTCGTAATCCCAAGATCGATCAATTCGTAAAAAACTTCTGTGGGCAATGGCTCCAGCTAAGAGATCTAAACTTGGTCAACCCGAACCCAGCTCAATTTCCTACATTTTCAGAAGAGGTACGAGAATTGATGATTTTGGAAACCGAAAAATTCTTTAAGCACTTGCTCGTGGAAAATCTACCTCTCGAGCTTTTGCTGAGTGCTGATTTTTCAATGATTAATCAGGAGCTTGCAAAATACTATGGAGTTTCAGGTGACTTTAGTAATGATTTTCAAAAAGTAGTTTTTCGAGGAGAAGACTTGAATCAGAGGGGAGGTTTACTCACTCATGGATCCATTTTGACAATTACTTCAAATCCCACTCGAACATCACCCGTAAAGCGGGGAAAGTGGATTTTGGATAATTTGTTGGCAGCCCCTCCGAGAGACCCACCACCGGGAGTCACTGAATTAGAAGAGCCTAATGACTCTGACTTTAAAAAATTGACCATTAGGGAGCAGATGGCGATGCATTCGAGAAGCCCAACCTGCTACTCCTGTCACGCAAGTATGGACAACCTAGGTTATGCACTGGAAAACTTCAATGCAGTCGGAAAATGGCGAGATCACGAAGGCGGAAAAAGTATAGATGTAACTGGCAAATTGAGCTCTGGAGAAAAATTTACCGGTGTCAGAGAACTGCAAAGATTTTTGAAAGAAAACAAAAAACAGGCAATTATTCGATGCCTCGCTCAGAAGCTTTTGATTTATGGAATAGGACGTGGTCTTAATTTTAAAGACCGCGTTGTGGTTGATGATGTAATTAGCATTGGAAAGCAAGAGGAAATCAAGCTAGCGGATTTAGTTTTCAAAGTAATTCAAAGCAAGCCGTTTCAACTTTCCCAATAAGATGATTTGATTAATTTGTCCTAATTCATTACTGTTTGGTAATTAGTATTTTATAACTTTTATGAAAATCACTCGCAGATCTGCCCTAAGAGGCTTTGGAGTCTCAATTTCACTCCCTGTGCTGGAGTCTTTTGGGAGGACTGGCTTTTCGGAAATTCCCTTAAGAATGGGTTTTACCTACATTCCCAATGGCGTAATTATAGATGAGTGGCGTCCCAAAGAGACTGGATCTCTCGGGAAATTGCCTGAGAGCTTGCAACCACTCCAGAATTACACAAAGGACTTTCAGCTAATGAGCGGACTGGATCATACCAAAGCCTATGCGAATGGTGATGGTGGCGGTGATCATGCTCGGGCAAATGCGACTTTTCTCACTGGGTGTCAGGCAAAGAAGACTGCAGGCAAGGATATTAAGATCGGTGTTTCAGTTGATCAAATTGCAGCTGATGCTATCGGTGACAGGACAAAACTTAGATCACTGGAACTGAGTTGCGATGGAGTGAGAAAGTCCGGAAAATGCGACTCGGGTTACAGTTGTGCTTACCAATACAATCTTTCGTGGAAAACGGAGTCTATGCCCATGGTTCCGGAGTCCAATCCTCGGCTGGTCTTTGAAAGGCTTTTTGGTAATGCGTCTTCTCCTCTCGATCGTAAAGCCCAGCTTAAAAGAAGGGCCCTTAATAAGAGTATTCTTGATTTTGCCTTAGAAAGTGCGAAAGGTTTCAATAATCGGCTGAGTAAAATGGATCAAGATAAACTCGATGAATACTTTTCGAGTGTTAGGGAATTGGAAAAAAGAATCGAGAGGGAAGAAAAAAATGGGGCACAAATATCTTATCTTCATAGACCCGAAGGAATTCCAGACAATTATCAAGAGCATCTTAGAATCATGTTCGATATGATGGCCCTAGCTTTTCAAAGTGATTCTACTCGGATCAGCTCGTTCCTGTTGGCACATGACGGAAGCAATCGTAGTTTTCGAGACATTGGAGTGCCAGAGGGACATCATTCTCTTTCTCATCATAAAAATGATCCAGATAAAATTAAGAAACTAGCACTGATCGATCGATTTTATTCCGAACAATTTGCTTATTTTATGCACAAACTTTCAACCATGAAAGAGGTCGACGGAAGCAGACTTCTCGATCATTGTATGATCGTGTTCGGAGGAGGAATCAGCGATGGTAATCGACATAGACATTCTGATCTTCCGGTTCTTCTTGCTGGTGGTAAGGCACATGGTCTCGCAAATGGTCGCCATGTTGATTATGGCAGTGTACCCATGACAAATCTATTTCTTGCTCTTTTGGAAAAATTTGACATCGAAGCTAAGCAATTCGGGGATAGTACAGGGGTACTTAGAGGTATTTGAGTTTTCGATTTCTTTTACCTTTGTGCTTCTAAGGACTTTATAATCAAAAGATTATTGATCTGTTTTTCGGAGTGTATTCGTTCATGTAAGGAAAATCTTGCCATGATTGGCAAATTTGAAAAGACTTATCTCTTTACTTGCCCGTGAACAGTCTAAATCGATTACTTTTCTTTTCCTTGGGTAGCATTTTCTTGTTGCTTGTCCCTTTGTTCTGGCTCGCGTTGACATTTGATTACATTGCTTTAGAGAATTTTGTGTTGCGCTTGAGCAAATCGAAATTCGTTGGGTATCCAATACCCGAGCTTTTAGGAAGTCCTCCAGAAGAAAATGTGCCCGATCAAATTCATCGGATTAATTTGTCCATAAGTGTGTTCATCTTGAGTTACGCTGTTTTTCTAATTGTTATAAGTTATTTAAGAGGAGCTGTCCTACAATTCAAAGCTTTAGGATGTGCTATTCTTATTCCCTTATTCGCAGGGGTCGTTTTATTTTGGTTAAGGTTTAATGCCGGAGATCATATTGTTTCCAAATCCGAGAAAGCGGAATTGTTCGAATTTTCGTTTTACTCAATTGCAACATGTTTGGTGCTCTTTTTCTTCGTTTTTCGTAAGTCCAAAAAAGCGGTACGAACAAATGAAAATTTAGCTGAAAAGACAACATCTCGAGTGCCTGAAAACATCCAAGTTGTTGCCCCAGGAAAAGCTGAATTGCCTGCAGAGGGTGAACAGGTATCGGCGGATATTGAGTCAAGCCAAACAATAGATGGATCAAATGATGAAAATGTTAATGTTGAGAAGGGTGAGGGTGTTGGAGATTTAGTTGCAGTTGAAGAAGAACCCTCAATTGCCTTGGAGGGAAATAACCAAGAAATTACTAATGAGAATGAAGGAAACACAAAAGAGGGTTCAGCAGTCTCAGAAAAAGAAGACAATTCTGCCGATATTGATTTAGCGAAATTGGAAGATGTAGATTCTTCAGGAAAAGAAGTGGTCGAAACCGAATCCGTTGAAGTTGCTAGTTTTAATGAGGATGGCTCTTCTGAGAAGCAAACGGTTTCCACGGAGTAAGGTGATGATGATAAACCTCGGAATGAAGAAGTTGAAGAAATGAAGTTGGAAGATCCAGTTTCTGTAGACAAAACCTAAGTAAGCAAATGCGAAAATTCCTTTCATATATTTCTCTCATTACCTTATTTATTTTGGGTATTTTCTTACTGGAGGGTGCGTGTTTTAGGCTTGTTGAAAATTATGCTCAGTTTCGGTTGCAATTAGCTTGGGGTGAAAAAGGAAAGGGTTCGTTTCATGAAATATTTAGAAAACTACCTCTTGATCACTTCAAGTTGCCCCCATCATCTCCTATAGAAGAAAAAGGGTTATCAGAAAGGCTTGTCCGGGAAAACCAATATTCAAGCAAGATTTTGAGTTTTTCCAGACCGACTAGGGATCTCTTTAAGGAAGAGGTTGAAAATACACTTGATCCAATTGGAATCTTTGAGATTAGAGATTTTGGCCCTATTAAAAGTATAGTTTTACCTGGGCTTAAGCTGCCAGCCACCCAAGAGGAAGTCGTAAGAAAAAGAGCTAGAAGAATTGGGGATCCTATGGAGTATGCCCGAGGAATTTTTGTCTTGGTTATGGAAAAATCCAGCGAAACGAACTTTGCTGAGCTATTCAAGAAATTTGAGACTACATTCGGCTTTTTGCTCGGTCGTGGAATGGCATGTGCCATCATTGACGTAAATTCGGAGTCTGACTTGATGGATAAGGTTAGATTTTTGCAATCCAAACATCCAATGATTGCAAAGAATGTATTTGCTTATGCTCGCGAAACCTCCGCGAACCTTCTATTGAAGGCTTGTTCGATTGAACCTGATTTATTCAAAGCCGTCGTGGTAAATGATCCATCTTTTGTGCTTCCCCCACCTGCTTATCGAGGACTCCCATGGTTTCTTGTTGAATTAGGAGGACTGCCAACCTCGATCGAGGATGATCGAGGCGAAAATCTACTCAAGTGGATTCAGTTATCTCGGGATTCAGATTTTCTTTACCCTTCAAGATTGGGCGGTTTATTGCATTTGCAAAATCCGCGAGATACTTATCAAACATCATCTTTTGCCATCTCGTTTTTACTTGAAGCCCTTGGCTTTTGTGAAGCGGTTGGAGATTCGTGGCCAATGTCAAAACCCTACGAACAGAGAGAACCAATCGTTGCAAATACGAAAACTATTCGTTATCAAACTCGCACAGAAGTAAATCAAATTGATTTGCTTGAAGTAGAGAGAACGAATTTGGAGCTAACGAAAGGAGAAGGAAAAGTAGACCTTACCGTGAAAGCATCTTTTGACTGCGATATTGTACGTGGCTACAGAGAAATCCATGCCGGAGATCCAGACCTATTCCTTATAAGCAATCGAGATTTAGTTCTAAAGATTGGACTGGGTTTTGAAGAAATGGGAGAAGATGTTCTTAAACAGGTAGCAGAACGCGATCCTTTATTTTACAGATTCTACCGATCACTACGAGTGCTTGAAGCAGATGCTTCTCCACTCAATTAATACTTCACTAAACGAAGCGAGTTATTCCAGGTACGGGAGGTTGGGGTACTTCAAGTCCCTTATCCCAATCCATGTGGGGTGGCGTTAAATCCTCCTTGGAATTCAAGGCATCCTCATAGGTAATTTTCTGACCAGTATAGGATGCCATTCTGCCTAAAATTGCAACCATGGTGCTATGAGCGGACTTCTCGCCATCATTAAATGGATTGGCGTTCCTAATCGATGCGAACAATTCGTCGTGTTCTGTCTGGTACATGTCATTATTCTCTCCCCTATATCGCCATGAATCATCACCAGCAATAATCGTGTGTCGGTTTTTGGCCGAACTGGACCCTTTCGTTCCGTATAGCTCAACCTCATAACTGCCAACCGTCCCGTTTTGCTGTCGGGAAAAGTGGTATCCCCGTGCACCATTTTGCCATTGGTAGACACAGGCAAAATGATCGAAAATATTACCATACTTATCGGGATCGTCATAGACTTGCCTGCCTCCCGAACCCTCAGCCTCGATCGGAGTTTCATCTCCCATTGCCCACTGCATCATATCAATGCAATGTACTGCTTGTTCCACGATGGAGTCTCCCGAGAGCCATAAATGGGCGTTCCAGTTTCTTAATTGGGCTTCCAAATCCCCCCATCCATCTTCCCTTGTTTTTTTCCAGACTTCTCCACCATTATAGGTGCTATACATTGCATGCACATCACCCAAGGCACCATCCAAAATACGTCCAAACACCTCACGTTTAGGAAAGTGATGCCTCCAACAGAAACCAGACATGAAGCCGAGATTCTTTTCTTTAGCTTTTTTGGCCAACTCAATGACCTTTCTTACGCCTGGGGCATCAACTGCAACCGGTTTTTCAAAAAAACAATGGACTCCTTTTTCTACTGCGTATTCTAGGTGTTGAGGTCTGAAAGAAGGAGGAGAAGTAAGAATTACAACATCCACGCCAGAGTCGATAACCTTTTTATAGGCGTCAAAGCCCGTAAATGTGGTTTCGGGCGTCACTTGATATTTACTTTTTCCGCGAGCCTTCAAAATTCTGCTTCTAAGCTTGATTCTGTCTTCGAATAAATCTCCTATGGCAGTAAGAGCAACATGATCATCGGCATTCATCGCCTGAGCGGCAGCACCACTACCACGACCTCCAATGCCAACTAAGCCAATTTTTAGCACCTTATCATTCTCAACGGCTCTGGCTATATTTGGAGCTGTCAATATGGTTGATGCTGTTATTGCTGAACTCGTTTTAACGAAGCTTCTACGAGAAAAATTGTTTGTTTCCATAATGATTAATGTGCAGATTACTTGAGTAATGAAAAGAGATTTATGATCGAGTTTGAACATTTTTTATTCAAGATGATCGAAAGGAGTAAAAGACTTTTCGATTATAGGAGTGAAAATACATAGTAAAAAAACACCATGAATTAAATGAAAGCCTTATTTATCTTTCTTTTATTTTTGTCATTTTCCATTCTCCATGCGGAAAAAAATCGTATTTGTTGTAGGAAAAAAAAGTCATGATTATTTTTCACATGAACATATTGCGGGCTGTAAATTGCTGGCCAACCATTTGGATTCTGCCAACATCGGAATCTATTCGGATGTTCGTAAATGCGTTTTAACAAGAGGAGAAAATCAACATTTGGCTTAGGCTTTTCAAAGAGGTCCGGATCATAGTTTTGGTAGAGGCTTTTGATTTACCGGACGACATAATCATGTGAATTGGGGTGCTATACATTACAGAAAGCTGGTTTTGAATGCCATTGCATGGATTGCCAAGGTAGATATCCCGCAAGGTGGATTAAACCCAGGAAATGTTTCGGTTGCCGACTTGCAAGAAAATCAAGAATATCCTCATAAAGAATTTAAATGCTCAAGATATTTAGCGAGCCCTTTCTCAATTTAATCATCAGTTGAAATAAATGAGATGGCGAAACATTTTATATATTTTATAGTAAAAAGAGTATGAACCGAAAAATTCTATGTGTTGATGATGAAGAAGCTATCCTCAAGGGATTTCAGCTTAATTTGAGAAAAAACTTTGAGGTTCATCTAGCATCAGATGGGGTCGAGGGACTTAAGGTTTTTGATGAAAACAAGGATTTTGCGGTCGTTTTGTCTGACATGAGAATGCCCAGAATGGATGGGGCAACTATGTTATCCGAAATTAAACAGAGGGATCACGAAGTCGTGACAGTTCTTTTAACAGGTCACACAGATTTCGAATCCGCAATGTCAGCGGTTAATAACGGTAATGTTTTCCGCATGCTCTCAAAGCCCTGTCCTCCAGAAACTCTAATTAAGGCTCTCAATGAAGCGGTGGAGTTACATGACTTGATCATAAGCAAGCGGGTACTTCTCGATAATACTTTGCGTGGTGCTGTAGATGCTCTTTCGCAAGCGTTGTCCATTGCGAAACCATTATTTTTTGGGAGAGCCCAAAGAGTAAGAAGAATCGCCAACGAACTTGCGGAGATGATGAAAATCCCGAACTCTTGGCGAGTTGATGTTGCTGCAGTCTTCTCGCAATTGGCATATCTATCGCTTCCTGAATCCGTTAGTGAGGAGGTCTATCACAAACGAAAGTTAAGCTCCGAATTGAAGGAAATTGTAAAACGCTTACCGGAGGATACGACCAATATTATAGAAAAAATTCCTGGTCTTGAAGAAATTGGGAAAATTTTAGACAAAGTAGAAATCCAGCACAGGTATGAGGAAGACGACCCTAATGGTGTCAGAATTGGAGCGTCTATATTAAAAGTCGCATTGGACTTTGATTATTATGAAGAACAAGGACATGCAAGGAGTATTATTGTCCAAACTTTGATGGGTAGGGTTAAGGATTACGACCCCAAGGTTACTGAATGCTTATCCGAGATTCTCGTAGTAACCGAGCAAACATTTACCCTTGAGGAACTAGCTATAAAGGATCTTGAAGTTGGAATGAGATTAGCCCAAGATCTCAGGCTCAACGAAGATGGTTTTTTGGTTGCTTCTTCAGGAGCAGATATCGACCGGCAACTGCTTAAGGTGATAAGAAACTACAATTCTTGCTATTTGGAGAGCCCTTTCCCGAAGAAAATTCAAGTTACGAAACCTGTTGGCTAAGAGCTTTAAATTGTCTGACAAAGACAAAAAGTAACATTGATGCAAGGTAATGAAAGAAAACAATCGATCACCTTTCATACTTCGAGGATTTCTATTACTGTTAATGATAAAAGTTCGCTTGTAATTCTAATTGTGCTTTAAGTATATGGTAGATTTGCTTTGAAGGTACGTTCTTACATAATCGTCCTTACTAGTGGGAGCTTGTTAGGTGCTCTTACAATTACACTCTTCGGTTGGTTCACTTTCAGTGGATTGAGGGATGCGACGAATGAGTTAGAGCGTGAAGCCAAAAACTCCGGCAGTTCTTCGGAAGAATTTTCCGATGTAGAAGCATTTCTGGCTACGACTCGAGAAATTTTTACAACAATGGAAATATATCCGGAGGATTATGCTGGAATATTCAATGTTGCTTATGATTCCATAACTTTAGCAAAAGAAGGAATTAATGTATTGTCGGATAAGCATTTTTCTACCTACACCGATGCACTATTGTCTCCTATTTCCAGAGAGATTAGAATGTTGGAAGAATCAATTAGGACCATCGAGAGGCTTAAACCAACAAGTAAAGAAGATGAGGTTTGGCACAAGAGAACAGCAAGATGGTTGAAATATAAAGAGATTCGAGAAGGATTGAAAAAAAACCTAGATAGACTCGAGATAAAGGCACATAATAATCTCTTAGAGGCAAACAAGTTACTGTCGTTTAAGTGGAAAGAGCTCGAAGAAAGAGAGTCAACTGCTCAAATTTCTCTTACAGTTGTAATTATAATTTACTTCATGCTGATATCTGCTCTTGCTTTTTTAACTTATCGAAGTTTTGCCCGCCCTATAACTAAGCTTGAGGAAGCAGCATCAAGATCAATCGAAAAAAATCAACCATTCAACGCAGCTGAAATCGGACCTGCTGAAATAAAGTCTTTAACCAGAAGATTACAGGGTTTGATTATTGGACTTGAGGGTACAGTAAAACAAAGAACCGCAGCTCTTGAAAAAAAGACCAATCAGTTAAAGTTGGAAATAAAACAGAGAAAGGAACTGGAAACCCAGCTTGTTCATGCCCAAAAAATGGAAGCAGTTGGTCAACTGGCTTCTGGAATTGCCCATGAGATAAATTCTCCATCCCAGTTTGCTAACGATAATATTTTATTTCTTAAGGATGCAGTTGATGGTTTCATTGCGAAAATTTCTGGCTCCAATGATATACCTGATGATAATGATTTGACTTTCTTTTTGGAGAATGCCCCAGAGGCTGTCCAGCAAGCTAAAGAGGGAATTTCTCGAATTACCACTATTGTGAAATCGATGAAGAACTTTGCCTACCGTGACGCTGAGTCTGCGAAGAAACCTAATGACCTCAATCTAGCAATCCAGTCAACTATAGTGGTTGCTACCAATGAGTGGAAATACCATGCAGAAGTTGTTAAAAACCTAGATGAAACTCTGCCTATGGTTCCTTGTAATGTAGGAGAAATTAATCAGGTTGTTTTAAACCTGATTGTTAATGGTGCTCACGCAATTCGAGATAAGTTTGAATCTAAAGGTAAAGGGGAAATAAACATTACAACAAAGCATTACCCAACCGATGATTGCGTTGTGATTGCCATAACGGACAATGGCGGAGGAATTCCAAAGAAAGTACAGGAAAGAATATTTGAACCATTTTTTACTACAAAAGAGGTGGGGATTGGAACTGGTCAGGGACTAGCGATTGCCCACAATGTGGTGGTAAAGTCTCACAGTGGACAAATTTGGTTTCAAAGTGAAGATGGGCAAGGGACAACCTTTTATATAAAGCTTCCCATGAGTCGAAATTGATACTATCCCAAAATGAAAATTCTTTTTTTGGTTTGTTTGGTCTTCATTATTGGTTGCTCGGAAGATTCGCAGAAAACCGAAAATCATAGTTCAAAAGGCCAAGACCTCCCTTTCCCTGTGGTCCGCAAAATGGAGATTTCAAAAAAGGAACAAAAGAGACTTGAAACTGATCTGTTCAAATCGAAATTTGTTCGAATTAATCCCGGTAAATTTATGATGGGTAGCGACGATAACGAGACGGGAAGAGGGCAAGATGAGCTCTTGCACGAGGTTCATCTAACAGAACCGTTCTATATTTCAAAATTTGAGACAACTATTCATGACTGGAATTCTGTGTACCTGTCTCGTATGCGAAATCCCCATTTCACGCTCAATTCCGAGGATAAATCACTAATAATGATTATTTATAAAAGTCTGCAACTAAGCCCATCTTTTAAAGAAATGTTGACTCAGACTTTCCAGGAAAGATTTGCCTTGCTGGAAAATAAGGAAATCCAAGATAGAAGAATAAGACTCAATCAATTTGAAAAGATTCTTGATTATTGGAATAAAATTAATGAAGGGCAGAGGAAGAAAATCGCTTTGGAAGAGTCATTTTCTGTAGATCAGGTCACTCAAAGGTTAAATAATATACACGGACATCAAATCCAACTACCCGTTAATCAAGTATCTTATACTCAAGCAGTGGCATATTGTCATAAACTAACTGAAGATACATACATCAAAGGAGAATTGCCTTCTAAAATGATCTATCGTTTACCAACGGAAGCTGAATGGGAATACGCATGCCGTGCTGGCATGCAAGGAGTTTCAGGGTTGGATGATGGCAAAAGTCTCTCTGGCCTGAATGCAAATCTAGATGGAGGTCAAAGAAATTTTATAATTGGTAAGGATTCCACGCTTATTAATCGAGGAAAGCTAATTCCGGTGGGAGCAGAGTTCACTAGATTTAAACCAAATCGATGGGGTATTTATGATATGCATGGTAGTGTTAAGGAATGGTGTTATGACTTTTATGGTAAATATTCCAATGAAGATGTAATCAATCCAATTGGTCCAATAAGAGGAAAAGCGAGGGTCTTGCGTGGTGGGAGTTTTTACAGGACTGCTTATGAATGTCGCTCATCAAGTCGCGATAAGCTAGATCCTTCATGGCGAGGGTCCGAAATTGGATTTAGAGTTGTTTTAGGGTTTCCCCTCAGATAACCGATTTATTGACTTAAAAAATCCTGCACTACGGATGACGCTATTTCGCTCGGAAGCGTGAAGATGGTCACTCGGTCAACCCGGGCAATATTCAAACCAAGACATTCCCCTTTAAGATTAAAAACGGGCCCTCCCATAGCTGTTTTGTTTAAAGGAATGTCATGCTGAAAAATCATGGGAAAGTTATCTTTCCTTTTAGATACAGGACCGCTCATTTGCATATTGCGATTGAAAAGCTCAAAGGTTACTGACTTATGGCCGAGCGTTACTTCAAGTTTAAGCTTTGTATCCTTTCGATCAAGGGAAAGCTTAACCACGTCACCAGGATCTTTTTGGCTTACGATTTTTACAACTTGTTCACTGGAAACGATCTTTCTTCCGTCAATTTCACGAATTACGTCATTCATTAAGACGCCGGCTTTGTCGGCTGCTGCTTGAGGTACGACTTCGGTAATTAGCACACCTGCCTTCGCAGATTGATTCCGTAAAAGTACGCCCATGACTCCACCTTCACGCCCAATGCTTCTCCATTTTCCACTCATTACCCCCACGCGAATTTCACTTAGGTCTTCGTATGCAGAAAGCACCCATGAACCTGCTGCGGTTTCATTTGCATCAGACCACTCTACATGGGGGAAAGAGGGGTTATCGGTTATGAGTTGATATAATGCAAGATCAGAGGATTCATCACGTTTACGAATTTTCAATTTATACTCATTTCCATTTGCAAGTCTTGCAATTCGAGCTCCCACACAAGAACTTGCCTTAGTTAAAACAAATCCTTTGGGATCTACCAATGCTCCAAGTGCAATCAACTTGTCATTCCGAAGTAATTTGACGGTTCCTTGTAGAGCCTTGGTCCTACTTTCCTGAAATGCATTCTGTACCGAAGTGCCATTTAGGCGAAATTCTTCAGATAAGATATCGCCCTTGTCTTGCCCAAAAATAAATCCGTAAATGGGAGTGAGGAAAAAAAGTAAAATAGGGACAGCTTTCATTGTGGACCTCGATACCCAAGTTTTATCTGCGAGGACATTGTTTTTTTACCCCTTTCGTAGGTAATCCGTAGGATCTCCCCCGGATTTTTTCCTGATATATGAATAGTAAGAGTTTCTCTCGTTTTAATCTTAATGGAATCAACTTGTTTGATGATATCTCCTGCCAGAAGTCCGGCTTGATAGGCTGGAGTATCTTCTATCACCTCGAGAATTTCCAATCCATTCAATCTTTCTTCACATCGTACTCCCAGAAAACCTCCCTGTTCAAGCCTTTCTAGAGTAAATAGTTTTTTATCTTGGAAAAATTCCCAATTCGCATGAAAGGATTCTATCGGGATATGAAAATTCTCATCAGGTTGGCTTGAGACTCTACTATGAATAGCAATGACTTTTCCGTTAAAGTCAAACAAGGGACCGCCAGAGTCTCCTCCAAGGAGTCGGCTATCAGTTTGCATGGTTTCGTCTTGTTTGGCGATTATTCTTCCAAGCCGGACAACGGGTCCTCGCTCAGGGTCAAATCCGCCCGGATGCCCAATTGCGAAACACCAATCTTCCACCTTGGAATCATTCCGGGGAGAAAGAGGAGCATAAGGCAAACTTTCGGAAGTCTTAATTTTTAGCATACCAGCGTCGGATAATTCCGACCCACCCAAACTGGTTGCCCTGTATTCACGACCATCGCTTAGTTTTACATTCATTTTTTTCCCCGTGGAACCGATAACGTGTGCCGCTGTTAGTACAAGTCCATCTTCTGAGACGATAACACCACTTCCCGCACCATCTCCAGCTTCAATGGCAACAAGACATTCCATAGTTGAGGGTAGAAGGCTTTGTAATCGATCTTGTATTTCTGTAAGATCATCAATGTTTTCCGGGAATGGTTTTTCCCAAGCACTCGCTTCATTGGAAACTTCTTTGGTTCCGGTTGCTGAATGGCAGGGGCAGATCAAACCAAATCCGACGAAACAATACGAAGCTAGTAGACCGAATGTACGAGGATTTAGTATTTTATACATAAAATGATATAACATTTGATAAATTACTTTATGTAACCTGAAAGGCGTTTACACAAGTTAGGGAATGGAGAAAGAGAATACTTATAGAAATAGAGCGGGGTGGGGTTTGGGGAATTGTTCAAAAATGTTTTGTATTTACTTTGATTAATGTCTGAAAGGGCTGAATCTGCAATTATCAAGTCTGGTAGTAGATGCGTAGCCGTGCTTTGGGATATCATTTTTAATACCGCAGCAATTTTATTTCCCGAAAAGTTTTGAATTTCACTTTTAATCCCTTCCACCTCAGAAAATGTCGTAATACCCTTTTTAAACTCTTCCGGATTTTCAACGCTTGTAAAAATAGTGATCTCGGGTTCGAGGGACCAAAAATCCCCATTTACTCCAACGATTTGATTCTGTGCAAAAACATATTGTCCTTTACTTGGTGCTGAGATGTAGCGGGCGAACCGAAATGCCTGTTTGTTATCTCTTGCCCATGGAGGAACGACTGCCGAATACATTGTAGTGGTCGCATTTTGGTCAAGTCGAAGCTTGGAGGAATGGAAACAGATCGGAATTTCTGAAAATGTTCCATTTGTTTCCGTAATGGTTCTGAAGTCGTATTCATTAGAAGCAATCAAGAGATCGAATTTATCATCTCTGTTATGAATAATTTCCTCTAGCTGATCTTCGTTTTCAAAGGTTGTTATGAGATATTCGTATCCATATTCGTCGCGAAAGTGATTTGATATTTCTGCTATGCTTTCTCTTAATTCCTGTATGACCAGCAATCTCAAATCCGCATTTTCCTCTTTGGGCTGAATTTTCTTCCAAACTACTAGCATCGAGGCAAGCACCATCATTGATAATAGAGATAGGGTTACGCCTGTATATCGAGGCACTCTGAAATGCTTTTTTAATTCAGTTTTAGGTTCCCTATGCATGGTCTTCTATCCTTTATTTTGTAATCTTGTCGTTCAAGCTTCGATTCACTGAGGGCAAATGAAAATCTAGCTCAAGTGATTTTTTTGATTCCTATTAGAATGTTTTTAATTCGCAGTTTCAGACGAATCTTGATTCCCATTCACTTACAAATTAGAAGTAGTTTGAATGTCAGCATTTTCACAAAATGAAGAGGATCGGAGTGAGAATATAAAATACCCTTTGGTAATTGAAAATCTTCGTAAGAGCTATCCCTTACAGTCTGGGGAAGTTCAAAATGTGGTGGAGGTTGAAAGTTTTGAACTAAACCAAGGTAGCCAACTTGCCATTCAAGGGGTAAGTGGTACTGGTAAAAGTACATTTCTTAATTTGATCGCAGGTATTGTGAAACCGGATTTTGGAGTCATTCGAATGGGAGAGATTGAGCTAAGCAACCTTTCTGAGCATGCAAGAGACCGGGCGAGAGCTCAGTTAATAGGGTATGTTTTTCAAAACTTTCACTTGCTTCAAGGGTGCACCGCCTTGGAGAATGTGATGGTATCCATGGCTATAAACCAAAATGCCACAAGGGACCGGGCTCGTGAACTAATTTCACATGTGGGATTATCGAAAAAGGAGAATTTTCTTCCATCTCAATTATCTATTGGTCAGCAACAAAGAGTTGGGATTGCGAGAGCTTTGGCCAACACACCAAAGTTGATGTTGGCAGATGAGCCAACTGGAAATTTGGATTCGGAGAACGCAAAACGATCTATCGATTTATTGTCTTCTCTATGCTCGAGTAATCATTGCACCTTGCTGGTGGTGAGTCATGATGAAAAGATAATTAACCGCTTCGAGAAATCGATGCATTGGCAAGACATCAATCGAGCAAAAGGTTTTGATTTTGAATATTAACTCCTCAACTGGGCTCGTAATTTTTTTGGCTCGAAAGGGCTTTAGGCAGCACTTGTTTGGATCTTTGCTGGCTGCATTTTCCATCGCTTTAGCTGGGGGACTTTTCTTGAGCACTCTAAAGATTGAAGAGCAAACAAAGGCATCTTTCAACAATGCAAATGGAGGATTTGATGCTGTATTGGGAGCTCGTGGTTCCAAATTACAGCTGATTTTAAATGCACTTTTTCATATGGATGCTTCCCCTGGTAATCTTCCATGGGAGCAATATGAATTGATAAAGCAGACTCCTGGGGTCAAGGAGGCTTACCCAATTGCAGTGGGAGATAATTATTTTGGGTATCGTCTGGTAGGTACTGAACCAGAACTGTTTATGAACCACGAGTGGACAACAGGAAAAAAATATCAACTGAAGAGTGGGAGAATATTTTCGACAATGGCGAAAGAGGCTTTGGTTGGTTCTTTTGTCGCTAATAAGCTGAAACTTCGGATTGGTGATAAGTTTCAACCATATCATGGTTTGAATTTCATCGAAAATACCCAGCATCAAGATATTTATGTAGTTGTTGGTATTTTGGAAGCGACAGGGACTCCAAGTGATCAAGTTATTTGGGTTCCAATAAAGGGTATACAACTGATGGACGGACATGATCAGGAGATGGCTCAATCCGTTAGTGCTGTCTTACTTTCCCTAAATGGTGCCGTTGGGTTTGGACTTGAGATGAAGTACAATAAGCAGGGAAATCAAGCAACCTTGGCATGGCCTGTCGCAGCAACCTTAGCATCTTTTTTTCAAAAAATGGGATGGTTTCGGGGAGTGCTCGAAATTATTTCCTACTTGATTGGTTGTGTGGGTTTTTTGATGGTCGCCTCCACCATGCGCTCATCAATGCATGAACGAAAAAGAGATTTTGCGATTTTAAGGAGTCTAGGAGCCGGTAGAGTTATCGTTATGAATGTAGTGTTGGCTCATTCTTTAATTATTTCAATTATTGGTGCTTTAGGAGCCATTTTGTTTATGAAAGGGATTGGCTTGATCACCCAAAAAATTATTCATCATGAAACTGGCGTTTTAATGGAACTAATAAACCTCGAAGCAGCGGATTTACTTGCACTTTCATCAATTTTGGGAATAGGGGTGCTTGGAGGTTTATGGACTGCGATTAATGCATACCGCACAGATCTTGCCCAAAATCTTCAACCATCATCTTGAAAACCTAATAAAACCAATGAGAAATTTTGAAAAAGTCATTAATGGATTTGTGCTATTTGGGTTACTGGTTTTTTACTTTGGCTGTGGAGACTCTTCGCAACCATCTACGGAAATAACTGGTGAAGACATTGTGGGCGATCCTATCTTGGGGCATCAAGATCTTGAAAATTTATCTTCCTCTGGTGACTCGAATTTATCGACTCATTTACATCAAAATGAAAGTAATGCGAGTGAAGTTACAGAAATTCTTGAACAGGGAATTGTTGTGGATGGTAGACCTATAACTATAGACGCGAATATTTCTGAACCAGCTATTGTTTCAAATTTGCCTCCGTTGGAAGAAGGTAGTGAATACAAACCGCTTGCTTTTCGAGATCTGACGAACTTTGAGTATCTTGTCGATTGGGAAAAAGATGGAAAAGAGTTTGATTTTACCGCCTACGCCCAGAGGGTTCCCAAAACTTTACGAGAAATATCTGGAAATAAAATCGCAATTGAAGGCTTCATGATTCCAACGGTTGTTGACGAAAACAACGAAGTAAAGGAATTTCTCTTACTTCCAGATCAAATGAGCTGTTGCTTTGGACAGACTCCAGAAGCGAATGGATGGGTGGTTGTTAACGCCGAACAGGGCGTAGAAGTGATGATGGATAGAATTATTCGAGTTACGGGCGAATTAACCGTCGAAGAAAGATGGGATGAAGAATTCTTTGTAGGTCTCTACCACATGACATGCCACGAAATAACTGGACCAGCACTGTAACCGACCGAACCTGTATAATACCAGGCATTTAAGCGGAGCTACTTCTTCTTGGTCGAATTTGATTCTTTCTTGCTTTCTTTAGGCTTACCGACCTGAAGTTTGATCATATGATCTGGATCAGTAACGGAGCCATTGCTGGAAGATGAGCCTTTTTTAATCTTGTCGACATTCTCCATGCCATCGATAACTTGCCCCCAGACAGTGTATTGATTATCAAGAAAAGGGGCTGGTTCGAAGCAGATAAAAAACTGGCTATTCGCACTGTTTGGACTTGCTGCACGAGCCATGGAGCAGGTACCTCGAACATGCTTCTTGTCATTAAATTCTTCCTTAAGATCAGGCAAATCAGAACCTCCGGTGCCTACGCGGCCAGAATTAAAATCTTTTTTATTTCCAAATTGAACATCACCAGTTTGGGCCATAAAGCCATCGATGACTCGATGAAAGGCAACGCCATCGTATTTTCCCTCTTTCACGAGACTTTTTATTCTCTCTACATGCTTGGGGGCAACTTCGGGGAAGAGTTCAATAACAACGGAACCGTCTTTTAATTCAATGGTAAGGGTGTTTTCGGGTTTTGGCTTAGCTTCAGTCATGGCGAATGGAAGCATGATCAATATAAATGAAATATACTTCTTCATGGAGTAGGTTTGGGATAGGGTTACTATTTGAGAAAGTTTAGCTAAACACGAAATTTAATCTTTCGTCGAGACGAAAGAATTAGGATAGATTAAAGTTCGTTGAGATTTTTTCAGGGATTAAATCAGTTGAGTTAGGGGCTGACCTTTATCGGAAAGGGTGAATGGTCTGCGAGTGGGAGAGTAAATAATTTCGTCCAATGGTAAACCAAGGGTGTAGGCAATGGTGGCATTAAAATCCGGAATCTCCACTTTATTTTCAATGACCTCTCGTCCTTCTTCGTCAGTCGAGCCCCAGACCTGTCCTCCGCGAATTCCGCCACCCGCAAGCATGCAGGAAAATGCCTTGGGGTAATGATCACGACCATCATTTACATTGATGTTTGGGGTTCGGCCAAATTCAGTGGCAAGAACAATAAGCGTTTCCTCGAGAAGGCCTCTTTTGGAAAGATCATCCAGTAATGCGGATAATGCTTGGTCCAATATGGCACACCTCTCAGGTACCCGTGAAAAGTTGTTTTGATGGGTGTCCCATCCTCCCAATTGTACTTCAACAAAGCGAACCTGCCGCTCGACAAGTCTTCTTGCAAGAAGAACACCCTGACCAAAATTATCTGAGCCATATGACTCTCTGGTTGATTCCGACTCTTCTTTTAAATCGAAGGCTTTCAAATCCTTGCTCTTCATTAAGCGAACGGCATCGTCATACATATCGCTGTATGCATTTACTTTCTCCAAATTATATTTTTGGGTAAATGATCGATCCAGCCTTTGTGAGAGATCAAGCCCTTGCTCGAACTTTTCTTCGGTCATGCCCCAAAGTCTTTTTATATTTTTTAGTCCTTCATTGGGATTGCCTACCGCAAGAGGTTGATGAGTGGTTGAAAGAAAACCGGAAAGAGGATGTCGGCTACCACCACCAACAACAACGGCACCGGGTAGAGTTGGATTAAAGCGTCCATCGAGTCTAGTCATCCATGCACCCATGCTTGGGTGTACGATAGTAGACCGCTGAGCATAGCTTGTGTGCATAAAATAATTACCTTGTTGGTGAGCACCCTTGGTCGAAGTCATTCCCCTGACCACTGCTATCTTGTCGGCATGGTTGGCTAACAAAGGCAGATTCTCGGCTAATTGCACACCATCAGCATTCGTTTTGATTGTTTGAGTGGGCCCACCGGTTTCAGTTCCTGATTTTGGATCGAATGTATCCAAGTGGGTCATCCCCCCCGACATGTAAAGGTAGATTACATTTTTTGCTTTGGGTGCGTGATTGAGTGGACGGTTCAGACCCAAGCCAGCACCACTCAAAGAGCTATGGGATGCCCAAGGCAGAATGCTTACTCCAAGAAAACTTTTAGCAGCCAATGATACAAATCTTCTGCGATTTAATTCATCGGAAAAAAGGGAAAAATTTATGTTCATGATAATTAGGTTTTCAAATTTACTGTACGAAAGAGAATTGACGGGTATTAATCAAAGACCAAGCAATTGCAAAATATTCGCGGGTACGATTAAACTTCTCCCAAGCCAGTTTCTTTTCGATTTGTTTTTTTAAGACTTTCTTTTTCTCTTTGGATAGATGTTCGGGAATTTTTTGATTATAATCTATTGATTTTGTTGCTGCCTGAGAAAGTTCTGCCATGCACATTTTTAATTCTTCTTTTGTTGGCTCACGATTTAAAATCGAGAAAAACAACACCTTAATTTTTTCTTCAGGACTAGTGGCTTCGGTAAGTTTTTTCATCAGTGGGGACTCTTTATTAAAAAGAGCTCCATAAAAAGTACCGTTTAACAAAGTTAATGCCTGAGTGACGGAAGCATCTCTGTTTGCATTGTCAGAAATCTCCCGATCTGACTGTCCAAACTCTTGAAGGAAGTGACCGGGTTGTGCCGGAGTTTGCAATTCGGATGCCCGATATATCTGGCTACTATAGCCTTTCCAACGATCATTCTTATTATAAATATTTCCGCCGTTTCCATAGAGAGATTTTACTTCAAATTCCGGTCCCATTACCAGTTTGGCGAAAACAGTTCGTTGTTGGTTTCTAGCTTGGCCGTATTCGCGTCTTAGTCGAGCAACTGCTTCTCTGTCATCAGCTTCCTGTGCTTCCCGTAGTTGTTTTTGGATATCTTCCATTTGGTCATTTATATCCTTACTTGCTTTGGCTCCCTTACGAGCTAGTTTGGCGAGCCTATCTGCATTCAAGGAATAGATTTCATCTTGGTACTCTTGGAATCTGCTTAGTCTGTTTTCGATTGTTTTTGAATTTTGTTTTCTATCGTCTGCTTCCGGTATGGATAGAGCAACAAGTGAGTCCCAAATTTGTTCTGCTGACATTCTTTCCAGAAGTGGGGCCTCGAAAAAATAAGGAGTTTCAATATTTGGAATGAATGCGGGAGAGGCATTTTCAAATGCTTTCACTTGAAACAAAACTCGCTGAAACTCCCTTAAGTCATAGTCTACGCGAACCATAAGTTGTCCCAAATGGTCTAAAAGCTCCGGAATGGATGCTACCGTATCATCTCTCCAATCATCAATCGGCTCAACAAGCCCGCGCCCAAAAACTTTCTTCCAAATCCGATTAGCAATTACTTTTGTAAATCGAGGATTTTCAGGAGTAGTTAACCATTCGCCGTAGGCGTGAACTTTTGATTCCCCATCTTTTTGTGAAATTGCATTATCAAATATTGGAGATGCCGACACCTCTGATTTGGGCTTGGCGTCAGCGTATTGATAATCATGGGGTAAAGTAAGTTTTCGATTTGTATGCGTCGCTCCATACCTAAGTGGACGGAGCATTTCCTGAACGGATCTCCTTAACGCTTGTGCTTCTTTAGATGTAGCTTTCTTTTGTTTATCTTTCGAGGAAAGCCCTTTGGTTTGTTTTTCAAAATATTTTTTTATTTTGCTTTGAATATCTCCTCCTTTGGAAGAGTTGATTCCATAAGTGTAGGAAGCCATTTGGTAGTATTCCATTTGTGTCCAACGGTCAAAGGGATGGTTATGGCACTGTGCACAAACCATTTGGGTGCCCAGAAAAATCTGCGTGGTATTTGACATATTGTCCAATGGCATGCCTGCATCTCTCAGGTAGTAACCAACGGCACCATCTTCCCAAGGGTAACCTTCTGCCGTTACCAAATTATAGGCCATCTCATCAAAGGGAATATTTTTCCCTACCTGTTCTTTGACCCAATGCACATAAAGCTGACCTGCACCAATTTGATTACCTCCACGCATGCGAGTTTTAAGCCTAAGCAAATCAGCCCACCAATTAAACATCTGGCTATCAAAAGCTGATGAATTAACAAGATCGTTAATCAGTTGATTCTTTTTGCCTTTGGAAGAGCTCGAAAGATAGGAAGATAATTCATCATGTGTGGGAATTCGACCAGCCGCTTTGATGTATAGTCTTCTGACAAATAATGCGTCGTCTAGTTTCTCTGGTACTCGTACTTCATGTTTTTGGTAAGTTGACTCAAGAATCTTATTGATGGTGTCGACTTCCACTTCAAATTCTTGTTTGGAAAGTTTTTCTCCAAAAACGATGACTAGTGGGAGCAAAAAGATAGGCATTAACTTTAGATTCATACAATTTTAAACTATTGAATAAATGAAAAAGTTACAGAGAAATATAATGAAATTACAAAGATTTATTAAAGAGGTCGATCCTAGATAAAGACAGCCTAAAACTTAAGAGAGCAGGAAAGAATAAAGTTTCTGCCTGCTCCATTAAGACCGGATCCATGGACCCTATAATCAACATCGCCAATATTTTCAACTGCTAGCGATATCAGACTGGAGTCGGAAAGATCATAGCTGCCGTAAAAATTTGTAAGAAAATAAGCAGGAGTGCCACTACTTGGTATTCGTGTAATATCCGCTTCATCCTTTAGCGAAAGATCATCTGCTTTGCTAACGGCAAGAAATGATAAAGCAGAAGACCAATTTGAACCAACGGGTGCGAAATGTGTGCTGAACTTTGCCTGTACCGGCATAAGTCGGGTCGTTGCCCTGTTTACTGGTGAATAATTAAGCCCATTGATAGCGACTGTTCCATTAGTATTATTATCCAGCATTTGCTCAACCTCTCCATCCATCCATGAAAAAGAAAGTTCGGATTTTAAGAATGGCGTCCACTTATACCCAAGTTCAAGTTCTATACCCTGAATAAATCCATCCCCGTTTGATTTTAAAACATCGGATTTACCGAATTCGACTGGTGAGCGAACGATCATGTCCTTGATCCAACTATAATAATAAGAAGTTCGCCAGTTCCATGAACCTGAATCCCCTCTGATGCCTAATTCCGCTTGCAGAAATTTTTCAGGGTCAAGTTTGGTGTTGGGTCTTTCCACGGCACTTGTCTCATCAGTAGAGGAGAGATCATAGAGACTTGGAGGTCTGAAACCTTGAGAAAGGCCGCTAAAAACAAAAAGCTGCTCACTGATCTGCTTCGTTGCCCTTAAACTACCAATAATTTCCCTGTAGGTTTTTTCTTCTGGAGCAAACAAGGTTAATGCATCGCTATTATTTTCGTAAAATTCTTTCAATTTAGCCTTGGTCGCCGAATAGCGAATTCCAGGTTGTAATGACCACCCTGAATCGAATTCGTGTTTGTATTGAATATACGTGGCAAACCGATCATAAATGGCGTCACTTGCAAGAGGACCTTGTGCTAGGTCGGTGGTACGATTGGCGTTTGCATCAAATTTGTATCCTCCTGAATCTAGGTTCTCACGATGCCATTCGGTTCCATAAGAGAGACTGCCTCCCAGGAAATCGTTTTTTTCAAATCGTGCTGATAAACCAAAATCATCGAGGACAAAGGTTTGCAGATCTCCTCCTGTTGCTATTCCGGAACTGCCTTTCATTCGATTACGTTCCTGTTCGTGAGTATGAAGACTCATGGTGAATTGCCCTGAATTTGCTAATCCCTCAATATCTTCCCATGTAATTCTTCCATAATAAAGACTTCTGTATTGATCGAGTCGTCGCCAAATTTCTCTACCATGTGACAAACCTTTCCATCTTAGACCGTAAACGGTTTTATGGGTTCTCGGAACTTCATCCATAAAGTTTTGTTGCAAGCCCAGAATCAAGTTTATCTGATCCGAGAGCTTTCGAGAAAGCCTAATCTTTGTACCTCTAGTTTCGTAGCCAGTATTTTTTTGTCTCCCCACTTTCCTTCCTCCATGAAGGTCGCCAAAAGAACGCTCCATATGAGAAATTTCCGCAAACCATTTAGGAGAGGAAAAATTTCCGGAAATTCCTGTGCTCCAAGAATTTTCTGCTGATGAAACCCTTCCAAGAATTTCAACTCGTTGAATGTTTTTTTGATCTGAATAATATGGTCTGGCAGAAAGCAAATTAACGATCCCCCCAACTGCGTCAGCTCCAAATATAACACCGTGGGTCCCTCTTAGTGTCTCTAAACGATCCAAACCATAAAGTTCAGCTGTACTCCAGTATTGGTTTGGACCCGAGCGCATCGCTGAATGATTCAAGCGAACCCCATCTACTAATAAAACATTGTGATAACCGGTTAATCCACGAATGTAGGGTGAAGATTGGCCAAGGGCAGTTTTCTGAACCATTATCGAGGGAATTCCTGACAAAGCTTCAGGCAATGACCTAGCAGTTCCTTGTAGGGCATTCACCTTTAGAGAAGTAATCGACCAAGCGGATGAGTTTAGAGGCTCTGAGAAGCCTCCTTTTGCAGTAACAACCATAGGAGTGAGGTCATCAATTGTCTCTTTTGTTGTTCTGGCAAAGCCGATAATTGGAAAGGTGTAAGCCAGCAGGACAACTAGTAAATATACATAGCGGCAAAAAGGATTCATGCAGCAAAATTTCTATAAAAACATATCATTAAGATCTAGCAATATAGGAATCATGAATGTTTATCTTTAAGATTGGCCGTTTATTAATCTTTGATCGGATGCAAGTTTGACGAAAACTAAGCAACTAAAAATGATTAGTGTCGCAGATGTCCAAGAAACCTGACTGGGTCCAAGATTCGTAAGAATCCAGTAACCAACGAAAGGAGCCGGTACACCTCTTACTCCAGTAAAGAAAGAGTGTACGGACATATAGCTTGATTCTGCTCCCTTGGGGGCAACTTTTGTTACCCAGAGTGCCCAGGCCATGGTTCCTCCCCCGGTTGCCATTCCGATCAAGGCGGATGCAAAGCCTAGTAAAAGAAGGTCTTTGGTTTGGAAGTAAAGAAAGAGACCGAAAAGAAAAAATAAATTAATGGAAATTCTCACGAAAGCTAAGTTAAATTTATCAAAAGCCCAGCCCCATACAGGCGTGCTTGCAACCCGAGTAATAAGAGGAATCACCATGGTGATGATTAGAACCATAGTGTTAGATAAATTTAATCCGTAGTTTGGGTTCGCAAGGTACTCGACTCGTAATGGGATTGTTATCAGGTTACCAATTCCCATGAGCATCCAACCAACTAACATCCAGAAGAAAAGACGGTCTTTGATTGCATATGCAAGATCCTTGGATAGACCTCCGGATTTTGACTTTAACGGCTTAGAGGGAATTTTCAGATGAAAGAAGGCAGTACCCAGGCAAAGAATGAAGGTACCTA
>JAYYQI010000053.1:0-33796 GCA_036128475.1 Verrucomicrobiota bacterium
AAATCTAGATGCTGAGACATCCAAAAATTTAAAATCCTCTATTCTCGATTTCCACAAAGCATACGAAGGAAAATAAATTTAATTGATTAGAGTAGACAACCAAGCAACTTGATTACGCCATAACAATTAAGCTCCAGAATATAGATGATATTTGATCCTTTCTACCTTCTCGTCATTGGTATTGGCATGGCACTTAGTTTGTATGCCTCTAGTATAACTAAGAGTCGTTTTCGCAAGTATAGCCAGTACACTACCCGTTCCAGACTAACCGGTGCAGAAGTTGCCCAGGGCATACTAAGGGACAACAACATTAATGACGTTAGAATCGAGAAAGTTCGGGGTGAACTTACGGATCACTATGATCCTCGTACTAAAACCCTCCGTCTTAGCGAACCCGTACATGATTCGAATAGTATGGCTGCCTTTGGCGTCGCTGCCCACGAGGTTGGTCATGCAATCCAGCATGCAAAATCCTATGGCATGCTTTCTTTTCGTTCAGCATGGGTTCCGGTTGCAAACTTGGGTGGTGGGTTATCGATGATTGTAATCTTCTTGGCGTTTTTCATGGGTGGAGCTCAATCCGCAACCGGTGCTTCCTTATCATGGCTTGGAGTTTTGCTTTTTGGATGCACAACTCTTTTTACACTAGTAACTCTGCCTGTTGAATTTGATGCGAGTAGCCGAGCATTGGCTTGCTTAAAGAAGGGCAATTACGTATCGGAGAAAGAATTGGATGGTGCTCGCAAAGTACTTAATGCAGCTGCCTTGACATATGTTGCCGCGTTTATCACCTCTTTATTAACGCTTTTGTACTGGATGTTTCGCTTGGGTCTGATTGGCGGAAGACGAGACTAATTAGAGACTTTATTGTCTTCCCGAAAATCTATCCGTTGGTGGGAGAGAACTTTAATCGTTCCATCCCCTACTCTTTCTGTCTCAATCATACATCCCTGCATACCGACATCTTTTTCGGCTACTGGACATTTTCTTGGCATGCCATCCAGAAATCTACCCAAACAAGCATCAATATCCCGACCCAAAACAGACTCTCTGGGCCCAGTCATACCTAGGTCAGTCTGATAAGCCGTACCTTTGGGCAGAATTCTTCCATCCGCGGTGGGCACATGAGTGTGCGTACCAAAAACCAGATGCACTCGACCATCCAAGAACCAGCCAATCGATTCCTTTTCCGAAGTGGTTTCTGCATGGATTTCACATACGATAAGATCTGCTTTGTCGGTCAATTCATTAAGCATATGTTCAGCCGTCTTGAAAGGACATGCAACCTTAGGCCCCATGAAGGAACGTCCGAGAACGGTAAAGACAGCAATTCTGGATTCGCCCACAGTGGATATGATGCTATCTCTTCCTGGGTTGGATTCGGGTAAATTTGCGGGACGACAAACGAAATCAAGATCATCAATTTCATTATCAAAATTTTTCTGATCCCAGACATGATCTCCCAGTGTAAGTAAATCCACTCCTGCACTCTTCAATTCATGCGCAGTCTTTGCGGTTAATCCGGCACCACCAGCGGCATTTTCGCCATTGGCGATGCAGAAATCCACATTTTCCCGTTGCTTGAATGATTTAAGGTTTTCGGAGAGAAAATTTCGACCCGGACGGCCCACTACATCACCCAATACCAAGATTTTCATAAGTTCTCTGAACTTAGCTGTCTGTAAAGTAAAAGACGATTATGAACCAAGAATACAAGATCATCCAAATTATCTCCATCCGCATCCACCACTACACCTTCTCGGGGTTCGAAAAGGCCTCCTTTCTTTCCCTGATAATGTAGATTCTTCTCAAAAACCTCGAAATGCAACTGACTTCGCCATTCGCCCAGAGGAGAATCAAGGGTCAGAAATTCGAGTAAGTTCTTCTTGCCATCCAGACAAACGAGATCCGGAATAGAATCTCCGTTAAAATCTCCTGTTTCTATCCCGTTGTGACGGATCTTGGGTAAATCAGTTAAATATCTGGATTCAATCTTGAGGGAAAGTTCAGGCTGCTTTCCTTTTTCGATAACCTCGAAGCCACTTTTTCCTAAAGAAATGAATCGTCCGGTTTTCCCATTATTTTCGACAAGGACTTGGTTGGGCTCTAGGAGAGCTCCCTTAATTTTGGTTGAATTCATTAAATCCAAGCCTTCTCCGTGCAACTTTTCCCAATAACCGTCTTCATGATATGCAATGAGTTCACCAGCTTGGTCCGGTTTCCATCTAATGTAAAGCGGACATTGCAAATCACCGGATTGGTTCTTGGCGTTAAATTGATTAATGATTTTGAAGTCATCCTTTTCCCAACTTATTTCCCGAACGTATCCTCTTCGCCCAACCAATAGGTTCTCCCCCTTTGGAGTGGATCGTGTACTTAGCTCAGATTGATCCACACCCTTTAGAAAACTCTTTCGAATAACTGAATCCTTTGCTCCTTCCGTCCATTTACCATTTGATCCGCCCAAAAGTACACGAGGAGCATCCCGGGAAAACAAAAGCAGCAGATCCGTTTGATTATCATTGTTCAATTTGCAGGGAAAGAGAGAGACTGGCTCTTTATCCATGTCTTCAAATTCGAAAGAGTGAGCCAATTTATAGCCTTGAGTTGAAGAATAGCTGTAAGTTTCGAGAAAAAAGCCTTCCTTACGTTCACATATCGTCAGGATTTCATCGATTCTATCAGCATCGTAATCCAAGCTCTCCGCAAGCTTGGGTTCACCGGATACTTTTAGAAACGTGGGAAATTCAAAGCCTTTTTGCTTAGTGAATTTTGATAAACCAATAACTTCTTCCTCTGGACTAAAAAGAAGCAAATTGGCGGCGTTATGAATTTTGTTTGCCGACAAACTGGAAATACCCAGCAAAGAAGGATATGTCTTCGGGGAAGCAAACTCTCCCGAAGATAGTCCACGCAAGAATATAATCTCACTTCTATTGAAGGTCGAAGCCACTAAATCATTAATTCCATCGGAATCAAAATCACCCCAAGCCCAAGACGATTGCTTGGTTGATTCAGGAAAAAGATCATAGGCATTGACTCGATCAATCAATGTCTCTTCAGGGAGTACTTTGGGTGATAAAGAAAAAACTATGGCTTCTCCAGAAATGGAGTCGATTGAACAAAAACGGGTACCTGCTGTTCTTTCACTATTTTTAAGCATTGCTGGGAATGAACTTAATTTGACCGGAAATGATTTCTCCGGACCAAACCCATCCGCATTTCCCAATCTTATCCGCAAAGAGTTTTCATCACCGGATATCAAATAAAGCCAGTCCAAGTGATGATCTCCATTAAGATCCATCAAATCCAAACCGTAAGCTTTCTTACTCTCCTCACGAAAAAGCTTTGTGGGATATTCGGGTTTTCCCGAAAGGAAAGAAATTTGCTCTAGTCCACCCTCAGTGAAAACAAAAAGATTTACGGAATCGGAAGAGGAGTTCTCGATAACCTGTAATGACATAGAATAAGAACGAATCTTACCACATTCCAAAACCAAGGGTTCACTCCAAGTGGAATTTTCCTCTCGAAAATAAACCAGCACCCCATCATCTGGGCTCCCGGTTATAAGGTCTAAATGATTATCACCATTCAAGTCACCAATCGTAAGATCCGTAATAGATCCGGATACGAATATTCGTTCCGGAGTATAGAGGGCATCTTCAAGAACGGGTTCCCAGCGATCCAAACGAGATGGACGTACTCCAGTAGGCAAATGATCCGCTGAATTGCGGTAGAGTATCTCAAGATAAGACTTATCCAAGTTGAAATAAACTAGGTCCTCCAGTCCATCCCCGTTAAAATCAGCATGATCCAAGCAGCGAGCATTCCATCCGCTCAGTAGAACTTCAGGAGCAGAAAGTTCTATTTTTTTTCCACTTAAGGGAAAGGCACAATAGAAAAGAATGATCGAAAAGAAGGATAATGGGGACAAACGCCAATATTGGGACAACATGCTCATTTGGCAGAAGGCAACATTCTGAGTTCGGAGATAATCCCATCATCCGTATCCTTACTCCACCCCAACATGAAGAAGGGAAAACTTCCAAAATCATCCTCAGATAATTCAAAAGGTATTTCGTCAGCCGAATTCATTTGTTCCGATAGAGACAAAAGATAAGAAAGCATTCCTTGAAAATCTACATAGTCAATTTGTCTGATTCCCGATGGAAAATCATCCATGGCATCAGATATTTCCGGCACCTGCCAAAGCGAATTCTTACCTGATGACTGAATTCGATTGATCAACTGGTTTAAATATCTGGGCTGACCCACAACAAGCAATAACCATTCGTCCACAATGGCGTAACCCGTGGACATGCCCATAGCTTCAAGACCCCTCATCGACCTTATGGTTATCCCCTTGTGCTCGCGATCCTGAAAGAAGTCGCTTCCTTTTCCAACAGCGTCAAAGACAGCTCTAAGAGTCCGGTCAAATAAAGCGGAGTCCTTAAGGGAAATTGCATATAGCGTGGTACCCGGAGACGGGGTGATTGCCGTGGTAACCTTCCCGGAGGGAGGGTAAGAAACCGTTAACCATTGATCTCCCATAGACCCAAACAAATCTTTGCGGACAGAAACTTCAGCTTGATCCTCAAAAGCTTGAATTTGCGAACTAACCAGCAGGTGTAGTGCTGGACTAACGGACTTCAGGATGTCTTCCACCTTGAGCCAGAATTGCCCCAAATCCAAGCGTGCATTCGTTACGGACAATGCATTTGCAGGAACAAATTCATGTAATTCCACTTCATGTTTTACTTCACTCAAAAAGCTAAGAATTCCTTTTCGATGATTCATATGTAGAGAAGAAGCCATTGAAAACTCCTTGTTGCTTGCATCCATGCGAATAGCTAGTTGATCAAGTCCATCCACCCCCAATCCAGCAATCAACCCTTGGGAATTGATTCCAAATGGGTTTTGCGGAAACTTCATTTTTTCGGAATCCATCATTGATTTCAAAGTTTCTATAGCCGGTTTGAAATTGATAAACATTCGTGCTTGTCCTTTTTCGATGCTCTCAAAACTTCGATCATAATCTTCGAGAGTATGTAGGGAACCATCCTCAAAATCACCGATTGTCTCCGCAAGTAAATCCTTACCCCCCAATAAAATAAAGAGTTTGTCATCTTTCTGAAAAAGACAAAATCCAGTATCGAATCGATCAAGATCAATTACATCTAAATTTTTTTTATGGACAAACCAACAAACCTCCACTCCTTTGGTTTCTTCCTTTTCGATCCTCAAGTTTCCGAGTTTTTTGGAAGTAGCTCGATCTTCAAGAAATCCAATCATATCATTGTATTCATTGCTCGACATGGAAGAATCGAAAACCAGAATTGCACGAGGCATTTTGCGGGCAGTCCATTTTTTATTCCCTGCAAGCTCGAGATTCTCTTTTTCAGCCAAATTTTCGAGTCCACCAATCGCAAATCCAACCCCACCTTTCATTGATTCGAAAACCGGGCGAAGGAGTTTGTCTTCAATATCTTGGATATTTCCCTTTTGCTTGCCCGAAAATTGATCCCCAAATTCTTCTTCAATCCATTTTTCGACTTTATCCCAGACTGGGAACTCACGGAGAGTACCCCATGGTCCCTCCATAATATCGCCTTCCAACTTATCGAAATCATCAATTACGATTGAAAAAACGATATCCCCAGGCAGGAAAGATTCAATTGAATTACCCTGAGGTTTCGCTTCGATGAACAGACAAAGTTTTAGGCAAAGCAAGGGATAAAGAAAACGGGAGAGAGTATTCATTAGTTCGATTTTTTGTTAGAGGTTCTGGGTGGTTGATTGTATCGAAAGCCGGCATTGGGATTCCGTGGATCAAAAGCATAGGCGTCTCTATTTGCAAGGAAGGTTTTGAGTGAATCAACGGGAATAGCAAATCCAAGCCCCTCAGCTCCTTGCGCCACTACCTTCATATTATTAACTCCAACCACTTCGCCTTTGTAATTAAACAAGGGACCACCTGAGTTACCAGGGCTAATTTCCGCAGTAGTTTGCACATGTAAACGATCAGAAATAATTCGGTTCTTTAAACTTACGATCCCCTCCGAAACGCTTCTTTCCAAGCCTAACGGACTACCAATGGCAAAGACTCTTTCTCCTTGTCCAACATCTATTGATTCACCAAGCGGAACAGTTGGAAATTCCTCACTGGATCCTTCGATTTTAAGCAAAGCCAAATCCAAGTTTCCACCTGTGGCAACAATACGAACGTTATCGAAATTAAGTTTAGTCAATTCCGATCGTGCTTGCTTGAATTGAGTGATAGAAATTTTTCTTTCTCCCGCAATCACATGGTCATTTGTAACTACATATCCTTCCGGATGAATAATGAAGCCAGAACCCAAACCAATTGGAGTTCGAACCATAACCACGGCTTCCCCAAGATCGTTGACCAAATCTTTCAACCCCTTTGTTGGGGCATTTTGTAATTGGCGAAACATGCTTTCATTAAATGAATTACCCGGCGACTGATCAGAGGATAACTTGTTCAATGCCAACACATGCTTCGCTGGGACTCGAAGCAGATCAAATCCAATATCCAAAATCAAATAGTCCGGTTTTTCCTTAATAAGAGAACCAGTGAGACTTGCTCCAGAATCCAGTTCAATCCGAACCTTTTCCACTGAATACAATAAGGTCGGTGCCAGAAAAAGTACAATTGCCGAAAAACTACAGATAAGATAATTCACGATAAGATTAGTGGTATGGGTCAAACCACTGGCAAAAGCGAGGCAAATAGCGCCTTTTGCCCAAGAATATTTAAAAAAGAAGAATCCTTTAGGGATAGAAAAAGCTTACTTGGGAACAACTACCGAAACTCGAGTTGTGCAGTGGAACAGGTTTCGCTTCGGGAAATTTGGTATCTAAAATCATTATTCTGGTATTTCCAGACTGGGAACGTTCAGTTATATACAAGTGCCTACCATCGTTTGCCCAGCATGGTTGCATCGAATGAGAATTGCCTTGGGTCAGAATTTTGCTTCTACGGGCAGCAAAATCATATTCACAAACCTGAAATCCCCCAGATACTGCAGCCGTAAAAGCAATACGATTTGGATCCACAGGATTCCAACTTGCCTCGGTACAATGTGAACTAACGTTAGTGGGAATTCTACTCAGCCGACCTGTAGAAAGAGATACTTCGTACAACTGGGGTTTGCCTCTACTATCAGAGGTGACAATAAGCCGTCTTCCATCCACTGACCATGTCGGGCCTGATTCATTACTTTTATTACGAGTCAACTGCTTGGGTCTCTCTTTAGGATTGGCGGCGATCCAAATCTCGGGATTTCCAGAAGTGGATAAAACTAGGGCAACTTGTGCAGTTCTTGGGTTTTGCACACCACGCAAATTACTTCCTCGATAATTTGCGATTGTCTCTACTTTTCTGTTTGCGAGGTTTAAATAGTAAACATTATTGAAAATTCGACGATTGGAAGTGAAGAAGATCCCTTGGCCAGAATTGTCCCAACTTGGATTAAAGGTTATTTTTCCGTACGATGTTTGAGGTTTGGCCGAACTGAGTATCGCATTACCTGTAAAAATTTCTTTTTTGCCCGAAAGATTGGAGAGAAAGCATAGTTTGCCGGAAAAGAAGCCGGGGATACCCAGTATTTTCCTGACCATCAAATCACAAGCCTTCATTGTAGAACCCTCAACACTCCCCTCACTAGCCGTAAAAGAGGATACGGAGCGCCTTGGATTCCCCTCCGATATCGAAACGGATATGCCCCCATTTGAAGTGGAGCCAAAAGCACACGTATATCGACTACTTTTCGGCAAAGCCAAACGCAAACCGCCGTGAATTGAAATGACCTTGGCAATAATTGGCACCAATGTTTTTGGCGTATCGCCCAAATCGAGAGGAATTTGTTTTTTCTCGAGTTCTCCCTCGATCGGACCCAAAACTATGGTTGACCTTTCCGTTTGAGCCGAAACTAAGCCAAAGCCAACGAGCACAGAGATACATAAAAACAAGGGTAATCTAAGGGTTAAATGAGAAACTCGAGTATCCCAAAATCTAATTTTGACAATTTCCACATCCATACACAAAAGGAATCCAAATTTCGGTATTCGGGCAAGTGCAAACATTAATTCGACAAAAATCTTGCGGGTAAGGGATTCCATAAAAGTGGCACTTTTAATTTGCGGTACTCATCAGATCCATGATTGATAGATTCCCACAATTTATGGATGAGTATATTATTTCACTTCTTGGTAAGGTAAACTATCCTGGTTTCAGTCGGGACATTGTTTCATTTGGACTTGTTCGGGAAGCTTCGCTAACTGGTGTAAAAGCTTTTGTAAAAATCGAATTAACCAGTGCTGACCCCACCATTCCACAAACTCTAAAGCAAGAAATTGAGAAAACACTGCTTGAATCTGATAAAATTAAGGAAGTTGAGGTTTCGATCATCCTGAAAAAAGGAAATTCACAAAGTGGTCATAACGAGCAGGAAAATGGCTATGGGCATTCGATGGTTAAAAAGATTATCGCCATAGCAAGCGGTAAAGGAGGTGTGGGAAAATCAACTGTAGCCGTAAATCTTGCTTGTGCTCTGGCGAAAGAAAAGAGGGACAATGATGAAACCCTTAAAATAGGCTTAATGGATTGTGACCTGTATGGGCCTTCGGTTCCATTGTTGATTGGAACAAACGAACAACCTTCCATGATCGAAGAAAACCTCATGGCTCCCGTTGAAAGCTATGGAGTGAAGGTTATTTCAATGGGACTGTTGGTTGATGAAGAAACTCCTGTAGTTTGGAGAGGCCCCATGGTGATGAAGACCATTCAACAATTCGCCCATAACGTTAAATGGGACGAGTTGGATCTTTTGCTTATTGACCTACCACCTGGTACTGGAGACGCACAACTTTCATTGGCTCAAATCCTACCACTTGATGGAGTAGTGGTTGTAACGACTCCACAAAAAGCTGCAATGGATGTGGCCAGAAGAGGTGCTCGAATGTTCGAAAAAGTCGAAGTGCCTATTCTTGGCGTAGTCGAAAATATGAGTTTTCTAATGGATGAGAACTCTCAAACCAAAACATTTCCTTTCGGTCAAGGAGGTGGAGCCATCACAGCAAAATCTCTGAACACCGTTTTTCTCGGTGAAATCCCCCTGCACGAGGATATTAGGCAAGGTGGGGATTATGGTGTACCAATCGTAATTTCAAATGAAGAAAGTGCCCCAAGTGAGGCTATAAAAACTATTGGGCGTAATGTCTTGGACTTAGTAAATCTGTAAACTTAGCCCTTGATCTCCCGGTGGAGAGTATGCCTTCGGAGAAAACGATTGTATTTTCTCTTTTCAACAGGTTCCGTCTGAAGCTTCTTGTTTCGAGACGCCATGTATCTGGAAGGTGGCTTACCTTCCTTGCGTGCTTCCGTACATTCGAGTATGATGGTTTCTCTAGGCATACCTGTTCAAAATGTCAGAATTACAAATCAGAATCAATTAAAATCTCTATTTTCACTATACATTGAAAGTATTCTTTACATTTGCAATAGAGGGCGAATTGAACCAGATTCTATAGCATGGACATCACATCAAGCGACAATTCTTCGAACATGTCAGAAAATTTGAGCCGAGAAATGCAATTAAGTCGTGAAGACCAATCGAAGCTTGAAGTACCCGAAATTAGCAATAATCCATCGCAAGTTGTTTCCAAGTCCTCGGAAGCCTACGAACTTTCGGGCTCTCTTTCCGATAAGGATTGTACTCCTTCTCAGTGTCAACAACCCGGAGAACGAGCAGAAAGCGTAGATAATGTAGATGACGCAGGTTTGGATGGAACACGTGAACCAGACTGGGAAGTAGTTGAACCTACGGAACTTCCACATACGCCACAACCTGGAGAACACCATAACGACAAATATTGGGACGAACGCAGCTTAGACAGCGAACTCCAGAATAAGGATTTGCAAGAAGAGATAATCAGAGAAGAAAATCTAGAGTTCGATCAATCTACTCAAATTGCCAAAGATCCAAGTCGTTCGTATCAAAATGATGTTTTGGATCCCTATTATCAAAGTGGCTCTGACTCATCGAATCCTCCTTCTGCAGGAAACAGCCTAGATTCTTTTGTATAAATACCATCGGGAAGCTAATGGATTCCCAACTTCCACAAAAGATTGAATTGATTGGTGACTATCTGGCTTTTGTCTGGTCTGATGGGAACGAAAGTATGATTCATGCGTCCACCTTGCGAGAGAAATCACCAAGCGCTGAACAAGTTGGGGAAATGGATATCTTTGGAAGGATTCGAGGTGGAACTAATGGCGGAGATTTTAGTTCCGTTAGAATCGAAAACTTCGAACGCGTCGGTAACTATGCAATCAGAATCATTTTTAGTGATAGGCATGCAAGTGGTATTTATTCATGGGATTTACTTCGCTCGATCGCCTTAAGTACAGAAGAAAAGTAAATCCTGGTTTCAGGCTAATCCTCGTTCGCTTTTCTTGGCGAAAGCAATAATCTCCTGCGACATAGGATGATCTCGTAGCGGCGATTCCTTTTCAATAAAATCGATGGCTTGCCCACGATTCAGATCGCTCCGGTAGATTTTCTTGAAGACCGCGCGGGCAATCTCAATTTCATCAGCAGAAAAGTCGGCTCTTTCCAACCCGACTTTGTTTATCGATCGAGTCTCGGCAGGAGAACCGTCCGCGAGCATAAAAGGGGCGACATCCTGGACTAATTTTGAACAAGCCGAAACCATGCAATGCCGACCAAGTTTACAAAATTGATGCACTCCAGCACCCCAACCTATATTTACGAAATCCTCCACCTCCACATGACCTCCAAGGGCTGAATGACTGCTCATTACCAGATGATCCCCAACTATACAATCATGTGCGACATGACTGTAGGCGAGTAGAACATTATTGGAACCAATTATGGTTGCATCCTCAGGATTGGTGGCAACATGAGCGGTCACATACTCACGAAAGATGTTTTCATTCCCAATCTCTAGAGCGGGTTCTCCTCCTTTGAATTTAAGATCGTGCGTCAATCCACCAATGAAAGCATATGGATACACCACATTATTTGTTCCCATACTAACGCATCCTTCTATAGTTGAATGATGAAGAACTCGAGTCCCATCCCCAATTTTGACACCTGAACCTATTAAGCAAAATGCTTCAATCTCTACATCTTTACCGAGTTGGGCGGCAGGATCGACAATGGCAGAGGGGTGAATGCGAACGCTCATTTACACATCCTTTGCATCGATAAGGGAAAACATAAGGTTAGCCGAGGAAACAACTTGATCGCCCACTTTGCATTCCACTGACGACGTAGCCAATTTATTACCTCTTACCTTTTCCAATTTGGCAACGATTTGTAATTGATCACCCGGTACGACTGGCTTACGAAACTTGACTTTATCGGCACTCATGAAGAATGCGACTTTTCCCTCTGCTGAACCTCTTCTCAGTAATAGGATACCGGCCGCCTGTGCCATTGCTTCAAGTTGCAATACGCCGGGCATTACTGGGTGCCCAGGGAAATGTCCCGGAAAAAAAGGTTCATTGATGCTAACATTCTTAATTCCCACAAGAGACTCATTGCCTTCAATGGAAATAACTCGGTCAATCATTACGAAAGGAAAACGATGTGGTAAAACGTCCAGAATTCTTCTTACATCCAGTTCAGTTTCATCGGGAAGAACCAAGGATTTCTTGGAGCCGTCGCTGATTTCCTTTCTTTCCCCGATCATCACTTCGTGTAATTTGCGAGTCAGGTCAGAATTAAGGGAATGCCCCGGACGAACAGCAATGATGTGAGCATGCAATGGTTTCCCAAGCAAGGTTAAGTCACCGACAATATCCAAGATTTTATGACGAACAAACTCATCTTCGAAACGAAGAGGTTCCTTCGATAAAATCTTATCCCCTTTGATAACTATGGCACTATCGAGGCTCCCGCCACGGATCTTACCCATCTTCAATAGGTCTTCGATATCTTCATAGGAAGTAAATGTTCTGGCCGGAGCCAACTGAGCGACATAAATCTCTGGATCCAAATCGATGGAGAGATGTTGAACATGGCTTCCTCGATCATCCGCAGAGGTACAGGTAATGCGAAGACCATTATGAGGTAATGCAATCATCGAACGATTTCCGGAAGTTACAGACAAGGGTTCCTTAAGTTCAAAGAATTCCCTCTCTTCGTTCTGCTCTATGGGTTCGGCTTCAAGAATCAAATTAACAAAGGGTCTGGAAGAACCATCCAATATTGGTGGTTCACTGGCATCAATTTCGATAACAACATTGTCCACAGCACAACCTGCAAGAGCACTCAAAACATGCTCAACTGTATGAATCTTTGCGTTTCCAGTTGTTATAGTGGTACTTCTTACCAATTCGCTGACATTTGAAACAAGTGGACGAATTTCCGGTTTTCCATATAAGTCAATCCGACGAAAGACATACCCCTCATTTGCCTCGGCTGGCTTTATGGTAAGAGTCACTTCCTCGCCAGTATGAAGAGACTTACCCTTAATCGAGCGCTCTTGACGAACGGTTCTTTGCTTAATAGAGGTTTTTGACATCAATCAATCATTCCATACACTACCAGATTAAAAAGAGAAAGCGGAAATCCATCCTTGTCCCCATTTAATGTGTCCCAAACGAATTTTTTAAGAAGCAAAAAAAAATCCATTAGTAGAAAATGGAAGAGAGAATACTACAAGTTAGTAGACTCAATCGTACGTTCATATGCCGTTCAGAAATTTCTTAAAGGAACCTTTTATCTCTTTTGCTTCATTATGACCATTATTCTGGCCACACTCCTGTATCTTGAAAATTAACTCTTTGGAGCCGGACGGAAGTTTCATCTACCAGGAAAACTCAAGTCTTCCAAAGATTTGCCGATTTTCAATCGGGACTCCCAAGAATTGAAGGCTACTTCTTTATCCTCGTCAGTGATGGTGGAATCCTCGATTAGATCGATCAAACGAAAATAACCATTGGTCAGAAGATAGTCTCCCAAAGATATATTAGAAGATGGATTACCGGATAAAACCGAGATAAGCCTTTCAGCGGGGATAATTCTTCTTCTTTGTTCAGACGCTCTGACTAGAACACCTCTCGATTTCATTTCACCCATACTTGTTTGGATCTTGTAATTTTCTAGATCGATGCAGTTTCCACCCAGCGATAACCGCCGGAGTTTATCCAATCCCCAAAGCGGTTTTGGGTCATAAATCAAATTATTGGAAAGATGTAATATCTCCAAAGATGTTAATGAGCGTAAGGGAGAAACATCCATCAATTGGTTTCTTTGCAAACTCAATTCTCGAATATTGGATAACGTACTCAAGGGTCTTAGATCACAGATCCAATTTTCAACCAAGTGTAAGGACTGAAGATTGGAAAAGGCATCTATTCCAGCCAAACTACCTATTTTGTTATTTGAAAGAGAAAGAGTAGTCAGATTGCTGGATCCTTCGAGTCCGGAAATTTTTCGAATCGCATTACCACTTAACAACAGAATTCGTAAACTTGGCAAACCTTTGATTAAGGCAGTTGTTGCAATCTGATTATCGTACAAATGTAAATTTGTTAAACGGGGTAAGGAATTCAACTCGACGAGTGGATCGACATCTCGCTTTCCGTTTCCACTCTTGTCTTCAATCGGTTCGCCTTCGTCGAACTGCTTATTTCGATTCGTATCTTCAAAACCTTCAACCCTGCCAAGTTGATTACGCTGGGCATATAAAGTGTGCAGCGATTTCAAATTACCAACACCCTCCAAATCAATCAGGGCATTGGCAGAAACATCTAGATGTACCAGGGAGGTTAATTCTCCAATGCCGGACAAGCCCAGCAAGCGATTATTGGCTAAATTGATTTTTTGTAATGACCAGGGGCCTCTTTTTAATCTTTGGAGGTTCTCGGAAAGCTCAAGAATGATTTCAGCTTTTTGATCCTTAGGAAACTTATGATCTTCCAAGGCACTCTTGATTTCCATAATTCGCTTCTCCATTATGCTTCTTGATAGAGAAGCAAGGTCTCTAAGGGACGAAATACGATTTCCCGACAAATCAAGAATCCTTAAACTAGGCAAGTCTGATAGAGGGCTCAAATCTGAGATAAGATTGTTTTTTAGGACTAGGGTATCTAAATTTTCAGCTGCTTCGAGCCCTTGAAGACTTCTAATTTGACGGCCAACCACTACCAAGGATCTTAAATCCCTGGCAATCAACTCACCACTCAGTTCTTCGCGAGTGATTCCCAGTGTCTCGCATATCGCCTTTTCCAATTCAGGTTCGGGTACATAGAAAGGTTCAGACCACGCCAATTTGCCCGAAGTCAGGCTAAAGCAAACAAAAAGAAGCTTTGGTATTCTTAGCTTTGATGGGGAAAGGAAGATTTTCACTACCTGTATAATCGACAGATTCCCATTTTTCTTTAAGAATTTACCTCAACCTAGCGATCAAATCTTTCGATTCCACTGAGTCACCCACTTGAACAAGGATTTCATCTACGGTACCGTTGGTAGATGCATAAAGTGTTGTTTGCATCTTCATCGCCTCTAAAACGGCAATCTTCTCACCTTTCTTAACTGCTTTTCCAACGCTTGTAGCAATACTGCTTACCATCGCGGGGATAGGAGCGGCCACATGGTTCGAGTTAGCAGGGTCAGCTTTTTCGCGAGCCTTGGAGTCACCCTTAACGGAATTGTCCTGAACTAAAGTTGATCTTGCTTTTCCGTTTAGCTCAAAAGTTAAAGTTCGGATTCCCTTCTCATCTGGCTCTCCTACATGTAAAAGTTTTATGAAAAGAGTTTTGCCCTCCTCAATATCGATTGAAATTTCTTCTCCAACATCCAAACCATGGAAATAAGCAGTAGTGGGAAGAACTGAAACATCCCCGTACTTTTTTTGAAAATCAAGGAAATCCTCGTATACCTTTGGATACATCAGAGAAGAAAACAAATCATCTTCAGAATATTTGGATCCAAGCTTCCTCTTGAGAATTTTTGCATTCTTGTCTAAATCTATTTTAGGAGCAGATGCACCTGGTCGACCACGCAATGGCTTTTGTTTCCCAAGAATGACTTTCTGAACGGCTTTCGGCCATCCACCCTTGGGTTGGCCTAGATTTCCCGACACCAAATCAATAACAGATTGAGGAAATCCAGTCTCTGGTGGTAAGTTTACAAGATCCTCTGGCTTGACTCCCTTAGTGATAAGGAAGATTGCAAGATCGCCCACACTCTTGCTACTTGGTGTGACTTTGACGATATCTCCAAGAAGATTATTCACTTCTCGATAAGTTTTGACTACGTCTGGCCATCGTTTTCCTAAACCAAGTGCACTGGCTTGCTCGCGCAGATTGGTGTATTGCCCTCCAGGCATTTGATGATCGAATACTTCAGCGCTTCCGAATGGAGGCGATGTATCGAAGGGAGAGTAGTATTGGCGCACTGCCTCCCAGTAGATTGATAATTGATTTAGAGCATCGGAATCCAGACCTGTCGCCCTAGGAGCGTTTCTGAGGGAATGAACAACCGAATTCAAATTAGGCTGGCTTGTACAACCCGAAAGAGAAGCAATCGCCAAATCAACCACATCCACGCCCGCTTCGGACGCCTTAAGTACAGAGGCTGAAGCAATTCCACTAGAATCATGAGTGTGAAAATGGATTGGTATGCCAACTTCTTTTCTTAGTGTCTTGACCAATTGATTAGCGGCTTGCGGGTGACATAGACCCGCCATGTCCTTAATCGCAAGGATGTGTGCTCCCATCCGTTCCAATTCTTTGGCAAGTTCGACATAGTAATTTAAAGTATACTTTGTTTCCCTCGAATCCGTAAAATCTCCGGTAAAACAAACTGCCGCCTCACACAATGAATTAGTTTTCTCATTCACTGCCTCCATTGCAACTTTAAGATTTGGAAGATAATTAAGTGAGTCGAAAATTCTGAATACGTCCATTCCTGCTTCGGAAGCATGAACAACAAACTCGCGGACTACATTATCTGGATAGTTTGTATATCCAACCGCATTAGATCCGCGAAGAAGCATTTGAAACAAAATATTGGGGATTTTTTCCCGCAATGAACGCAATCTATCATAGGGAGATTCCCCTAAAAAGCGCATACACGTATCGAAGGTTGCTCCTCCCCACATCTCTAAACTAAAAAGCCCTGAAACTCTTCTAGATATAAAATCGGCCACCGAAAGCATGTCATAGCTACGCATTCTCGCAGCAAATAAGGACTGATGAGCATCCCTTAGAGTCGTATCAGTTATCATTAACGGCTTCTTCTTCCGAAGCCATTCGGAAAACTTAGCAGGCCCCATAGAAAGCAACAAGTCTCTCGTCCCTTCCGGCACGGATTGGGTTGTATCAAATTGAGGGTTTATAAGGGGCAATGATTTACTTACGCGGTCACGACCCTTGACTTGGGGATTTCCATTTACAATGACTTCTCCCAAATAGCTAAGTAGCTTGGAAGCCCTGTCTTTTCTTGGCTTAAACTTGAAAAGACTTGGAGTCACATCAATCATTCTTGTCGTTGCATTTCCAGATACGAAATCTTTATGGGTAATGACATTTTCCAGAAATGGGATGTTTGTCTTAACTCCTCTAATTCTCATTTCGCGCAAAGCTCGACTCATACGATCCAAAGCTTGAGCCAAATTTGAACCAGAAACCGTTATTTTAACGAGTAAAGAGTCGTAAAAAGGAGTTATTATGGACCCGGTATCTCCCATAGCTCCATCCAACCTAACCCCAAAACCAGCTGCCGATCGGGAGCTGAGAATTTTACCATAATCCGGAGAAAAGTCTCTTTCCGGATCCTCGGTCGTAATTCGACATTGAACCGCACATCCATTACGAGGAACCAAATGCTGTTTGGGAATACTGATCTTTTTCCCGTGCATATCATGATTCATCGCAATCAAAATTTGAGATCTCACGATATCAATACCCGTTATTTGCTCCGTGACGGTATGTTCAACTTGTATCCGTGGGTTCATCTCGATGAAGAACCACTCGTTAGTTTCTTGATCCAATAGGAACTCAACCGTTCCAGCATTGTCATATCCTACACTCTCCGCCAGCTTAACGCCTGCATCGCATAAGCTATCAACAACCTCTTGAGGAAGGCCAATTGACGGGGCGACCTCCACCACCTTTTGATATCGTCTCTGAACCGAACAATCACGTTCATGCAAATGAACAACATTCCCGTTCCGGTCTCCCAAAATTTGCACTTCCAAATGTTTAGCCTTACCAACATATCGTTCAAGAAAGACCGCGGGATTACCGAAAGCCCTTTCTGCTTCTCCTTGAGCCTCTTCAAGCATCGATTTAAGGTCTTCTTCCTTCCTGACTACGCGCATTCCGCGTCCACCTCCTCCGAAGGCAGCCTTTATAATTAAAGGAAAACCAATTTTCCTTCCCCACTTCAATGCTTCGGATGGTTTGGAAACAGGATCAGGTGTTGCTGGCAAGGTAGGAACTCCGGCAAGGTCAGCAGCTTTTTTTGCAGCCACTTTGTCTCCCATTCTTTCCAGCAATTCAGGTCGTGGACCAACAAAAACGATTCCCGCCTTTTCACAAGCTCTGGCAAATTCTGCATTCTCGGACAGAAAACCATAGCCTGGATGTATCATATCCACCTTCTTTTCTTTGGCCAAAGAGATAATTGAATCTATATCAAGATAGGCGGCTACGGGACCTTTTCCTTTTCCCACCAAATAGGCTTCATCGGCCTTAAACCTGTGCACTCCAAAACGATCTTCTTCGGCATAGATGGCGACGGTTCTGAGATTCAGTTCACTGGCTGAACGGAAAATCCGCACTGCAATTTCACTTCGATTGGCAACTAAGAGCTTTTTCATTATTTGGCTAGAAATTTTTTAACGCAGGGAGAGACATTTGCCCAAACATGGGGACTTCTTCAATGCAAAAGAGAGAAAATTCAGTCAATTTATCTTAAAAAGCGAAGGTTTTATCCAAAATTGCATCGAAAAAACTCCGAAATACGAAGAAGTATCCAATCGAAGCAGATGCGAGATAAGGTCCAAATGGAATTTGACTACCAAAACCAAGTAAATTTTCTCCACAATCTTTTAAGGTTTTCCCTCTCCACTTTATAATCGTCTGTAAAAGAACAAATAAGGTTCCTATGAGAGCTCCGAAGAAAACGATAAAGATCGCAGCTTCCCAACCGCAAAATGCTCCAATACATCCCATTAATTTCACATCCCCCTGTCCAAGGGCTTCCTTTTTCAATATTGCCTCTGCCAATGCGCCAACCCAGTAGATGAAGGAAGAGCCAATCAAAAGCCCAGTGATCGATATCGTAAGCGACTCAATTCTCTCGACCGGCAGAGGGTTAGTAGCAAAACCATGTATAGATGGAAAAACAAGTGCGAGTACCAGACCGGTAAAAGCGCCTCCGATACTAAATCTATCTGGAATCAACATTGTTTCGGCATCAACCACGATCACGCCTAAAAGTAGCCAGAAAAAAGTACATCCTGATAGAAACATCGCCCAATCTCTCGTATGATAAAAATGAAAGAAGAGCCAAGCCCACCCGAGAGCCACAAGTAACTCTACTAAGAAATATCTAACTGGTATCGAAAAACCACAACACTCCGCCCTACCCTTCAAAAATAACCAAGAAAAGATAGGCACATTGTTACTCCAAGTAATTTTGGAATCGCATTTGGGACAGGAGGAAGAAGGAAACACAATCGATTTGCCCAAAGGAATCCTGTAAGTACAAACATTAAGAAAACTCCCCATTGCCGCACCAATAGTGAAACCTACTACCGTAAATGCCCATGGATTATGCAGAAGAAGATCCATTTAGAAGTTTATTTCCGACATGCCATGGTTTGCCCCTGCAAACATGGCTTCTTCACAAATATCTTCACCAGTCCAAAGGTGCAGAGATTGTAATGCTTGATAAACAAGCATTGAAAGACCACCTGCAAATTCAAGATTTGCCTCTTTGGCTTCTTGAAGAAATGTAGTCTCCGGAGGATTATAAATCATATCGTATACCTTGGATCGAGGATCAAAAATGGAAAAGGAATTCACCAAGGGAGAAGGGTCTCCTGTCTTCAGTCCCAGAGATGTCGAATTAACAATCAATAAATTTTTCTTATTTAGTAATATTTCCGGTAAATTTTCTGGAGAAAAAGATCGAATCAAGCGGTCAGGTTCATGTTTACGCAAATCACTTACTAAAGCACCTAATCTTTCCTGCGATCGATTCGTCAACCAGATTTCCTCACAACCTACGAAAAGACACTTCATCGCAGCGGCCCGAGCAGCTCCTCCAGCACCAAGAACAAGAATGCAATTTTCCTTTAAAGGCCTACCAAAAGAAGCTTCCACAGCTCTCTGAAAGCCATAACCATCGGTATTCGAACCAATCCATTTATTATCCTGCCAGGACAAAGTGTTAACTGCTCCCATTGATTCCGCTTCAGGATCAATTTCATCCAGTAATGACAATACCTCAACCTTATGCGGTATGGTTAGATTAATTCCTCTATATCCCAACTCTGCCAATCTTGGCAGTAAGGTCTTTAATTCCTCTACTCTCGCCTCAATCTTATGGTACTCCCAGTTAGAAAAAATGGTTTTCGACTCACTTAATTGCCTTAAGGCAGCAAGGTGTAGATAAGGACTTATGGAATGCTTTACAGGATATCCGATTACGGCTAATCCTGTTTTATTTTCCGGTAATTTAATCAGATCACCTGACCTAATCACTGATTTACGCATCGGTCGCCAAGGAATGGACTCGCTCAAATTCTCGAACAAAGCTAACGAAAAGTTCCGCCTTATCATGCTCTTCAGCCTTGTTGTAGTGATTTGCAAGATTGCGACATCCTCTAACAAGGGTATCTGCTATGGTTATTGGCAATAGCACCGAACCGTAGTTTTCAGGATCATACGAACCAATCAAGGACTCAACTTGCTTTATCTCTAGAATCTTACCTCCAGCCCAAGGATCCAGATAGAATGGTTCATCACTTTCGAAACTAGCTATCATAAATCTACCGGGAAAACCAATTGGCTCCATTTCAATTGAAATTCTTCTAGCAATCAGAACATAGAGAACGCAAAGAGTTATAGGAAGTCCCTCTCTCTTTTGAATTACACGATGAAGAAAACTGTTCTCAGGATCTTCAAAATTCCTAACAGCTCCACGAAATCCATACTCGTGAAAAAGGACACGATTAATCACGGAGCAACTCTGACGAGAACTTACCGGTGGTATTAAAAGCTCCCTTACCCTTTCGGCCACTTGATCCATAAAAAGAGTTGCCTCAGCCAAGTTGAAATCCGGATAAATAGTACGATCCAACAAAAACCAACCAGTTTCCAGTTCGTACCTGCGGGAACGGATGAAACGAAGAAAATCACCAACTCCATCAACCCATCCTAACTCTTTGATTAATGTTGATGCGTGCTTTGCGAGAATGTTGTCAGAACCTTTTGAAATCTCCTGCAAGAAAACACATCCAGATTCAGAATCGGATTTGAGTTCACGCAGCACAGCGCTTCGAACACTAGGTGTCTCATCGTCCAAGAGTTTCTCGATGGCATACCATCGATCTTTATTTTTCAGTTCTGACATAATTACTGTCTTGAGAACATATCCTCGCATCTAAATTTGCGTAGATCAAGAATTCTTACTTTTCTCTAAGCAGAACGAGAACCAAATAAAGATGAACCAACACGTATCATGGTACTGCCCGAAAGAATCGCTTCCCTCATATCACCAGACATACCCATAGACAACTCATTGAGCGGAATTCCAAAACGGTTTTGAAGGTCCACTCTAAGATTTCTTAATTTTATAAAAGAACGCTTAGCAACTTCAAGGTCATCCGGGCAGTATGATGCTATAGTCATAAGACCATCAAGTTGAATACCCTCACAATTTTGCACTTCCTCGATGAATTCATTACATTCATCAATGCGAAGCCCAAATTTGTCAGAGTCTTCGGCAACATTAACTTGAAGTAAAATCCGTGTTTTCAGGTTAGCACTGATACTTGCTTGATTAATTTTACGAACTAATTTCATGGAATCGACGCTTTGGATGCGCTCGAAACGGCCTACAACTTGGTTCACTTTGTTACTCTGCAAATGTCCAATCAATTCCCATAAAATAGAACTCTCCTCCAATGCATCCATCTTCGAAATCGATTCTTGCACACGATTCTCACCAACTCTAATCAGGCCAGCATTTAGACAATATTTAATTGCTTCGATTGGCCAATTTTTCGTTACGGGTAACAAAACCACTTCAGTCTTGTCTCTTCCTGCCTCTTCACAGGCAGCTTCAACTTCTTGCAATACATTACTAAGGTTTTCTTGGAATTGATTTTCAGTTATCATAAGTTGAGGAAATAATAAATTTGCCCTTAAATAAGTTTTAGTTATAACTATTATTTAATGCATATACAAAATTTCAAAACCTTTTGTGATTTGGTCGAGACTAAAAGCTTTTCGAAAGCCGCTCGACTAAACGAAGTGACTCAATCTGCAGTAAGTCAACAACTTAAGGCAATGGAAGCACACTACGACATGCTGATCATCGATCGCAATCAGAAAAAGTTCCGCCTTACCCCTCAAGGAACAGCTCTCTACGGAACCTTCAAGCAAATTCTGGAACTTTACGAGAAGCTGAACTGCGAAATTCAAGAAATGAAAAATATCGTGAGCGGAACAATTCAGATCTCCACGGTAAACAGTATTGGATTGCATGAATTACCCCCTTACTTGAAGTCATTCATCAGGCAATTTCCGTCAGTGAATGCCCGGGTTGAATATCGAAGAGCTAATCTAGTATATGAAGACATACTACATGGCAGTGCAGACTTGGGTCTTGTTGCTTTCCCTTCACCTCACAAAGATCTCACGATTATACCATTTGCAAATGATGAATTGATTATAGTAATGAGCCCAGAGCACCCGCTCGCTCAAAAAATGGCTATTTCCATGAATGATTTAAATGGGATTGATTTCATTGCGTTTGAGAGAGATATTCCCACTCGGAAAGCTACGGATGAGATTTTAAATAAGGGTGGTGTGGAAGTTTCAATCGTCATGGAGTTTGATAATGTCGAGACGGTAAAGAGAGCGATTGAGATAAATGCCGGTATTGCTATTTTGCCCGCAAGTACTGTAGCAACGGAAGCAGAAAGAAATCAATTGGTGACTTACAAACTCGAGGGAGGCATACACAACAGACCACTCGCGGTGATTCACAAGAAGAATAGAATACTTACCCCGGCCCTCCGCTCTTTCGTTGATCTTATGAAGGGTGAACCAGGCGAATAAAGCTTTATTATTTTTTAACTCTTAATCCAGTCGCCTTAACTAAACTCGCAGTAAAGCTACCGACTACCACTTTACTGCTAATTCGAATTGGGATTCGTCGATAATCAGTACTGTACCAAACTTGAAGCATTCCATCGGGACTTTTCTTAAATACACCACTCAAATTTTTCAATTCCGGTGATGTTCCGACTACCTTAAAATTCCCAAATGGAACTCTTACATTCTGGACTTTCCCAGTCTCAACCACAACTTCACGAAATCGCTTACCGTCACATGTAGGCAAAATTGTTCGACCTCCTTCCACAAGGGGTTTCAAACGGAAAAGATAAGCGATCGCAAGGGGGTCAAACACTTTGCCATCTATATTTAAAAATCTGGGTTCCTCGCTTCCCTCTTGATACTCCGCAATACTTTTTTCGTAATCATAATTTACGGTTATCTTTTTCTTCGTTTTACCTTCCTGTTGATTCTTAGAATAGAGTATGGAACGATCAAAATCTTCGGAAACTAAGCTTAGTATCGATGTACGAACTTTGTAGAATGCATCCGCAAACTTATTTGTTCTTACCGAAAAACTAATCGCATGGCAATTTTCTCCATCGTAACTTCGATTAGGTAAGATTTCCATTTTAGCAGAACCCACCGGAATTAATCCCCACTTCAGTGAGTATTCTAATTTCTCACCGATTTGAAAGGGAATCTCAGTAGCTGAAATGGAATCGAAGGATGATAAAAAAACAATGAGACACAAAAAGAAACCGACTCGACTGGAGCCGATTCGACAATCTAAACTTCTACAGGTGTTAGGTTCCATATATCACTGGCGTACTCCTGAATGGTCCGGTCAGAGGAGAACTTTCCAGAACCGGCCACATTTCGCACCGCCATAGATGCCCATAGTTTAGTATCACCAAAGGTCTGACTTACTCTTTCCTGCTCCTCAATATAAGCCCGATAATCAGCCAAAACGAAAAATGGATCTCCCCACTCAAGAAGACTATCCGGCAAATCCTTCAAAAGAGCACCCTCTCCAGGGCAAAAATAATCTGAATACAACCAATCTAAAACAGCTTTGAGCTCAGCGTCATTCTCGTAATAGCTCTGCGGGTCGTATCCTTGAGTATGCAACTTCTCGATCCCCTCTACGGTTTGGCCAAAAATGAAGATATTATCAGCTCCTACCTCCTCTTGAATTTCAACATTCGCTCCATCCAATGTACCAATAGTAAGTGCACCATTTAAGGCAAATTTCATGTTACCCGTACCAGATGCCTCCTTACCAGCAGTTGAAATCTGCTCCGATAGATCACTCGCCGGAATAATGCGCTCTGCCGAAGAAACTCCATAGTTCGGCCAGTAGGCTACCTTCAATTTACCTTTGATTCTTTCGTCTTCATTTATCCTAATACCAACTAAGTTGATGGCATGGATTATAACTTTCGCCAAATGATAACCGGGAGCTGCTTTCGCTCCAAAAATAAAGACCCGTGGAGGGATATCCATCTCTGGGTCATGTAACAAACGACGATAGAGAGTTAAAATGTGAAGGAGATTAAGATGCTGGCGTTTGTATTCGTGCAATCTCTTAATTTGAGAATCGAAAAGGGCAAAAGAATCCACATAGAGATTCATTTTCCGTTCAATTTGACCAGCAAGTGTTCTCTTGTTGTCCAACTTGATTTTCATAAACTCTTCTTGAAAAGAGGAATCATCTGCAAAATCCTCCAAACCCCTCAAGAGGGTGAGATCTCGCACCCACTTGTCACCAATCGCAGAAGAGATCAAGTTTGCCAATTTCGGATTACAACCAAGCAACCATCTTCTTGGGGTAATCCCGTTTGTTTTGTTATTAAATTTGTACGGGTATAACTCAGCAAAATCTCGAAGCAACTTTTCTCGAAGAAGCTTGGTATGTAAAGCAGCCACTCCGTTAACGGATTTGCTGCCAACTACTGACAAGAAAGCCATCTTAATATTACCCTCAGAAACTATTGCCATAGAATTCTTTTTTTCCTGATCATCAGGCCATTTTGAACAGACCTCATTTTCAATAAATCTGCGATTGATTTCCCGAACCAACTGGGTATGCCGAGGAAGCACTTTTTCAAATAAGTTTTCACCCCATGTTTCCAAAGCTTCCGGGAGCAAAGTGTGGTTTGTGTAAGCAAAGGTATGGATAACCAATTCCCATGATGCGTCCCATCCCATCCTTTCCTCATCCAGAAATATTCTTAATAATTCCAAAATCGCGACTGCCGGATGCGTATCATTGAGTTGAACAACCACTTTCTCCGGAAATTCATCCCATGAATCATGGCTTTTTCGAAAACGTGCAATCATATCCCGAATGGAACATGCAACGAAGAAATATTGCTGAACCAACCTGAGTTCTTTTCCACTTTCCGTCTCATCATTGGGATACAAAACCTTAGATATGCTTTCGCTTGTCGCTTTTTCTCGGACCGCTTCAACATAGCCACCTTGGTTGAAGGTTTGAAAGTCCAATTCCTCCGATGCCTTCGCTTCCCACAAACGAAGAAAATTTACAGTTTTTGCTCCGTATCCCACTATTGCAATATCGTAGGGAATTCCTTCTACAAATTTACCATCTACCCATTTGGGGTGGTAGTCTCCCAAGTCATCGTAATCATGCTCAACTCGACCATAAATTTTAATTCTCTGAGCAAATTGAGGCCGTACGATTTCCCATGGATTACCGTATTTCAACCAGTCATCAGGACGCTCTACTTGTCGACCATCTTTAAACTCCTGACGAAACAGCCCAAACTGATAATGTATCCCATAACCTATAGCAGGCAAATCCATAGATGCCATTGAATCGAGAAAACAAGCGGCCAAACGTCCCAATCCTCCATTACCCAAACCCATATCATGCTCTTCACCTAGTACATCATCAAAATCAAAACCCAACTCCTTCAAAGCGAACTGGACTGCATCACGTAAACCTGTGTTGCATAAATTTGCTTCCAATAAACGCCCCATCAAATATTCGAGACTAAGATAATACACCCTTCTTACATCCTGCTTGTTATGCGTAGCTTGAGTCTCGATGAAACGATCTATTATCTTTTCTCGAACAGCTAAGCAAGTTGCAGTCCATAGTTCACGACGAGTGGCATTTTCAATATGTCGAGCGAGAGTTAGCCTTAATTGCCTCTGAATAGCAGTCTTTATTTCTTCCACTAATTCGGAAGGCTTCTCGATGGATTCCATGGTTAAGTTTGCAGTCATTCAAAAGATGATGGTAAGGGCTGTAGTACAAAAAAATTATAATTGGCATAACTTGCGCCAACCCGCATAAAATTTAAAATATGGTCTAAAATTTCCTGTTAAATTAATCGACGAGGAATTTGTGTACGGTCTTGTGGCGATAAGTCTCTCCCGGACGCAAGACACAACTCTGCCAACCTTCTTCGCCCTGATGATTAGGACTGTCAGGAAAAACTTGTGTCTCCAAACATAAACCTGAGCGAAATGGATAAGTTTTACCTCCATGTCCGGTAATCGAACCATCGAGATAATTCCCTGCATAAAATTGTATACCTGGCTGATCAGTACGAATCTCCAATACCCGACCAGAAACTGGATCTTTCAGGATTGCAGCCAAATTCAAGTCCTCATTCGAGTCTGGCACTAACCATGTATGATCATATCCTTTCCCAAACTTTAGTTGCTCATGATCCACTTCTATTCGGGCTCCTATTCTAGTAGGCTTCCTAAAATCCATAGGAGTACCATCAACACTTGTAATCGAAGTAGGAATGTTCGTTTCATCTGTCGCCACAAACTTACTACCTGGTAGGGTTAATTGATGATTCAGGATTGTGGAAGAACCTTCACCCCCGAGGTTAAAGTATGTATGATTTGTAAGATTTATTATGGTGGGTTTATCCGTGGTCGCTTCATACTCGACAATTAATTCGTTCTCATCTGTCAGGACATAGGTCACCTTGCATTTTAAGTTACCTGGATATCCTTCTTCCCCATCCGGACTCGTTCTGGAAAAGACAACACCCGTCCCTGCTTCAAGAATTTGAGCATCCCACATTCTTTTGTCGAATCCTGCTTCTCCTCCATGAAGATGATTTGGCCCGTTATTCTTGGCTAATTGATAGGAATTTCCATCTAGTGAAAACTTGCCATCTTTAATTCGATTAGCATAGCGTCCTGTTATGCATCCGAAATAAGGACTCTGCTCTCGATAGCCATCGATCGTTGAAAAACCAAGAGAAACATTTGCAAAATCCCCTTCCCGATCCGGTACGAGTATCTCCTTTACGGTTCCTCCATAATCAAGCAATGCGACCTGCATGCCATTAGCATTCGTAAGGCGGTAAAGGCTCACTTTTGAATCATCAGGCATTTGCCCAAATGCAGTTTTTTGTAGAGTCATTGGCTTCAGGGCTTTTTTATTTTCGGGATCAATTCCGACAGCGGATTTACCCTTCTGCCAAACATAGGAGGATCCGTCGACAATCTTGCGTTTCGCAGTTGAGCCAAACTCCGTCAGAGTGCAACCGGCAAAAGGAAAACTCGCGAACAAAACGAGCAAGGGTGATAAAGAATGAATTTTGATCATGATAGCGTGGGTTAAGTTGTAAGGGAAAAAAGTTCAAAGCTCTCTTTTGAATCTCGTTTCAAAATCTCGATAAGGCGTTTCGAAAAAAGTAGGTTTACCATTTGGACAAGTGTAAGGATTCTTGCATTTCATCAGTTGATTCGCAAGCCTGATAACCTCTTCATCAGAAAAACTTCCTTTCTTTTCAGTAGGTGTTGAAGTTTGTCGAATTAATGCGTCTTTGGCAAATTGATTGATTTGAGGTCTTCCACCCTCCTCTCGTGCAATCTCTAAAAAATCTTCCACAAATAAACGAGCTTCGTCCGGCTCGAGCCAAGCCGGACATCCATCTAAACGATAAAAATTCCGACCAAACTCTTCAATGATGAAGCCCAGTTTCCTCAAGTCTTTCAAGCTAGCTTCCAAATTTGCCCGATCAACAGCATCCAGTTCCAGAGCTTCAGACAAGAGCAGTTTTTGCGAGTCACAAGAATCATTTGCTTGCAGAGCGTTCTCCAATTGCTCAAACCGAACTCTCTCATAAGCAGCTTTTGCATGCAAATATACGATTCCTTGGGGAGTAATAAAAATGGCAAATACACCCTTTGATAAATTCAAGAAACGCCAATCAGAATTTATCTCTTCTCTTTTTCCCGCAATTTTTCCCGGGTTATCCAAAAACTTAAAACTATCTCCTGATGTTGATTGGGTTGTCTTGGAGAACATAGAGTCCGCAGAAACAGTTTTCAAACCGTTCACTGATTGATCAAACTTATAGGTTTCGGAGGCTCCTAGATCAACTTTCGGCACCATCTTCCCAGCAATGTGGTCCATTTCTAGATCCGGTTTATCGAAACCCTTCTCAACAACTCCGGAAAAATCACGATTATGGGAAAGTAAACTTTCCACTAGGAAGCTCCTGACTTGCGATTCATTTCTGAAGCGAATTTCTCTCTTGGATGGATGTACATTAACATCAATCAACTCGGGATCCATAGAAACGAAAAGAATGGCGGGTGGAAATCTTCCTTTAGGAGAAAATGTATGATAAGCTTCAAGGACAGAATATGAAATGGTTTTACTTTCCACTGGTCTATTGTTAACGAAAAAAATCATTTCCTTACGAGTCGAGCGACTATAGCCAGGTTTTCCGACTAATCCATCGAGTTCAATACCCTGCGAATTTGCGGAAATTGGAGTCAATGCTTCTGCTAGACCCTTTCCGAAGATTTCTCTAACCCGGTCTTCGACTCTCTCGCATGCAGGTGAACGAAAAAGAGTTCTGGAACCTTCCATAAGGCTAAAACTAATTTGAGAATGAGCTAATGCATATAACTTAGTCAGATGAATCAAATGACTAGCTTCAGTATTTTCCGTCTTTAAAAACTTTCTTCTTCCAGGAACGGAATTGAACAGATGAGCCACTTCCACTCGCGTTCCCTTAGGCATTCCACATTCCTTTACATGAACCAGTCTCCCTCCATTAATCAGCAACTCATTGCCTTCATCTCGGAAAGAGGAACGTGTCCTCATGGTGAACCGACTTACGCTAGCAATCGAAGGTAGAGCTTCTCCACGGAAGCCAAAACTTCGAATTTCATTTAAATCGGACGCTTTTCTAATCTTGCTGGTTGCATGCCTTTCAAGACTAAGAAGAGCTTGGTCAGTATGCATTCCACATCCATTGTCTTCAACACGTAGATAAGATTTGCCCCCATTACGAAATTCGATCTCAATTTTTGTTGCTTGGGCGTCTATGCTATTCTCAATTAACTCCTTAGCAACCGAAGCAGGACGCTCAACGACCTCTCCGGCAGAAATCTGATTAGCCACACGATCTTCCAAAATTCGAATTTTTGGCATATTTATTCCGTAAATCTACATGTTAAAGAGCACAACGGGAAAATTCTTTTTCTGTCGATTATAGCTTGGGAATCTTCGTAAACTCTGAAATATTTTTCTGAATATGTCCAATACATTGATAAAATCATCCAGTTCATATGTTCTTCAGCATGCCAAGCAAGAAATCGATTGGCACCCATGGTCAAAGGAAACTTTCGAACTGGCTAAGGATAGAAATTTGCCAATTCTTCTGTCAATTGGGTATGCGTCCTGTCACTGGTGTCAAAAAATGTCTAGAGAATGCTTCGAAGATTCGTTTGTTGCCTCTTTGATGAACCGTCACTTCATTTGCATTATTGTTGATAGGGAAGAAAGACCGGACCTAGACCAAATTTATCTGGAATCAGTGAGAATGTTCAATCAAACCGCGGGTTGGCCTCTCAATATCTTTTGCCTGCCGAATGGTCATCCATTTTGGGGAGGAACCTTTTTTCCTAAAGAAGACGATGGTAGTGGGATTGCTCCTTGGCCTCAAGTGCTGATGCGAATTTCTGAGCATTATCGAAAAGCAAAAAGTGAACTTGAAGAAAATGCCAAAAACGTCATGGCCAATCTTCAACATGCGAATCATCCAAATTTCTCAAACTTTAGTTCATGGAATCCAGCTCACTTAATCGAAGCATCAACTCAGATTTCCAAATCTCATGACGACGAGCATGGAGGATATACGCAAGCTCCAAAATTCCCTGGTTCGATTACCACTGATTTTCTCCTCTCTCTCCTTGAGTCACAGAGTATGCGAGAAGACATCGCAAAAGCCCAAAGACTCGAGTTTTGCGTCAGAAAGACTATCAGTGGAATGATTTCAGGAAGTCTATTTGATCATATCAATGGTGGAATCTTTCGCTACTCCGAGGATCGACAATGGTTAAATCCACATTTCGAGAAAATGCTGTCTGATAATGCTATATTCCTCTCTACGGTCTCCAGAGCGTATCGTAAAAATAATAACTTGCTTTATGAATACGCAGTCGAAAAGACCATTGGTTTCTTATTTTCGACGATGGGTACCTCAAAAACAGGAATGGATTCCTCCTTATCCTCTGAAATTCAAGGCATTGAAGGGGCTGATTACCTTTGGGAAAAAGAAAATTTAGAACAAGCCCTTAATTCTTCTGAAGACGGTTTATTTCTTGTTTCCAAATTAATTCCATTTGCTGACAATAAAAATCTTTTTTTACCTCATTTAATTTCATCTCAAGAGCTTCCCTACGAAAGACAATTTGTAATTTACGAACAACTTCAATCTCGTGTTCATAAAGAAACAAAGCCCTGTATAGATTCAAAAAAATTAGTCGGTGCCAATGCCTTATTGATTCGTGCGCTTGTTGATGCCTCGATTGCATTTGAAAACCCTTCATGGTTCTTGCGAGCAAGAGAATTAGATCTTTGGATGCAATCCACATTTTCAATTAATTCCGAAAACATTCAGAATTCCCCCATCTTGTTTCTTCAAGATTTCACCTTGTGGATCGAAGCCATTCTCTCTTTGGCTTCCGTGTGCGAGCTTTTTGAAGAAGATAAGTTTCATAACTATCTTTCGAGAGCAGAAAATTTAACCAAAGAGGTCATCCGACATTTTAAAGACAAAAAAATGCCGGGTTATTTCATTTCACCAGAAACCATCGATTACCCCCCTCCTTGCCGAAAGAAAATCTGGCATGATGATGCAGTGCCTTCAGGGAATTCTTCGCTGATGAGAATTTTTTCACATCTTTCGGAATTGACCGAAAATTTAGAAATGAAAATTGAATTGAGAGAGGGGAAAAACGCCTACTCCAATCTTCTTTCCAACTCTCCTATGGGACTTGCTTGGGCTCTTACTGCTCTTTCCGAAGATGCAGTGGGAATAGTTACCATCGTATCCAACCATTTTTCGAAAGATACAATCGGCACGATCTCGAGCAAACCCCATCGTCCGATTTATTTTCGTTCTGATAATTCCATAAAAAATACAAAAGTATACATAAATGGAAAGATTGCCCTAAAGACCCAATCAGTTGAAGAGGCCCTAGATGCAATTTATGAATAATTATTTAGCGGGTCTTTTGCTTTTCTCCAAAAACTTACTCATGGTACGACCATCTTCTCTCATGACTTTTTCAGCCACTTCCATAAGATCATAGGTCTCCCCGTTAATCGAACGATGAGCAATTTGAATCGCTGCTCTTATCAATTTCGAATCAGTCTTGATCCGTTGTCCCGTTCTAGACATCTGCCGCTCAATACCGTCTAGCAGGGACAGGTCATCATTTGTAAGAGTAATTGTTCTTACGATTCTTTTGGGTAACTCTTCTTGATTTTGATCCTCCATATTCTAAGAACTATGTCCCATGCAGGGATATTGCAATTACATAAATACTTATATAATTCAATTCCATCTACAGATGAAAATACTCACTTTCGATTACCCAAATGACGGGCTGTAGGGTTTCCCTTTAATTGCGATTAATGCAATTTAAATCTTCGAAAGACCTTTTAAGTCTCTCAACAAAAACATTTTCACCAGCCCGCAACCAAGTTCTGGGATCATAGAATTTTTTATTCGGCTTATCATCTCCTTCAGGATTACCAAGTTGGGCTTGTAGATATTCCCTTTTATCCTTGTAGTAATCATGAACACCATCCCAAAAAGCCCACTGCATATCAGTATCTAGGTTCATTTTAACCACTCCATAGCCAATAGCCTCACGGATATGCTCTCGAGATGAACCAGATCCGCCATGAAAGACAAAATGGATCGGTTTTCCTGACAAACCATGCTTTTCCTTGATGTAGTCTTGGGAATTAAGGAGAATCTTTGGAGTTAATTCAACATTACCGGGCTTGTAAACTCCGTGAACGTTTCCAAATGCGGCGGCAACCGTGAAACGACCACTTATCTCAGAAAGAGTCTCGTAAGCTTGATTTACCTCTTCTGGCTGGGTGTAAAGTCGGGAACTATCGATGTCAGTATTGTCCACTCCATCTTCTTCTCCACCGGTTACCCCAAGCTCAATCTCAATAGTCATACCCAATGCGTTCATTCGAGAGAAGTATTCCTTACAAGTACTCAGGTTATCATCTATCGGCTCTTCAGAAAGATCAAGCATGTGAGAACTATAAAGCGGTTTCCCCTCAGCTTCATGAAACTTTTCTCCGGCATCAAGCATACCATCCACCCATGGCAGAAGTTTTCTCGCCGCATGATCAGTATGGAGAATGACCGGGACTCCATAGCTTTCCGCCAAAGCATGAACATGCTTTGCTCCCGAAACTGAGCCAGCAATAGCAGCCGCCTGACCTTCATTTGACAAACTTTTCCCAGCATAGAATATTCCTCCTCCATTGGAAAATTGAATCATAACGGGAGAATTAACCGCAGCTGCCGTTTCCAGCACGGCATTTACGGAATTAGTTCCCACCACATTTACAGCAGGCAAGGCATATTCATTATCCTGCGCATCGTTAAAGACAGCCTGCACGGCGTCTCCGGTTAGTACTCCACTTGGAAATTTTTGGCTCATATTATTATAAAATTTATATCTTTCCTTTCATAGATTTTCTTGAAAATAGGCAAAACTAAATTGAAGAAGATTATTCGAATGCTCAATCGAGAAGTTCACGAATATCCTCCGCACCTAGGGCTTTTTCGACTTCATCCAATTTAATGAAAGTCGTCCGAGTATGGGGAAGCTTATACCTGTTAAAAACCCCCTTATCTAAAAGGTAATACAGCTTTCGAGAAGAAATCCGTAGAACTTTCGCCGCTTCCGAGATTCTTAAGACTTTGGGGGCAGGAGGTTTTCGCATTCCTTGAAGCTCCAATTCTTGTTGCGCAAAACTTTTCTCCAATTGTTCCAAACGCCCTTCCATCAAATCAAGTTTGTCCTTGATTTCACTTAGTACCCAGAAAATAACTTCGTTTTCTATTGCTTGACGATCTCGAATACCCAACTCCTGTTCCTTATCATTTCTAAATTTCAAAGCCTCAATGCGACTACGAAAATATTTTCGGTGCCTCTTTTTCTCCTGAATCCAAGTTATACAATGAGAAGAAACCCGCCCACTGGCGTAAGAGTATGAAACTTTCATGGCATTTGATGATTGATGACGATTCTTTCTTTTCTTAGACTTTCGCATAACTCAAGACAACCCCAATGAGCGATAAAAATTTCCCAGAAGTCATAAATGAAATCCATCTCAAGGATAACCGCTACGGTAAGGGAGCTTATTACTTTATTCGCGAAGCCCTCGACCACACTCTAAAATCAGCCGATAAGAAAAAAAAGAAGAACAAAGGCCATGTATCTGGTACTGAGTTACTAGAAGGAATTAAAGATTATGCGCTTGATCGTTTTGGTCCAATGACGCTCTCACTCATGAATCATTGGAATATTAAAAAGTGTAGAGATTTTGGAGATATCGTGTTTAATTTAGTCGAATTTGGAATTCTCGGCCGAACTGAAAACGACTCCCTTGAAGATTTCGAAGGTGGATATAGCTTCGAAGAGGTTTTTGAAAAACCTTTCATGCCTAGGAAAGAAGGTAATGACTTTTTAAACTAAGCCTTGCTCTATTTATTCATCAACTCAAGAATTGATGAATCAGATAAACTAACACCAGTAACCCAAGAGCTTTCACCCAAAGCCCGAGCCTTTTTGATTTTTCAGCTGAAATAAACACACCACCTCCTTGTTGCTGATTGTCGTAACTTTGACTTTTTTGTTTCAAAATCCTCTTATTGGTACAAACCGGACATTCATTGGAATCAATTATATTCCATTCAAAATCACATTTCCCACAAACTCTGAAACTCATGAAGTTACTTTTGCGATTAGGTCTGACAAGGAATAATTGTCTTGCCCTGAGTCGCTTATTCTTGGATTTCTCATTGTGTAGAGCTCATTATGGTTTCAAAAAAATTTAAGGAAGTATTTTTATACTTTTCTCTGATAGTCCGCCTAACCGGCTTCGGGATT
>JAYYQI010000054.1:0-50345 GCA_036128475.1 Verrucomicrobiota bacterium
CGACCGATTCAGTAAGAACAAGTAGGTTTAATCTTACAAAAGGTTTCATTTTAAGTATGCAAAACTTTTGATTCTTCTTGCAAACTTCATTCAAGGTCAAAGATCAACAAACTATTGGATTGTCCATAAACCTGATTCGTATTTGTAAATAATCATCTCCTGTCCGAGAAACCGAAAGAACAACCACCTTTCTTGCGTAGCTTCAAATATTAGAGGAAAAAAAGTGGGGCGACAGACCGGATTCGAACCGGCGACCCCTGGTACCACAAACCAGTGCTCTAACCAACTGAGCTACTATCGCCACAACAAACTTTTTAAAATACAAGACACCCAAAGACCGTCAATGCGAAAGCTTTGCGGCAAACTTCAAGAGCACTTGACCGAAGGGGTCACTAAAGGCATGATGGAACTTTTTATTAATTATGCTCCAAGCAGGTATAGTAGGTTTGCCCAATGTTGGCAAAAGCACACTTTTTAACGCACTCACTAAGACTCGAAAGGCAGAGGCGGCTAATTACCCATTTTGCACGATTGATCCAAATGTGGGAGTTGTCCAAGTACCCGATAGCCGTCTCGAACCGTTAGCGAAATTGGTAAGTACATCCACGATTATTCCCGCTGCCATTGAAATGGTGGATATTGCGGGTTTGGTGGAGGGTGCGAGCAAGGGTGAAGGATTGGGGAACAAATTCCTGGCAAACGTACGCGAAGTCGATGCGATTGTCCATGTGGTTCGTTGTTTCGAGGACGAGGACGTAATCCACAATATGGGTCGCGTGGATCCAATGGCGGATGCGGAAGTAATCATGACGGAATTAATTCTTGCGGATGTTGAATCAGCACAGAGTCAATTGCAGAAGAATCTTAAGAAAGCACGTGGGCAGGATAAGGATGCAGTCGCAAATGTTGCCCTACTCGAGCGACTCATTCCACATCTGGATGAGGGGAAACCGGCGAATCTTCTAAGTATGGATGAGGATGAGCGAGTACGGATGAAATCTTTTTGCCTACTAAGCTCAAAACCCATGCTTTACGCATGTAATTTAAAAGAGGAGGAAATTGCTGATCCATCATCCAATGAACATTTAGCCAAATTTCGCGAGTGGGCAGAGAGTCAACAAGATGCCCAGTGTTGTGTCATTTCAGCGAAGATGGAGGAGGAATTATCCGAACTCTCGGATGAAGAAGCGAAGGAGTATCTGGAGGCCATGGGCGTTGAAGATTCGGGAGTCGCTTCCTTGATCCGTGCATCCTATGTATTATTAGGTTTGGGCAGTTACCTAAATGCTGGTGAGAAAGAGGCACGAGCATGGACTTTCAAAATAGGGATGACTGCTCCACAGTGCGCCGGCGTAATCCATACTGATTTTGAAAAGAATTTCATCAAGGCGGAGGTTGTATCCTACAATGATCTGATTGAAGCAGGTTCGATGCAAGCAGCCCGTGAATCAGGTAAACTTCGATTGGAAGGCAAAGAATATCTTTTCGTTGATGGGGATGTCGCCCTCTTCAAATGTAACGCTTGAATTTGGGTAGTTCGGATTGCGTTCATAGAACCATTTGACATACTGATAGACATGGTACCTTCTTCCTCCAATGCCGGGATATTTACGAATTTCTCCCTCGGGATATTTACCCTATTATTGTTCTCTTGTGGAGAAGAACCGACTATTCAGTCTTATGTCATTCCTTCCGAATATGAAGGTCCAGTTGTAACATGGAAACTCCCTTCCGATTGGGGAGAAAATCCTGATTTATCCGGCCCCATGGCTGGGTCCTTTCATGTAAAATCTGACTTGGGGCCTGTTGGTCGAATTGGCATCATGCCTTTTCGTGAATCCGTTAGTACGTTGGATGTTGCCAATATGTTCGGTAAAGAGATGGGTTACGGATTATTATCAGAAGATGATCTTTCGGAACTTGCTCAAGTACGCACAATCGACAGTCGTGAATTCGAATGGATTAGATTGGTCGATAAGGCTGAGGTTGGTTCGATGCGGACTGTTCTTTTGGCCTTATACCGCAATGAAGAAGAGACCTGGTTGTTCCCGTTCATCGGGGATCAACCCCTTATCAACGAGCAGATGAAAAACTTCGAAAGTTTTCTTTCTTCCACTACCCTGCGGGCGGGCAAAGAAAAGATTCGGGCGAAGGTTCCTCAACCTGCGCCACCAGCCAGTGCACAGCATGCAGAAGGTCCAACATGGGATATTCCTTCTCATTGGCAAAAAGCCGAAGCGTCATCCATGCGTCTGGCAAGCTACGAAGTTGCTGACAAGAACGGAAGTCGATTGGATTTCTCCGTAACTTCCTTTCCGGGTGATGTAGGAGGTCTTCTTGCAAACGTCAATCGTTGGCTTGGTCAAATAGGGATGGAAGAAGTGAAAGAAAACGAAATCGAAAAATATGTAACCGAAATAATAATCGACGAACAAGACGCCCAGTTAGTTGTTGCAGAAGGTGAAGAACAAGCACTCTATGCAGCTATAATTATGATTGAGGGACGTTCTTGGTTTTTCAAGATTTCAGGCGACCTAAATCTGGCTCAGCTTGAAAAACCGAATTTTCTCTCTTTTCTGAATACTGTCTGTTTTCACTAATCAATATTCAAATCATGGAACAAAAGAACAAAAAGCGTAACACGCTCGGCCTACGTAGAAAAAAGTACGCTTGGTTGGTTCCTCTATCTTCCGTCAAATTAACTTTGGTTTTGCTTAGCCTTTCTATGATTTTGGTTTTTGTCGCCACCTTGGAACAAGTGAGAATTGGAATCCGTGGGGCACTCGCTGAATATTTTGAATCGATGTTTGGGATCTGGCACTACCCCGAACAATTCTGGGGAGGTGAATATTTGAACGCAATCCCCTTGCCCATACCAGGTGGATATTTACTCGGTGGATTATTAATCATCAATTTAACTGCTGCCTACATCACGCGATTTCAATGGACATTCAAGAAGATGGGCATCCAGTTAATCCATTTGGGGATAATCATGTTACTGGTTGGTCAACTGGCTACACAGGCCATGCAGGAAGAATCCAGAATGCAAATCAATAAAGGAGAATCCAGTAACTACATTGAACGTTTTCATGGAGTTGAACTCGCATTTTCCAATGTAACGGATGCGAATCAGGAAAAAGTAGTAACCATACCCGAGGATATACTCGCAAAAGGTGGAGTGATTCGTACACCTAAATTACCATTCAAAATTAAAATTAAACGCTTTGGCGTAAATTGCGACTTTACGGTTACTCCCGAAGACTCCAAACGTTCTGCTATTTCGCAGGACGTTAATCGTGGAGTTGGGCATACAGCCAATTTATCGATTACTGAAAAGGACGAAGATTTCAGTAGTGATGGTTTAAATTTTGGATATCTTGTATTCGAACTACTTGATGGCTCTAAGAGTCTGGGCACTTGGTTATCTCTAGCTCACCCGGGAGGAAATCACTGGTGGAAAGAAAGTCCGATGCTGTCTGATCTTGCTTTCCAGCCTATTCGACATCATGGCGAACTCTGGGGAGTCACGCTTCGAAGCGAAAGAGAATATTTACCCTACTCCATTGAACTCATCGATATTGAGAACGAATTTTATCAAGGCACTGAAATCCCATTTAACTTTGAGAGCGATATTGTTTTAAACATGGAGGAAAACCAATCTCGTCGGGCTCTGGTTTATATGAACACTCCACTCCGCCATGCAGGAAAAACTTTTTATCAATATCAAATGAATGCAGCCGCCGACTATACAGTCTTTCAAGTAATTCGAAACCCGAGTTGGCTGGTCCCTTACATCGCATGTATCCTCGTATCAATTGGTTTGCTCTGGCAATTCAGTTTTCATTTGGTCCGTTTCTTACGTAAAAACTCAACGAAATCACAACCCGCATGAGCGAAGAAAAACCGAAATTCTCAATCTCCTCCAGTACAATAAAAGTGATTACTTGGGGGCTTTTTATGATTGGGCTTTATTTTACGATTTTCTCAAGTCGCTCAATGCCCTCATCCTTATTTGACTTCCTACATGATCAGGATGATCAAAGTCCGCAAATTGATGATTTTGACTTGGAGAGTTTCTCGAAAATTCCCGTCCTTCGAGGAGGTCGGGTTAAGCCAATGGACAGCGTAGCCCGCAACACCCTACTCGTTTTGAGAAATAAGCGATCCGCCCTCCGCGTCTTGACCGATGATGAAGTCTCGGATTTTGAAAGTATTTCGCTCAAACTTGAAGAAAAAGGTAAGAAGTCTCTTACACCGGAAGAACTCAAGATTTACGACTACTGGTCCGCCAAGGTTATCACTGATATTTCTCAAGATGGGATTCAGCGTAAAGCTGCAAAAATCTCTGCCATTGAATGGATAAGCAAGGTTCTATTCAAACCTGAGGAAAGCGATCAATTAAAAACTTTCCTCATCGATCATGACCAAGTACTCGGGATGATTGGCAAAAAATTATCCACTGACGGGAAGTATTTCTCATATCTCGAACTAGAACCTTTTCTCGGAGAAATTGATCAATCGGCACGCGATGCCGGTAAGGTCGAACAGGAAAAAAGAGATAGTTTTCAACAAAATGTAATCGATTTATATCGATCCATCCTCCTTTATCGAAAACTCAAAAATACCTTGTCGCCAACGGCTCCTAATCTCTCTGCGGAGATGTCGGATCAACTCCAAGTATCGGATATCCTCTTCGATCCCGAAAAGGATGAAGACTTAACCGCCGAATATATTCGTTTTCGCGAGCTGACCAAAGAGCTTTCCACTCGACCTGAAGATATTCGAATGGGAAGTGCTGATTTTGCTAAAGTGGTATTCTTTCTTGATCACTATTCTCGAATGAATTTGTGGTCTGAATTCTTCCCCATACCACCTGAAGCTGGAGACCCCAAAAAACAATGGCGAACAATTGGCGAATCTCTTGTCGGGAAAGAACCACTTGATTCTCAGGAAAAACAGAAAATGGACCCTTCCCGTTTTGCAAGTACTTTGCAAGAGTTGGTTTCAATGGAACCTACCAAACTACAAGAGCGTCTTCTTATTATCCGAGAAAATCAAAAGATGGACCCAACTGCCCTATTTGCTTCTCAGTATGCTGAAGCAATCAAACTACGAAGAGATGTGGATCCGGTGCTTGGTCTATACGAAACTCTTAAATCCAGCTATGCTCAAAATGACTTCGCTACATTCAACCAAACCGTTTCAGAACTTAGAAAAGTAGGTACGAAACGAGCGGGAGATGAAGCATCCACTCTTGGATTCGAAAAAACCTATAATGGATTTGAACCTTTCTATCGAAGCATGATTGTTTATGTTCTGGTCTTCATTGTAGCGGCCTCTTCATGGTTGGTAGCAGCCTGCTCCTCCATTTTCGAAAAAGCGGAAAAGTTTTCGCTCTCTCTCAGAAATCTAGCTTTTGCTTTAATAGCAGTTGTTATGATTTCCCACACTTTTGGATTACTGGGCAGAATGTATATCGAAGGTCGACCACCAGTAACCAATCTTTATTCATCGGCCCTTTTTATTGGTTGGGGTGCCGTTCTGCTTTGTTTCCTAACAGAAAAATACCTGCGTTTAGGCGTGGCTTCGGCCATGGGTTCGCTCATTGGCTTCGGTAGCTTAGTCATTGCTCATAACTTGAGCTTAGATTCATCTCTAAATCCAACCGGAGACACCATGGAAATGATGAGGGCTGTCTTGGATTCAAACTTTTGGCTGGCGACCCATGTGGTAATTATAACCATAGGTTATTCAACCACTTTTTTGGCAGGCTTCTTAGGCATAGCCTATGTACTTCAACAAGTCATCCTAAGCCTTTTCGGAGGGAGTTCTAAATTCGGACCTATCCTCAAAAATTCCGATAAGGAAGTTTCTCGAATTTTAGGTGCTATGATTTATGGTATTACTTGTTTCTCTCTTTTCTTCAGTCTGGTTGGCACCGTGCTTGGGGGAATCTGGGCCGATCAATCTTGGGGACGTTTTTGGGGATGGGATGCCAAGGAGAATGGTGCATTATTGATCGTGATTTGGAATGCAATTCTTCTTCATGCACGTTGGTCGGGAGTAGCTAAGATTCGTGGAATTGCATCAATTGCAATTTTCGGCAATGTGGTTACAGCTTGGTCTTGGTTTGGTACTAATATGCTGGGAGTTGGATTGCATTCTTACGGATTTATGGACAAGGCATTTAATCCATTGATGTCGTTCATTGCATTACAATTAGGATTGATTGCTGTCGTATATTTCATTCCCTATTTTGATCTGTTCGCAAGCAAATTCAAGAGAACGGCCTAAAGCTTAGCTATTTAATTCTCTTTGGCAGTGGTCGAGGAGTTGTATCCAGTGAAGACTTTACAACTTCATAAATATCATCCACAGGTCGACCAAAGCAACAGGGGAAAGGAATGGGTTCGGCATTCGAGCCATCCTTTTTTCTTTGTTTAAGTAAAACCACAATTAGTTTCTTTTTTAGAAATTCTTGCAAATCGAAGCGATCAATCTCCTGATGCAAAAACTTCTTACGTGTCCACCAAGTTCTTAAGTCATATCCATCTTGATCAATTTTGAGACGAGACCAACCAATCAACTGGTCGCATAGATTCAAAAATGCAAAAATCAATAGGGATAGAGTTCCGATCCAACCACCTATAATCCCAAGGAAATCAACGAAGGCAAAAAAGATCCCGCAAATCAGAATAAATAAACTGAAACAAAGTTGGCGCCACCAAACGGATTTGATGATAACGATTTCCCGCCCTCCTTCTTTTTTCTTAAATTCATTCACGACTTCAGGATTCCTCCAAGTTGAAACCGCTTGAAAGTACTATCAAGATGGACGCAGGGTTGGAAATAAAATGGTATCGCGTATGTTTGCGGCCTTAGTCAAAAAGATAACCAGTCGATCGATCCCCAAGCCCATGCCGCCTGCAGGAGGCATGCCATGCTCGAGAGCGGTGAGAAAGTCCTCATCCAATTCCTGTGTCTCTTCGCCTACCTGTCGAAGAAAAGCCTCCCGTTGAACACCCGGATCGTTTTGCTCGGAATAAGCAGGGGCAATTTCCTGTCCGTTAATGCATAATTCAAAAACGTCGATGGTTGATGGATCCTCTGGGGTAATCTTTGCTAATGGACAAAGTTCACGGGGAATATGAGTTACGAAAGTGGGCTGAATTAAAGTGTGTTCAATCACTTTTTCAAAGACATCATTAGTAATCTCAAAATCCTCCAATGCAGGATCGACATCGATTCCCATAGCTTTGGTTTTTTCTAATTTCTCATCCTTCGGAAGTTCAAACCAATCTTCGCGACCCACAGCGTCTATAATCAGGTCTTTATATTTTGCTTCTCGCCAATCCCCTGACAAATCGATGGGATCTCCTTCACTTCTCTCCAACTGCAAAGTACCTAGAGCATTTTCCGCAACTTGTTTGATGAGAGATTGGGTAAGCTCCATCATTCCTCGAAAATCCGTATATGCCTGATAGGCTTCAAGCATGGTAAACTCAGGATTATGCCTGCGGGACAATCCTTCGTTGCGAAAGACTCGACCGACTTCGAAAACTCGATCGAAACCACCAACCAACATTCGTTTGAGATGTAATTCCAGAGCGATTCTAAGTGAAAAATCACAATCCAATGCGTTGAAATGAGTGCGGAATGGACGTGCTGCAGCACCTCCGGAAACGGACTGAAGCATAGGGGTTTCGACTTCAATAAAATCTCTCGACCAAAAGAATTCACGAATTTCGCGGATAATCTGACTTCTTGCCCGAAAGCGCTCTCTGGAATCGTCATTAACAATTAAGTCAAGATAACGTTGCCGATAAATCTGTTCATTATCCGTCAAGCCATGCCATTTCTCCGGAAGTGGACGAAGTGCTTTTGATACAAGTTTGTATTCCTTAGCTCGAATCGTAACCTCCCCCGTTTTAGTCCTAAAGAGTGGACCACGAATACCAATGAAATCCCCAAGATCCAGTTTCTTGAATTCCGCATAGGATTCATCTCCAATTTCATCCCTGCGTACATAGGACTGAATTTTACCAGACCTATCCAAGACTTTTAGGAACGAAGCCTTCCCCATTAGACGAAAGGCCACAATACGACCCGCTACTGAGACTTCAGGACCTTGCTCATCCTCAGCACCTAGAAGGGCAATCGCTTCCAATGCTACATGGGATTGATCCCAATTCGCTTGAAATGGATCGGCTCCGTTTTCTCGTAGGCCTTCGAGTTTTGCCTGGCGCACGGCCACTTGATCGCTTCCGTCTAATGTCGCTTCCTCAGTCTTAGTGGAGGTATTTGAAGTAGTCATAAAAAAGGTGCAAAATTGAGATTTTTTCGAAGAAATTACAACTGAAAATTAAGAAGTATGTAAACTTGGCTTAAGTATTTGGAACGGACGCCAACGATACGCGAAAACCCAAATTTCTGAATCGATGATATAAAGAATTTGTGGATCGGGAAGAGGATTTGCATTCTGATGCGGATTTCATGTATCCCCCTCCCCGACTGATACGAAACTCATCCTGTTCGCTATCGTCCAAAAGAGTATTAACGAAGGAATTCCCTACCCACTCACGCACATTTCCATACAAGTCATATAGTTTCCATGGATTTGGACTCTTCATGCCCACTGGATGAATGCGTTTTCGACTATTACCACGAAACCAAGCATGATTGTGCAAATCCCGAGGATCATCGCCAAAGTAGTATGCGGTGGAAGTACCTGCCCTACAGGCATACTCCCACTCCACTTCCGTGGGCAACCTGAACTCATATTTCGCAGGCAAAGTTCCATGATTACTGGCCAGGATGGTTAAAGCCTTACAAAAAGCTACGGAATCCAACCAAGAAACATTGTTTACTGGCAATCCTTCCTCATGCCCCTCAATCGTGGAATCAACAAAACTGGGATTAGTCCCCATTACTTTTTCATAAATCTCCTGAGTGACCAGTAATTGCCCCAACCAAAAACCCTCCGAAACGCGCACCACTCTCTGCTCTTCCGCATAGGGAACCCATATTGAGATTTCCCCTGCCGGAATCCACGAAAACTTTCCTGCATGAAAATCTTCATATTCATGCTTTTGCAAGGCATTATTTGCCGGGGCTTCTTCGCTGACAGATACATTAACCGTCCAAGGATGTCTTGTTTTGCCTCTGGTCGGAGCATCCGCTCCTTGCCCTCCCGTTGGCAAACCAACCGGATCCATGGCTACCCCCTCGTCATTACTAAAAGGAATGGGTGTCTCTCTCTTCTTTGGAGCGGGGAGCCTTGGTTTCTTAAATCGCTTCTTCTTGGAACCCAGTCTGTGAGTCTGTGCTTGAATTGCTCGTTCCCAACACTGCCACAATTGTTGCCCATAATCGAAGGATTCATTCATCGAAGATGAATCTTCTGAACCAGATTCGATTTTGGGAATTTCATCCTGCTTAGAGGTCATGGTAGCACAAGCTCTCTCGCACCAATCTTTTTCAGAAACTAAAATGGATTGAAATTGCTGGAGGCATAAAGCCAAACCGGCAGGCAAAGTAGTATCTTCAAGGAAGATAGTCAGAATTTCCTTATTTTCACTCAGTGCATATCCCACTTCGCTTTTTACAAAACGGGAATCCACGGCCCGCGGAGAAACAAAGACTACGAAAAGAACCGACTTCTTGATCGCATGGGCAATTTCCTCAACCCATTCTCCAGCAGGTGGAATACCTTCGTCATACCAGAGGTTAATACCCTTTTTCCGGAAATAACGAAGTGATTCATATACCATTACTTTATCCGCATGAGCATAACTTACGAAGACATAGGGACCGTCTCCGGAATAGGATTCAAATGGTTCGGGAACGTCCTTGGAAGCGATCATTCCAATTTCGAACTAGGACTCGTCGGTTTCACCTGAATAGCCTCTTCTTTGCAACATGTAAATAGGGTATGCACCAAAATCTTTGGCAAGTTCAAGATTGCCGGCGTATTCGAAGTCGTAGTCCTCATACCCAAAAGAAATTAAAGCGGCAACAGTCTCCGAAACAAAGACAGACCCAGGCAAAACTATGGGCTCAATTCGTGCAGCTTGGTTGACATGACGACCAAAGAAATTTCTTCGCTTAAGGATAGGGTCAAATTCCTCGTAAACCGGTCCGGCATGCATCGAAATACGTACTTCCATTGAACCACCTCCGAGCAAATCCGTCCAATCTCCCTTGTTAAAATAGTCCCTTGCTTCCAAAGCAAGCTTCAAGGCGTCTTCAAGTTCATCAAAAACCGCAAAAAAACTATCCCCCCAAGTATTCACGAAGGCAGGTTTACAGGAAAGTCGATCCATCATTTCCCCAATTCCACCATGAAAAACTTGGACAAATTCGCCTGTTCGTTCCTCAACCACTTGGCTAAATGCCTGAACGTCGGCAAAAAGCATTGTTTTGATGGTTCTTGCCGGGGCATTTGATTCATCAAACTTGGAAATAAAGGCTGGTCGTGTTTCGCCTGAATATTTTGTTAGTTTAGTCGATTCCGAGACATCGGAGAGAATTTCGGCAGGATCGATGACTTCAGGTTCATTATATGCCCCACGCCAGGCTTCGACCAGTTCGCCCGTTCCACCAGTAGAACCAGGCTTGCCATCCCAAACAACCAATAGATTCGGATCTTCGTCCAAGCCTCGCCCACGCATAGCTGCGAATCCAAGCATGACTTGGTTGCATAGAGTGAAAAGGGAATCATCTCCGTAATATCCTTCATTCGTCACATAATGAACGGAGGTGGCATGATCAAGTACGTGCTCGAAACGAGAAATCCAGTTACCACCGGCACGACGTACGCTGGTTTCAATAAACTCCTCCTTCGAGAAAGGCAGGAATACATGAGTTTCACCACCCCTTTCGGCCATTGTTTCCAAAAAGAGAATGTCCGTTCCGCAAGCGGCTGAGCTGTATCCGCAAGTGGCACCCATCTTATCCAGAGCCTTTTCGATTCTTTCCTTGGCTACAAGTTCGGCTTCCGGCGGAAAACGGGGATCCCGTCCCGGGTTGTCAATCACATGCCCAGAACAGGCAACGATTCCAAGTAAAGGAAAGGCTTCCTCAACATGTTTCCTAACAGAATCGTCTTCGAACAAGGAGGCAATTTGTAAAGCTTGCTTACGCGTACTGGCAATATGCGAAGGCTGAGCATCTTCCAACTTAACCGCAGCTTTGTAGGATTCCACGGCAGCTTCGAATTGTCCGAGAAGCAGTGAGGCTTCTGCCTCGGTTGCTTGAATCCAATAAGAATCAAGTCCCTCTACCCTTAATTTTCTGCAAATATTTCGAGCAGACTGAGCATATTCATGCGCTTTTTCCTCATTATGAAAAACATGATGCATGAATGCCACATTAATGCATGGATAGTACTGCTTTTCCAAATCCTCAATTTCACCAGTACTTTTTTGTAATTGAGCATTGTATGCATCTTCATACCGAGCGATTGCTAGATCGGCATATCTAAATTTGCTTTCCTCGCTTGTCGAGTATTCGCAAAGATCCTTGTAGCAACTCGCCAGAAGACTCTGCGTCTCAACGTCTCTACCTCCACTGGCAACTAAGTCTTCCAAAATTTTTGAGGCAAGCTTTGGAGAACCAGCCTTGCATAAGGCATGTGCAGCCCGTTGACTTAGGACTTTATGATTTCGATTTTTGCGTAACCCTGCTCGAGCAACATCGTGAGCGAGCAAGAATTCCCCAACATCAATCATACGATCGCAAAGCTTGAGAAAAGTTTGCTCATTCGCCCTTTCCTGGTCGAATAACCTCCACTCCCTCCGGAGACTCAAGGTACTTCTTTTGGTCAATTGTGACATGATAAGGGAATCAGGATATGACCATTCCGACAGCCCTGCGAGAAATAAAGTCTCCCAAGGAGACGAGCTGATTACATTTTTTCGTAACGCGTACGCAACATTTGCGTAAAGGCAGCCACTTTACGGGCCTTGCGCTTTTTATCGGAGGGCTTTTCGAAATATCTCTTTGCTCGAACGTCGCGGATAACCCCTTCGCGATCAAGACGTTTCTTTAAACGACGAATAGCCCGATCCATGGGCTCTCCTTTACGTAATTTAATTTCAATGGTCATAATTGGAAGAGAAGATCATAAAGAAGAACAAAAGCGGGTCAAGAAGGAAGGTTTGCTCAAAATCTTAATTTCTAAGGTTCAGGAGGAACGGTATTTTCGCTCCTCGGGAGGCTCAGGTTCACGCATTTTCACTCTTGCCGCCCGAACCGCTTTTCGGAAACGCCAAGTTTTGAAGTTTTCAGAGGTCATCCGCATACGAAATCGTGGATCCAATTCGGCCACCAATCCATATTCATCGCTCTCTTCTGCAAAACCCAGACGGATCAAGGTATTCCCCAAACCTTTATCCCCTGAAATATGAAGATCTCGAACGAAGCTCTCAGCATCAGCATCATTTGGATCGATAAGCCATGTTACCTCTTCAACCAATTGGACTAAGGCATTTTCAACCGGCATAACTTGATTCACTGTCATTCTGGTCTCACCGTCACGATGAGAGGCAACGCCTTCAACCACTACAATTTTCCCTTCTTCGAGTTGAGGCCCAAATTTCTCGTAGGCTTCCGTAAACATAGGAAGAGAGAAATCCTTTTCTTTGCACATTAAATTGAAACGAGCCCAAGGTTTCGCATCCTTTTTGGTATATCTTCTTTCCACATCGGATAAAACTCCACATAAGCGAAAAGATCTCCTGCCTTGTAATTCATCCAATTCTTCGGACTTAATCGTATCCAACCCCTTACCCAATCCGCCCAAAGTATCAACGGGGTGTCCGGAAAGAAAGAACCCAAGTAATTCCTTTTCCAACTTGAGCTTTTCCAATTCTTCCATCTTCTCGACATGGGAAAGATCAGGAGAGGAAGAGAAATCATCAGTGGTTCCATTGGAATCGTCTTCATCCCCTCCCATCATTTCAAATAAATTAGTTTGCCCGGCCTCCCGGTCCTTTCTCCTTAGTTGCGCTTCTCCCATAGCTCGATCCAAATCGGCCAACAAAAGAGCACGGTTTTCCTCCAAAGCATCAAAGCCACCTGACTTCACGAGGCATTCCAAAACTCTCTTATTGATTGCCTTTCCATCAACTCGTTCAACCAAGTCGCCAAAACTCTTGTATACCCCTCCCCTCTCTCGTTCCTCTACGATTTTCTTACCCGCTATGTCACCAACTCCCTTAACTGCTGATAATCCAAAGCGAATCGACCCTGATTGCCCAACTTTCTCTGTAACTGGCGTGAAATTCTCTCCGGATTCATTCACGTCCGGACCCAAGACGGAAATCTCCATCTCCACACACTCTCCAATAAAATGAGCCAGTTTATCGGAATTCCCCAGTTCGCACGCCAATACGCCCGCCATAAATTCGACGGGAAAATTCGCCTTTAGAAACGCTGTTTGATAACTGATAATGCCATAGGCTGCGGAGTGAGATTTATTAAAACCATAACCGGCAAATTTCTCGAGTATATTAAAAATATCGTTGGCTTTCTTTGCCTCAATCTTGTTGGTCTCCTTTGCACCCTTCACAAAAATCTCCCGCTGCTTAGCCATTTCTTCGGGTTTCTTTTTGCCCATTGCTCGTCGCAAAATATCCGCTCCTCCGAGCGTGTAGCCAGCGATTCTACGAGCCGCTTCCATGACTTGTTCCTGATACACCATGACTCCATAAGTCTCGGCACAAACATCCTCAAGCAAAGGATGTGGAAACTTAATGGTAGAGGGATCCTCTTTTCCCTTTATGTAATCGGGAATCCAGTCCATTGGACCGGGTCTGTAAAGAGCGATCAATGCAATAATCTCATCAACGTTTGATATTGTCATTTGCCTGCAAAGGCGGCGCATTCCATCAGATTCGAGTTGAAAAACACCTATAGTACGAGCTTCATTCAAAAGTTTGAACGTAGGTTCGTCTTCCAATGAAACTTCGGTGACTCGAAAATCTCCCAAGCCCTCCCCTTTGCGTATATGACTCTCAGCTTCGGAGATAACAGTGAGTGTCTTGAGTCCCAAGAAATCCATCTTCAAAAGACCAAGTTCCTCGACTGGATCTTTGGGATACTGAGTGGTAAGAACGCCGTCTTGAGTGGTAAGAGGCACAAACTCTTTTAAGGGACGATCTGCTATAATCACTCCTGCGGCATGCGTCCCGACATTACGAACCATTCCCTCAATTACTTTTCCGGTATCAATGATTTGCTTGGCAATAGGATTACTTTCATATTCGGCACGAAACTCTGGACTTTTCTCCAGAGATTCATCCAGGGAAATATTCAAGTCATCCGGAACCATTTTGGCCAATTTATCGGCTTCGGCATAAGGTAAATCTCGGACACGTGCGATATCTCTCATGACCATCTTCGCTCCAAAGGTGCCAAAGGTTATAATATTGGCCACACAATCCCTGCCGTATTTTTCACGCACGTATTCAATAACTTCAGCCCGTCTACGCATGCAGAAATCAATATCGAAATCCGGAGGAGAAACTCTTTCAGGATTTAGGAACCTTTCAAAGAGCAGTCCAAAGCGAAGAGGATCAATATCAGTAATTCCAAGAAGATAGGCCACCAAACAGCCTGCTCCGGAACCACGACCCGGTCCCACGGGAATTTCCTGTTCCCTCGCCCAAAGCATGAAATCAGCAACTATTAAAAAGTAATCATTAAACCCAGTCTTGGATATAATCCCCAATTCATAATCCAATCGTTCACTTAATTCCCTAACTTTTTCCTCTGATTCATCATTTCTCGCGCTTTCGGGAAGATACTTGGCATCATATCTATTTTGCATTCCTTCGATGCATTGATGCTTCAAATAAGCTTCATTATCCGAAATGTCAGATTTGATTTCAGGAGGCATGGTAAATACCGGATAATTATTCTCACCAAACGGAAGTTTTACGTCACACATTTCAGCTACTGCAAATGTGTTGGTTATTGATTCCGGTGCTTCCTTAAAGAGATTGTTCATCTCTTCCCTAGACTTTAAATAGAACTCCCTGGCCTCGTATCGCATGCGTTTTGGATCATCCAATTTCGAGCCAGTCTGTATGCACAGCAATGCATCATGAGGGGCCCAGTCATCTCCTCTCACATAATGAACGTCATTCGAAGCAACGACTTTTACGTCAAATTTTTTGGCCAATTTAAGAAGCTCAGGGACTAATTGTGCCTGTTCTTCAATCCCATGATTATGGAGTTCAACGAAATAATTTTCCTTTCCGAAAATATCAATCATCTGCCCCATTGCTTTTTCTGCTTCTCCCTCTTTGCCATGAAGGATCATCTGGGGCACCCATCCCTGCATGCATCCGGTAAAAGCAATTAGCCCCTTGGAATGTTGGGCTAAAGTCTCAAGATCGGTTCGCGGACGATAGTAAAACCCATCCACATGTGCATCCGAGACCACTTTGGACAGATTTTGATATCCCTCGTAATCTTTGGCTAACATTCCCAAATGATAAGACTTATGATTTTCACGGCCTGGTTTTTCATCATTCTTATGATCCGTAACCATATAACCTTCACATCCAATACTTGGCTTAAGTCCCCGTTTCTCTGCCTGCTTGATGAAATTGATCGTCCCAAAGAGATTACCATGGTCGGTCAATGCCATGGCTGACATGCCCAGTTCCACCGCCCGGTCCATCAGTCTGTCCATTCGGCAACAACCATCGAGCAGACTGAAATCAGAGTGCACATGGAGATGAACAAAAACTTAATCTTTGGATGACATGGGGATTTAAATTTTCATTCACACACTCTCCGCCCATCCTTTCAAGGCAATCTTGCTAACAATTTACGATTCTTCGTTGGATTTTAAGATTAGGATTACTTGGCTAAGTGTTGTTGGATCGATCGGCGGCTTAAAAAGAATGCCCATCCCATAATGGGAAATACCATTAGCAGTAGGAATACGGATGCATTCTGAAAAAGACAGAAATCATATGCCCCGTGGAAAAAAATTGCCCATGCCAAGCCAATAATTGCCGTCTCATTTCTACGATCACTATTTTGGAATTTTGCCTTTGCTACATAATATCCCATGATAATCGCAAAAGCCGCATGCATGGGAACTGCTGTCAATGTTCTCAGAAATGCCACCCCTATCCCGCCTTCGAATACATAAATAATGTTTTCGAGGGAAGCAAAACCCAACCCGATCATCACTGAGTATACGATTCCATCAAATGGCTCGTTAAAATTTTTCCTTGGAAAAGCAACAAACATAAGAGCCAAGAACTTGAAGAGTTCCTCCCCAAAACCAACCACAAAAAAAGCCATAAAGAAAGACCGAACGACATCATGCGATTGGCCGTATTCAAAGCCGAGAACGCTCCCCCCAATACTATTAGTGATTCCCGCAGGAACACAAGTGAGTGCCCCCAGCAAGAAATACCCTATCAGATGAATAATCGGCTCCTTTTCGTTTTTGTCCTTCCAGTAGATGTAAAGGGCAATCGCCATCGCTGGAGCGAGTGCCAGATACAAATAAAGGAAAGCCATTAAACTCTACTTTGAAAAGATATCCAACTTACGAAACTCAACCTCAGAACCCTCGGCCTGTATTGAAATTTTCCCGCTTTTCGCGGTGCAATCAAAACCGTGGTTTACCAAATCGCCATTCACCCACACCTTGACCTCATTTTTCATACATTCAATGGTCATTGCATTCCATTCACCAACTGGTTTCTCGGAATCATCAGTTAAATTAATAATCCTGCGAGCCTTGCCCTCAGTTATTCCCCAATTTTTCTTGGGTCCGCGTCTTTTTTCCATGTCAGGTACTTTTATATCCTCCACAATGCACCAAAAGTCACCAGCATGTTTATGATTCATCTGTACCTCAATCGATTTGGGATACATCCCATAGAGGTTGCGTAACTTGGATGCATGAACAAGCACACCGCAGTTGCCAGGTTTTGATGCAAATCGGTATTCCACTTCCAACCGATAATTGGAAAATTCTTCTTCAGTTAATAAATGACCTGCCGGTTTTCCCAAACTTACAAGCATCCCGTTTCGGACGACAAAGGGCTTATTTAGATTTGGCTTTTTATCAAGTGATGGAACATCCATGGTCCAACCACTCAAGTCTTTTCCGTTGATTAAGCTTTGTTCTTTAGAAAAAACATGTGCTCCAACTACGGGAAAGAGTAATAATATGATAATCCTGATCATCGATAAATACATCTTCAGCAAAAACCAGCTTTCAAATGTTTTCTGCATATGAGCCTCCATGCAACAATAAGAAATGCGGTGAGAGGAATACCGAAAATCATACCTAAAATTCCCCCAAGTGCAGTACCCCAAAAGAAAATCGACACAATGATTACAACCGGGTGAAGGCCCGTTTGTTGCCCCATTATTCTTGGCGTTAGAAAATAACTCTCAACCACTTGAACGACAACGAATGAAATACCACACCCTAACAAAACACTCCATTGCCCCGTCTCCGCAATTCCACCCGGTTGTAAATATGCAACACAAAGTGTGGTAATAATACCAACAATTGAACCAAGATAAGGAACGATATTGAGCAATCCGAAAAGAAGACCCAAAGTTATCCCAAACTTCAAACCGCTTAGGCTAAAACCAATTGCATATCCCACGCCCATCATCAATCCAATGATTAGTTGCCCGCGAAAAAAGGCTACCATAATACCCACGAATTCTCTAATTAGAAAAACAAAATCCTCACGCAAGGAATCCGAGAGAAAACCAAGCTCCTTGTCCAGATCCACAAAAAAGTTTCGATTCGAACTCAAAAAATAGAATAGATAAATCGGAATAACCGCTAAAAAAGTAATCTGTGCAAAAATATCGACTAACCCTGACCATGCCCCTTTTAAAACCTCGGCAGATTTTTCTGCAATTTTTTCACCTCTTTTCTCAATTGTCTCTCTGACGCGATTACGGATTTCCAAGGCTTTTCGTTCGAGAAAAGATTTACGCTCCTCCGCACTGGAAATTGCAAAAAAGTCTTTTCGTTCATCTGCATCCAAGGAACGAACAGTTTCTCGATGGCTGAGATCGAGTGAATCGTAAATTAATTTCTCATTTTCTTCAAGATCTCCCCCGAAAGATGGATTTTCCAAACGCGTCAGATTCTTCCAGTATTCCTTAAAAGTTTCGACCTGTCCTGAGATCGCTTCCCATGTCTCTGGAGGAAGTGACTTCCTGCCCTTGCTCTCCAACTTATCTGGCCACTCAGATACGGATCCAACAAATTCTCGGGTTTGACTAATGACCTTTCCTCCAAGAAACCAGGTCGCTGAACCTGCAGAAAGCACAACCAAGCCATAAAGTAGCAGAATGGAGGTAATTCGACCCAGGCTGAAACGATCTTCAAAGAACGTTACAATCGGACGGAGGAGAATGGCTAACATGACAGAGACTGCGAGCGACCAGATTACTCCCGAAAAAACCTCAAAAAAACGATTTAGAATGAAAACTACCCCGGCTAAAAGGCAACCCAACAACAAAGCACAACTGGAACAAATGACAAAAGCTATAAATTTCCTTTGTCTTTCGCTCAACATATCGGAATTTACTTGATTATCATTCATTTCAAAACCTTTTGTTTGCTTGCCAGATTGATCAAACAAGTGGTTAAATCGGAGAATGCTACGAGCTCGGTCAAGAGTCAAACGAAAGTGATTGTCAGCAACGCCTTACTACAGTCAATGAACCAAATTCAAATCAATATTTTTATCTTTGCCACATTTCTTGGCTCCATCTTCTTTTTGTCGGCACAGCCCAAACTCACGCCTGCGGTCGATTCGGTATATCCGGCGATTGTTCGCATTGAGGTTGTTTCGGAAAAAGGATCCGGTGGAAGAATGATGAAATCGGGATCCACAGGAAGTGGGGTTATTATTGGAAGTGATGGTATTGTAGTTACGAATCATCATGTCGCCGGCAAGGCTACGAGAATCCTCTGCCGTCTTCATAACGGAGAGGAATTGGTCGGTGATCTCATAGGAGCCGATCCGATGAGTGATTTGGCAGTTTTACGTCTACGATTACAAGATAGGGCTCCAAACTCACCTATGATCTCAGTCGCTAAATTTGGCAACTCGGATAAGGTTGAAGTCGGAGACATTTGCTATGCAATGGGAAGTCCCGCCGGTCTTTCACAATCCGTTACGAGAGGTATTATTTCAAACCTCGCCATGATCTCCCCAAATGCAGGTTCCCTCCGACTGGATGGAGAAAATGTTGGCGAATTAGTCAGATGGCTTGGACACGATGCAGTTATTTTCCCTGGAAATAGTGGGGGACCGCTAATTAATGACAAAGGTGAGATTATCGGAATCAACGAAGTGGGAATAGGAAGTTTAGGTGGTGCGATTCCGGCAAATCTGGCTCGCAAGGTAGCGAGAGAGCTCGTCAAGAAAGGTTATGTAACCCGCTCATGGACTGGCTTAGAATGCCAACCAGTAACCGAGTCCAATGAAACCGGAGTTCTGGTGGCGGGTGTAATTGAAAACTCTCCTGCGGAACGGGCTGGGTTCCTTCCTGGGGATCGAATTAAGCAATATGATGGACATCCCATCTCGGTTCGCATACTTGAAGACTTGCCTCTTTTTAATCAGCTTGCCATGGGAATGCGTCCCGGAAAAAGCTTTAAAGTCACTGGTCTGCGCAAGGGTAAGAAGTTCACTTGGAATCTAAAAACGGAGCCACGCGAACCCGCTTTCGCCCGAGAAAAGGAGCTAAAGAACTGGGGCATAACCGTACGTAATTTTACGCTTATGTCTTCCCTTGAAGCTCGCAGAGAAGACAAATCGGGTGTTCAGGTACATTCCGTAAATCGCGGAGGGCCATCTTCAAGTGCAAAACCTAGTTTGGTTCCTGGAGACGTTATCGTATCAATCGGAGATCAACCGGTTCGATCATTAAAAGAGCTCGAAGAAATTACCCGTCAAATAACCAGGGGAAAAAACGAACCTGTTCCCACCTTAATTACTATTGAAAGAGACTTGGCTGAATTCTTAACCGTTATTGAGATTGGCCCCGAAATGGAAGAAAACCAGCCTCTTCAAGCATGGAAACCTTGGCTTGGAGTTTCTACACAAGTTCTCACTCGAGATTTATCTTTGGCCCTCGGTTTACCAAGAACGACTCGGGGTATAAGAATCGCTCAAGTGTTTCCCGGCACACCCGCGGAGCAAGGTGGATTAAGAACTGGAGATCTGCTTTTTCGTATCGATGGACAGATCATTATGGCTAATCGCGTCGAAGATGCGGAAGTTTTTGGAAATATGATCAAGGAATATAAAACCGACTCCATAATTCAAGTATCAGGTATGCGAAAGCAAGAACTTCTGGATTTGAATATAACCTTGAACAAACGACCACCGCCAGCAAACGAATTGCCTAAGTTCAAAGAAACCACTTTCGAATTCACCGTGCGGGAACTATCATTTGGCGATCGAGTTTTTGCAAGGATCAAGGAAAGTCAAGTTGGGCTCTATGTCGACAATGTGGAGTCTGCCGGTTGGGCTGCCCTAGCTGGATTGAGGCAGGGAGACTTACTCCTCGAGGTGGATGGAAATGTGGTAGGCTCTGTGGAAGACTTCCGAAAACAAATGAAATCCTTAATCAACGCAAAACCAACAAAAACAATTTTCTTTGTTAGACGAGGAATTCATACTTTGTACATCGAACTAGAGCCCGACTGGGATTGATGCTCAACTTCCGTTTTGTTCTCATGACTAAAAATATCTATCTTTTCCTTTTTATTATTTTTGCGACTCCCTTTCTTTTTGCAGTGGGCAAACCAGACCACATCTCTACAGAATCCACATGGCGCAAACTGCTCCAAGACAATGCTGACTGCGTAACTTGGGTATCTGTCACCGTCCGAGTCGAAGTAAGCTCAAGAGGTCGCAGTTATCCTCCTCAAGAGCAAAAACTGGAAGCCTTGGGCACGGTCATCGCCGAAGATGGATTGACCGTGCTTTCCCTCACTTCAGTTGACCCTACATCCAATATTCTTTCTCGGATGCGTACACCTGGGACATCCGTGCAGGTAAATTACATAGAAGTGCTCATTCTCATGTCTGACGGAACAGAAGTGCCCGCCAAGTTACTTCTTAAGGACATAGACTTGGATCTTGCATTTGTTCTTCCAATTCCGGACACGGAGGAATTGAAAAACGGTACCACATTTGCCCCCGTGCCGAAATCTAGTCCCAAAAAAGATTTTTCACTTCAAGTCTTGGACGAAGTTGTATCAGTTAGTAAGCTTGGACGAAATCTTTACCGACAATCCACCTTAAGAAGAGGATGGGTTAATGCCGTAATCAAGAAACCCCGTCCTTATTATGTGATCGAGAATATCGGACTCGGCACCCCCATTTTTTCAACTTTGGGAGATTGGTTGGGAGTAGTAGTTTACAAAATGGATAATGGCAGACCATCGAGCATCGTAACCTTACCATCCATCGACATCATGGAAATTGCCGAACAAGTTCGTTCCCGTACCCCTTAAGTTTTCCATTGCGAAAACCTTCTTCTGCGGACTAGGATAAAGGCGAAATGTTCGAAAACACCATTTTCAGATTTCTTGGAATTTATATCTTAAGAATACTAGCTCTCTGTATTCCTTTTGTCTTATCATCTTGTTTTGAAGAAAACTTGCTGCCCGAAGATGTGGAATACAGAAAAGACGAAAATGGTACTGAAATCCTCTTTGAAATCGAAGCGGAGGAACCTTTTGGATCCCCTAAAAGAGCTTATGTTTCCGAAAAGCATCCCAATGGTGAACCTCATTTTAAAATCGGATTCAGTCATGGCTTAAAAGACGGACCTTTTCACTTCTGGCAAGAAAATGGGTTAAAACTTCTATCTGGTTCTTTCAAAAAAGGAAAGAGGCAGGGTTTATTTACGGCATACGGCAAGACTGGGGAATTAGTTTACGAGAAAAATTATCTCAATGGTGAGTTAGACGGAAATTTTACGCTTTATTATCCTGCATCCAACAGCGATGTGATTCGCTATTTCGAAAAACTAAGTGAGGATGGACTAAAACCAGAGGAATTACCCGTAAAAAGCCAAGTGAGGCTAAAAGTTCGATTTTCAAAAGGAAATCCCTCTGGTCCTTACAGGGCTTACTTTCATCCACAAGGTAAAAATTTATCTCTTTCCGAACTTATCCGGGAAGAAGGATACTTTGATGAAAATGGTTCCTTGGAAATGGAACAAATTAAGTATTTTCCCAGAACATTCGGATTAGTTGTTAGGCTTCCAGATAATTCCAGATTGGAAACTCTTCACGACCCAAGCCCTGATGGTCTCTCGCGAGCCATGGACGAAGCGACGAAAGCAATTCAAGCCATTCCCGCTTACCGAAATCCAGATCAACTTCCGGCTCTAGTTTACACCGTTGATGATCGGGGGAATGAAATTGTACCAATCTGGTCTTCCCATATTGTTCGATTGGGAATCCGTAACATGGATGGATTTATGTTACCCGATACATTCGAAGCAAATTTTGAAATTTACAGCCAAACCGTTCGACCTGCGGCTGAAGATGTCCTCCTTGCTCTTGATGTAAGCAATGATCCTAATTTGCCCATTTACGAAAAAAGGGGGGCAGCCGTAGAAGTTGTCGGACTTGATCAAAATGGTGTAATTATCGATGTTCTGTGGAGTAGTAGCGTCACCTCAGACATCATTCCTTTGGAAGAGAGAATTTTTGCCAAAAGAATTAAGGTTCGAAGGAAATGGAATCATGGATTTTCCAACCACGCGGATTGGTTTCTCAATGACGGATCTACCTTAAATTTACGGGGCAATAATCAGCTGGTGGAATTCGGCATATTCCGCTAACTCAGCCATTTACTTTTCCTGAGGCAAAGGAACATTCTCAAAGGGATTAACTGTCTTTGGCTTAGGTTGCACAGCATCAAACGGGTTGGGAGATTGACCTTTCCCTTCGGGTGGAGTCTTGTTGTCACCTCCCACTTGATCAAAGGGATTGGTAGTCGGGGTTACTGAATCGAAAGGATTTGCGGGTGGAGCTACCGAGTCAAAGGGATTAGAAGGCGGGGCTACCGAATCGAAAGGGTTTTGATTATTATCCGGTTTTACGTTGTCAAACGGATTAATTATGTTTCTCTTTGGAGGCTTCTTGATTTCGAAGGTAGAATCACGAGGTCCTAACCAAGGAGGAACTTCGTCCAAATCATAAAAGGGTCGGAATTCAATTTCTTCCCGGGTTAAAATTCGATTGATTCTGGGTCTTATGTCATAAGACCATTCAAAGCGAAGAGGGTTAGTTGGTTGATGTTCCTTCAAGCCAAGCAGAACATCCTTATCATAACCTCCACCATTTTGAGGGAACCCACCCTTCCAAGGCAGATAAAATCTCCATGGTTTTCCCTCCCGTTTATTTTGGACATCCACAAATTTCTCTCCAACTTCCAAAACATAACCAACAAAAATTCCTTCTTTTGTTTCTGGAATTTCCTTGGCAATCTCCCGCACTCGTAGATGCCCGTCCCAAAACCATTGCAAACGAACTCGGTTGCCTACGACTAACTGATCAAAACGCATTAATAAACTTGGATCAAAACCACCACCACTTCCCGGACCATCACCAATCCAAGGAGCCAAATATCTATGAAGATAACCCTCATCCCCCTTGACCTCGATCCATGCCTTACCCTTTGAAGATAGGATACCCGAGAGAAAGCCTTCACGAACTTGTCCTACCTGTCCACTGAGGAAGGTTAGAGAAAATATAAAAAGAAAAATAGCGTTTCTAAGCTTCAATACGAGTAATTCCCAAAGGATTTTCTTCCTTCAATTCATCGGGAAGATATTGGTTAGGAAAACCTTGATAGCAAACAGGCCGAGCGAATCGATAAATCGCACTTTCCCCGACGGATGTTGATTGCCCATCGGTTGTCGCAGGATAAGGACCTCCGTGCACAATGGCTCCACAAACTTCCACACCAGTAGGAAATTGATTAAACAACAAACGTCCGACCTTGGTCTCCAATAAATCAATCAATTCAGCGTTAACTTCCAAATCCGCATTTTCCCCAAATAAGGAAGCCGTTAGTTGCCCCTCTAGCTTTTGAACCACATCAAGTAACTGGTGAGCTGTTGAATACGCGACCAATAAAGTAGATGGACCAAATACTTCCTCGCAGATCTTATCGGATGCCATAAAATCGGCAAGACTCACAGTCAGTACACATGGACCCACATCACAACCTCCAGCCCCATCAGAATTCTCGCTTCTGTAAGCAATCTCCACTCCCTCGATTTCAGCCAAATGATTAATTCCAGCCTTGTAAGAATCCCTTATTCCTGGATGCAACATTGGGCATGACGATACTTCCTTAATTTTTCCTACATATTCGGAAACCAGTCTCTCGCCAAATGAACCATCAGGATGAAAGACTATTCCTGGATTGGTACAAAATTGCCCTACTCCCAAGGTAGCGGAACCGACTAACCCAGTTGCAAAATCCGAGACCCCATCGCCTGTCAAACCCGGCAATACAAAAACCGGATTCACGCTACTCATTTCGGCAAAAACTGGAACTGGTTCTTCTCGAGAATTTGCCAAATCGAATAATGCCCTACCCCCCGCTCGGGAACCGGTAAATCCGACCGCCTTGATGAATTGATTCATAACCAAATCGCGACCCAATTTTCGTCCATCTCCATAAACCATGGAAAAGGTTCCCTCAGGAAAACCACTGACTTGTACGGCTTCTACCACGGCTTTTGCCACAACGAGAGCCGTGCCGGGATGAGCATGGTGTGCCTTTACGATCACTGGACAACCCGCAGCCCAGGCGGATGCGGAATCACCTCCCGCCACCGAAAAAGCCAAAGGGAAATTACTTGCGCAAAATACCGCGACTGGACCAACCGGTCTTAACATCGATCGTAAATCCGGCTTGGGTAGAGGTTCCCTTTCAGGTTGGGCTCGATCAATACGAGCCTGAATCCAGTCTCCTTTACGGACAAGTCTGGCAAACATTCTCAACTGCCCACATGTACGACCCGTTTCAGCTCGTACGCGGGCTTCAGGCAGACCGGTTTCAAAAGTCATCACTCCGACTAATTCGTCCACCTGACCTTCGATCTTTTCAGCTACACATTCGAGGAAATCCGCCTTGCTTGCGCCAGATTTCTGTGCAAGCACTTGCGATGCTTCCTTGGCTAACCAACAAGCTTTTTCAAGCTCGGTTGTGGATGCATGAGCATACGACACATCAGAATTTTCTCCAGTAACCGGACTGAAGGCTTTAAAACTTGAGGTAGTATCCTCTCCTCGCGAGAAACCAATAATTGAATTTTCCATAACTGCTCAAATATAGTGAATCTAACTATTTTCTCGAGGCAACGGGATTCGTAAGTTTTCCAATTCCATCAATAGAGATCGTAACTATATCTTCCGCCTCCAAAGTAAATTCACTAGTGGGAACAATACCAGTACCCGTCATCAGAAAAACGCCATCCGCAAAACTCGTTTCACGAAACAGGAAATTAATTAATTCTTTGGGTTGTCGCTTCATTTCGGCTAAGGTCGTTCGGCCGGTGAATACCTCCTGACCATCGCGCATGATTTCCATATAAATATTGGTTGTATCTCCCAGCGGTTCCTCAGGCAAATAAAGACAAGGTCCAAGACATGCACACTGATCAAAGGTTTTTGCTTGGGGAAGATAAAGGGGATTTTCGCCCTCTATACTCCGAGAAGAAACATCATTTCCAATCGTATACCCCTCAATGGTTCCACTTGAGGATGCAAATAGAGTAAGTTCGGGCTCCGGAACATCCCAAGTTGAATCGCTACGGATTCGAAATGGGGCATTAGGATCAACCACTCTCGAGGGAGTTGCCTTGAAAAAGATTTCAGGTCTATCCGCCCCATAGACTCTGCTATAAAAATCTCCACCCCCAGCATCCTTGGATTCCTCCATGCGAGCCAATCTACTCGAGAAATAAGTTACACCAGCCGCCCAGACTTCTTGATTTCCTATGGGGGCACGAACTGTAGATAAAAAATCTTCAGAATCATATTTCTGAAAGCTTGTTCGCAAACCATTTAAATAAGATCGAAGATTTTCTCTGTTAATTAATTCGTCCCATGAGAGCTCAGTTTCCAAAGAAAATAAAGCCTTCCCCTCTTCAATTACCGGACCACTTTCAGTTAAATAAAGTCGCATAATTTTTTTGGTTTATTGGATTAACTAACAAAAGGCGAAAGACTGACATTCTCATTACATCGGATACAACTAGATGATTTTCGATTTCAAGCATATAAGCAATTCCAAGCAAATTATTCTCAACCTTGTCAAAATCTATTCTCTAAGAGGAGTAACTTTAGTCTTTTATCGGATTCTTTCTGGAGAGCCCCCTGGAATCTTCATCCCAAATCAAATTTCATCTTGCCTCGTCTGGTTTGGCTGGAAAGATCATAGCATAATATTTCAACTATGCATCGCTTATTTCTCATTCTCCCACTTCTTTTCGTTTCTTGCGGCAAACAAGATGCACCCTTAACGCCAGAGCAAAAGTTTGAGGGTTATTTCGATCAATTCCTCAACGAATGGAGAGAAGCCAATCCATTTTTTGACATAAATGCCAGTTCACTAAACCCAATTGTTTCCAATGCCGCACTGAATGAACACAATGGCTCCGAGCATAATGCATCTGTCAGTAAACTGGTGGCGAATTTCTCTTTGCCCGTTCACTGGACTGAATTCCAATTTGTCGAGGATTCCGATTTCGCCCAGGGATACGATGTTATGATCCAAATTCAATCTACTCTTGAAGTGAAGCACCGCTTCACCGATGGCAACTGGACATTTGATAGTGCCAGACAATTTGATTTTAATGCGACCATCATCGATTTTGCCGATGATTACAGCGAAATGATAGGAAAGGCATGGATTAAGAGATTACCCGAAGAGAAAAACTTCCCTGTAACTAGTAAACTATTTAAAGGGATTCCTCCCAAAAGGGATTATTGAAAATCGGCTTTTAATTAAGGCGATCGAAAATTTTTTATTGTTTAAGGGGTAATCTCCAGCATTGGATTGATCTATCATCCCGAGCATAAACTCGGTCATTAATATATGCTGGATGGGCCCAGGTTTCACCGATTACCTGTTCCCGCCAATACTCCAAATATCCTTTGGGGTTTAAATTCAAATAAACCAATTCTCCTTCCGCATTTAAGGATAATGCATCCCCTTTTGCCTTATTAATCCAAACTAAGCTCGCATGTGGATTTCGATCGGCTAAAGTTAAACGATGTTCATCCCGCCAAAGAATTTTTCCCGTAGCTAGGACAAAAGCAGTCAGCCCCTGACTTCTATCAAGGAGATAACAAATTCCATCCCGATAGAGGGGTTGAGCCATTAAACCTCGCAGAGATTCCTCTTCGGACCAAAGGAGAGAACCCTTTCCAGTATTCTCATCTATACGAATGGCTCTGGATCCATTCCAATACCCACAAACTAAGGCAATATTCTCTTCGAAAATTGGCTTCGTTATGGAAACACCATATTTCACCTCATATGGAATACTCCAAATTTCATCTCCGCCTCTCATCGGCAAACCCATGATCTTGTTCGGACCCCAGCAAATCAATTGATGGGACTCTGGTCTCTTTATTTGCAAAGGTGGGGCATATCCCGCCTTCTTATCTTCCCCTGTCCCCCACAGAGTTTTGCCACTTTTCACATCCAATGCCAGGACACTTCCCCAATTTTGACTACCCAGATGCAAAAGCACTTCACTTCCAATGATCTCCGGAGTTCCGGAAAAACCCCAATATGGCAGAGTACAATTTTCCTCTTTCAACATATCTCTAAACCAAATCTTTCTGCCAGTTGAAGCATCCAGAGCAAAGGTATGTCCCATCGCCCCTAAGCCATAAACGACACTTGAGGAAATAGCCAGGGATGAACGAGGTCCCTTCCCGTAATCCAATTTACCATAGACGCTTTTGTAAATATATTCCCATTGGGTTTCACCCGTATCGGCGTCTAAGCATAAAACCCGTTCGGTTTCACCGAATTCTTTTACGGGCGGTCGATCCATGGTGTAAATTCTTCCTTTCGAACCCGTTACTCCAGAATATCCGGGATGAAGGGATTTTTTCCAAACTCGCTCCAATCCAACTCCTTTAAGTTCCTTATTTAATTCCGGACCGTGCCACTCGCCATTTCCGTTTGGCCCGCGCCAACCGGGCCAATCTTCCCCCAAGAGGTTGGATACGATTGTGATCAAAGAAATAAAGACAAGAATGCACATGGGATTAGAAAAAGTTTTGAGTAACAAAAATATGCTCGCGATAGATATGAATGCCTACACCAATATAAGCTTTGGTCGGATCAAGGAGATTTTTCTTGTGGTCGGGGCTATCAATAAAGCCCTGAACGATCTGGCGGGCGAGTTGGTCTTCGCTTTGCCAACTTACTTTTCTGCCCACCACCTTCCCATTACGCTTGGATTGTTGAATGGATGAATAGCGCCCCACCCGCCCTATGTTCTCAGACAACCCATAGCGCGTTTTTCCATCTGGGTTCTTTCCAAAGCCAGAAAAATCTGCCTTTTGTGCCCTGTCCGTAGGGCTTTCTCCGTCAGGATTGTCGTGTGAGAAAAAACCCCGAACTTGCATATCCCGACTGTGAGTACGGGCGATCACGGAAACCTCCCTCATTTCTTTTAGCTCACTCACCTTCAGTGTTTTGCGAAATTCATTTGTCAAGAATAAGACTGTTTTCTCAAGCAAATCGACTGATATTTTCGGGGCAATCGCAAGTTCCTTATCAGTGAGATAAGGGAAGTCTTTGGAAACACTTGTTAAAAGTACCCCCGCTTGCTTCTCCTGTCTGTGTTTTATCACAAATTCGCGATCTCGTTCACTAAGACGGGAAAGTGGAAAAACATATTCCCTGCCATCCTTAAACAAAATGATCCTATCTTCTTTAACCCCTCTTAACACCGCTTGAATCTTGCGACCATCGACATTTTTCCATGCCCTGACCACACCACCTTCCAGATTTGCTTCCAGGGCGGAACAGAAAACGCACCAAGCACAAAACTGGCAAAAAAACTTGGCGAAGTAAGAAATCCTGCTCACCGTTGGGTGTTTTTCAGGAAAAGGTTGATTTGCTCGGCAATTTTCGGTCCAATTCCATCGACTTCTCGCAAATCCTCAAGAGTCGCATTTTTCAGCTTATCAATGCTCCCGAAATGTTCAAGCAGTGCCTTCCTTCGTACTGCTCCCAAGCCCGAAAAATCATCCAAGATCGACTCTCTTATTTTCCTACTTCTCAAATCTGCATTGAATTGATTTGCAAATCGATGAGCTTCATCACGTATCCGTTGCAAAAGACGTAATGCAGGTTCTCGTGAATCAAGATTCAACTCACCACGTTCATCAGGGAAAACAATGGTTTCTTCCTTCTTTGCCAAACCAATCAAAGAAGGGGGAGCGCACTTGAGCGATTCAAACGCATTCATGGCCGAACTCACTTGCCCGAGACCGCCGTCCACCACAACCAAATCGGGAAATTTCAATTTTTCCCGCAATAAACGACCATAACGCCTGGTAATCACTTCTTCCATTGCCTTAAAATCATCATTTCCATCAAAGCTACGAATTTTAAACCTTCGATAGGAACGTTTATCGGGTTTCCCAGTAACGAATCGAACCATTGAAGCAACAACAAAGGTTCCGGACACATGGGAAATGTCAAAACATTCAATTGTATTCGGGTTGTGATTCAGTCCCAAGGCTTTGCCCAGTTTTCCAAGAGCATCAACTTTATCTATGTTGATTTGCGACCAATTTCGTTCGAATTTTCGTTTTCGCCCGATTGTTCTGGCAAGTGCTTCGATAAGGTCCCTTAATTCTGCGGCTTTTTCAAAATCCATCGCAGAAGCTCTTTTTTCCATTTCATCCCTTAATTCCTTTAGCCAATCCTTGACTCGTCCCTCCAGGAATTCACAAGCCTTTCGAACTCGATCGGCATACTCCACCACCGTCGTTTCATTATGTCCCGAAAAAATCTCAGCACGTGCATCGTCATAGAGTTTATATTTACCTGACTCTAATTTGACTGGCTTTGCATCGGATAAAAGAATTCCGAATTTCTTTCGCATTTCCGAAAGAGTCGAACGAAGCATACCCGATTGAGCAAATGGTCCATAATAATGAGCTCCATCTTCTCTCTTGTTTCGACAAAGCCGAAATTTGGGCAATTCGTTTTGCAAATCTACACGAACGAGCAGAAATTGCTTATCGTCCGTAAAATCGGTATTGTAACGAGGTTTGTATTCCTTGATTAATTTACCTTCCAGAAGAAGGGCTTCAGTCTCGGATTTAGTAACTACGTGCGAGATTTCCCTAACCATTTCCACCATCGCTCCAATTTTGGGCTGAGACCAGACAAACTTGCGTGAACCTTGGAAATAACTACCCACTCTTTTTCGCAAATCCTTAGCCTTACCCACATAAATCACACTGCCCAATTGATCCTTCATCAGATATACACCGGGAGAATGAGGTAATTCTCGGGCTATCTTACGAATTTCTACAAACTTATTTTGCATTGGCATTATTAAGAATCTTGAGTACTTTATGATTTGCAAGAACACAAACTGCTTAATTCACAAACTTCTGCCCCAATAAATCGACCATGAGTGCCCCTATTCGTATAGAGACCATTACCATTGGAGACGAATTGCTATTAGGTATTAGAGAAAATGAACACCTCACCTACTTGGGTACTCAATTAGCCCACCATGGTGTGGAAGCTTCCGCAAATCTTGTTATTCGTGACGAAGCTGAAGAGATCAAAACTTTCTTCGAGAATGCATGGAATCGATCCAAACTGATTATAACCACTGGTGGTCTTGGACCAACCTCAGATGACTTAACCCGCGAATGCATCGCCGAAGTCCTTGGCGAGGAAATGATCTACGACTCTTCAATTGAATTAGCTATTCGTGAACGATTCTCAAATCTCGGACGCACTATGCCCGAGAGCAATCTCAAACAATGCTATCGTCCATCAGGGGCAGAGGTATTGACCAACCCATACGGCACTGCACCAGGACTTTTTCTCAAAAAGAACGAAAAGATTTTAGTCATGCTTCCTGGACCCGCTCGTGAGATGCATCCAATGTTTGAACAGGAAGTAATTCCCCGACTTCAGAAAGAAGGCCTCTTTCCGGAAATCGATTGTTACATTCAAATCCGGACGGCGGGCATAGGTGAATCCGCACTCGCTGAAAAAGTGGAACCTCTGCTCGAAAACAAAGAAGGACTAATCATTGGCTACTGTGCTCATGCGGGCATTGTCGATTTGCGCCTCAGTTCACTGGATGGTGACATTTTATCGGAAACGGAATTACAAAACCTAGCTGACACCTGTCGGGAAGCCCTTGGAGAAGATTTCGTTTGCCAAGGAGATCGTACACTTGCCGAAGTCATATTTCGTGAACTTCGCTCGTTGGATAAAACTCTGGCAGTTGCCGAGTCCTGTACGGGTGGCTTGCTGTCATCTCAATTCACCGAGATTGCCGGAATATCCAAAGTCTTTCATGGGGGAGCCGTTTGTTATCATAATGACGCTAAAGTTCAAATGGTGGAAGTACCCGAGAGCATGCTCGAACAACATGGAGCTGTGAGCGAGGAAGTGGCTATCGCCATGGCCACGGGCGCATGCGAAAAATTTGGAGCCGACTATGGATTAAGCGTTACCGGCTTTGCCGGACCTGCAGGTGGCACTCAGATTTTACCCGTTGGATCAATTTATCTTGGCTACGCCTCACCCGTTGGCGTCTGGGCCAAAAAGATTCAACTACGGGGCGATCGTGCTTCCAACCGAAGAAGAGCCGCTACCGCTGCCCTTGACTGGATGCGTCGAAAACTAAGGAAATATAAATTGGAGGAAGTATTCGCGGCCTCCGATTCAGGAGAACTCAATTTGTCCTAAACCCTTTCCTTATTATGGCCGATTCCTCACTCTTTGCCGTTGTCGGGGACGACGATTATTTGGTTCGGCAAAGAGCCAAGGAAGTATACGAACAATTTGCCGATCAATTCCCTGACGATTTATCCAGAGAAATTATTGATGCTCGTGCGGACCGAGTGAACGATGTAGAGAATATATTGAACGAAGCCCGTTCCGCCGGGGAAACTCTATCTCTCTTTGGTGGCGGTAAACTTGTATGGATTAACGAAGCGAATTTTCTCAATCTGGGAAAAACTGGAGCTTCTCAAGGAACCAAAGATGCATTGGAATCCTTTAAATCCTTTTTGGAAAATCTGGGAGAAACCAAACTCATTTTTTCCGCCTGCCCTATTCATCGAAATCACTCCTTTGTGAAATGGCTTCAGAAAAATGCATCCTACGAGGATGTTACCAAGAACGAAAAGGAAGACGTTACTTTTAGACATGTTGTACAGGAAGTCGCCGAGAAATCGGGGGTCAGTTTCGAATCAGGTGCTATTGAATGCTTAGCCGGCAAAATTGGAGCGCATCCGCGCCTTGGTGCAGAAGAGACCGTAAAATTATCGACTTATCTCGGACCTGATGGAGGAAAAATTACTGAGGATATGATCATGGAAATGGTTCCCGATTTTGGAGAGGGAGATTTTTTCGAAGCTTCAGAAGCATTCTTTTCCGGAAAGCTGGACTGGGCTATGGAATCTATTGAAAAACATTTTTTTCAAGGCAAGGATGCTCGTCCTCTTCTGGCAACCCTACAAAATCGGAATCGATTACTCATTCAACTACGTGTCTTAGTCGACGGAGGCGAAATATCTACCCGCCAAAGACTGGGAAAGGAACAACTCGAACAACTCGGACGAAAATATGGTCGTCATTTTGAGGATTCCGCCGAAAAAACCACGCTCAATCTATTTTCGCAGAATCCATGGTTCCTGGGACGCCTTCTTCCACTTGTCGAAAAATTTTCAGCCCGTCGCCTCATAGATTTGCAAGCCAATTTAATTCAAGTTTTCCAGGATATTCTCGAACAACCCAAGGATGTACATTCCACTATTTTTAAAAATTTGGCCATCCGTACTCATTCTTGAGTCCGAATTCCCGTATGTCTTTTCTGATTAATAAGATAAGACCATTGCTCTTTTCCTTCATTTTCAAAATAATAAATATCATGAAATTCCTACTTCCTATTTTCCTCCTGAGTTCTTCCTTCATGTGTTTTGCAGATGATTTGATTCGGTTTCGAATGCCGACTTAAACCGCAAATTAGATCTTATTTTACTGAAAGTGGGTGGATTGGAAGAACGCATATCCCAACTCGAATCTGACAATGTGGAAGTTAAGAAGAAGTGAAAGAGGTGGTCAAATCAGCAAAGGAAGCAAAATCTGCCACTGAATCTCTTCAAATTCCTCAAGATGAGGAACAAAAGAAATCTTTTCTAAACAAATTACGTATTGATCTTAAAAGTGAGGAAGTGAAATCCCGTGGTGCATGGACAAAACAAGTAACCTGGAATGAGATGAGGAAAAACCTTACTCGATTCCAAGTTCGAAAACTTTTGGGAAATCCAAATATGATCAAAGGCAACTTAAGCCCACGAATTGATCAAGTTTATCAATATCACGGTGATTTAAATGCAGATGGTGAAGAGGAAAAAGGTACTGTCAATTTTTACCGTGACCGCGTGGTCAGTTTCACCTCTCCCTTCGAGTAATCGACTTGACTTTTTTTGAAAATTATTCATTATAACTATTAAGTCTATTTCTACCCCGTGGTGGAAATTTTCGGTTAAACAAACAAACAAACAAACAAACTACTATGAAAAACAAAATATTGGCCTTAATGGCTACTGTTGGATTGGTTGCATCTGCTTATGCATTTGAAATCAATGAAAATATATCAATCAATGGTTTTATTGATGGTTCATACAGCGATATGGATACTGCTGCCGGAGATAAGGGTTTCGGGCTTGACGAGGTTGAAGTTAATTTCCTCTTAAATGTTGGAAGCGTTAGTGGTGCAATCCATGTTGACACTGATGACAACCAAGCTGGAACAGATGAACTCTTCAACATCGAGCAAGCTCATGTCACATACTCATTAGAGAATGGCGTAAGCTTTACTTTCGGACAATATGGTTCTGCTCTCGGTTTTGAGCGTGAAGACCCTGCCGGTCTCTACACATATAGCCGTGCTTACAATGATGCCTACAATTTGGGTAATGTTGATCTTGGTACTGTTCACGGATTAACTATCGCTTACTCTGGTGATGCATATGCTATCGCTCTCTCAATTGAAGAAGACGGAAGTTTTGGTGCAACTGATGACGATCTCGACCTTGAACTCGCTATCACTTACACCGGAATTGAAAACGCATCAATCACCGTAGGTTATTTCTTCGATAACGATGCTCAAGGTGGTGAAAGAGATATTTTCAATCTTCATGGTTCATACCAAGTTGGTAAAGCGATGCTCGCTGCTGAGTTTATCACTGCAGACGACGATGCTGCTGGTGCAGGTGAAGACGCATATATGCTTCTAGTTGATTATGACTTCACAGACAAACTAGGTGGTGCATTGCGGTATTCCGAGTACGAAATCAGCAGCACACAAGAAGGTGAAAAATTCACCATTGCACCAAACTATGCTATCACCGATTCTCTTGGTGCTATAGTTGAGTACAGCGTTGGTGAAGAAAATAATGCTGATGCAGACACATTTGCCGTTGAGCTTACATACACTTTCTAAGTTTAGTACTTAAGTAAAGTTTTTTAAGGGCCGTCCATCTTGGGCGGCCCTTTTTTGTTTCAAAGTTTACTGAATACGAATAGTTTAAATAAAATATAATGATTAATCTATCTGAGGGCTTCGTTCCATCTGCAAAAACTGCTCGATTCAAACCAGGCTTAGTAATAAGACATAAGAGATACCATTACCGTGGAGTCATTGTGGATATGGATCAATCCTGCCAAGCACCTCAGGATTGGTATATTTCCAATCAAACCCAACCTGATAAGGAACAACCTTGGTATCATGTATTAGTAGATGGCAACCAACAAGTTACTTATGTTGCTGAATCAAATTTACAGAATGATCAAACAGGGCAACCTATTGTACATCCCATGTTAAATCTCTTTTTCTCAGGCTACGACGAGGAAAATAATATATATAAACGAAATCAAGTACCATGGAATCCGGGCAAACCACCAGATGCACAACCTCCATCTCCACCACCTGACTTTACGCCACCACCTCCAGCCTAAAAAGCTGAGGACTTATAATTCCTTGGTTTGATCTCTTGATCCCGAAAAGAGCATTGCGAAGAGGCGGATATATCGGATAAGTCTGTACAGCAATTTAACAGGCTCTAGTTATTATTTGTGATGAATCGAGCTCAATATACGTCTTTGAGGTATCGTCTCTCCTTTTGCAGCCCCTTTACCCAAGCTCCTGCATCGTCCTCACTCATTGAACCTTCTTCCATCGCTATTGTACGCAAGGCTTGGTCAACGTCTTTGGCCATACGGGATGCATCTCCACAGACATAGAAAAATGCTCCTTCCTGCAACCAACTCCATAATTCTACTTTTTTCTCAAGCATTTTGTGCTGAACATATACTTTCTCTGCCTGATCGCGAGACCAAGCGAGATCCAATTCATTCAAAATACCATCTTTTTGATAAGATTCCCATTCATCTCGGTACAAATAATCAGTCTTTTGACTACGATCTCCGAAGAAGAGCCAATTTCTGCCCTGTGCTCCCGTTGCCTGCCGTTCCTCAATGAAAGCACGAAAAGGGGCAATGCCCGTACCTGGTCCAACCATGATGATTGGTGTCGAAGAATCATCAGGTAATTTAAAATTTTTATTTGGATGTAGATAACAGGGTATTTTCTCACCTACTCTCTCCGCGAGATAAGAAGAGCATACACCCTTTCTTTTCCTACCATGCCCATCATAGCGAACCACAGCCACAGTAAGATGCACTTCTTCTAAATGAGCGGACAGACTGGATGCGATCGAATAAAGCCGTGGAGACATGGATCGAAGAAGACCAACGAAAGAGTCGGCAGTCATACCGGATTGAGGAAATTCAAGGAATAAATCAATCAGCTCCCTACCCCACATATAATCAACCAGAGCATCTTTATTAGAAACTTGTAGAAGATCCGCGAGTTTTTCGGACTGTGCAAGTTCGTTAAATTTCTTTATCTGGATTTTACTCAAAACCGTACAGGCTAGGCGATGCATCAAAGCATCCTTAAGCACAAGAGATTCTTCCCCCATTTGAACGGATTCTTCTCCAGTCAAGCCAACGGTTTCTAATAAATCACTAACAACTTCGGGACAATTGGTAGGCAGAACACCAAGAGAATCACCAGGGAGATAACTTAGTCCGCTCTCCTTGAGCGATAATTCGAAATGGCGGGTCTCCTTATTAGATCCTTCGGTCATCAATCGATTGACCAGTAATTCGGAAGAATATGGGTTATCCTTTGTAGGTGCGTTGGAATCGGGCAAATTAGACATGGGCGATGTAATTTATTTACCCATTGTTTTGACAAAACATTTTAGATAATCCAAGCGAAATGAATAAAGAATATGAAGTTGCCAATTAATATCTTCCGAACAAAGATGAGATTTTATGAATTGGCTTGAAAAACTGGATGACTCTGAAAAAAAAGCTTGGGAGGAAGTTATGCTTCGTCATGCATTTGATGCCTCCGAATGGGAGGATGCAGATAAGGTTTTGGTTGAGTTGCTTCAAAAATCGGATGATCAGGCTGATCAGTCTAGCAGAAGAGCTTATCTGGATTGTTGTGCAGAAGCATCTGGAAGTGTTCAACCACTCCCTTATTTACCGGATTTAGTGAGGGAATTTTACCTAGCTTATGGTATGGATAACTCGAAGGCTTCCTCATCAGGAATCGAATAATACGAAAAAATTTATTCTAAACAAAGTAAGAATCAAAAATTTATAACTGCTTAGTTTTTCCAAGCCGTGCATAAGCATTCTTTACATAAATATATTTCTCAGCCCATTTCTTGAGAGCATCCCTACGATCTCTTGGCAAGGATTGCTTGATTTTACCTGGGACACCAGCCACTAGAGACCCATCTGGTATTTCCATACCCACTGGCACCACTGTTCCGGCTGCAATTATGCATTGAGCACCAATTTTCGCCCCATCCAGAATAGTAGCACTCATTCCGATTAGAGATTCATCTCCAATTTCACAGGCATGTAAAATCGCACCATGCCCCACAGTTACAAAATTTCCTACTATTAACGGAAATTCATCTGCTAAATGACCAATCACTCCATCCTGAAGATTCGTACCTTCTCCAATACTAATAAAATTAATATCACCTCGAAGGATCGCCCCGTACCAGATACTTGAATCTCGACCGATTCGAACATCACCGACAACAGTTGCTGATGAAGCAATATATACTTCTTCCGAAACGGATGGATTTTTTTCGAGAAAAGTACTTAGCCTCTCCTCGATTTGCATCTCTACAAAGAGAATTGAAGTGTTAGACTGAGAAATTAAAGGCTACTGACAAGCTTCACACTCTTCACCATCTAGCATTGCTTGGATACTACAGGCTTTCTTTTCTGCTTCCGTATATTCCTTCTTTGCCGAAGGCTCATTAGCAACATTACCCAATGGTTTTTCCTGACCTTGATTTAGACTTACGGTTGCCTTTTCAATGTTGGATGCACCCAGTGTGCGCAAATAATAGGTCGTTTTAAGTCCCTGTCTCCACGCAGCACGATACATATGTGAAAGACTCTTTAAGTCGGGTGTACCCAAGAAAAGATTTACTGACTGGGATTGATCAATCCACTTTTGCCTACGAGCTGCTGCGGCTATGACGAATTCAAAAGAAATATCAAATGCAGTTAGGTACTTCTGTTTAATTTTATCGGGAATTGAATCAATCGAAGAAAGTTCACCATCAAAATATTTCAATTGATCGGACATCTCCCTATCCCAGAGGCCCTCTTTCTTCAAATCTTCCACGAGAAAACGATTCAAAACCATAAAATCTCCAGACAAATTACTCTTTACGAAAAGATTCTTGTAGGTCGGTTCAATACATGGAGAAGAACCCATGATATTTGAAATTGTTGCCGTTGGAGCGATCGCAATTACATTACTGTTCCTCATCCCATGCTTGGCAATCTTTTCGCGTACCACTTGCCAATCCATCTTACCCGCTTTGGGTACATCTACTTGCTCTCCACGCTCGTTTTCTAGGAGTTCAATCGAATCTTGAGGCAAAATACCCCGATCCCATTTGGAGCCTCGATAGGTTGAGTAAGTTCCGCGTTCGTTCGCCAAATCGCTAGATGCTTCATAAGCATAGTAGCAAATCGCTTCCATAAATTCGTCGTTAAACTCGACGGCTTCTTCTGAAGCGAAGGAAATATTCTTGGTAAATAACGCGTTCTGTAAACCCATAACACCCATTCCAATCGGGCGATGCCTCATGTTGGACGTTTTGGCAGCATCAGTCGGGTAAAAATTAACGTCGATGACATTATCCAATGCACGAAGGGCGATACGGATAGTTTCTCTCAACTTATCGTGATCAATAGATCCATCCGCTTTCAGATGCGAATCCAATACCACCGATCCTAAATTACATACAGCAGTTTCGTCCGCACCCGTGTTCAGAGTAATTTCAGTGCAAAGATTGGAACTGTGTATCACTCCGGCATGATCCTGCGGGCTTCTGACATTACAGGTATCCTTAAATGTAATCCATGGATGACCAGTTTCGAAAAGCATCTTAAGCATTTGCTTCCAGAGATCAATTGCCGGCATATTTTTACCCCAAATCTCTCCCTGTTCAGCTTTTTTCTCGTATTGGACATATTTTTCTTCAAATGCCTTACCGTAGAGATCATGCAAGTCAGATACTTCATTACTTCTAAATAAGGTCCAATTCTCACGTGCCTCCATTCTCTTCATGAACAAATCGGGAATCCAATTCGCGGTGTTCATGTCATGAGTACGTCTACGGTCGTCTCCCGTATTTTTACGCAATTCTAGAAATTCAAGCAAATCACAATGCCACGTTTCCAAATAAGCACATCCTGATCCTTTGCGCTTACCACCTTGATTTACTGCACAGAGCTGATCGTTGTGCATTTTCAGGAAAGGAATGACTCCCTGAGACTCTCCATTTGGACCCGCAATATGACTCCCTGTACCACGGACAGAGGTCCAACTTCCTCCAAGTCCTCCGGCCCATTTCGATAAGAACGCATTCTCAGCGATCCCCCGATACATGATAGACTCAATTGTGTCATCAACCTTGTAAAGATAACAGGATGAAAGCTGAGAGTGCGGAGTGCCGGAGTTGAAGAGAGTTGGGGTGGAGGAACAAAACCTACGGCTTTTATACAAATTATACAGAGAAATAATCTGTTCCTCAGGATTTTCCTCATGCGCAAAAACACCCATGGCCACACGCATCCAAAAGAGTTGCGGAGTTTCCAATCTGACAGGTGTATCACCTGTTTTATCCACAACCAAATAGCGGTCGTATAAAGTTTGTATTCCCAAATAATCAAAGTCCAGATCAGCTGTTGGATCAATGGCCTCTGCTAATTTATTGATGTTCAGCTTGAGCAACTTCGAATCCAGACGATTGATCTCAACCCCTCTTTTCAAGTAGGCCTTTAGTCCTTCCAAGTGAAATTTACGCAGTTCATCGATACTATTTTCAGCAATATTCCAACCAAGAACTTCCTCGTATATGTATGAAAGAAGAATACGAGCCGCAAATTTGGCGAAATCCGCATCCCGTTCAATGAGTGTTTTGGCGTTGAGAATAATGGTTTTCCTCAAATCTTCCTCGGGAATTTCCGAATAAACGGATCTGCGTAGATTTTCTTCGATTTGCTCAGAACTAAGACAAAGATCTAATCCGATGGAAGCGAAGGAGATTCTTTTCTTTAAGTCGATGCCATCCCAAAAGAAAGTGTTTCCATCCTTCTTTTTAACAACGATCATTGAATCCTGCTTGACCTCTTCGCCACCCAGACCGGTTTCGCGTTCGATTCTACGGCGGGCTCGATAAAGGATGTAGGATTCGGCTACCTTAAAGTAGCCAAGTCTCATTAACTCTTCCTGTACAATATCCTGAACGTCTTCGATATTGATGAATGCCTGTCCGGTGGCCAATGCCTTATGAGTAACTTGCTCCGCAATTCTTACTGCAGGTTCGGAATCCAAACGCAGAGACAGGAATGCTTTGCGAACGGCAACTTCAATCTTTGATGAATTCCATGGAACAACTTGTCCACTTCGACGGATTAGTCGTATCTGAGAAGAGTCCACGCCACCAAGATTTCCCTCTGTTAGTAATGGAGAACCATCATTGGAGCGGGAGATCACCAAACTTTTAGCGACGTCATACGCATCGTTTTCGACAAGTGCCTTTTCAATCAACCGATGCAGTTCGTCGAAGGAAAGGCGTGGGGCAACGCCTCCCTCTTCTTCCGCCATCCGCTCAATGAGACGGTCAGCGACGATCCGGGCAGACTCCACCACGAGTTCCCGGTTCTTTGGGGTGTATATTTCGTTTTCTTCCCTCGAAATCATTAGGTTGGTCAATGCCTCCCCAATAACTTCAGCCACCTCGGCGATGTGGAAATCACGGTCACCCGCGCCATCAGAAATGCGAACCTTCGGTATCTCGAAGCGATTGTCTTCCAAAGCCACCGCCCAATCAAACCTGGGTTTTTTATGATCCGGTGTTTCAGCTGCCTTGGTTAACAATTTGTCTTCATCGAATATCGTGTTTCGCATAAATTTTTTCTCTCGTCTTGAATGTTTGTTTTCGTTTAGCCAAATTTTTCTAGAGCCGATTACAGCTCATCATCAGCAACTTCTGCGAGTGCAGAAGACTTTTGATATTCGGTTACTCTTCCTTCAAAGAAATTCTGTTCCTTTTTGACATCCATCATTTCCGCCAACCAAGGGAATGGGTTCTCCAATCCAGGATTCAACACATCTAAGCCGACTCCATTTAAACGCCGATCAGCGATATAATCGATGTAGCTACAAAATTCATCAGCACTCAAACCTACTGCATTAACTGGCAAACAATCCCTAATGAATTCTTTCTCCAACTGAACTGCTTCTTTCATTAAGTCTGTTAAGAGAGTTTTGAACTCACTTGTCCAAATATCTGGATTTTCATCGATTAAAACCCTGAAAAGATTACGAAATAGCTCAATATGATTCGATTCATCACGTAAGGTGTAACGAAACATTTGCCCAATACCAGGAAACTTATTCTGTCTAGCCAAACTCAAAACCATTCCAAACAAGCCATAGAATTGGGTACCTTCCATGCATTGGCCAAACACAAATATATTTTTTGCTAATTCTTGCTTATTAATGGTTTGAGTGAGATCTAAATCCCGCCTCAAACCTTGTGAGACATTAGTGACAAATTCGTTTTTGCGGCGAATTGTATCAACTTGTTCGAACATGGCTTCACACTCATGGGGGTTGATACCAAGTGAACTGATCATATAAAGAAGACTGTCAGCATGTATATTTTCTTCGTGTGCATGACGCCCCAAAACAAGTTTGAGTTCTGGTGCAGTTACAAGCTCTCTTACAACATGTTGAATATTATCGCCTACAATACCCTCAGCAGCTGAAAAGTATCCGATTCCCATCATAATGATCCAACGTTCGACATCACTGAGCTCGGTATTGCTTTTCCATTGTTCCAAGTCTTTCTGCATGGGGATATCTTCCGGTTCCCAATGATTTGACTTCATTTTACGGTAAAGATCGTACGCCCATTGGTATTTGAGTGGTAATAAATTAAATGTCATCGTTTCACGTCCATTGATGACCATCTTCTCCTGATATGCTTGCTGTGCTTTATTTTCGTCGAGAACGAATACTTTTCCGCCAATATCGTATTTTTTTTCCATCTTACTATTTTATTTCCCCTGTGTTTTGTTTATTTTGTGCAAAATTTAATTCTTCCAATCACTCAACGATTGAATTCTTAATTCTTCTTCGTCCCGCGACTCATTGATTCGATAGTGTGAAAGTTCGTAGCAAAAGAAAAGAAAAAAATTAGTTTTTTGTAATTTTTTTGCAAATTGACACACCATATGTAGTGTTTGTCGGTAAAAAATGAACCCACATATAGTATTGTGAATAAGTTTTATCAAGTGTTGAATGAATCACCGGTCTTATTAACGGGCATTGATTAAATCTCAAGCAAAACGCAATTCTTTAAGTTTTCCAATCCTAAGTTATTGAAACTTATTAAGCTTTTCTTAAATGGTTATTCACATTTCGAAACAAATACATTTTGAGTACTAAAAAGGGGAAACGAGCAGGTAATTTAAATACACTGACCTCTAACATAAATATACTATACTTTTAATTTAAACCCCCTAAAGAATCTCTAGATTTCCCTTAAATTCCAAGAAAAACCCTCTGTAAAATCTTCCTTTTTTGAGCAAATTAAAATATCTAGATTCGCACAAAATCCTGCATTCTTGTATCAAGTGAATTTTTGAAGTTTTTCACATGACAAAGAACTTCACCACAGAGATAAATCGATCCAGTCACAAGAATTTCCAAACCAATATCATCTTCCTCAAAATGATCATCCAATCGATCCAGCCCCCCTCTTTCGATCGATCCAGAGAATGAATCGGGAATCAAGGAGATCAATTCTTCGATCGTACATGCTCGAGGCTGCTCGGGTTGAAACAGTCTAATTGTTTTTGCATAAGGAAGAACTACCTCCATTACCTCTTTAGCTCTATCCAACCCCAAGGCTCCCATCCAGACTACCACTCTCTTTTGATATGATTGCAAATTCCCACGCAACGCTTGCGCTCCCTCTTCATTATGACAGGCATCGATGATCATTGGCACAGTAGATTTTACTTTTTGCCAACGAGCCTCTAATCTCACATTCATCAAAGCCTTCTCGTTTTTTTTCTCTTGGAAATTAAACTCGTTTTCCAAGATACCCACGGCACGGGAAGCAAGTGCTGCATTTCTTCGCTGATGTTCACCCTCTAAATTCGTTAGGGGAAGCTCAATGTTTTCCTGCAAAGCCATACTCTCAAACTTACTCTCTTTGATTTTCGCCAATTCCGCAATGACCTGATTGGCATTCTTAGGCAACCATCCAGTAAGCACGGGTATACCCTCTTTTATGATGCCTGCTTTCTCGGAAGCAATTTCCTCCAATGTTTCACCCAAGATGGCACAATGATCTCTTGCTATAGTAGTAATTATTGAAAGAAAAGGCCGAACTACATTGGTGGAATCCAATCTCCCTCCCAAACCAGTCTCTATAATTGCCAAATCTACTTCTTTTTCCTCAAAAACCATAAAAGCCATTAGAGTCATGAATTCAAAAAAAGTTGGCCCCATCCCTGGATTCTCAATCTCAATTTTCTCGGCAAACGGACGAATTCTCAATGTGTATTCTTCAATCTCCTTCATGTTCATCGATTCCCCATTTACCTTTATGCGTTCTCCAAGATGAATCAAATGTGGGGAACTAAACAAACCAACCCGGTATCCATTCTCTCGGTAGATGGCATCCAACATTGCACAAGTCGAGCCCTTACCATTGGTACCGGCAACATGAATGATCGGAAATTTTTCGTGGGGATTGCCCAAGAGGGGTACAATCTTCTCCATCCTCTCAATTCCAAAGGAAGAGCCCCTGTTTCTTAGACCGTATAAATAATCAATGAGACTTTGTTTCCCACCTTCGGTCATATGAAATCAGGAATGGGCCAAGAGCCACAAAATATTACATCGATTTTCTACCAGCTTTTTTAGGAGAATTACTTGTTGCCTTTCGCGTAGTGCCTTTCCCCACCTGCCTTGCTGTACTCTTTGTCTTTGTTCTTGGCTTGGCTCTCTTCGTTGCTCTGGAAGACAAATGACTCCCCAACTGAGAAATCAAGCTAATCAATCGATCCCGCAATTCATGCCTTTGCACAATTTGATCAATTAAACCATGTTCAAGAAGAAATTCTGATGTTTGAAAACCGTCAGGTAAATCGGCTCGGGTGGTTTCCTTGATTACTCGTCGACCTGCAAATCCAATCAATGCCTTTGGCTCAGCAATAATCACATCACCCAAAGTTGCATAACTAGCCATTACTCCAGCCATAGTTGGATTAGTAAGCACAGAAAAATAAGGAATACCCGCATCCGCTAAACGAGCAAGTGCAGCACTGGTTTTAGCCATTTGCATAAGACTAAGAATCCCTTCGTACATTCTGGCTCCTCCAGAAGCGGAGACAATTATGACAGGCAATTTCTTTTCCAAGCCTCTTTCGATCGCCCGGGTAATCTTTTCTCCCACCACGGAGCCCATACTTCCCCCTAAAAATCGAAAATCCATTACTGCCAGACTCACGGGCTGTCCTCCCATTGATCCAGTCCCACAAATAACAGCATCTTCAAGATTTGTCTTGGATTTGTTTTGCTCCAATTTATCTTGATATGAAGCAACGCCCTTAAATTTCAAGGGATCGACTGAACGCAGATCAGCATCATATTCAACGAATGTTTGCGGGTCGATCAGAGATTCAATCCTATCGGGTGCAGGCAGGGGAAAATGATAACCACTGGAAGGAACCACCATTAAATTTTTCTTCAATTCCTTCGCAAAAACCATATCCCCCGTTTCCGGACATTTCGTCCAAACCCCTTTGGGCACACCCTCGCGAGATTTTACGCTTACTTTGGAATATTTGGGTTTACTAAAAAAAGCCATATCAACAATTGTCTCACCCGTGTCCCAAGGTGGCAACGGAAATTCTACTGAAATCTGCCTTGACCAATACTTTTGCGCAAGCATTAAGCGTTGCTCCCGTAGTAAAGACGTCATCCACAATAATAAGCCTTTTATTCGGATCCAAAAACTTTACTTTTTTATTCAAACAGAAAGCTCCTTCTACGTTTCTACTCCTTTCTGGCTTATCCAAACTGGTCTGTGTTGGAGTATTTCGAATTCGCTTTAGACAATCAACGACTTTGCACGAATCAACAACTCGGCTAAACTCGTTCGCAATCCATAAACTTTGATTAAACCTCCTCTCCCGCAATCGTTTGGAATGCAAAGGTACTGGAACGAGTAGCGAATCTTCCAAATACTCATGAAACCCTGGCACTTGTTCAATCATTGTAGGCAGATCTCCGACAACATCCTTAACTCCTTGATACTTCATCTCATGAATAATTCCCTTGCCTATTGGATCGAGCAGAAATAAACAACGACCTTCCTCAAAGAACCATTCTCCACCATCCCTACAATTCACACAGGTCAACCCCCGAAAGTCTATCCCGGACATAGGAATTCCACATATCCGACACCTCGTTCCCCGCACCCATGCAACTTTATCCAAACAAGGCAAACAAGTGTAATGTAATCCATCCTTGAAAGCTTCCCCCTTGCAAACGGGACATTGTCCCGGAAAAATGATGTCCCAAAACTGATTCCAAAAGATTCGGAACCATCTTTTATTCATTTTCCCAATTCTGGCGTACGATAAAATACTTTTTCTAGACACAATCCCTTGGCTGGTGAACTAACAACTCGCTCAGTTCGTTTACGAGACTCAAGAATTCCCCTGACCTCTTCTGGCTTAAGTTTCCCAAGCCCAACATCCATAAGTGCTCCAACCATACTTCGAACCATTTTATATAGAAAACCTTCTCCCTCCACCAAAAATTGAAGTTCTCCGCTCCTCTCTAAAATATCGACCTTCCAGACCTTTCGAATCTTCGAAAACTCCTCTTCTTTTCCTCTACTCGCCGAGAAAGAAGAAAAATCATGAACACCAATAAAATGAGAGGCCGCTTCCCGCATTGGATTAGTCACCAGGGATCTCCCTTTTAGGGAATGAACAAATCTCTCCACTTCCGGCATTGCCCAACCAGAGATCACCCGATAGCGATATCGTTTTCCTTTTGCGGAAATCAGAGAATGAAAACGGGAGCTCACGCACTTAAGCGACCGGGGACTTATTCCGATTGGAAATCTTACTATCATTGCCTGAAGCATCGCTTCAGTCTCATGTGGCCACGGAGCGTCAAAATGAAAGACTTGTCCATGTGCATGAACTCCCGCATCCGTCCTACCTGCCCCAATAGTCAAAATGGGTTGCCCAAAGATTTGCTCCAATGCCCTTTCGATACCATCTTGAATAGAATCTCCAGTTGGTTGTTTTTGCCAGCCGGCATAATCCGTACCATCGTAAGCACATACACAGCGCCAGCGTCTTATTTCACCAACTGGTTTTCCCTTAGCCACTCAAATCCCCAGTTTGAATATGATCGGCATCAAGATTACAATTCAAAAAATCTTTTAGAATCAGGCAGGCTGCGGTTGCATCTATCTTTCCACTCTCTCGAATTTTTTTTCTCTTTGCCTTCGCTCCCATGGATTCCTCCGCGGCCAAACTGGTTAACCTTTCGTCTACTCGATATACCGGCAACCCGAACTCCTTGGATAATCTTTCCGCAAAGACATTAACTTCCTCCACGCGCTTTCCCTCAGTTCCATCCATATGGAGAGGGAAACCGATTACAAAGGCATAAATCTTCCTTTTTTCAACCTCCTCACGCAATTCGGGAAAACAACGATCGGAATCCACTCCGGTAATTGCTCCTATTGGCAGAGCAATCCCTAATTCATCTGCCCATGCAAGGCCGATTCGTTTTGTACCATAATCAATTCCCAGATAATTAGGCATCGACCGGATTCTATGTTCAAGTGAGAGAAGGATTTTGTTCACCAACAGCCTGAGCCAATGCTTTGACTTGCTGGGCTTTATCTTTGTGACAAACCATGGTTGCATCTCCCGATTGCACCACGATTAAATCTTTTACTCCTAGAAGAGTAATGCAATGCCCATCCTCGGAAAAGGTTAGATTACCGGATGCATCCAACGCAACACCTGCTCCCTTAAAAACATTACCATTTTCATCCTTCGAATAATGCCTCTCAATAGCAGGCCATTCACCAACGTCATCCCAATCAAACGTTGACTCCACCATCACCACTCTCTTCGCTTTCTCCATGACTGCAAAATCAATCGAGATCTTTTCCAATCCTGGATATACTTGATCCATTGCCAACTCCAAGTTTCCTGAACTTGCCCAAGCATTTTTTAATTCCCGTAATCCCTCAGAAAGCTTCGGTACCAGCCGATCAATTTGTGCTAAAATCACGCCTGGACGCCAAATGAACATACCTGCATTCCAGAAATAATTCCCTGCGTTCAAATACTCCTCCGCTCTATCCAAATTTGGCTTTTCTACAAATCGACTTACGGAAGATACGGAGCGGTCCGCATACTCCGCTACTGCTTCCCCTTGTTCCAAATAACCATAACCCGTGGATGCAAACGTCGGTTTAATCCCAACCGTTACGAGTTGATCCTCCGCTTCCGCGGCCTCGAATGCAGTTTCCAAAGTAGCCTGAAACTCGGCTGCATTATCGATTACGTGATCAGCCGGCAACAATGCAAACGACGCATCCACACCCTCCTTCTCAACAAGCAAGGCTGCCAACCCCACAGCCGCCGCAGTATCTCGACCAACCGGTTCCCCAATCACCCGATCTGGCAAAAGATTTGGACAAGTCTCAAGCACGGACTCCCGTTGTTCCGCATTGGTAATTACAAAAATGCGATCCACCGAAACGAGTCCCTCCAAGCGACGAATGGTTTGCGTAAGCATGGGAGCATCCCCAACAATGGGAAGTAAATGCTTGGGGCGTTTCAATCTACTCTGTGGCCAAAACCTCTCTCCTCGACCACCTGCCATAATAACGACGTATCTATTTTTCATACTTCAGACATCCCATGCTTTAAGAAAGAGGAATTGCGAGGATAAAATTTATTTTCGTAAATTGAATTTAGAATTTTTCCGGTGTATGGAGTTGAATCTTCATACCGCTTGCCAATTTTGTATACATTCGGTATTAAATTTAGCCTTTTATTTATATTAGGCATGAAACGCAGCCATCATTGTAATCAACTACGCAAGGACAACGCCGGATCTTCCGCCACCCTCATAGGTTGGATCGATTCTCTCCGCGATCATGGAGGCGTGTTCTTTCTCGATCTGCGCGACCGCGAGGGTAAGTCTCAGGTGGTACTTGACCCCGAAAACCAGACCCTTTCTGAACTCTTCCCAAAGCTTAAACCCGAGAGTGTAATCGAAGTTAGCGGAGAAGTACGCAATCGTGACGCAGGCACTGAAAATGCCAACCTTGATACAGGTGATATCGAACTTTTCGCCAATAGCATTATTGTACACAACCAGTCGAAGACCCCTCCATTCCCCCTTGACGATTCTGCAGACAAAGTCGGAGAAGATCTCCGTCTGACCTATCGGTATCTAGATCTTAGACGCCAATCCAATCTTAATGCCCTTAAGCTTCGCCATCGGGCATCCATGGCCATTCGTAAATATTTTGACGATCAGAACTTTCTTGAGATCGAGACCCCGATGCTCTTTAAAAGTACGCCCGAAGGTGCCCGTGAATTTTTGGTTCCCAGTCGTCTGAACGAGGGAAAATTCTACGCCCTCCCCCAGTCTCCCCAGCAGTATAAACAAATGCTTATGGTTGCGGGTATTGAGCGCTACTACCAACTTGCCCGTTGCTTTCGAGACGAAGATCTGCGTGCTGATCGTCAGCCCGAATTTACCCAGATCGATCTTGAAATGTCCTTCATCGACCGTGAAGATATGTATGCCCTGATCGAAGGACTTCTCAAAACCGTTTGGAAAGAAACTATCGGCGAAGAGATCACCACCCCATTTCTCCGTATGCCCTTCAATGAGGCGATGAACCGCTTCGGTTCTGACAAGCCGGATATTCGCTTCGGATTGGAAATTCAGGACTTTTCCGAAGACTTTCGTGAATCCGACTTCAAGGTATTCGCCGGTGCCGTTCAGTCAGGCGGAGCAGTCAAAGCATTCAATGCAAAAGGCCTTGCCGATATTACCCAGGGCGAGTTGAAACACTTGGAAGAAACCGCCAAATCTCTTGGTGCCAAAGGACTCGCCTTCATTAAATCTGAAGGGGGCGAATGGAAATCTCCCATCCTTAAATTCCTTTCCGAGGCGGAACAGGAAACCCTCAAAAACAAGCTGGAAGTGGGAGATGGTGACATCGTATTCTTCGCTGCTGGAGGCTGGGAGAGCTCTTGTAATATTTTGGGCCGTATCCGTTTGGAAGCCGCTACACTTTTGGAAAAGCGCGGACAACAACTTCGCGATCCCAAAGACTGGAAATTTCTCTGGGTCATCGATTTTCCTCTGATGCATTTTGAAGAAGATGAAGGACGCTATGTCGCCTCCCACCATCCCTTCACTGCACCGGTCGAGGAAGATTTAGCCCTGATTGATTCCGAGCCTAAAAAAGTTCGTGGTCAGCATTACGATATAGTACTCAACGGAGTAGAACTTGGCGGTGGAAGTATCCGGATTCATCAGCCCGATGTACAAAAGAAGATTTTCGAGGAAGTCCTTCAAATTCCTTCCGATGTGGTGAAGAGCCGCTTCGGATACATGCTCGAATCCTTTGAATATGGTGCCCCACCCCATGGTGGTATTGCCCTCGGTCTCGACCGACTGGTCACCATTTTGGCAGGCAAGGAAAGCATCCGGGATGTCATCGCCTTCCCCAAGACTCAAAAGGGACAGGATCTCATGACCGACAGTCCGGGTACTGCGACTGAACGTCAACTACGCGACCTCAAAGTACAGTCGATCGCCGAAGACGCCTAAGATTTAAAAGTAAGAGTGATGATTGAAATTTGAAGTAGATTTAAGAAAACATCATTTTTCTCTTTACCATTTAAAATTCTATCTCACTTACTGTCCTAATTGATAAAGAGCCTGCACTTCGGCGGCGGATAAGGCACGATTGTAGATGCGGAGGTCGTCGATGAGGCCATGAAATAGACTTTTTAACCCAGAAGGATTTTGCACTTCATACTTTCTTCCACCAACCCAAGCAGCTTCAGGTGTTGAACCAGAGTAATGCTCAACCCCATTTGCGCTACTAACAATAATACCACCAATGCTTAAAAACCAAGCTGAGGAATCTTGGGAAAATACTACATGGTTCCAAATGTCATAGGTTATTGAATTGAGGTCAGATTCTTCGGAAATTCCATCAGTTGGTGTATATTGATCAAACCCAATTGCACCGTTAGAGATAGTAAGAATGTTTCTAGTAAACTGATATT
>JAYYQI010000055.1:0-21140 GCA_036128475.1 Verrucomicrobiota bacterium
AAAAGCTATATTTTGATAAGATTATAAGCTTTATATCAGAAATATTTTTTTATATATCATATTACACTCTTATACTAAAAAATAAATCGCCTATATCTGTATTTACCTGTTGCTACTTCAGGTCGATACATAGCTATGCCATAATGGTTGCATCGAAGCATCTAGGAATCCCAACCTTTGATATACAGCACGGATGTATCACTCATCATTTTCTGCATTGGAGTAAAGCAAGTAATGAATATCTATTTTTACCAGATCATTATATTACATGGGGAGATATACATGAACATTTCTTTAATAAAAAGTCTCCAACTAATCAAATTAGTCCTTTATCAGGATTCAATTTATGGCTACACAAATACAAAAAGGGTGATATTCCTAAACCCAAATTCTATAAAATAAATAAAAACCTGAAATATAAGAAAAAAGTTTTATTTATTCATCAATGGGTAAAACATCAATGGAATACGACTAGTTTGATTGAACTTATCAACAATTGCCCCAAGGATTGGCTCTGGTTATACAGGTTTCATCCTTCCACGGAGTGGTTAATGAGAAGCGAAATTGAAACTGCTTTTGAAGATATCGAAAATGTCGAGTTCGAGGAAAGTTCCAAATTACCACTACCTAGCTTACTAGACGAAACAGATATTTGTATAACTCGTTATTCAGCAACAGCATTCGACTGCTATGATTATCAAATTCCAGTAGTTTTTGTTGATAATGGTGCGTTACTATATTTTGAAGATATTATAGATGGTGAAATAAATCATTTAGCTGTAAACACAGATGAAATAGTACAAATTCTTAAAACTAAAACCTTCAACCTGAGTTATGTTGGATTGCAAAATAAAAAACAAAAGTTTGTTGAAGAAATAGAGAAAACAATGAATTTATGAGTTTTCTTAAAAAGAAATTTGGTACCATTATTTTAATACTTCTACACAAATTACTTATTCTAATTAACAGGAGAACTGGACTGAGGTACTATCGTGTAGGGTCAAATAATAATGATCCATTTGAAAAACGTTCGTTAGAAATACCAACACTCCCCCACGGTGTTGATCTTCATGTTGACATATCAAAACAGATGCCTGGATGGGATAAGAAGGCAAGAGTATTTGTGGATGTGGGTTCTAACATTGGGGATACTGCACAAGAAATATTATGCTCATATTCAAATGTTAGATTGTACTGTTTTGAACCTGTGTTAAATACTTTTGAAAAACTGGCACAGAGATTCTCAAATGCAAGTAATGTAAATTGTGTAAGGTTAGCTTTATCATCATCCAATGGCATGGCTAAAATGAATATTACAGGTAATTCAGAAATGTTCCGTATTGTGTCGCAAAATACAAATTCAACTTATGATTCTTATGAAGAAGTTGAGATGAGCACCCTCGATCATTTTTGTAAAAAAAATGAAATCTCTCACATTCACTTTTTGAAAATAGATACAGAAGGAAACGATCTTGAGGTTCTTTTGGGTTCGAAAAAGTATTTAGAAAATCAAAAGATTGATATTATACAAGTTGAGTCTGGAATGCATTATTCTAATGACAGACATTGTTCATTTGAAGCTTTGAAGGAGCTTCTAGAAAATAACAAGTATTATTTGTTTGGACTTTATGAACAAGTGGAGGAATGGGTATTAGGAAAAATTAACCTCAGAAGGGTTAATGCGGTTTACATATCACAAAATGTCTTAAATTCACATAACTGATTTGCTGTAAAAGTTTTCTTTCCAACATTTTCTCCTTTCCCTTGGGATGACACTTCTCTTTGTGGAAAAACATTTGCAGAACAATCTGTTTTCCAAATTAATCATGGACCTAATCGTAATCCACTCATCAAGCATTTATCTAAAGAAGATATTGAAGTGCTGGAAGTAATTATTGAATGTGAAACTATTCAAAGACAGTGGGCTAACGAGCATAATTACCAAGTCTTAAATCCCGAAAATTGGATGCTTGAGATTTTAAGTGCACAAATCTTATGGTATAAACCCGATGTTGTTTATGCTTCAACATTGGGAACTTTTCCGTTGTCCCTCTTGAAAGAATTGAAGCAAAAACTGGGAAAGTCTACAAAGTGGATATGCTATTATGGCACTAAATCCGAAAATATTAATGTTGATTTTGGTGAATATGATGTCGTCTTGACAGGTTTCAAACCCAATCTTACGGATTTGAATCAAGCAGGAATTAAAAGTGTATTTTTCCCGCACTATTTTGATTATGACTTTAGTCAAGAAGCCTTGAAAATAAGTGATGAAGATATCGATGTCTCTTTTGTTGGTAATGTTTCAATGGGAGGTACAGAGTTCAATGAAAGAAGAGACTACATTTTAGCCTTAATTAAAAAAGTAAATTTAAGAATTTGGTCTAAATTAAATGACGATAACTGTAACCGGAAAGAATTTTACAGGATTCTGCTTCATGAAAAGATGTATGACCTTTATCATACTATTAATCGAACCTTACCTGGCAAAGTCACAAAGTCATTACCTGTCATTGGTAAATATGCAAAGATAAATAAACGCCCAGATAGCTCTGTTTTCATACATCCCAAGATAAAGACGGTTTGCTCAGACGCAGTTTTTGGTGCTGAAATGTATAAAATCTTGAGAAGGTCAAAGCTTACCTTTAACTCTTACATTAAAATGGACTCCCTGGGGGGAAAAGTTCCCTACCCTTCCGGAAATATTCGTACTTTTGAGGCCACTTCAGTGGGATCGTGCTTACTTACAAAGTACTGCAAAGATTTGCATCATTTTTTTGAACCTGATGTAGAGGTTGCTGTGTATCGAAACATTGGCGAAGCCATTGATAAGTCACAGTTCTTACTAAAAAACGCCGGAGAACGGAATAAGATTGCTATGGCAGGTTTTAATCGTGCTCATAAAGATCATTCATCAAAAGTCAGAGCTAAGCAATTTCTTGAAATTCTTAAAAAAGAATTGCATTAAAATAAGACTGTTTGATCTTGGAATTTGAAAAACAGACAGGACTCAAAGCAAAATTTAATAACTTTCGCTGGGCTACCTCAAAAATCTTAAAATACGGAATACCGCAAAAAGCATTTTTTACAATTGGTAGTTTCGGGGATCACTTGATGTGTACTGCAACTTTTCATGAATGGGCAAAAAGAGGTATTCGAAAACAATGGATGCTTAGTCACATTGAGGATTTGTTTCAAAATAATCCAAATGTGCACTCTGTTTTTCCCGATGAATGGCGCATTAATAAATTATTGAATTACTCGCAATGTAAGCCAGTCGAATTGTGGTATGGTGCTACTAATGGAGACTATGATCGCGTAGGGTCTGAACGGACACATATTTTAGAGGAAATACTTTATCGAGGGGGTATCACAGGCTCAGCTGAACTTAGACCTTATATGTATTTAACAAATTTCGAAAAAGAGACAGGCTGTCATTCAGATAATCAGGTTGTTATAATGAGTGGGAGTCCGAATGCTCCAATTCCAATGATGAATAAGGAATGGTATGTAGAGAGATACCAAAAGGTGGTTGATAACCTATCACCCCGATATAACTTAATCCAACTTGGTTTCAAAAACGATCCACCTTTAAGAAATGTAAAAGATCTCCGCGGGAAAACAAAAATTAGGGAGTCTGCATCAATTCTATTTAATTCTCTTTTTTTTATTGGGCAAGTTGGTTTTCTGATGCATTTGGCTCGTGCGGTTGATTGTCCATCGGTAATTATCTTTGGTGGAAAAGAAAAGCCAGAGGAATCTGGATATATTTGTAATGAGAATTTGTATACAGCACTGGACTGCTCTCCTTGCTGGAAAATGAATACCTGTGATTATGAGCGTAGATGTATGGATATGATCACCGTAGATGATGTATTGGCTGGAGTTGAACGATTAAGAGAAAAATCCAGAGATAATTTAGCTGTTCAGAAAATAATTCTTTAGATGCACATATTAAAAGCGGCAAAATATTATTATTGATAGAAATAAAGTTAAGGTCGCATTAGTTGGCTGTGGGGCTATTGCTCAATATGCACACATTCCTTCATGCATTGATATCGAAGATATTGAATTGAGTTACTTGGTTGATACGAATTACAATTTAGCCAAGAAATTATCCTCCCAATTTAGCATTGGAGAGCCAGTAAGTGATATCCAATCTGTTTTGGGAAAAGTTGATGCCGTAATTGTAGCATTACCTCATAAATTGCACCATCCCATTACGGTTGAATTACTTAATCAAGGATTGCATGTACTGGTTGAGAAACCCATGGCCTTAACCATTGCTGGTGCAAATGAGATGATGGAAATAGCATCTAGAAACGATAGACTTTTAGCCATTGGTCATTTTTGGAGATATCAACCCGAATTTAAATTAGTTAAAAGAGTTATTGATGAAAAGTGGTTAGGAAAAGTTGTTTCTTTTGAGGGGGAAGAAGGCATCATTTTTAGTAGTCCAATAGCATCTCCAGCAATGTTTGTAAAAGAAATGGGTGGAGGTGGCGCTTTGGCGGATATGGGACCTCATATGTTGGATATCCTTATTTGGTGGTTCGGTGACTATCGGACTGTTGAATATTGGGACGACGCTTGTGGAGGAGTGGATGCAAATTGTAAGATGAATTTGGTCTTCAAAAATGGAGTTGCGGGAAAAGCTCAATTCAGTCGAATGAGAACTCTAAAAAATCAGATAAAAATAGTCTTTGAAAATGGTATTTTGGAAGTACCAATTAGTTACAGTGGAAAAGCCAAAATGCTTTTAAATCACAGCGATATTGCAGTTAATCTCCATTCAACGATTAAGACATCCCAAATAAAGGCAAATTGGCCAAATTTCATGAAAATGGAATTGAAGAATTTTGCCAATTCAGTGATGGGTAAAGAAAAATATGAGGTCGATGCACAAGAGGCATCAATATCTGTGCGTCTAATTGAAGAGTGCTATGCAAACAGGAATTTTTACCAGCCTTACTAGATTCCTTTAGTATGGAATTGAAGGGAAAAAAGGTTTTAGTAACAGGTGCAACTGGATTTATTGGTTCAAGACTAGTTGAAGTTTTGATAGAAAAGTACAAATGTGAGATCTCTGTTCTAGTTCGAGATTTCGCAAAACTGCCCTTTATAGCTCGCTTTCCTGTAAAAATTATCTCTGGTTCCTTGGATGACAAGATTGTAATTGAGAAAGCTGTTTCCGGAGTTGATGTTATATTCAACCTTGCTGCTGCAATGGGAGGGACTGATGAATACCTTCGTAAAATTAACGTAGATGCCCTTGAGAACCTACTCGAAATCGCTATGCAAAAAAAGGTTCGGAAGGTTATCCACACGAGCACCTTATCGGTATACGGAAACCCTCAAAATGGTATTATTTCTGAAGAAATCCCGGGCAAGTACGGTGCCGGATGCTATGGAGATAGTAAACTTGATGGAGAAAATCTCGCACTCTCATTTGCGAAAGAAAAAAGTTATCCGGTCGTCGTCATTCAACCAACTATTGTTTATGGACCATTTTCTAAAATGTGGACCATCGGTCGAATCAATGCACTAAGAAAAACAAAGGTGGTTTTGATCGACCAAGGTGGCGGAACATGCAACGCGGTATATGTTGACGACCTTATTCAAGGTATGATTTGCGCAGTATTATCTGAAAATGGCAACGGTGAACGCTTTTTAATCTCAGGGGAGAAAACTAGTACTTGGAGAGATTTTTGGCGGAGCTATGAAGAGATGCTACAAATAAAAGGTGATTTTGTTTCTATGACTTTAAAAGAAACCATACATTTCTTTGAGGAAACTCAGCGCCCCCTACCTTTTTTCTCCCAGCTAAAAAATATTTTAAGCGATCAAGAGTTAAGGCATAAGATAAGAGAGCTAACCCCAATTAAAATTCCTTATCTTTTCGTGAAAAAATTCTTTCCAAGGAAAATTTCAGATGGCTTGATGAACCAAATTGTTGAATTTCCTGATCTTAGAAATTCTAACTGTGAAATAGAAAAACCTCTGATTCCTCTGCACCCAGATGAAGCTGCAATCTATTCTGGGACTGCCGCTGTTTCTGTGGAAAAAGCTCAAAAAATGATCAATTATCAGCCTATATTTGATTTGCAAGCTGGAATGAAAAAAACAGAGGCTTGGGCTAAGTGGTTTGGCTGTTAAATTTATTGGATGAATCTAAAATCTTTAATCAAATCTATTTTAGCCAAAACAAAATTTATTCTACTATGTTATTCGCACCAAAAGAAAAAAATGGAAAAAGTGCGTTGGGGCAATCTACGCAGGCTAGAACCATTTGATAGAGACTTTGGTTTTAATAGAGGAAATCCTGTCGATAGGTATTACATTGAAAAATTTTTAGAGATGAACCGATCTGTGATTGACGGTAAGGTCCTGGAGATTGGAGGAGTGGACTACACACGTAAGTTTGGTTGTAGTCAAGTGACACCCTTTGCCCTTCAGATTAATGAAGCTTGTAATGACTATGATATCATAGGCGATTTAGCTACAGGCCATGGTTTAGATGACGAGTGCTTTGACTGTCTTTTACTGACTCAAACACTTCCTGTAATCTATGATATCCGCGGAGCCATTCGGAATAGCTTTCGCATTTTAAAGCCAGGAGGAGCAATTTTGGCATCGGTATTTGGTATTGCTCAGATTTCGCGCTTTGATATGGACCGCTGGGGGGATTATTGGCGCTTTACCGATAAATCTATTCGAATGCTTTTCGAAGAAATTTTTGACCCCGAACTGATCCATGTCCAGAGCTATGGGAACGTTTTAACTGCTACTAGTTTTTTGCATGGAATATCTTGGGAAGAATTAAGCGTAAAAGAGTTGAATTATGAGGACCGAGATTACCCTGTTTCCATTTGTATTCGAGCTACTAAATCATTTAAATAATTGCATTATTTACAAAAGTTTATTCCAGAGCGTTTAAAAATTCTCTACAAGAAAAACTTACCTGTTAGTAAAAAAGTGCGATGGGGAAGTTTTAGAAATCTACAACCTTTTAATAGAGACTTTGGTGCTTATGTTGGAACAGCAGTGGATCGTTACTATATCGAGAAATTCCTTCATTCTCAGGCAACTTTCATAAGAGGAAATGTGTTGGAAATTGCTGAAACTCGCTACACGGAGAAATTTGCTTCGGGGGAATACAAGGCGCATGCCTTACACTTGAAGAAAACCGGAAGCGAGAATGAAATTGTCGGAGATCTTGTTACAGGCAAGGGTTTGGTTAGCGAATCCTTTGATTGTGCCATCGTGACTCAAACATTGCCTTTTATTTATGACTTCCGAAGTGCGATTAATAACTTAAAAAGAATTTTAAAACCTAATGGTGTCCTCTTGGCAACGCTTTCGGGAATATCGCAGGTTTCGCGCTTTGACATGGATCGGTGGGGAGATTACTGGCGTTTCACAGGTCTATCTTCCGCCCAAGTATTCGCAGAGTATTTTCCATTGCAAAAAATTCAAGTTTCACAATATGGAAACGCCTTAGTTGCCACTGCGTTTATCCAAGGTATTGTCGCCGAAGAACTCAAAAAGGATGAACTTGACTATTATGATGAGGACTACCCTGTTTCCATTTGCGTAAAAGCAAGCAAGAATTAGTAAATGGGTACACTTAAAAATAATGTAAGATGTTTTGTTAAAAAATCGGTCAACTCACTGGCCTCAATTGTTAGGCGTGAAGTTTTGGTTCTTCTTTATCATAGAATCATTAATCTCGATGTAGATTCACAATTATTAGCAGTATCACCTGAAAATTTTGAGTCGCAGCTTCGCTACTTAGAAAAAAATTTCAATGTGATTAGTTACGAAGAATTAGTTGATGCCTTAAAAAAAGACAAACTACCGAGTAAGTCGGTCTGCATCACATTTGATGATGGTTATCTAGATAATTTAGAAGTGGCAAAACCGCTTTTAGAAAAACATGGATTGCCATGCTTGTTTTTTATCGCAACTGGTTACATAGGCAAAGTTCGGGAGTTTTGGTGGGACGAGCTTGAACAATATTTTCTTTGCAATCACGAACTGCCGAAAAACATAAGTATAGAACGCGGAGATTCAAAAATTGATTTTTCTTTGGCACCCTGGGATAATTTGGATAAAGATAAATCTATAGTTCTTAGAAATTGGAATGCAGCACAAGATGCATCAAATAATCCTCGTCTAGAAGCATTCTTATCTTGTCAGAAATTACTCAAAACACTAGATATAAATGAAAGAGAGAATTGCTTAAATCAACTATGGGAACAGTGCTCGGAGGCACCTGTTTGTAGGCAAAGTTATCGAGCGATGCATAAAGAAGAGTTAATTCGTTTTAATGCTTCTCCTTTATTTACTTTTGGAGCTCATACCGTCAATCACTGTGCTTTGTCGAAATTACCTTACAAAAGGATGAAGCAGGAAATCGTTGCGAGTAAAAATGAATTAGGGAAAATAATAAATGAAAATACGGTTACTTTTTCTTATCCATTCGGGTTTAGTGAAAATTATGGACAAGATGCCGTTCAGGTCGTCGATGAGGCCGGTTTTGAAAGCGCATTTTCAGTAAATTCCTGCCGGGTTGATCGACATTCAAACATTTTCGAAATTCCAAGGTTCCAAGTTCCCGACTTATCAGGAGATAATTTCAGGAAATGGTTGCATTCTGTATACGGTTGAGGTTTTGAATTTTTGAAAATACTTAAAATACATGCCGAAGAAAATGGTGGCGGAGCTAACCAAATAGCCTGTGCATTACTTCGAGGCTACATAGGCACGGGCAATCAAACTCGAATGGCCGTACGGCACAAAAATTCCAATTGGGAGGCAATTTATGAAGTTCCGAACGAAAAAAAACGTAATATTATTTATCGACAGACCAAAAGTCTTTTGAATAAAAATTTACAAGCAAATATCCCAATTGTTCCAAAAGTACTATCACATTTTCTTCCATGGACAGAACCCCTAAGGGAATTTCAATCCTCCATTGGATTAGAAGATTTCAACTATCCTGGTACTGAACAAATCGTAACTAAAGCGGAAATGATTCCAGATATTGTGCATTGCCACAATCTACATAGTGATTTTTTCGACCTTAAACAGCTTGCAAAAATTTCCCTAAACTTTCCAACATTTATTACTTTGCATGACTGTTGGATGTTCACTGGTCATTGCGTCCACCCATATGAATGTGAACAATGGAAAAGCCAATGCATTAAATGCCCTTACCCGGATAGACCTATAGCAACTAAAAGAGATGCATGTAGGTGGAATCAGAATCGCAAGAAAAATATATACCAAAAATCAAAGTTTTATGTTTCAGCACCTTCTCAATGGCTAAATAACATGGCAAAGCAATCTATTCTTGGAGAAGGTTCAGTTGAATTTCGACACATTCCTAATGGGGTAAATGAGGCAATTTTCCAAATCGGAGATAGAAATAAATTAAGAAAAGAACTAGGATATGCTTCTAGTGAAAAGATTATTCTTTTTATTGGTAACGCGGCAACTAAAAATCCCACGAAAGGCTTTGAAAATCTATTGAAATTACTTAAGTGCTTGGCAAAGCATTCTCAAAATATGCAAATCACTTTTCTTGTATTGGGCGACACTTTTGAAGATCAATTTTTTGGAGAAAATATAAAATTAAAAAGCATGGGATGGATACACGATAGAGAAGAAATCGTTAAATATTATCAAATCTCGGACATATATTTACACCTTGCCAATGCTGAGAATTTCCCAACGACAATTTTAGAAGCCATGCATTGTGGTTTGCCGGTTATCGGCAGCAGAGTAGGTGGTATACCAGAACAAATAGTCCACGATAAAACGGGCTATTGTTTCTTTAATCATCAAACCAATGAAATTATCGATTCACTATTAGGTTTAATTGGCAACAATACGCTTCTAGCAAAAATGGGAATAGCAAGTAAAGAGCGTGCCATGAATTTATACACTGAAACTAGAATGTTGGATAGCTACTTGTCATGGTTTGAAGAAATTTTGACTGAAAGAAAGTCTACAAATCTCAGAGATTAAAACTATTCAGATCGTTGGTTAAATATAAATGAAATTATTTAATTTTTGGTTAAAAACTCTCTTATCCAAATTTGGAGTTATTATAAGAAAAAAAAACCAATCTTGGTCATTTGTTCCTTTTGTTTCCACCCCTGAGGGCTTTAAACAGGAACTACTAAATAAGTATGAGATTGATCTTATTTTGGATGTAGGTGCAAGTACAGGTTACTGGGCGGGAAACTTACGTAAAAACCATTACAAGGGCAGGATAATATCATTTGAACCTCAAGATTCAGCTTATAAAAAAATTGCGGCAAGGGCGAAATCGGATCTCAATTGGGATGTGGTAAAAGTCGCACTCGGAGACAAAGACGAAGAAGCTGACTTCCATTTGTCAAAATATAGTGAGAGTAGTTCTCTTTCAGAGATGCTAAAAAGTCATCAAGATGCTTTCCCTGAGTCACATTTTACAAACGAAAAAATTCAAGTAAAAGTACAAAAATTAGATACTTTACTGCCTAGTATTCAAAGAAAAGAAGTGAATATCTTTGCAAAGATTGATGCACAAGGTTTCGAACAAAAGATACTTTTTGGAGCCAGTAAAAGCTTAAAAAAAATTAAAATGCTGCAATTAGAAATGTCATTTAAAAAACTCTACGCAGACGATGTACTGTTTCAAGAAATGTACCAGTATATGTATGATTTGGGATTTTGTCTTATTCATATTTCACCAGGTTTTAAAAATGAAAAAACAAGCGAACTACTTCAAGTAGATGCTATTTTTTTAAGGAATAATTAAAATATGAAGATTTTAGTGACTGGTTCTTCCGGGCTCATTGGTTCTGAGGTTTGTGCATACTTTTCAAATCTTGGACATAAAATACATGGGATTGATAATAACCAAAGAGCAAAATTCTTTGGTCCACAAGGGGATACATCTTGGAGACTAAAGGAATTGAAAAATGCTCTCCCCCACTTTGATCATCATGCAGTGGATATTAGAGATAGAGCAAAAGTATTCAGTTTGTTCGATGAGATTAAACCTAATGCAATTGTTCACACTGCTGCTCAACCATCTCATGACAAGGCTGCAGAAATCCCTTGTGAAGATTTTGATGTAAATGCTGTTGGCACTTTAAATCTACTTGAAGCAACCCGCTTAGCATGTCCTGAGTCTCCATTTGTTCATTTATCCACTAATAAAGTTTACGGCGACGGTCCTAATGAAATCAAACTAAAGGAACTTGATACGCGTTGGGATTATGAAGACCCGATCTACGCTAGCGGAATTCCAGAGAGTTTCTCAATAGATCAATGCAAGCATTCGCTTTTCGGAGCCTCCAAGGTAGCTGCAGATGTAATGGTACAGGAGTATGGACGCTACTTTGGCATGGCGACATGCTGCCTTCGGGGTGGTTGCTTGACTGGGCCATCCCACTCAGGGGTAGAACTGCACGGTTTTCTGAGTTACCTCGTAAAGTGCAACCTAGATGGAACGACTTACAAAATCTTCGGTTACAAAGGCAAGCAGGTCCGGGATAATATTCACTCGGGAGATGTGGCACATTTCATCGATTTATTTCTCAAGTCTCCGCGTTCAGGTGAAGTTTACAACTTAGGTGGTGGAAAAGAAAACAGTTGCTCTATACTAGAGGCGTTCGAGATTTGCCAAACCCATTCTGGAATCCCTCAAAATTACGAGTATCTTGAGAATAACCGCATTGGTGATCATATCTGCTATTACAGCGATTTGTCTAAAATCAAATCTCACTACCCCACTTTTTCACTACATCACTCCCTGAGCGATACCATTAAACAAATCGTTAAATCCAATTTAAGAAGAAAAAATTAAAAAAGGAAATATACTTTTAGTTACCGAAACACCACCAGGAACTCCAAACGGGTTTGGGGTAACCCTTAATTGCATGTTTAGGGATATTAACCATCAAGTGCTTTACACTGATACAGCATTTAAAGAATATGGCGATAGTTTCGGATATTTGTTGGCTCAAGTGCCCTATCATCGGTCCAGTCGTTTTCTCCCATCTTTTTTAATGGGCATGACTCCAGAGTGGAGAGGCTGCTACTCTTCATCATGGGTTAAGAAACACCTTTCGGAAAAATTTTCTTCTGTTTATGCCTTTATTTATTCAACAGAGTGCATGAAGTACGCTCACTGGGTAGCAAAAAAAAGAAAAATCCCTATCATAGTTCATTTAGCAGATCATTCGCCAGAATTTGAACAAACCACTTCTAAGAAGATTCTTCACAGTGCAAATAAAATCGTTTGCATCACAGAGGAAATGAAGTCTATGTACGAACAAACGCTCGGAAGAAAAGACATCGAAGTCTTGCATAACGGAGCTGAACAAACTTGTTCTGAAATTCCTCCAATAAAGGTTGAAACATTCTCTGAGCAAAACCCCTTTGTATTAAGCTTTATTGGCGGTCTTTTCTCGCACCTCCATGGTGATTGCATTGAAGACCTTTTTGAAGCGGTATCTCAAATTCGGAAGAAGAACCCGTGGATTGAATTTCATTTGTATGGGCAAAGGCAGCCCGCACATTTCCTTGAAGATTCAATCCATTCAGATGGCTGTAAACATCATGGAATTGTCATGCCTCTTGAAAGAAAGTTTGAGATCATGGAAAAAGCTCATTGCTTTGTCATTCCTTCCTCATTCAATAATCATAAACACCGTCACTATCGCTACTCTTTTCCAACGAAGCTTCCTGAACTCATTGCTTCCAGACGCCCAATCTTATCTTATGGACCCAAGGAGACCGCAACAAATAGAATACTGCAAGCTAACAATATTGGTCTTCGAATCCATGAGCGGTCGGTATCAAAGTTGGTAGAAAACTTAGAGAATCTGGGTAGCAAGTACAAAGAAAGTAGCAAGAACTTGTCAACTGCTTGCCCAACAATCTTGAAAAAATTCTCTGCAGATTGCGTCAGAAGAAAACTCAAAAACATACTTTTTTTTAAATGAAGGCTCTTTGGTCCAACCTTCTCAAAATCACCTACTTCCGAAGAGCAATTCTAGCACACCTTCATGCAGATTACTTTCATGAATTCAACCATTCCATTTCTTTGGAGGATGATTATCGGGCATATCTTTGTGAAAACGACGCCTACGATGCCTTTTCAGAAATTTTCATTAAGCAAGAGTATTCCGATTTCATACCCAACGAAAATATTTTAAAGGTTTTGGATATAGGGGCTAATTATGGTTATTTTAGTCTTTGGCTTCAATCAAAGCGCTCTCAGGATAAAATACATTCAACCCTAATAGAGCCTTCCCTTCGTTGCAGCAGGTCTCTTGAAAAATTGATCAAATTACCTAGACTACAAAACAGATTTCAATATCTGCAGCGTGCTGTCGGAAATCCTGAAAAGCCACGCATAAAATTTTTTGATCGACCATTCATGGCGGGCTCTATTTTCGAATCTGACTGTAAAGATATATCTTATTATGCCAGTACTCTAAAATCCTCAGATGTTTTCTCTCCCACTTCAAAATCTTATGACTTAGTTAAGTGCGATATAGAAGGTGGAGAATGGGAATTAATCATAAATTACCCTTCGATTTTAGAGCACACAAGATTTCTCGTTATGGAGTGGCATAGCTGGCATTCCGGCGGCGGTAGTCTGCCTCAGATTGAGCAGAAGCTAAATGACTTTGGGTTCCAAGTCATTAAATCGAGTGCAACGCAAAAAGCCGTAGGGCGGGAAGGAGAAGTCGGTCTTTTTCTTGCCAAAAATCTTAATTTTCAAAATTGAAAGATTATGGACAAATTCCAGGAGGGAAAAATGAACTCCAACCTTTACTTTATCCATTCCACCATTCATATCCATTTAAACTTTGGTCAAAATTCAGATGGTTGAAAAATACCAGATTGATTCACAGCATTCAAAAACTCAATTCGAAAGGTAATTGGCTTACCGTTGTCAACCGCCTCGGAGCCCGTGGAGATACCTTGATCACAGCAAATGTAATTAGGTGCATTAAAAAAAAATATTCCAACTTAAAAATCAACTGTATAACTCCCTATCCTGAGCTAATCGAGCACGACCCCGAAATTGATTCTGTCAATCAACCAGAAACCTTCTACTCCTTCGATTCAAGTTATTTTGAACTAATAGTTCGCAACGAACAAAACGAAAATGTGGTTGAACATAACCTCTTGCGATTGGGTATTAAAGAATACGAGTATAAATCATATTTTCATCTCCTGCCCAGGGAATCAAACTGGGCACGAAGACAGATTTCTGAACTGTCCAAACCATTGATTGCTTTTTCTACCAGGAGCAAGGAAAAGGTCAAGAACTGGCATGTGGATAATTGGAAAAAGACAATAAATGAACTTTCAAAAACCTTTTCCATTATTCACTTGGGTGACAATCAAGAACCAAAATTCCAGGGAGTTCACCGCTTTGCTGGTAAATGTACCATGCGTGAATCAGCCTCACTTTTGTCACAGTGTCAATTATTCATTGGTCCGGACAGTCTCTTGATGCACATTGCTAATGGGTTAGATATCAAATCTATTATTATTTTCGGAAAAGCAAGACCGGTTAACTGCTTGGGTTACCCTGACAATATAAACATATCACTGCCTTCTACAGACGATTCACCTTCTTGGCTCCGAGGAGAAGACACAGACCAAATCGACGAAAGCATGCAACAAATCACCGTAGATTCCATCATTCAAAATATAGACAAAGCTTTTCACCAAGAATCCTTCCATCCAAAACAATATAGACAAGACAACGCAAGAACCACCTAAACGAGCATTATGAATATCCTTAGCAGAATAGTCACTGCAGTTACTAGGTATAAAAGAGCAAAGACCCTGGGATTCACTTTTGGACGCACAAAATCCTTCTGCCCACCATCCAGCATCATTTTTTCACACAATCGGTTTCCACTTTCATTCCCTAATGAAAACGGAGTGGCCGAACTCTTTAGGGACATACTCCTCGACGACGAATACTGGCTGGAATTAATACCTAAGAGCCGCATTCGTACTGTCCTTGATATCGGCGCCAACATAGGCTTGTTTAGTTTGGCAGCCCGGATCCGTTTCCCTCATTCGTCCATTCACGCATATGAGCCCAATATAAAGGTTAAGCCATACCTCGATCATCAAGCATCTACCTTTGACTTTACGGCTATCTACGAAGCAGTCGGAATGAAGGATGGAAGAGGTTCTTTAGTGGCTAATCCCGGTTGCGACACTGCCGCGAGAGTGAATCCACTTGATGGCGGAAACATTAAAATCACCAGCTTATCTAAGGCGATGGATAGGTTTGATCATCAAGCCGTCGATTTACTCAAACTCGATTGCGAAGGTCATGAACATGACATCTTAAACGGCAACGGTTCCAACGGACCACTAAACCGCTGTCGATTTCTAAGTATGGAATATCACTTGGGACCCGATATGGATCAAAACCTCATCATCCACAAGCTTAAGAACTTGAACTTCGAAATTCTTAAGACTTCAAGCCGCAACCAAGTGATCGGAAACATTCTCGCCCATAGGAAGTCCTGAACTCATAGCTCGCAAAATGAAAAAATCCGTAATCTTTTCCATAGGGTGCAGCTATCTTTTTCCCAGCGCTGGTTCGTCTTCCTGGAGAAGGACTTGGCTCGAATTGGAATCAAAGAGGTATTGATGGTCTTCGTAGTTGGTGCCCACTTGGGTCAAAGGTCTCTCCACTTCCGAAAGTGTCCATCGATATGCAGGCAAACTATCTATGCGAGAATCTTCAGCTATTCTCTCAAAAACCGATTACTTCATAGGTCCAGAATGTTTGCTTATGCACATCGCTAATGGATTGGACATTCCTAGCACCATTATTTCCGGTGGTTCTCGCTATGTGGGTTGCTTCGGGTAATCCGAAAATTTCAACTTGATAAATACTCCAGAATGTAGCTCAAGTTCGGTACACCAAGGGTACGAATCATGTGACTGAGAATTAAGATGCATGAAAGAAATTAAGCTGCTAGAAACCTCACCATGATTCTGCAAAATTAGTCGTTGAAATAAAAGATAACAATTAAGATCAAAGACTAATCAGAGAAGTACAGAATCTAATCCCCTTTTCTTCCAAAAAGTTTTAAAATATTGCAAATCAATGTCGTCTCATAACTCACATTCGATATGAAGCTACTCCGTAAGATTCTTCAATTTGCTCGTCGATTCACCGAGCAAGATGAATTATCGAAAGTTTTAAATGGCCTAGGTTTGAAAGAAAACCTTATCATTTTTGATGTTGGCGCACACAAAGGCCAAACTAGTTCCCACTTTTGCAAATTATTTAATCAATCATTCATTCATGCCTTTGAGCCATCACCCTCTCTTTTTGTTGAAATCGAGAAAAACTTATTAAAAAGGAAAAACATCAGATGCCACAACTTTGCCCTTGGAGAAGGCAATGAAAAAGCATTTCTTACTAGACCAGATTCCGACTTATGTGGTCAAGTTGTCAAATACCAAGAGAAAAATTCCACCAGTATTTCCGTCCGTAGTCTCGATAGTTTCTGCCAAAAAGAAAAAATTGAGGTAATTGACCTAATTAAGATTGATGTAGAAGGCAACGAACTATCTGTGCTCAAGGGGAGTTCAGAAATGATTAATAAAAATGCAATTAAGGCAATTCTCCTTGAATGTGATTTCAATAAAGAAGACAAACAACATACCTATTTCTTTGATATTTTTGATTTTTTGAGCGAAAAGAATTTTTGTTTTCACGGACTTTTTGATGTGGTTAGGTATAGTCCTAGCTATGGAATTGGTTTCTGTAATGCCCTATTCATAAACTATTCAGCATTTTCATAAAATTGATCCAAACCTACCTCTTCGCAGCACGTTCTGACTATAATTTCATTAGTCAGACTCTTCCCTCATTATTAGAGATGTGCAAAAAAGCCCAATGTCTTGTTTCTCTGGTATTGGATGCAAGAAAACCTACTGGGGTTTTGTCCAAAACGGTCAAACAATCACGATTTCAACTTTTGCAGAACTTGCTTGAAGATCTAGAACGAAAATATGGATTTAAGTTGATGCTTGCTGAATATCAAAAGCAACAAATTCGTTCTCAAAATAGGATGTACTTAGGGAATCCATATCCCGAAACCCATTGTTTCCGGGGTTATCCGACTTATGCGAGTTTCAAGCAATTTATCGACACAGATGCAAAATATGTACTGCACCTAGATTGCGATATGATTTTCTATGAAGATCAAGGCTTTTCATGGATTCAGGAAGGAATTAAAATCATGGAAGAAAATGAAGATATTTTATGTGTTCTTCCAAGAGGAGGTCCTCCAACTAAAGATGGATCCTTGCATCAGGGTACAACCCGATACCAAGTTGATGAAAAGAGAAGACTTTATTTGTTCAAAAACTTTACTAGTCGGCACTATTTGATCCATCGGGAAAGATTTCTAAGTTTACTGCCACTCAAACCACTTTGGCTGTCATGGAGAGAACCGATCAAGAGCATATTATGTGGAACTGGTAAAATGCTTTGTTGGGAAACTATGGTTGAGCACGCTCTTGAAAAATCAGATATGTGGCGAGCCGACCTTATGAGCGATCAATCATGGTCCCTACACCCAGGGGATAGATCAGAAGATTTTTATCATCTTCTCCCCCAAATAATTGATGCTGTGAACCGAAATGAATTTCCTGAGGAACAGAGAGGTCATTTTGATTTAAGATTAAGCGACTGGAAACATTTTCTCAATTAAACTCCTGCATTCTAAATATCAACTTGCCGCATTTCTGCTAATTTTTGCGGTATCAATTCTTTACTTACAAAGTCTCAAAGCACCATGGGTAGATGAGTGCTACACTTACTACGGAGTGTGGCATAATAATTTTTCGGAATTTTATGATTCCATGCTTACTGGCATAAATTTCTCTCCCCCACTCTATTTTTTGTTTAATTTTTGTCTTCAACTCGCTTTTCCAACTTCCATTGAACAACTTAGAATACAAAGCTTAGTTTTTATTGTCATCGGAATTGTAGTCTCTTTTTTGCTAACTCGAAAAGTATTTGGTACTGTGATTGCATTTGTCTCAACAATTTTGGTTACATCCCAATCAAATGTTCTTTTTTCGCAGGCACAGGAAGCCCGTCATTACGGGATGTTTTTCGTGTGCGGAGCATGGGTACTATGCATGCAAAATTTAGATAATGATGCTGATAAAAAAAATAAATGGCTTACATTTCTTGCCCACTTTTGCCTCTGCCAAGTTCATTACCTTGGAATCATTTTTTCTGGACTGGTTGGTTTATCTTTATTGATTTCTAAAAAGGAGAAGTCCATTTTTAAGAGAATTCCACCCCCAATATTCGTAGTGTGGATTTTCACATTACCCATTTATCTGCTGTTGCTTAGCCAACAAAGTTCACATCTTGGAAATTGGCCAAAACCAAATGAACTGTCGGATCTTTTTTCTTTATATAATGACTCCTTTTTTATTCTAACTATGCTGATTCCTTTTTTTACAATACTTTTAACCAAGCAGACTAAAAAGAATAGTAAAACTTTTCATTCTGTAGAGTCTAAAAATTCAATCCCAATTATTTTAACTTCATTTTTTTGGATATCGGTACCATTAATATTTTGGATAATTTCACACCTTACTTCTCTCAACCTCTTCGTAGAACGCTATTTTATACCTAAGGAAGTTGCAATTACCTTCCTAGTTGCCTGTGGTTTGAGATACATTTTCCAGAAATTACCTAAACAAAATTGTCAGTGTGTAACCTTATTGAGTACATTTACGACTGCTATTATTCTTATCTTGGTCGGTACCAGAAGAGGGGTATTTAGATTGAATAAGGATACATGCTATCATCATTCTCTAATCATTGAAAAGTCCTACCCCTATTCCGAACAACCAATTATTATTGAATATGAGCCAAAATATTTCCCAAATGCTTATTTAGGAAAATACGAATGTTTATATAATATTGAAAATGAATCGTTAATTGAAGTTTACAAAAGATTTTCAACTAAAATAAAATTTTCTGCCCAATGAAAATTCTTATTGCTGGCATATGTGGTTTTGCAGGATCATCCATTGCGAAAGCACTCTTACATACTCACGCCGATTTAAGCATTTTAGGGCTTGATAATTTCTCCAGAAGAGGGTCAGAGTTAAACATCTCTAAATTTTCGAAGTTTGGGATTGATCTTATACGAGGAGATATTCGCTCCCAATCTGACATTGATGCTCTAACCAAAGTCGACTGGGTTATTGATTGTGCTGCCAATCCATCTGTACTTGGCGGTTTGGATGGGAAATCCTCCAGCAGACAATTAATGGAACATAACCTTATAGGTAGCATCAACCTTTTAGAGTATTGCAAAAGACATAAAGCAGGAATGATATTACTTAGCACAAGTCGGGTATACTCAGCATCTGATCTAGCTTCATTACCTGTTAAATCATCCGACCAATGTTTTAAACTAAACAATTTCGCTATTACTGGCATTTCTAGTTCTGGAATCTCTGAAGATTTCCCAACGACTACACCGCTATCCCTCTACGGTGCTTCCAAACTCGCTTCTGAAACATTGATTTTAGAGTATGGAAAATGCTTTGATTTCCCTGTTTGGATCAATAGATGCGGCGTGCTGACAGGAGCAGGACAATTCGGCAAGGCGGATCAAGGTATTTTTTCTTTCTGGATCCACTCGTTTCGCGAGCGAAGACAACTCAAATATATTGGTTTCAATGGCACAGGTCATCAAGTGAGAGATGCACTCCACCCTAAGGATCTTGCCTCACTAATCTACCGCCAAATGCTTGAACCCAATTGGGACGCCCCGAAAATTATTAATGTTGGCGGGGGTATTGAAAACTCCATGTCACTTAAACAATTATCTGACTGGTGTGGGAAACGATTTGGTCCAAATGAAGTCGTCTCATCTATGGAACAACGCCCAATGGACGCACCTTGGATCGTGATGGATTCCTCCATGGCAAGGGAAGCTTGGGATTGGGCACCTCAAACTCAGATTGAAAGCATTTTGGATGAAATTGCCGTTCACGCAGAACAAAACCCCGATTGGCTTAGCTTCACCACTTGAATTCCCGACAGGTTGAATCTGCGTAATTTGATAGGAGGTTTGCCTGGTTATTGGTGCTTGTTCGAAGCTTTTGAATTAAGTTTACTTAGAAGCAAATCGCCCACTTGGTTCGGGCTTTATTCAACTCCCAAGGCATTTGCAATCTTACTGCTCTTGACTGGAAGTTTTCTAACTTTACGTTTCATTTCTCCAATAATTTCCTCCAAACTGGATGATATTCCGGTCAAAGAAAGGCTGAAAAATCTTTCTCCCCTCAAAATTTTCTTTTTCTTACATATTATTTTCAGAATATCTCTAATCAACATACCCTGTTCCGTTGGCGAGGATATGACCCAACAAATGTTATCTAGCAAGCAATGGTTAGACGGCATATCGATTGCACCCAATGTGCTTTCTTCCCCCGATAGCACCAACATATCGGCTAACAAATCCGATTGGATTGTTCGACCGCCCGGGGGAGCGTGGATTCCCCTGCCTTGGTTACTCCTAGGTTTTTCTCTCGGAAACTCCATTCACATCTCTCTCTTCGTCTTAAGCATTGCTTTTGGGACAGGTTGGTTAAAATTAGCCAGTACTCTTTCGCTCCCCATACCTTGGCTTCAAGTGCTTGCTTTTTTATTGGCAGTTGCGGCTTGTCTCGGATCACTTTCCTTGTCAACCGCATCGGTTTTCACAACCGCAACTTTCCCCTGGTTATTGACATTGTCACTTTACTTTAGCGATCAATGGAATTTACCAAAACAGAAATTGAAGATTCACTTACTGTCATTGTTATTTTTTCTCGCCATTGGAGTTCATGCTTTTTTCAAATTGTCGAGCTTGTTAACTGTCTCTTCTATCGCTTTAATTCCTTTTTTAATTCAAGTTGTAAAGTGCAAGAAAATAAAACTTTCGACCTGCTACATGGCAATTGCAGGATTAATCTTATTTCTTTTACCATACTTTTTATTAAGCAGTCTCAACGAGCAACTTACAGGAATAAGCTCCGATGAACTTTATTCGCAACAGGAT